>NZ_CP018870.1:6846689-7585034 GCF_001941845.1 Streptomyces sp. TN58 | reverse complement strand
GATCCCGAGAACATCGCCACCCCTTCCCTGGCGGGCCTCCACGCCGCTTCGAGTTCCGTGGAGTGCCGAATGCAGAAGTCCGGTGACATCGTGCTGCGTCCTCACCAGGAGGAGGCGGTGGAGGCCATTGTCCGGGGGCTGGATATCCCGCCGGGAAAGCGGATTCCGGAGGCGGGGCTGAGGGCTACAGTCGTTTCCGCGTGTGGAACCGGGAAGACCTTTATCGCCGCGGCGGCGGCGCTGCGGCTGGCGCGGCACGGGCGGGTCCTAGTGCTCCTGCCGACGCTCGATCTGCTGACGCAGACGGTGCGGGAGTGGCGGCTCGCCGGGCACACCGGGCCGGCGGTCGCGGTGTGCTCGCTGGAGGACGATCCGCAGCTGTGGCAGCTCGACGTCCGGACGACGACGTCGGCGCCCCAGCTCGGGCTGTGGCACGGGCGCGGCCCCGTCACGGTGTACGCCACGTACGCGTCGCTGCCGGTCATCGCCGAGGCGCATGAGGGCGCGTACGGGCTGCCGATGGACGTCTTCGACCTGGTGATTGTCGACGAGGCGCACCGTACGTCGGGGTCGGCGGGGAAGGCGTGGGCGGACGTCCACCGCCAGGAGGTGATCCCCGCGATGCGTCGGCTCTACATGACCGCGACACCCCGGATCTGGATGGAGCGGGCGCCGGGTTCCCGGGCGCAGGAGCGGGAGCAGGAGGAGGCGCGCCGGCGGGCTGCGGAGGAGGAGCGGCGGGCGCGTGAGGAGGCCGAGGCGGAGGGGCGGGTGTGGGTGGCGCGGCCGCGGTGGGACCGGCTGCCGAAGGATCTCGCGTGCTCGATGGACGATCCGGCGGTGTTCGGGCCTGTTGTTTATGAACTCTCGCTTGCTTCGGCTATTTCCCGGGGGCTTTTGGCGAAGTATCAGATTGTGGTGGCGGAACTCACCGACCCTGTCGTTACTCCGCAGCGGCTGAATAGCGAAGAGCGGTACGAGGAGCAGCTGCGGGGGCAGCGGCTCGCGGCGACGCAGACCGCACTGCTGGAGACGATGGCCGAGCACGGGCTGCAGACCACCATCACGTTCCACCACCGAACCATGGAGGCGGAGGCCTTCGCCGTAGGACTGGAGCGGGTCGCCGCGCGGCTGCACGCCGTCGACCCCGGGCGGCACCCGGAGCGGGTGTGGGCCGGGTGGCTGTGCGGGGAACACGAGGGCTCCCACCGGCAGTCCGTGCTCGCGGACTTCGGGCGCAGGGCCGGGCGCGCCGTGCTCTCGAATTGCCGGGTCCTGGGCGAGGGTGTTGATATTCGGGCGACGGACAGCGTGGCTCTGATCGATCCGAAGGGGTCGGCCGTCGATATCGTCCAGGCGATCGGGCGGGCATTGCGGCAGAAGCCCGGTGAGGGGAAGATGGCCACCCTGATCGTTCCCGTGTTTCTGCGGGAAGGTGAAAAGCCTGAGGACATGCTTTCGTCGAATTCCTATAGGCCTTTGGTGCGGGTTTTGGCGGGATTGCGGGCGCATGATGAAAAAGCTGTGGAAATGCTTGCTATTCCTCAGGCGAATCAGAAAAGGGTCGTGGACCCGTCCCGGCCGGTCGGGCAGGAGCCGGAAGAGGGTGAGGAGGAGTCGCGGCTGCTGCTGAAGTTCGCGACGCCGCGGGACCCGGCGCTGATCGCGAAGTGGATCAGCTACCAGGTGATCAACACCGAGCGGCAGGACTGGCGTCGGGGCGCCGAGGCCGCCTACCGGTACCGGCAGCGCGAAGGGGACCTGGACGTCCCGTACGAGCACGTGGAGGAGGCGGGGGCGTTCCCGCTCGGCAGGTGGCTGTCGGACCAGCGGCGGGCGTACCGGGCCGGGACCATGACCGGGGAGCGGGCGGCCGAGCTGGAGGGGCTGGGGGTCGTGTGGGACACCGCCGACGCCGGCTTCGAGGCCAACCTCGGTGCGGCGCGGGCCTACTACGACCTTCACGGGAGCCTCGCCGCACCACGCGGCGCAGCGATCATGGACGTCGCGATCGGTCAGTGGTTGACGAACGTGCGTCGGCCCGGCGGGCTCGGGAAGGACCCGGTTCGCGCGGAGCGGCGGGCGGCGGCGTTGGCTGCGGTCGATCCGGACTGGAACCCGGCCGTGCTGGGGTGGACGGTGGACTGGCAGCGGCACTACGCCTACCTGACGCAGCTCCTCGCCGAAGGCGCCCGCCTGACCGCGGTCGTGCCCGGGGTGACCCGGCACGGGGACGACGTCGGACGCTGGCTCGCCACGCAGCGCAGGAACTGGGGGCGGCTCAACACCGAGCAGCAGCGCCGGCTCGCCGCGCTCGGCGTGAAGAAGGCCTCACGGGCTCGCAAGACGACGGTGAAGACGGCTGCGGCGTCCGGGCCGCGGGCGGGCGGAGACGCCTTCCAGAAGGGCCTGCAGGCCCTCGCGCAGTACGTGGCGCGGGAGGGCGGGATGCCGGGACGCGGCGCCGTCGAGGAGCTCGCGGACGGTCCTCACCGTGTGGGCATCTGGATCGGGAACCAGAAGGCCCGCCGTGACCGACTCAACCCGGCGCAACTCGCAGCGCTCGCCGAACTCGGCGTCGACTGGGCGCGGTAGGCACCGTCGGGGGAGGAGTTCCTCGCACTGGCCCCCAGCAGACCAGTGCGAGGAGCTGAGGTCTATCGCCGGAAGCCTCGCCGGGGGTCCCGGATGCCGCGGTTGTCGAACGGGTCGAACCAGGCAGCCTCTCGAAGGTCGCCCACACCCAGGAACTGGTTCGCGGGGTGGTCGGGGTCCTCGATGCCGGTGAACTTGGAGTGGAAGAGCATCAGGACATCGTGGTCCTGGAACATCAGGTCGGAGCAGCTGTCCCAGCCGTAGTCGTCCTCGTGTTCCGGGAGAGCGTTGTGGTCGTCCTCTGCAGGGCGGTCTTCGAGGTAGGTCGGGGCGTCTTCGATGGCCAGGTGCAGTGCCATCTCCTCCGCCGTGCAGTTGGGGTTGGGCCAGTTCCCCCTGGCAAGGTCGGCGGCCAGGTCGTCGAAAGCACGCGCCATGCGACGACGCCAGCGGTGGTCGGCTGTCCATGTGAGCGGGGGCATGCGGTCGAAGACCCCCCAGGTGGAGGAGTCAGCGTCTGCAAGGAACTGGTCCCCCAGATGCTGCGCGTCGTCGTAGGCCTGGTCTGCAAGGACGACCAGTGCGGTGTGGAGCAGGTCGGCGGTACGGGGCGTGAGCTGCCATACGCAGTCCTCGCAGTCCTCGTCTTCGCCCTTGCACGGGCAGTGCCGAGTGGGGAAGAGCGCTGCGAAGTTGGGTGTCTCGTCTTCGGCTGCGGAGCGTGTCCGCCTGCTTCGCAGGCGCCAGCCGTGAGTGAATCGGGTGACGATCGGTGCCGCGCTCCAGTCAGCCAGCTCGTCCCCGTCTTCGACGCTCAGGAGCTCCGCGGAGCTCTGTTCTTCCAGGGTCTGGGTTCCGGCGACATCCGGATCCTCGGTGAGGGTCATCACCGCCCCGATCAGGTCGCGTGGATCGTCGTCGCCGCGTTCGGAGGCCGGCAGCGGCTCCCAGCCACGGTCGATAGCAGCCCGTAGGAGAGCGTTCTCGTCGGTGACGTGGAACTCGTACAGGTGCGCGATCCGCACGACCTTTCCCGGCAGGTCTTTCAGCCGCGGGTGCCCCACCGGGCCGGACGGTACGTCGGAGACTGTTTCATCTTCGGACGGATCCGGGTTGGGTACCACGAACAGGGTGCCGGGTTGTGCCTGCCAGGTGCCGGACGCGGCGTGGACGACGGCCTGGCGCAGCGAGCCGGCCGGGGCGTCCGGCATCTCGGCCGTGAGGGCCTTCAGTTCGTCGTCGACGGCAGTGGCATCCCGCCGGGCCAGGACTCGGCGCAGAATGCCCACCGCTTCGAAGGCCTGGTCTGGGTCCTTGCAGGTCAGAACGGCGGTCAGGGAACTGGGGCCGTTGTCGTGAGCCAGCAGGGCCATCACCCGGCTCTTGCTGGACGTGTGCTCACACAGGAAATCGATCGCCCGGGCCACGGGCAGCGATGAAGACATCGCGGGACTCCAAAGGAAGAGAGCGCGCGCCGGACGAAGCAGCACGCGCACGCGGCAGGAAGCCCGCTGGTGGACACGGTACGAGCGCGTCCCCGGACGGTGAAAGAAGACTCGAGGAGCCAGCTGGTGCCCCCGCTACGAACGAAGACCCGGACCCGGCTGCCCCGACCCTACCCACACCCAACCGCGCTCACCCCACGAATCCACAGAAACCTCGCCGGGCGGTACCGAAGACCGGGGGCGTTCCACGAATCAGTAGATCCCGATCGCGTCGACGATGATGGCTGGGCCGGCGATGTGGGCGTGAACGTCCTCGGCGGGGAGGTCCAGATTGAAGTGACTGACCAGTTCTCGCACCTGGTCGTCCACCTGGGTCATCAGGAAGCGCCGCATCATGTGTTCCCAGTCGTGGAGAAGCCACTGCTCAGCGCTGAGGTACCCATCGCTGCCGCCTGGGATCAGCCTGCTGATGCTGCCCAGGACGCGCAGTTCGCCCTCGATACGGTTCGCTGACGCCTCGCCCAGGAAATGATCCGGTGGCACGTTGATGTAGACCTTCTGCGGCAGGTTCGATCCGGTGAGCTCCAGCAGGATGGGGATGGGGAGGAGCTCGTTTCGGAGGTACACCTGCTGGAACTGCTCGGCGAGCGGCAGATTGTTGACATCGAGATCGCGGAGACTGTCCAGGTCTACCGCGACGTTGTCCATGAGCCGTCGAAGGATGTAGAACATCTTCCCGGCCAGACTGGCTGCAGTGATCCGCGTTGTGCCCTCGATCTGCACCAGGTCGTCCCTGCAGAGGGGTGTCTCGCTGTCCGGGTCGACCTTGACTGCTCCGGCCTCGTTGATCAGCGCGTCGATGACCTTGCTGAAGGTGGCCTTCTGCTTCGGGGCGAGCGTGTAAGTGGACTGGAACTCGACGTCGGTTCCCTTGGACCCTTCCAGCGCGAACCCGCCCATGCCGGCCTTGCCGCCACCAGTCCGCTTCTGAACGGTCTTCTCAGTGATCTCCGCTTGTCGAGGGACGTCGATGTCGTAGTACTCCGCCTGAGACAGGAGAGTTTCGGTGTCGAGGTAGATCGGTGACCGCAGCGCCATGCCCAGGAGTGTCTCAGCGACCTCTGACATTCCAGTTCGCCAAGGTGGGCGGGGACCGCGGCGGCGGACGGGGCCAGCACGCCTGGGGTCGCAGGGTGCGGGTAGTAGACCCTGACCAGGCCGCCGGACCGAGTCGGGGAGACTCGCGGTCTGGAAGGCCGGCGACGCAGAGGACGATCCGCCCGACGCGGTCGTGTTCCCGGGAAGAATTCAGACCGGCCCGTCCCCCTCGTCCCGCACGGCGGGAAAACCTCGACGAGACAGCGACCATGTGTCGAAAGTGCCAGAGGTGTGCCGCACACCAGACACCACACAGCAGAGACCCCCACCACCACCGCGCGGCCTGCCACCGCCCACACCCCCTCCCCCAGCGCGGCCGGCCGTGTCGGCTTCCCGCTCCGGTAGTGCAGCGCCGGGCGTCTACCGGCCGTGCCCTGCTGTCTTGCCCGGGGCGGGCTGCCTTCGGTGGGCGGAACCGCAGCCGGGGCCGATGCGCCGGCACCGCGGGGAGGAGGAGCGAGAGCGGTCAGCAGCCGGGGAGACCGGGGCCGGGAGGCGGCCGGTGTGCCGGGTAGGGTGGCCAGGGAAGTGAGGGTCGCGTCCACGAGGCGGCCGACCAGGGCGGTGCCCCCTGGCCTGCTGCCAAGTCCTGTCGGTGCGCAGCCGTCCCGCGCGGATCCTTGATCGGTTGGGCGTCCGTTGCGAAAGTGCCCGCCCGGGCTGCGGACACGAGACCGTGGTGGAGTGAACCATCACCCCGGTCTTGTGCGGACCGCTCCCCTGCAGGGAGAAACGACCTCGTCGCTGATCTGCCGCATCGCAAGCCGCTACGGGCTGGAGGCGAAGGCATTGCGGTCCGGCTGGCACTGGCGCAACCACCAGCCCAAGCACGCGGGCGGGGCCTTTCGGGCCGATGCCGAGGTGGTGCTGAACTCAGCCGGGCGGCAACTCCTGGCAGGCCTGTGCGGCGTCGAGGAGGAGGTACTGGCGCGGGCGTTGCCGTCGTGGGCACAGGAGGACGCCAAGCTATCGGCCGAGGCGACCGGAGTGCCGATGGCGGCGTGGCGGATCGCCGGCACAGTCGCCGGGCCGGTGGCCTTCGGCTGCCGACTGTGCGCCGCCGGGCGTGCGGGGACGGCCGTGCGCGTCGTGCGGTACGTCCCGCGGTGGGATCGGGTGTGTGTACGGCACGGACGGTGGCTCTTCGATGCGGACGCCGACCAGCCTCTTGAGTACCTGGACGTACGGCAGCTGCCGGAAGTGGCTGCGGCGCAGCGGCGGTGGGCCGGGGTGGCGCGGCGGGCGGTGCGGGGCGGGGTCGGGCCGGAGAGGGTGTTCGCGCTGGCGTATGCGGTGGTGGGTCGTTGGTGGGAGCAGGCGTATGCCTGGGAGCGGGAGACGATCTGGCCGCGGCGGCTGCATCAGGTCGCTGGTGGTGACGCCGGAGGTGATCTGGAATGGTGGCGGATCGTGGGGCGGGATCCGGTCGTCTTCCCTGAGGTGGTGGTGGTTGCCGAGGCGTTGTTGAGTCCGGGTATGGCTGAGCTGGTGTGGGTGGACAGTGGTGCGGGGCGGCCGCGGGTGCTGCCAGCCGACGGGATGTTCTGTCGTCGGCTCGGGGAGCGGGTCGGGCGCGTGTGGCTGGGGCCGTTGGCGGCGACGGATCATGGAGGTCCGCTGATCTCCTGGATGGGCAGCGTCATCCGCCGGCGCCGCACCGCAGCCGGCGGGCCGACCGGGTACGCGGACGATCCGTGGTGGGTGCGCCAGGAACATCAGCCGGCGACCATGGCCGGACAGTTGCGGGTGCTCGGCAAGGAGAAACGGGCGCCGGGCTCGGGGACGATGTGGCGGACGGTCGTGCCGCCCGAGGAGCGGGCGCGGATCGGCAGTCTCATCGACGGTGCCGAGGAGCAGCTCGCCCAGCTGCGCGGCGTGCAGAGCGGGCCGACTGCCGAGGTCGCGGAGCAGCTGCTGCGCGGTCTCGGTCATAGTGCCGGTCTGATCGAGGCGGCCTGGAAGCGGAGCGCGGTGGCGGCGGTGAACGGCGGGGTGCCGCTGGAGGAGGTGGCACGGTGGGTGAACATGCCTGTCGAGGAGCTCAGGAGCATGCTGACGGCGGGCAGGCAGGAAGACGGCAGTTGAGGACGAAGCACGACGGCTTTGTCGGCTGTTAGCTGATACTGCACTCGTTTGTGGAAGGAATCCTGAAAACAGCGGCGTCTGTCGGCGGGTACGGCTTGGCTGACGCGGGTGATCAGCACAGGTGGGGCACGGCCCGGGGACCGGGCAGGGCGAGCGGTCGTGGACAGTGGGAGCGGGTTCGAGGCGGTGTTCCTCGACCCGGTGGGGCAGTCGGTGCAGCAGCGGTGGGCGGATGCAGCCATGACGGTGGCGTTCGAGGAGTTGCCGCCGGTGTCGGCGTTCCCGGTGGTGCCGGGGCGGCGTTGGGGGCCGGGACTGTGGTGGTCGGCGACCACCGGACGGCACGTGGCCGCGGGGTCGAACGCAATGCGCACCCAACTGATGGCCCTGGACCGCGACCCACGCGTGACCGGGCTCGCCGGGCGGCCGGTACGGCTGCTGTGGCGCGACGAACGGGGACGGGTGCGTTCCTGGGTGCCGCAGCTGTTCGCCCGCTACCGCGACGGCACGGGCCTGCTGGCCGACTGCCCCAGCCACCCCGACGCCGGTGGCGAACGTGCCCTGGGCGCCGCGCACGCGGTGGCCAGGGCGTGCGGGGACATCGGCTGGGCCTACCGGCGCCTTTCACCGCTCGACGATGTGCCGGCCTCCAATCTGAAGTGGCTGGCCGGCTATCGCCATCCCCGCAACGCCGGCCGCCCGGGCCTGACGCCCGCGGCTGTGGAAGCGTTCGCGCGACCGCGGCCGCTGATCGAGGGAGCCGAAGCTGTCGGTGACCCGATCGAGGTCCTTCCCGTCGTCTTCCACGCCCTGTGGCACGGGCAGCTCACGACGGACCTGGAGGCGCCGCTGCACGAGTGCGTCCCCGTCGGCCCCAGGGACTGGAACGGTCTGGGCCGGACGGGAGGTGCCGGGTGAGCGCGCGGCGCACTGCCCGGCCGGCCGTGGCGGTCGGGGCGCATGTCCGTTTCCGCGGTGTGAAGTGGCAGGTGGTCGCTCTGTCCGGACAGATGGTTCACCTCGTCGGCCCGGACGGCGGCGGTGAGGCGGTGCTTGCCGGGTACCTGTTCGCCGATCCCGGCTTCAGTGTCATCGGGGCGGAGGTGCCGCAGGCGGCCCCGCAGTGGGGGCTGTTCGAGACCGCGCCCGCCGCGGCGCGGGAGAAGGCCCTGGCCTGGCAGCGGCATGTCCGGGAAGTCGAGTGCGGCCTTGCCGACGGGCCCGGCAGCGGTGGAGTGGTGCGGGAGCAGTACGACCCCGCACGACACACGCTGGCCGAACGGGAGCAGGCCAAGGCCGAGGAACTGACCGCCCTCGGTTTCGGGCGGGTGTCACGTACCACGGTGCAGCGCATGCGCCTGGCCTACCGCAAGCAGGGACTGTGGGGGTTGCTCGACCACCGCACCACCCGCGCCTCCAGCTCTACCGGGCGCTCCGACGAACGGGTCGTCGCAGCCGTGCGTGAGGCGCTGCGCCGCCGGCGCGGGCGTTCCAGGGGCACCATCAACGGCCTGTTCCCGCTGATCCACCAGATCCTTCAGGACCGGCACGGCCCCGGTGCGGTGCCCGTGCCGTCCCAGGCCACGCTGTACCGGCTCGTCACCTCCCTCGCCCGCCCCGGTGAACTGCCCAGTGGCCCGGTGCGGCAGGTGCCCGCGAGCGTCGAGGGGCGGGCCTTCACCCCCGCCACCGCGCTGCGGCCCGGCGAGCAGGTCCAGATCGACACCACCCGCCTGGATGTCCTGGCCCTCTTCGACGACGGGCGCCTCGCCCGCCCCGAGCTCACCATCGCCGTCGACGTCGCCACCCGCGCCATCCTCGCCGCCGTGCTGTGCCCCAGCGCGACCAAGTCCGTGGACGCGGCCCTGCTGCTGGCGGAGATGGCCGTCCCGCACCCGGCCAGACCGACCTGGCCGGACATCCTGCGCATGGACCACGCCCGCGCGCTCCCCTACCAGCAGCTGGCCACGCTGGATGAGCGCCTGGCCGGCGCGGCGGCCCGGCCGGTCGTCCTGCCGGAGACGATCGTCGTCGACCGGGGCAAGGTCTTCGTCTCCGCCGCGTTCACCGCCGCCTGCGAGACCCTCGGCATCAGCGTCCAGCCCGCCCCGCCCCGCGCCCCCACCGCGAAGGGCATCGTCGAGCGCACCTTCGGCTCTATCAACGCCCTGTTCTGCCAGCACCTGCCCGGCTACACCGGATCCGACGTCACCCGCCGTGGCCCCGAGGCCGAGAAAGACGCCTGCTTCAGCGTCGCCCAGCTGCAGGACCTGCTTGATGAGTGGCTGGTGCACTACCACCACCGGCCCCATGAAGGGCTGCGCCACCCGATGATGCCCAGGAAGGCGCTCACCCCGAATGAGATGTGGGGCGCGCTCGTCGCCGTCGCCGGATACGTGCCCGTCCCGTTGACCGGGCGCGACTACCTCGAACTGCTGCCCGTGCGCTGGCAGGCCATCACCCCCGCCGGCATCACCATCCGCCACCGCACCTACGACGCAGATCTCCTCGCCCCGCACCGCGGCCAGGCCTCCCCCGTCGCCGGCCGCGGCGGGAAATGGGAGATCCACTACAACCCCCACGACGTCCGCCAGATCTGGATCCGGCTCCCCGACGGCGAACTCACCGAGATTCCGTGGATCCACCGCGACCACGTCCACCGGCCGTTCGACGAACACACCTGGCAGCACATCCGCACCCAGGCCACTGACTGCAACCACGGTGACGCCGAGCAGCACGAAGCCCGCCTCGCCGACGCCCTCGACCAGCTCATGCGCCGCGTCCACAGCGGCCACGCCACCAAGACCGAACAAACCCTCCTGGCCCGCACCGCTCACGTCCCACTCCCCACAGCCCGCAATGGGGCCCACGGCACCGAAGCACCCGCCGACAGCCCGGAACAGCGGGACGACGACACCATCGACGACCTCGACGACCTCGACGGCCTCGACGACCTGCCCGACGACGTCAGCCCCGCCCCGGCCACCGGACTCGGGCTCTACAACGCGCACGAGGAAGCCGACAAGTGGTGAACACCCCCCACCCCACGACGCCGAACCTGAGCCGCACACCAGTCGGCACCAGCGGCAGTGGTGCGGCCGAGCCATCCTGGCCGCTGACCACCTGGCAAGGCTGGCAGCGCTTCGCCACCACCGACCCCGTCGCACCGCCCCAGCCCGGCGATCCGCCCCGCAGTACAGAGGAACGCCTCGCCTACCACTCCAGCTTCGTCACCATCCGCACCCCCGCCATCCACACCCTGACCACCCAGGTCCGCACCCTGATGATCCTCGGCCGCCACCAGCAGAACACCGCACGGCCCTCACTGATCGTCACCGGACCCGCCGCAGCCGGGAAAACCACCGCCCTCCTCAACGTCGGCCGCACCTGCCACCTCGCCCACACCCGCAAAAACCCCGCACCACCCGGATCAGCCCACACCGCGGTACCCGTCGCGTATGTCCTGGTCCCGCCCGGCGCGACCGCGAAAACCCTCGTCACCGAGTTCGCCCGCTACCTCGGCATCCCCGTCACCGCGCGTATGACCCAGACCCAGATCACCGATGCCGTCTGCCACACCTACACCCAAGCCGGCGTCCAGCTGGTGATGATCGACGAGATCCACCGCCTCAACCCCCGCACCACCACCGGCGCCCAAACCGCCGACCTGCTCAAAGACCTCAGCGAACGCCTCCCCGCGACGTTCGTCTACGCCGGCATCAACGTCACCGACACACCCCTCTTCAGCGGGACACGGGGCGCTCAACTCGCCGGACGCGCCACCCTCGTCGACTGCGGCCCCCTCCCCGCCCGCCACGGCACCCGCCAACCCTTCCGCGACGCCATCACCGACATCGAAAACAACCTCGACCTCCAGCAGCACAAAGCCGGCACCCTCCCGGCCCACGCCCCCTACCTCCACCAGCGCACCGCCGGCCGCATCGGATCCCTCACCCGACTCATCCGCCAAGCCGCCATCACCGCCATCTGCGACGGCACCGAACGCATCACCAAAACCGCCCTCGACGCGGTACGACTCGACCACCTCGCCGAAACCCACCACCGCCCCCACCGACGCCGATAAACCCCACCTACCAAACAGACAGGCAGAACAGCCCTGACCAGCACAAACACCAACCGGGCCTTTACACGCCAGAACTACTTACAACGAACCCTGCCGCCCTCAACACGAAACACATAACCCCAGCTCACACACCCCAGCCACCCCGCCGAACCGCCAAATCCACCTCTCAACGAACCCACAACACCCCAGGCCACCAACGACCCGACACACCAACAAACCCCCCACCGAGCGTTACTCCTCGCGCTAGCGCTACCGGAGCATGGCCGGCCAGTCCGCCCCGGCATCAGCCTCAGGCCGTCGTCACACCGCGACCACACCCTCCCTCCGGCAACCGAAACCCAAGGCGCAGACCAGGCTCGGCTACCAGGGCCGCAGCGGCAACCCCGCCGCGCGCCTCGGCTCTAGAAAGTCCGTGCGGAAGATCTCCAGGGAGGCCCTGAGCAGCGGAATACCCACCTCCGCGCCAAGGTGCACCAGCGTGGCCGTCTCCTCGTCCATCCGGAACTCCAACAAGAGGGCGCCACGCCCGGCAGCAGTCATCTCCACCACTTCCAGAGCGTCGAAGTCGTCGCTCCCGAGCACTGTGAGGGCAACGTACTCCCGGCCCTTCACGGAGAAGAACCTCATGTTCGTCCCCTCCCGTGACCGAACTCCCGCGCCCCTGGCAGGCGCGGCCGGTGGGCCGGGACCGAGGCCTCGGCCGGGGCCGGCTGACCGGGGACCGCAGCGGCGGGCGTGATGGAGCAGGGACGAGCCATGGCCCGGAAGACCCACAGCCGGAACGCGTGCGCGGCGCGGGCGGCGCTCACAGCAGCGTTGCCAGCAAGTGGAGGGGCCCGTAGAGCACGGAGCAGGGTGCGCATGAGGAGGAGCCCTCCGAGCATCTGCAGCCAGAGTCCCGCGCCCGCTGCTGCTGCGTTGCCTGGCGGCCGGCCTCGTGCTGCGGGAGGTGCAGGACGCCCGAGCGCCACGCACCTGCCAGCACCACGGTCCCGGCCAGCAGGGTCAGGGCCGTGCCCACGACCTCGTACCCGGACCACTGCGCCCACCAGCCGGCCGTGGCCAGCACGAGACCCGCCAGCGCGCTGCCACCGGCCCGGCGCTGCCTGCCCGTCATCACCATCACCGCCTACGCCCCGCGCCCCTGACGGGTGCGGCCTGCTGCCGGTGGGTGGGGACCGCGGCCTCCGCCGGGGCCGGCCGGCCGGGGGCCGCGGCGGCAGTGGGGGTGGTGGTGGAGCGGGAGCGGGCGGCGGCCGCGGACACCCGGGGCCGGGAGGGGGCCGGTGCGCCGGGCGGGGTGGTCAGGGAGGTGAGGGTGGCGTCGACGAGGCGGCCGACCAGGGCGCTGCCGGTGGCTTCCTGCCAGGAGGTGGCGGTGGTGAGGCGGTTCAGGTGCTGGGCGACGGTGTCGGTGCCGTGATGTTCGCCGAGCTGCTGCATGCGGGGTCTCGGTGTCGCGGCGGTGCTCGTACTCCTGGCAGCGGGCCGGCGGATGCGGCCGGAAAACCCCGCCCAGGTTCGGAGGATTCTTGTCGTATCGCGGGCGAGTCGCATACGTTGACCTGCATGTATAGGGGGATGGAGCTAGCGGGCCGCTACCGGCTCGAGAGCCGGTTGGGGCACGGCGGCATGGGCGAGGTATGGGCGGCGTCCGATCTGAGGCTGCGCCGTACCGTCGCGGTCAAGACGGTACTCATCTCCCATCTGCGTGACGAACGGCTCGCTGCCCAGGTCCTGGCCCGTTTCCGCCGTGAGGGCGAAGCAGCCGCCCGGCTGAACCACCGCAACATCGCCGTCGTCCACGACCTGGGCGAGCACCGGGAGACGAGCGCCGACGGGCAGGTGGAAGTCTCTCCGTTCCTCGTCATGGAGTTCCTGGAAGGTCGTGATCTCGCGACGGTCCTGCGCGAGGACCACCCCGGCGGGCTCCCGCTGGAGCAGGTGGTGGAGTACGGCGCCCAGGTGTGCGACGGGCTGGCCGCCGCCCACACGCAAAACATCGTCCACCGCGACATCAAGCCGGCCAACCTCATGCTGCTCGACGACGGCACCGTAAAGATCTGCGACTTCGGGATCGCCCAGGTCCAGGACGGCACGATCGGCCTGACCATGACCGGAGCGCTGCTCGGCAGCCCTCACTACATGGCTCCCGAGCAGCTCAGAGGCCAGACACCGACGCACTCGGCCGACCTGTATGCCCTGGGTGCCAGCCTCTACGAGCTCCTCACCGGGCGCCCCCTGTTCACCGCGGACTCCGCGTACGCCATCATCGCCATGCATCTGTCCACCACTCCCGAACCGCCCAGCACCCGCCAGCCCGCAATCCCGCCCGACATCGACAACCTCATCACCTCCCTTATTGCCAAAGACCCCGCCGGCCGTCCCCCCACCGCCAAAGACGTCGCCGCACGCCTGCGCACCGCCCACCTCGCACCCGGGCCCACCCCCGTGCCGGCAGCGGAGGCGTCGGAAACCGACGAGCAGCTCCTCCAACGGGACGCCGAAGCCGGAGACTCCGACGCCATGTACAGCCTCGCGTGGCTGCTGCAAGAGGCTGACCGCATCGACGAGGCAGAAACCTGGTACCGGAAGGCCGCCGACGCCGGACAGATCGACGCCATGAACAACCTCGGCGTGCTGCTGGAGAACACCGGCCGCACCAACGAAGCAGAAACCTGGTACCGAAAAGCCGCCGACGCCGGACAGATCGACGCCAGGAACAACCTCGGCGTGCTGCTGGAGAACACCGGCCGCACCGACGAGGCGGAAACCTGGTACCGGAAAGCCGCCGACGCCGGAAACACCGACGCCATGAACAACCTCGGACTGCTGCTGGAGAACACCGGCCGCACCGACGAGGCAGAAACCTGGTACCGGAAAGCCGCCGACACCGGAGACACCGACGCCATGTACAGCCTCGGAGTGGTGCTGGCCGGCACCGGCCGCACCGACGAGGCAGAAACCTGGTACCGGAAAGCCGCCGACACCGGGCACACCGACGCCATGACCAACCTCGGAGTGGTGCTGGCCTACTCCGGCCGCACCGACGAGGCGGAAACCTGGTACCGGAAGGCCGCCGACGCCGGACAGATGAACGCTACGGCCAACCTCGGAGTGGTGCTGGCCGGCACCGGCCGCACCAACGAGGCAGAAACCTGGTACCGCAAAGCCACCGACGCCGGAAACACCGACGCCATGCACGGCCTCGGAGTGCTGCTGGCCAACACCGGCCGCACCGACGAAGCAGAAACCTGGTACCGGAAAGCCATCGACGCCGGAAACACCGACGCCATGAACGACCTCGGAGCGCTGCTGCATAACACTGGCCGCGAGACCGAGGCGCAACCCTGGTTCCAGCGCGCCGCCGAAGCCGGACACACCAACGCTATGAACAATCTCGCACTGCTGCTGCATAACACTGGCCGCGAGACCGAGGCGGAACCCTGGTACCGGCGCGCCGTCGACGCCGGAAACACCAACGCAATGAACAACCTCGCACTCCTGCTGGAGAACACTGGCCGCGAGACCGAGGCGGAACCCTGGTACCAGCGCGCCGTCGACGCCGGAAACACCAACGCAATGAACAACCTCGGCATGGTGCTGGAGGACGCCGGCCGCACCAACGAGGCAGAAACCTGGTACCGAAAAGCCACCGACGCCGGGAACACCGGCGCCATGACCAACCTCGGACTGCTGCTGGAGAACACCGGCCGCACCAACGAGGCAGAAACCTGGTACCGAAAAGCCACCGACGCCGGACAGATCAAGGCCATGAACAACCTCGGGGTGCTGCTGCAGACCACTGGCCGCGAGACCGAGGCGGAACCCTGGTACCAGCGCGCCGCCGACGCCGGAAACACCGAAGCCATGAACAACCTCGGAGTGGTGCTGCAGGGCACCGGGCGCACGGCCGAAGCAGAAACCTGGTACCGGCGCGCCGCCGAAGCCGGAAACGCCCCTGCCATGAACAACCTCGCACGGCTGCTGCAGAACACAGGGCGGGCGGCCGAGGCAGAAACCTGGTACCAACGCGCCGCCGGCAACCCTGACGGTGAAATCCGGGCCTGACCGGCCCCCGGCGCATCCGAGGCTGCGCCGGGACCACCCTCAGCCGACGAGCCCCTACGCGCTTGTCACGCTTGCCACGCTTCCTCGCCCGAGCTGTGCGCAGCGCAGGCCGCCGCCCGCGTGCCAGTCCAGCACTGGGGGGCGCCTCGCCGCCGTGTTCGTCGCACCACAGGACTGGGTCCAGGCCGCCGCAGTCGTGGCGGGTGCACACGCAGTCCTCGCCGGTCCTGGTCTGCGGGACGCCGTGGCGACCACACCACCGTTACCGGTGTGCGCGGTGGTGCCGCGCAGGCGGGCCGGCCATTCCAGCGTGATTCGCAGGCCCCCAGATCCGGACCAAAGCCGGTCGGTCACCCGGACGTCCCCGAGCACCGCGAGGGGACCCGCGCCCGGTGCGGTGAGCCGTGTCAGGGTGGCCCCGACCGGGCCCGCCGCGAGGGCGGCCAGCGCGTCGGCGTCCGCGTCGTCGGCGACCCAGCCCGACAGCCGGTCGGTGCCCTCGATGTCGTCGGCGAGGCCCAGCCACGGGGCATCCAGCCGGAACCTGCCTGTAGCGCCCCTCTCGCCGCGCACCAGCAGCGACGCCTGCCCCGCACCGGCGGGAAGGGTGATCTTGTCGTGGGCGAGCAGCCAGTTGACGACGTCGGCCCGGTCGAACTCCGGATGCAAGTCCGTCCCGGCGGCCTGGGCGGGGCAGCAGGTGGACGGCCGGGAGCCATGCTCTAGACGAGTAAGTCCGAAGTCTTCGGGCGCATGAAGCGAGGGTCTCGTTGATCCGTTTGTGACGACAGATCTCGAAACCCTCGCGACTGCACTGTACGTGAGGATTGATGACTCTCTGGCAGGAACGCGGCGATGGGGCCGTCCGCCGAGGCTGACGGATGCCGAGCTGTTGACGCTCGCGGTCATGCAGGCCGTCCTCGGCTTCGCCTCCGAGACCCGCTGGCTTCGGTTCGCCCGCCGCCACCTGAGCGCCGACTTTCCCCTACCTGCCCGAGCAGTCCGGCTACAACAAGCGCCTGCGGGCCGCCAACACGCTGATCAGCCGGTTCATCCGCACTCTGGCCCGCGACACCGACCTGTGGCACGACGACGTATGGATCGTGGACTCCACCCCCGTGGAGTGCGCCCGCTCACGGCCGACGGTCAAACGCTCGCAACTGGCGGGCTGGGCCGGTTACGGCTACTGCGCCTCGCACTCACGGTTCTTCTGGGGCTTGCGTCTGCACCTGCTCTGCACACCCGGCGGCCTGCCCATTGCCTGGGCGCTGGCCAACCCGACAACGGACGAGCGTGAAGTCCTCGCCGGCATGCTCACCCAGGACATCGACCTGCTGGCCACCCACCCCGGGCAGACCATCGTCGGCGACAAGGGCTACGTCTCCAAGCACCTGGACGCCTTCATGGCCGACCACGGCCTGACCCTGCTGCGGCCCAGCTACCGCAACCGCAAGCCACGGCCGGGCGAGCACCTGCTCAAACCGATCCGGCAGCTCATCGAGTCGGTGAACGACACCCTCAAAGGCCAACTCGACCTCGAACGTCACGGAGCCAGAACCCCATCTGGGGTCCTGGCCCGCGTCGGACAACGCATCCTGGCCCTGACCGCAGCCATCTGGCACAACCGGGCCAACGGAACATCCATCACCCGATCACTCGTCGCCTACGACCACTGACCAACACTTCGGACTTACTCGTCTAGTTCGACGACGAAAACGCCGACCACCACGACGGCACCAACAGCCGCGTCCACACCTGAGCCCATCCCGTCTGCGCCCGCAGCGCGGCCCCGGTTTACCTCGTCCACGGCCGGACAGACGCCCACCAGGGAGCCGTACAGCACCCGCCGCGGCTCCCGGAACAAGGGCCCGGCCACCCACCTCTTCCCGGCAACAGCACCGGCGGGGCCCCGCCCCACGGAATCCCACAGCACACGCCCGCTCCAGCCGCCTGAGCGGCCGACGGCGGCGCCAGCCGGCGCAGCTATCGCGGGCCAGGGACCGGCAGCGTGTTCCGGGCGTTGTACTGCTCGACCCACTCGACAACGTCGCGGCAGCCGTCCGGCGGGAAGGCGACATCGGGCACGAGCCGGAGCGCCTCGGGGATGTCCGCGCCCGGATGCGTCTCGCGGACGTGATCTCGGGCGCGGGCCAGCGCCTCGTCCAGCCGTCCGCTGTCCAGGACCAGCTCACCGAACGCGCCGCACAGGGCGCACCGGACGTACGTCGCCTCGACCGCGGTCCGCATCCCGAACGGCAACCGCTCCACCATCTCCATGCCCTGCCCAACGCCGCCGGGTCACGCCGGACACCAGCAACACGGGCGGCAGTAGGGGTGGGGGCGGCCCGGGGGTACTGCTGCCCCCAGAGCGCTCTGGGCCCCGGGCTCACCCGAGCACGCCATATCGGCACGGGCTACCCGGACCCTAGCTTGATCGGCAGCGTTCATGCGGGGTTGCCAATCCTGTCCGGTCGCCTGGCGCGAGGACGGCATGGAGGGCTTGCGGTCAGCGGGTCCGGCGAACGCCCCGACCATCACCGACGAACAGTTCGCCGTGCTCGAGGAGGAACTCGGCAAGGGCCCGTCGGCGCACGGCACAGCTATGAAGACGAACGCTGGACCCTGCCTCGGGTCCAGACGTTGATCTGCCGGCATCTTAACGACAAGCCCTTCGCGCCGTACACGACGAGCCTGGCCCACTCGCACTCGGGCTGCCGGAGCTGGTGCGGCTGTGCCTCGTGGCGCCGTGGTGGCGAGACGCTCCCGGGCGGACGGCCGAAGAACTTCTAGCGGTCGCCGACGAGTACCGGGAGGTCACGACGAAGTCGGCCCAGGTCACGAGGCTGCCCCCGGACCCTGCTCGATGCGGTCCAGCAGGGGCTCCGCCCACTTCGGGAGGGCGGACGCCGCCGGGCGGGGCGGGCGGGGGTCGGAGGTGATGCCGAGGCCTCCCGCCGGGTCGCCGTACACGAACCGCTGGGACCACCCCAGCCAGGAGCGGACAAACAGGTTCGCGCTCCACGCCAGGGCCAGCGCGCCGCGCAGCCCGGGGACCTCGTACCAGTAGCTGGTGAGCACCACGGCGCGGGAGACCGCCTTGTCCGGGTCCCCCGGCCGGGAATCGGCGGTGAGCCCGGCGGCCAGCACCGATGCCGCGAACCGATTGTCGGCGAGCAGCCCGCCGCTGTCGCAGACGACCGCGTCCAGCAGGTCCGCCGGGAGGCCGGCGGCGGCATGCTCCAGCCTCGCCAGCAGCGCGGGCAGGCCCGGCTCGCCGACCGCCTCCGGGTCGGGAACCACCCTCAGGTCGGCCGGCAGCCGCTCGTCCCCCGTGCGGGCGGCCAGCAGGTGCACGTACGCCAGCGCGCGCAGGGTCTGCCAGCGGCAGAGCGTGTCGAGCAGCTCGGTCCGGGAGTTGCGGAAGGCGAGCCGCACCGGCCAGTCGGCCGCCCGGACGTCGTTGCCGAGCGCCCGCAGCTCCGCCGGCAGCGGGGCCGGGAAGACCCGGCTCTGGCCGGGGTCGTAGGACGGCTCGGCGTGGTAGCCCGGCCAGCCGGGTGCAGGATCGCGGGGGATACCGCTGCGGCTACTCATTCACTTCGTCCCCCTTCGGGGTCCGCCACTTCGCGGTGTCCTTGCCGTCCCGCGGAGTGATGTAGTTGGAGAGGTCCTCCGGCTCGATGTGGTACGCGTGGATCATATGGTCCTGGCGGATGATGGCCACCGGCCTGGACGGGTCCAGGGTCTTGTCGATGATGATCCGCGCCCCCGTGTCGCTGTCGACGTAGTTGGCCGGCGATTGCAGATGGCCCCGCAGGTACTTCTCCAGTTTCACCTCGTCTTTCCCGATGCCCTGCAGGTAGTGGTTGTCCTTGCCGCTCTCCGCCTCGTTGAGCTGGTGGTCGACGCCCTGCGCCGCCCGGGTGCTGTCCGAGTACGGGGCCAGCCCGAAGGGGTCGCACCACCCGTGGGGGTTGGCGACGTACGCCACCGGGTTGGGGGCCGCCGCCAGGCCCAGCGGGTCCGGGCTCAGGTAGCGGGCGGTCTCGGGGTCGTACGTGCGGAAGTAGTTGTGGTGCAGGCCTGATTCGGCGTCAAAGTACTGGCCGGGGAAGCGCAGCGGCGTGTAGGCCGTGGCGTCCCGGTTCCAGGCCGTGGATCCCCACAGTGTGGAGCGGCTGCGCCAGGCCAGTCCGCCGCGCTCGTCGACGAGTTCGGCGGGTGCGCCCACCAGGTCGGTGACGATGGCGTAGAACCGCTCGTCCACCACCTCCTGGCTGGCGCCCAGGATCCGCTCCGTCTGCGCGAGCGGCTGCAGGCCGCGGTGGTCCCAGGTCACGGCGATCCCGCCGGCCTCCTGCGCCGCGGCGGCGGTCCGCTGCTCGCACAGCACGGTGCCGTCCCAGGTGAAGACCGTGCGCTCGGCCACCTCCAGGCCGTCGGGCGTCATCCGTTCCTTCGCCGTCCGCCGTCCCAGCGGGTCGTACGTGTACCGCCAGCGCGTCCCGTCCGGGGTGGTGACGGCCGTAATTCGGTCCTCGGCGTCCCACTCGTAGCGCCAGGTGTCGGGCTTGCGCGAGAGCCGGGCCTTCTGGCGGAGCACGACCCGGCCGAGGACGTCGTACTCGTGGCGGACCCGGCCCGCGCCGATCAGCCGGGTGCCCTCGTAGGTGCGCGGTCCGGTGGCTTCCCCGCCTCCGGGATGGGCGCCGGGCCAGTACGCGGAGGTCTGGTTGCCCACGTCGTCGTAGGCGTAGCGCTCGGTCCAGTTACCGGCGTGCACCGCCGTCACCCGGCCGCGCGGGTCGAGGTCGAAGCTGCGCGGGCCGGCCAACAGATCGTCGACGCCGGTCAGGACCCCGTCGGACCGGTAGGTGTAGCCGCGGCGCTGCACCACCCCCTGTCCTGCGCCCGTGAGCCGCTGCTCCACCAGCCGGCCGGTCTCGTCCCACGCCTGGTCGAGGGCGACGGCGTCGCCGTAGGTACGGCTGAGCTCCTGGCCCGCCGCGTCGTGCGTGAAGCCGATCCGGCGGCCGGACGTGGTCAGGGCGTCGTAGCGGCCTGCGGCGTCGTACGCCCAGGCGGCGACGGCGCCCGTGGGGGTGGTTCGGCCGGTGCGGCGCCCCATGGCGTCGTAGGTGTAGGTGAGGGTGCGGCCGTCGACCGTCTCCTGGAGGATGCGGCCCGCCCGGTCCCGCAGCCGGGTCAGCACGCTGTCCCCGCACACCGCGACGGCGAGCCGGTCGAAGACGTCGTACTCGTACGTCGTCACCGTGCCGCCCGCGTCCTTGCGGACGGTGCGCCCCAAGGCGTCGCGCTCGTACGTGATCCGCTGCCCGAGGGCGTCGGTGCGGGTGACGAGCCGGCCCGCCGGGTCGTAGGCGTAGTCGAGCACACGGCCGTCGAAGTCGGTCTCCCGGATGAGCCGGCCCGCCGGGTCGTAGGTGTACTCCCAGGTCATGCCCTGCGGGTTGCGGACCCCGGTCAGCCGCAGCTCGGCGTCGTATGTGTATGCGTGGCGCGTGCCGTCCGCGTCGGTCCGGGCGGCGAGCAGGTCGAAGTGGGTGTACTCGAAGTGCACCCCGCCGCCGTCGGGGCCGTCCGTACGGGTCAGGCAGTTCCCCTCGCCGTCATACGTCCACGAGCGGCGCCGGCCGTCCGGGTCCGTCCGGTGCAGCGGCTTGCCCTCCACCGTCCATTCCATGCGGGTGACCGCTCCCAGGGGGTCGGTGACCGCCGTGACCCGCCCGAAGGCGTCCCGCTCGTACGTGGTGGTGGCGCCGAGCCGGTCGGTGACGGCGAGCGGCAGCCCGGCCCGGTCGGTGCGGATCCGCGTGACCGCCCCGCGGGGGTCGGTGACGGTGGTGAGGTGGCCGCTCTCGTCGTAGCCGAAGTGGGTGACCGTCCCGTCGGGGCGGCTGACCGCGGTGCGGTTTCCGCGCTCGTCGTAGGTCTGGTGGACGACCGATCCGTCCACGGCGACGACCTTGACCGGCCGGCCGAGGTCGTTGTACTCGGCGCGGGCCTCCCTGCCGTCGGGCCGGACGTAGGAGACCATGCGGCCCGTGTCGTCGAAGGTGCTGCGGGTGGTGTGGCCGAGCGGATCGGTGAGCGCGGTCCGCCGGCCGCCGCTGTCGTACTGGTACCGGGTGACCGCGCCGAGCGGGTCGGTCTCGGCCACCACCCGGTACCGGTCGTCGATCAGGTACTGGCGGGTATGACCTGCGGCGGTGGTCACACGCGTCACCCGGTGGCGGGTCTGCGGGTCCACGTCGTCGTAGCGGAAGGTGAGGGCGATGTGGCCCGCCTCGCCGGCCTCGGCGACACACCGGTCGAGGTCGTCGTAGGCGTACTCATAGCGGCGCTCGTTCGTATCCGTCCAGGAGGTGATGCGGGCGCGGTCGTCGTAGGCGAACCGCAGAGGCAGACCGGAGGAGTTGGTGACCTCGGTCAGGTTCCCGTCGGTGTAGCCGTACGCGAGGACGCGGCCGCCGCCGGACAGGTGCAGGGCCGTAATCCGGCCGCCTTCGGTCTCGAAGTGCAGCCGGTAGCCGCCCGAGTGGGTGAGCCCCAGCGGCGTGCCGTGCTCGTCGTACTCGAAGACGACGTGGTTGCCGTTCGGATCCTCGAACTGGGCGATCGGCGCGATGCCGTTCTCGGCGCCGTCGGCCGGCGGGACGAAGCGGCGGACGGCACCCGTCAGCGGGTCCGTCAGCGTCCAGTCGCCGTCAGGGGTGCGTGCCAGCGGGTGGCGCGGGGCCGAGGCCGACACCGGCAGTACGGGCACACCGGGCGCGGGATGCGGATAGCCGACGAGGAGGCCGTCCTCGGAGACCAGGACGACGCCCTTGGCGTCGATCTCCAAGTGCTGGTCGATCGTGGAGGACCAGGTGGGGCCGAACCAGCGGCCCGCCCGGTAGCCGGACTCCGCACGGCGCGTGAACGCGAACGGGAACGTGCCGGGCAGGACCACGTCCGTCTGCGGGAGGTACATCCGGCCGGTGGCGAGGTCGACGGGGTCGGTGCCCTCACTGGCCTTGTCCGGGTCGGGCCGCTCGCCGTGGTGCGGTCCTTTCCCGTCCGTCTCCTTGCGGCCCGGGCCGTCCGTCTCCTTGCCGCCCGGGCCGTCCAGGTCGTCCAGGTGCTTCGCGGCCGTGCCGGCCTTCTTCCCGGCGCCGAGGCCCTTGGTGCCGGCGAGTTCCGGGAGGAATTTGCCGACGCCTTCGGTGGGGTCCTTCATGAAGTCGTCGAGCATCTGCTTGCCCGTGCCTATGGGGTCGTTGACCGCCACGAGCAGGCCGGCGACCGTCGAGTTGAGGTTGGTCCGGTACTCGGCGGGGTGGGTGAGGTTGTACGGGTCGAACGGGGTGACTGCCCGGACGAAGTTGGCGAGGCCCGCCGTTCCCTTGAGGACGCCCCCGGCCAGGTGGGTTTCCGCGATCTCCAGGTAGTCCATGCCGTCTTTGAGCTGTTCGGCGTACGAGGGCTTGGGCGGGGCGGCGTCGCGGGCCGCGCGGACCGCCGTACGGGCCGTCTCCGCGACCTCGTTGCGCTGGGTGCGCGCGGTCTGGAGCTTGTCGTCGGCCGCCTTGAACAGCGGATCGGCGGGGTCGGTGAAGTCGTCGGCCGGCCGCGGCGGCAGCGTGTCCTTCTCGGCCTTCACCGCCGCCTTGTAGTCGATGATCGACTTGTTGTAGGCGGTGCGCGCGTCCTGAGAGACCTTCTTGGCCCTGTTGTACTCCTCCAGGGCCTCCTTGGCCTGGCCCTGTGCCCACTCCACGGTGTCCGCGAACCGGTTGATCGCGTCGGCGGCCTTGCCGAAGGCCTCGGCCGCCTTGAACCAGCGCGGCGGCTCCTTGGCTATCGCGTCCCGGAACGCGTTCGCCGACGCGCCCTTCAGGCCGTCGCCTTCCAGGGCCTTCAGGCCGTTGCCAACGAGTGTGAACGAGAGCTCGAAGTCACTGAGGTGCGAGACCTGCGCGCGGATCTTCGACACGCTGCCGTAGACCAGCTTGTTCGGGTCCTCGGTCTGTCCGAGCTCCAGCTCGGAGACGTCCGAGCCGAGCTGGTTGGCGGCCGATCGGCTCTTGTCACGGACCCAGTCGCCCGCCTCGTCCAGGCCCACCTTCTCTGCCGCGCCGGCGACCTTGTCACCGCCCCACTCGACCGCGTCGCCGAGGTCCTCGGCCCGGTCCTCGACCCAGTCTTCCGCCGAGTCCGGTACGAAGTCCCTCCAGCCCATCAGTTACCGCCCCCGCCGGCCTGGTCCAGCAGATCCTTCAGCGATCCGATCTTCCCGCTGGAAGTCAGCTTGTCGCCCGTGTCCGACCAGGTCTGCTTGATGTCCGCGTCGCTCTTCTCGAAGGACTCATCGCTGTAGTCCGGCTTGTAGACATCCGCACGCCAGATGTCGTCCCAGCTCTTCTGCTCGATCTCGTCCTCACTCGCATGCGGATTGCCGTACGCGGCATTGGCGACCACCTTGAACGCCCCCTGCATGTAGTGCTCTTCCTCCCACACCGTGCCCGCCGCGATCCCCAGGTTCCCGGCCAGAGCGCTCGCGTTCTGCACCAGACTGCGCACGCCCCACTCCCAGCGCTCACAGAAGTCCTCGAAGTCGGTGGCCAGACCCGCGTGTCCGGCCTCCATCCCCGTCATCGACAGATCACTGAAACCGGCGCCCATCGAGGCGCCGGCCGCATCCCCGGACTCGCGCAGCTCGGCGACGGCCCTGCGCAGACCGTCCTGGATGTTCTTGACCGCAGCCGGCGAAACCTCAAGGTCCGCATCGCCGGCCATCAGACGGCTTCCGCACGGTCGGGCCCTGCATCCACGGCATACGCGTCCGGAACGATGCCCACGACCGGCGGGAACAGCATCGAACCGTCTTCATCAGCGACATCGACGGCCACACCGGTCGGACCCTCGACCGTAGGGATCACCGCGTCGACGAGACGGGCCCCCAGGATCGAGAGGTACTCCCACTCACGCGCACCAGCATCAGCACCGCGCGCCACCGCGAAACGGGCCAGAGCCTCCTCGTCCGTGAACGCGTAAATCCAGCGCACACCGCCCTGCCACCCCGACATCAGCCCGCCGCCATCACCCTCCGACAGCGGCACCAGCAGTGCGGCGCGGCGAAATTCCCCCAGCAAGCGGCCCGAATGCCCCGATACGCTGCGCACGGCGGATATCTCCTCGGCCAGTCCCATGAAGTGCCCCCGTTCTCCGAGGGCGCCCGACTCGACAGCCCCCAGTTCGCACACGCTACCCAATCGGTCAGCCCCCACCGAGCATCGGCCCCTCCTCTGTCCGATCGTCCGTTCGACGCCGGGGGAAGTATCACGAAAGCGGCTCTGGCTCACTTCCGGTGGTAACGGGGCGTGGTGATCGTTACTAGCGGCGATTAACGCAGGCCAAGTGGAAGGTCGATGCCTTGGCTCTGTGCCCGCCGAAGACACGGACAGGGGTCTGACACGGACAGGGGTCTGACACGGGCGCCTGCTCGGCTCAACAGGCCTTCTTGCCATGCCTTTCCGTCACCACCGGAAGTGAGACAGAGCCACGAAAGCGGTGTTCACCACTCGGTTGGCGTAGAGGTTTCTCGTTGGTCTGGTTGGCTCACACTCGTTCGGCGGAGAGGCGGCCGTCGAAGGCGATGTCGAACGCGTTCATCGCCTCTTTCCAGCGGCTGGTCCACCGCTTGCGGCTCTTCCCGGTGGGGTCGAGGGCGAGGGTGGTGAGGTAGAGCTGCTTGAGGGCGGCGGTCTCGTTCGGGAAGTGCCCGCAGGCGTTGACCGAGCGCCGGTAGCGCGCGTTGACCCGCCCGCGCGTTTCGCGCGGACCGCTGGGCGGCGAAGAAGGCCGCCGCGCAGGCAGCGCTCGCCGTCGCCGCGTGGGACTACCCGCTGCTGGATGAGCACGACTTCCTCAAGACAGTCCACGGACTGGTCCACACGGCCGTGGCGGCCGGCGGGAAGCGCCTCAGCGTCCACCTCGCCGACCAGGACGACAAGATTCTCGTCATGGCTCTCAACCACCAGACCCGTGAGCAGGACGCGGCGGGAGCCGTGCCGGCGGGGGTGGCGGTGCTGCGCACCGTGGACGCGTGCGGCGCCCATACCGACCACGACGGCCACGCCTGGTGGGCGCTCCTCGACGCCCGACCCGCTCCGAAGAAGCGCCTGGCATAGCCAGGGAAGCTGAGTTCACCCTCGGCCGTGAATGCGGTCGTTGGGCCGGGGCCGGGTGGATGCTGTCGACCGGGGCGGTGACCAGCTATGTGTGACAGCGGCCGGGTTCCTGCCCGCGGTCGACAGCGCCACGGGGGCCGGGAGCGGCCCGTCCGAGAGCAACTCCCCGCAGCACCATTGCACCCTTTTCCCGAGGCAGGCCCGGTGTTGACGTGCGGACATGGGTGTGAGCCGCACCCGGACAGGTGCTCATGGTCCGGGTGCGGTTCTACCGGGGCGGGCCTGGTGGCGGGTGTCAGAAGGAGACGTCGAAGTAGTCGATGTCGGTGAACTCGACTCGGAGTTCGTCTGCTCGGGTGCCGCCGTCCTTGAAGTAGATCTCCTGCAAGCCCTCGGCGACGATCCCGCGCAGATCACGGTCGTCGGCGCCTCGGGCGCGGGCGTCGAACAGGCGCTGGGCGTAGGCGGGCGGGAGGTGGACGGTGAGGCGGCGTACGCGGCCGTCGTCGGTGGTGCCGACGGGGGCGGTGTAGCCGAAGCGGGCGCGGGTCTCGACGGTGATGCCGGTGCTGGTGGCGGCTTCCTTGCGGCGGCGGCCGCGTACGACGGGCTGCCAGCGGGCGCGTACGGCCGCCTCGATGCGGGTGGCGACAGGCTGGGGCGGGGTCTTGCGGTCGCCCTTGCGGTAGCGCTCGACGGACCGCTGGCTGACGCCGAGTTCGGCTGCGACCGCGCGGGTGGTCTTAAGCTGCTTGAGCAGGAAGTTGATCTGGCCCTTCAGGGTCTTGGGTGGGTCCTTGGTGAAAGCCTCCTGGTCGGCGCGGAGGATGGCGTCCTCGATCTCTCCCACAGCGGTTCAGCGCTCCTGACAGGTGTCCGAGTCGTACACGGTGAGCGGTCTGTCAGCCGTGGCCTCCGGTCGCGGAGGCCACGGCTCGATGCTATTCGCCGTCGTCGAGGACAGCGTCGCCGCCCTTGATGTGGCGGGCGGGGTTCAGACCCTTCTCCATCAGGTCCACCGCCCACGCCAACTGCTGCACGCCCTCCAGCTTGGCGAGGCCGGGGGTGGGGCCGAGGCGGAAGCCGCCCATCAGCGGCTTGCCCGACGCCGCGTACGGCAGGAAGTCCAGCGGCGAGGCGCCCGGGGACGGGTAGACGACGCAGTCGGAGAGCACGGCGAGGGGGTACAGGCCGGTCAGCTTCACCATGTTGGCGAGCTTGCGGTGCATGTTGACCCGCGCCTTCGAGATCACGGCCGCGCGGATGTCGGGGCGCCAGGTCGGGCGCTGCATGGCGGGCCAGGGGTCGCCGTCGCGGTAGGTGCGGCCCTGGGGCCGTTCGCGGAGCTTGCCGATACCGCCCTTGACCGTCGCCTTGATCGCCGCGAGGACGGCGGCCATCGCGGGGTCGGCCTGCTTGTGGTGCTCCATCGCCGCCAGGAACTCGGCCTCGGTGAGGTCCGGTGACGCCGAGGTCGGCCAGGGTGTCGACGTACGCGGTCTTGAGCCGGTCGTGCCACGGGTCGAGGTAGGCGCCGGTCTCCCGGCGCAGGTAGGCCTCGATCGGGTGGACCTCGTGCCCGAGTTCCTCGGCGTAGGCCAGGGTGTGGGTCTGGTACCAGGCCGGGCCCGTCGGCCGGGTGCCGTCCGGGGTGAACGGCGACGGCAGACGCGGATCGAGATCGATGTGGGAGAGGTCGGCCAGTCAGGAGCCGGGGATCTTCTTGTTGAACACCGGCCGGTGGAAGTGGTCCGGCGCCGACAGGCCCACCGTCAGTCGCGCCGCGGCCGCGAGGAACGCCGTGTTCAGGTCCAGGCCCACCGCGTACGGCAGCAGGCACTCCTCGTCCGAGAGGAGGCCGGGGTCGCGGACCCACTGGTACGCCTCCTCGTTCAGGAAGCCGCCCGTCCAGCCGGAGTTCACCACGACGGGGTGTTCGGCGATCGCCTCCGGCGGCGCCGGGTCCATCGGCTCCGATCCGAGGCTGCCCGGGTTGTGGCCCGACACCCAGGTGCCGTTCTCCTGCACGGCCCGGGTGGGCGGGCGCAGCGCGGTCATCAGCTCCAGCCCGGACACGGCGGTGGAGCCGCGGGGGGTGATGACCCGCTGCGCGTACGCGCCGAGGACGCGGGCAATGTCAGCCGGAGCCATGTCGGCGACACCCGGCCAGGAGCGGGTGTCGAGGGCATCCCAGGACAGGACCGCGAGCTGCACGCACTGCCGCGCGCTCCCCTGGGCCTTGCGGTAGATCCGCGGCCACGGGCCGAAACCGCGCTGCGTGAGCTGCCACTTCGCCCTGGCGATCTGCTTCACCACCGGGTGGTCCTCCGCCAAGCGCAGCGAGCGCCGCTCCTCCCGCCCCTCCAGCCGCTCGGGAAGGCCTAGCTTCACGGCAGCGGAGGCGGTGAGCACGATCAGGGGGTCGGAGTCCTTGCCGCTGCGGTTCAGCCGCGCGGCGCCCAGACCGGACTCCTTCAGCGTCCACTCCACCAGCTCGACCACCGTGGTGGCCGGGCAGTCCACCACGATGCCGTTCACGGCGTACGCGTTGCCGTCGCCGTCGAGGACGGCGAGCGGACCGTGGGCAAAGCGGGGATCGGCCGGGTTGGTGGCGGGCTTGGCAGCCTCCTTCGCGGCCGGGCGCCGTGACGAAGCCGCCGGACGGATCGGGACCTCGGCAACGGCCGGGCTGACGGGCTCCGCTGACGGAGCGGCCGGAGCGGGCGTGCCGGAGAGCGCGGCGGGCACGGGCGTGTTCGGGCGGGTGGGCTGCTGGGCGGCCCAGCCATCCAGCAGCCGCTGATACGCCTGACGGCGCGGCGGGCGCGGCTCGGAACGGCCCGCTTCCCAGTTCTTCACCGACTGTGTCGTGGTCTGCAGGACCTGGGCGAGACGCGCCTGGGTGACACCGGCCGCCTCGCGCAGCCGGGCCCGCTCGGCCGGCTGCGGCATCTCGGGCTCACCGGTCAGCAGGGCATCCACGGCCGCGAACAGCTCATCCTCGGTTGGCATAGGCCAACCCTAGCGTGTCTTAACCTCAGATTCCGGCACTTCTTAACCTTGGATTTAACCTCGCGGGACTTCGGGACGCGAGAGCGGGTGCGGTGATGCGTGTCAGCCAGGCTGTCGTGTGCCACCGATCCTTGACCGATTGCCACTGAAGTTGGACCACTGCACCGTTCGTGCCATCGAACCTTGACCGCCCAGGTCCGAGCCTCACGAGGCGGTGTCAGTCCCCTGTTGGATGATCCGGCCATGCTGATAGCGACCAACGAACTCGGCCACGTGGTGAAGCGCGCCACCAAGCCCGCCATCGGAGCGATGCTGGCCAACCTGCGGCGGGGCAACGCCCACCTGATCGTGGAGCGGGTGGACGAGGAACTGCCCGGCAGCTGGTACATCCAGGTCCTGCTGCGTGAGAACAACGCCTACCAGCTCGAATACCGGGACGGCGGGGCCGAGCAGCACTTCCAGACCATGACCGTTTCCCAGGAGAAGGTCCTCGTGGCAGTGTTCGGCTGTGCAGCCGCGAAGCCGAACTGGCAGGACGGCTTCATGTGGAACAACATCGGCGAGCAGTTCAGCTCCAGCCCCCGGGCGGCACCCGAGCCTGCTGACGGTGCGAAGCAGTCGGCGGCCCCGGGAACAGTCTGACCAGGGCGGTCAAGGTTCGATGATCGCGCCGTCGCGGACAGACTGCGGCCACGTCCCACGCGGCAGTATCACCGTCCAGGCGACGGTGTCCGGGCAATGGGTCGGTCGGCCTGACCCAGTTGCGGGCGGGCGACGACCGCGTGTCGGGCACCGTGCTGCCCCGTGACTCCTCACCGACCGCGTACGCGTCCGGCACCGGGGCGTCGTCCTGGATCTGGATGGCGGCAGCGAACCGTGGCGGGCAGCCGTCCCTTCGTGAGGGATGGCGAGTCGTCGGACACCGCTCATCGCCGGACATCACATGGGTGGCTGTCTTCGACAGCTGGCGGCGCGTGGGCCACCACCGGGTGGCGGCGGCCCACGCCGACATGCATTCTGTCCGCGCTCCCGGCCGGAAGCGTGGGTGGCTCTCCTGGCCGCCTGGGAACGTCGTGCAGCCGCGAGGGGCCGGGTCAGCTGATGGACTTGATGGCGCCCCAGCCGCCGCTGCCGACCTGGATGCTCGGGCCGTCGACCGGGCCGTGGATGGAGGTGTCGCCCTTGTAGAACTTCAGGGTGCCGTCGGCGGCGGTGGCCCACATGTCGGCGATGCCGTCTCGATTGGCGTCGGCGGCGCCGGCGATCAGCGGCCGGAAAGCGTTGGTGTACCCGCGGCCGTACTCCGTGCGGTCGCTGAATGTCTTTCCGTCGGGCTGGCCGAGGTAGTGGTAGAGGATGCCGTCCCGGGTGTCGCGGGCGAGCAGGTCGACGCGGCCGTCGTGGTCGGCGTCACCAGGGGCGGTGAGGTCCATGACGTCCCACCCGGACGTGCCGATGATGACGGGGGCGGCGACGGACGGCGCGGGCCCCGCAGCACCTGCGTAGAGGTACAGCTTGTTGGAGTGCTGAACGAGGAGGTCGGGGTGGCCGTCCTTCGTGACATCGCCGGCGCCGACGACCTGGGCGGTGGTGGGAAGCCCGCTACCGATCTTGATATGCGCGCCGAGCGTACCGTCGCCCCGGTTGGGGTAGACCCGCAGTTCCCCGCCGACGCGGGCGACGATGTCCTCCTTGGCGTCGCCGGTCCAGTCGCCACGGTGCGTCACGGAAGATCCCGACCAGCCGCCGGTGCCAATAATGCTGTGCGCACCGAGGGCGCCGGTACCCGTGCCGGGGTAGAGGCGCAGCTTGCCGGTGTCGTCGATCGCGACGAGGTCGGGCTTCTTGTCGCCGGTCATGTCGCCGGGAGCGGCGGGCGTCACGCTCTGGCCGAGCTGGATTCGCGGAGTGGTGGCGCCTTCGTAGGCGATGGCCTTGCCGTCGTTCTTGAGGATCGTTTCGAGTTGGTCGATGCTCTTCGCGGGGTAGGTCTGCTTCAGCACTGCGAGGGCCCCGGCGACGTGGGGGGCGGCCATGGAGGTGCCGTTTCTCGAACCGTAGCCGCCGCCGGGAAGCGAGGAGATGATGCTCGTGCCGGGGGCGAGGAGGTCCAGCAGCGGTCCGCGGTTGGAGAAAGCGGAGAGTTGATCGTCGTCGGTGGTCGAGCCGACCGTGATCGCGGAGGGAACGCAGCCGGGAGCGTTGACGGCAGCGGTGTGACCGCTGTTGCCGGCGGCCACGACCGTGGCAACGCCAGCGGCACGCAGGGTGTCCACGACGACCGTACGCAAGTCCTGGCCGCAGGGGGTTGTGTAGTGCCCGCCGCCCAGGCTCAGGTTGGCCGCGACGACGTTGGTCCCTGCCTTCTTCAGCGCGAGGACCTTCTCCAGACCTTTGATCTGGGAGCTGGTGTAGCTGAGCACGCAGGGGCTCATCCCCGCTCCGCAGAAGTCGTCGGAGTCGAACTTGGAGAACACCTGGACGGCGATGATGTCCGCACCGGGCGCGACACCGTGCCGCGGTGCCCCGCCAATGCCGGCTCCGTTGCCGGCGGCGATCCCGGCGACGTGGGTTCCGTGAGAGCAGTCGATGCCCGTGGTGACGCACGGGCCGCTGTCGGCGTCGGCGCTGCCGGCGCCGTCCTGCTGGTCGGAACCGTTGGGGCACAGACTCGAGACGCCCGACTCCGCGTCATTGACGGAGAAGCACGCTTCGGTCCTCACGCGGCCCGAGAGGAACGGGTGGTTGACGGCCACGCCGGTGTCGAGGATCGCGACGGCGGTGCCGGCGCCAGTCTTGCCTGCGGCGACGGCCTGGTCGGCGCCGATCTTGAGGGTGGATTCGTTCAGTGTGGGCGGGACCGGGACGTCCTCGGTGACGCTGATGACGCCCGGCCTGGTGTTCAGCTCCTGGAGGCCCGCCCTGTCCACGCGGAGGGTGACCATCGGCAGGGTGTCGTACGAGACGAGGGTCTCGCCCGCACCGGCAGCGGAAGCCAGGTCGGCCCGCTGGCCGGTGACGACGTTGACCCGGACGGTCCCGCCGTCCTGGGTGTCGTCGAACAGCGGAGGGTCGACCGGTCCGCCGCCCTCGGCGGAGGCGGTGGCGGTTCCGGACAGGGGGTTGATGCCCACCGGTATCGCGGTGATCACCATGGCCGCTGCTGCGGCGGCGACCAATCCGCCCATGCGAATTTTCACTTGCTGCTCCATGAACATAGGGCGGGTGCGAGCTCGCACCAGGAAGGAAGAATGTGGCCGGCGGCATCGGGTCATGGCCGCCGAGGGTGGCTCCGCAGCTGCCGCGGGAGTGAGCGGCGCGGCTGCACGGACCGATCCGAAGCGCCGAGGGACCTCGTCGTCATCACGGCTGTGCCAGTTCAGTCGGCCGTCGTTTGCAAGGGAAATGCCGCGGCGGCCGGGGCGCGTCCTGACTCGTCTCGTGGGACCCGACTCGGATCGCAGCGATGCCGAGGTGGCGAAGCGAGGCAGCCGAGATGGTGCACGGGCTGGTCGGAGGGGTGGGGCCGGGGCGGAGAGGTTCCGCCCCGGCCCCGTCATGCCCGGCCGCACCCGGTCCGGCTGATGTATGGCACGTTGTGGGAAAGAGTCGGCGCCCTTACGTGGCGTCAGCGCCGTTCTTCGGGTTGCCGCCCCACCTCTGGTTGCTCACGGCCTTGTAGTAGGCATACGCCCAGTTGTTGCAGCCCGGCCGCCTCAGGATGAAGTACGCCTTGCAGCTGTAGGTCTTCATCGTGGTGTGGAAAGCGTTCTCGACGTTCGACTTCTTGCTCCGGTCGAGGTAGTACGAGTAGCCCTTGTACGTGTTGCCGATGAGCCCGTAGCCGTAGTCGTGCATGTCGCACGCGGTGCGGAAGTTGAAGCCGCCCGGCCTGCTGACGTTGGGGCCGGGGGTGCTGCAACCGTCGTAGTTGATGCCCACGACCCGGTGGTTGGTCGGCGTGGTTTTGAACGTCGGCTTGTGCCAGCCGTAGTGCGCAGCCCACGCTGCACAGTTCCTCTTGAGGTACCACAGCCAGTCCGTCGCGGCTGAGCAGTGGCGCGGGTAGGCCTGCGGGTCGGTGATCTCTCCGTTGATGAAGTCCGTCGGCAGCGGGCCGGCGGCGGGGTCGGTGATCCCACCCGCTCCTTCGAGCGGTGCGTCCGCAGCCGGTCGCGCGGGACCGACGGGCTCGACGTTCGGCGAGGCCGAGCCGGCCGGGAACGTCAGCTCCCAGTTGCCGTTGGCCGGCGAAGCCACGGCGGAGACCCGCCCGGTGGTGTCATAGGAATACGAGGAAGCCGCGTCGATTCCCTCGGCCGGGTTGGCCACCGAACGGAGTCGACCGGTGGCGTCGTAGGAGTACCGAGCGAGGGTCTGCACCGTGGCGCCGTCGGTGAGGGTGATCTCCCTGGCTCGGCCCGTGAACTCCCCGGGGGTCGTGCCGGTGGCCGTGGTGGCGGTCGAGTACTTGACCGTCAGGAGCCGGGAGGTGGTTTCCCCGATCTCGGCGTCCTTGACGGTGGCGACCCGACCCGCGGTGTCGTACGTGACCGTGGACAGGGCGCTGTTGGCGGCAGTACCAACCCCGGTGACGCGCCAGCTGTTGGCTCCAGTCCCCACCTGCTTCCAGGTGTAGGTCGGTGCCAGCTGAGCGAAATTGCTGGGCGCGGTCGCATCGGCGTCAGCGGACAGGTCCTCGTCCGGTAGCGAGGTGGCCGCGTTGGCGCTCTCGACGGCGGTGGACACCATCGTGCCCGTCGCCTCGTTGAACCGGGTGGTCTCGGTGAGGGTGTCCCCCTCGGGGGTCGCGTACTTCCTGACGCCGCCCCCATCCGGGAAGTCGAGGCTGCTCTTCAGAGCGTAGGTGGCCGCGGCGTTCATGGTGAGGTCGGTGACGACGGCCGTATTGCCGCTCTGCTCCAGCTTGCGGTTGAGCTGGCCACCCACGAACTCAGCTTCCCAGCCCGGGCCGAAGATCCCCATGTCCGCACGGGCCACCGGTGCGGACTCTGGCCTGGACACGCCGTCCGGCTGAACGGTGACGGTGTGACTGCGGCTCATCAGGCCCACTGCCACATCGGTTTCGTAGATCTCGAACGACTTGTCCGCCGTCGAGTACACACCGGGACCGACCTGCTGGACTTGGCCGTCGGCCAGCGGTGGATCGACGACTGCGGACCCCGCCGCGGGTGATGCTGCCGCAGGTGTCGCCCCGGCCATCTGCTGCGGGAGCAGCAGAGACAAAGACACCATGGCAAACACTGGAAGCGCACTTCTTCTGCGCACGAGTCCCCCCTCGTGAGAAAAGTGTGAATGATCCGAACGGATCGGTGCGGACAGAACTGCGAATGGACTGTCCATCTAACGGGCCGGCCGACGGCCCGAATTGCCCCTCCTGCGGAGGGGACGCCTGGAATCTATCCGCGGGCAGCAGCGGGAGGTAGCGCCGTCGTGCACAGCGTGGGGCGGCCTGAGGTTTCACACGGCACAGTGATCGTCTCGGTGCATCGCCGCGTCTTGCCGGGCCTGGCTGTCGGCCGGGGGGTGCAGGCACCGCACCTATCGCTGTCTTCCCGCCTGGGAAGAAGGCGTTCCGCTATGCACGAGATCTTTCCTGATCAGCAGCTCCGCCGAGGCGGGCTGGTGGTTTGCCTGACCACCCGCCGCCGCCATGCGCGGCCGCGCCCCGGCCCCAGGTCAAGTCCCGACGAGGGGCCGCTGCACGTGCAGGTGGTCAGGATGCGCACCCGCCCTGGTGAGACCCGTGGGGGAACGGATGGATTCCCAGGGGCGGTGTGCGTCCCACCCTCACAACGACTGCGCATCTCGCCGGTTGCGCCGATTCGGACCGAGGCGAAACTCGTGTTTCTCTTCCCCGAAGGAGTGACTGCGCAGGGGTTGGAAAGGGATCGCGGCCAGCTTGCGACGCAGGCGGGGTATGCGGGGATCCATCGTGCTCTTCTCTCGTCCCTGTCACCCTACGGGACCACGAAACCCGCGCCGGCCAGCGCCTCCTCATCCCCCATGACCGCGGCGACCTTGACCTCGCCCGTGACGTAGCCGGACTGGTCGACACGGACAACCGCCTCTTTCGCCTTCGACCGGCCAAGGAGAGCAGCCGGATCCCAGCCAGCAACAGCGGCCATGGCGACGACGGCGGCCGAGACGGCCACCACACGAACACGACGAATAGGCACGCCCCCCACCTTGGCAGCCGCCACCCGAAGGGCCGCTCAACGCCGCCCGGCCCGGCACAGAGGTTGACAACCACGGGGGGTGTGCCGCGCGAACGGGCCGGCCACCTTGAGAAGTGCACGACGAGCGGCTAGGGGGTGTCCGGCGGATCATAAGGCCGTAGGGTCTGACCGTGATTAACCTCCATGTCCGAGGCGAGAGCGGCACGATCGAGGCCCGCGCGAAGCACGGTGTGCTCTGGGGTCCTGAGCTGGCTGGTCTTGATCAGGCCGTGTTCCCGATGCTGGGACACCTGCTGCCGTATGGGGACACCGTTTTCAACCACCGGCAGGTGTCGACCCTGTTGGAGGAGGTACCGCGGCTGCCTGCAGGCGTGCTGACTGATGAGTTCGCGCGCGAGCTGATCGAGCTGGGTCAGGTGGTTCTCGCCGGACAGGGCCTGTACCTGTGGTTCCTCGGGGACTGAGGCTGCAGGCCGGCTCAGCCTCGGAGCCATAACCGGACAGCCGCGGTGGTGACGGTGCTGTGGAAGACGTAGGCCCTCTTGTCATAGCGGGTGGCGACAGCCCGGGAGTTCTTGAGCCGGTTGATCGTCCGCTCGACTTCGTTGCGGCGCTTGTAGATCTCGCTGTCGAAGCCGGTGGGCCGGCCGCCCTCACTGCCGCGGCGTTTGCGGTTGACGGTGGCTGATGATGCGGTTGGCCGCGGACTTCGAGACGCCGAACAGTGGTGCGAGCGCCGTAACGTCAAGTTGGTGCGCCAGTACGCCGTGGCTAACAGCACCCGGTCCTCCGGCGGCATGCCCCACGGCCGGCCTGCGGACCGCGTCAGCTCCTTCACGCCGCAGCTGTGTCACCAACGTGCTGAAACAGCGAGGGCTCAGCCCGGTGAACGGGGCTATCCAGGACGGCTCCGACGCCGTGATCACACCAGACACCGCAGGGTCTTTTCACGGGCCGCGGTGCCGGTCAGCGGGCAGTCAGGAAGGACGTCGCTGCGGTTCCACAGCCCTGAGCAGGCACTCGCGGTCATCCGCGCTGATCAGTCCGTCCGGAAGGGTTCCGTCCTCCAGCAACGCGCGCAGGGCGGACGCGTGTGCGGCGAAGGCGGCCCTGCACCACTCGCGTTCCGGGTGATCGGAGTCCTTGCCGAACAGCAGCACCTGGCGTTCATCGTCGGCGTCGACGGACGAAGACAGTTCCGCGGCGACGACCAGGAAGTCGACCAATCCGGACCGCACCGCGATGTCAGGGACGGCTGCCAGGCGGATCAGGAAGGGCAGGACGGCCGGCATCACGGCGCTCACGTGGAAAACACTGTTCATCAGGACGTTCTCCAGCACGGTCAGAGCCGCAGGGCCGGCCACCTCATCCAAGAGACCGCGGAGCAGGACCGGGACCCCGGCAGGGCACCCGGGAATCTGCGACCAGTCGACGTCGGCGCAGCCCAGCAGCGCGGGGTGGTCGCATGCAGCTTGCTCCATCAGCGGATATTCGCGGAGGAACCGAGCAACGGCAGCCTCTCTGACCGCCGCGTCCATCTCACACATCTCTCTGCCCCTGCTCCCACGCCCCGCCCCGAACGACGTCCGCAGGACGGAACTCTTCCCGGGGCGGGCGTCGAACGCAAGCGTCAGGTCAGTAGCCGCCACCTCCCGCTCTGGGGTAGCGGCGCTCCAGCCCGGCACTGGATTCCGGGACAGCCCTTAGTCGAGCGACGTGTCCTGAGCTTGCCGTTTAACCTGTGGTCCGTGGGGCTTGCTCTCTGGCAGGGATGAAGATCGCTACGTAGTTACGTCGCTTGTGAACCAGGACGTCGTCGGGGAGCACTCGCAGGGCGTCGTGCGGGGCGACCTGTCAGGTGTCGCGGTCCCCACCCTGGTCGGGATCGGCACACTCGAAGTCGCCGACTTCCAGGACATCGGCCGCCGCTACGCCTCCGAGATCCCCGGCGCCGTCATGATCGAGTTCCCACCGCCGCCCGCCTCATCGCGATGGACGCGTAGAGGTACAGCTTGTTGGAGTGCTGGACGAGGAGGTCGGGGTGGCCGTCCTTCGTGACATCGCCGGCGCCGACGACCCGGTAGACCCGCAGTTCCCCGCCGACGCGGGGGACAATGTCCTTCTTAGCGTCGCCGGTCCGGTCGCTGCGGTGCGCCACGGAAGATACCGACCGGCCGCCGTTGCCCATGCTGTGCGTACCGAGGGCGCCGGTACCCGTGGCGTGTAGAGGCGCAGCTTGCCGGTGGCGTCGATCGCGACGAGGTCGTGATTCTAGTCGCCGGTCATGTCGCCCGGAGCGGCGGGCGTCACGCTCTGGCCGAGCTGGATCCACGGAGCGGTGGCACCTTCGTAGGCGATGACCTTGCCGCCCTGGCCGTTCCCCCTATGTGCGGTGGCAGGAGACCGGCGGGCGCGTAGCGCGCGGCGTTGCTGCTCCTCGCGGGCAATCTCCCGGGCGAGGATGTCGCGGTCGATGTACGGGTCTACGGCGGCGAGGACCAGGCGCTGGAGTTCGTCCGGCTCCAGCGCCTCCACCTCCCACTGGACCGGCCGCTCGATGTCGAAGCCGTAGCGGCGGGCGAAGGTCGGCCACCTCGGGGCGATGTCGGTACGATCCGTGGATGTCTTCGGAAGATCTTGGGGCCGTGTGGGTCCTTCAGGGGTTCAGTAAGGTCGACGATTTCCTGCGCACCGAGTTTCCCATCGGCCGCGAACAGATCATGCAACTCCGTGAGGTGATCACTCCCGACGCGGACGACCCTTGGATGTTCGATGGGTACGACGTGCCCATCGAGCTGTGGCCGGCCGTGGACGCGATCCTGCAGTGTGGGCCACCCGATCCCGGGCTCGACTACCAGACAGGGTGCTACGCGGCAGACTAGGCCCGCCGGCCGACGCCGTCCTGGCGGCAACGTCGGTGCACGTTGCCCGTCACCGGCGCCGCTCTCAGCCCTGAGCAACGCTGTGTTTCTAGCTCGTGTCCTATGCGGTGAGGCGGAGGAATTGCTTGTAGCAGCAGATGGCTGCGGCGAGGCCGAGAAAGGCGAGGTAGTTGCGGGGGTGGCGTTCGTAGCGGTGGTTGAGTCTGCGGTAGCCGGTGAGCCAGACATGGCCCGCTCGATCACCCTCCGGCGGCGGCCGAGTCGTTCTGATGACTCGATGCCCTTGCGGGCGATGCGGACGCCGATGCATTTCCAGCCGCTGTGAGGACTCGACCCCTTTGCGGGCATCGACCGGGGAGACGACTATTTAGTGCACTGGGGCCTGACCCACTTCCTCCTCGACGGCCACCACAAACTGGAAGCCGCGGCAACCGCCGGCCGGCCGGTGCGGCTCCTCTCGCTGCTGACCGTGGGCGAGAGTCTGGCCGGAGCCGAAGACACCGCCCGGCTGCCTGCCTTGCGCGCGCAACCCCGCTCGGCCCGAGCGACCAAATAGGAGGCCCGAAGCTCCTGCCTGTGCCAAGCCGGGACCCTCCCCTCCCACGCTCGCGCAGACGGCACGATCGACTCGAGATCGGCCGGTAGACGCCGTTGCGCGGCTCCGGCCAGCTACAACGCTCAGTGGTCAACTACAGCTGGCCAATATGAGTGTTCCAGAGGGCCCCTGCCGCCCTCGGGACACCCGTGACCTGCACGTACGGATGGTCGGAAAACTGCCCCGAAGCGTGTACCCCCAAGGTCCTCACGCCGAGGCGCCTCCGAGCCGCGTCTAGGCTCCCGCGCATGGACATGGGCGAGCGGTGGGCGGAATACGACGGGCTGCGGGGACGGGTCCCCTCGTGGCATCCGGTCGGGGTGGTGGTCCGGGCCGATGGGCCGGTCGTACGCCGGCACTACGGGACGCACGGCACGGTCGAGCACGCCCCCCTCAAGCCCGGGACTGACATCGCCGGGCTGGTGCGCCACCAGCAGGAAGGTTTCGCAGAGCGTGGCGAGCCCGTGGAGTGGAAGGTGTACGGGCACGATGCGCCGGACCTGAGCCGAGCGCTGACCGCGGCTGGGTTCACCCCGGGCTGGGAGCGTTCCGTGCTGATTGCCGAGGAGCTGCCGGGCGAGCCCGATGTCTTGGTGGAGCCCCGGAACGACATCCGCAGCCTGTACGCGGTACGGGAGCAAGCCGAACGCGCCTGGGGGATCGCCGTCGGTTCCCCCGGCCCGCACGCGGTGCCCTACGCGGAGATGATCGCCGACGGCGCCTCGGAGGACGGCGACGTCTACATCGACGTCCTGTTGCAGCACCGCGAGGTCACCGCCGTGGGCTGGGTCTACGCCGACCTGACCCGTCCCTTCAAAGTCGTCGGTGGGCTGAGCAGCGACGACGCAGAATTCGTCCAAGGCTGCACCGCCCACTGGCGCACGCAGAGCTCGCGTCCCCTCCTCGCCGAGGCCGGAGGCCTCCTGCGCGAGCGGCTTCTGAAGGCCGGCTTCATGGAGGCGGCCACCGTCCGCTCCTACCACTGGCGCCCGACCGGCACCCCCGAGATCACCCGACCCGCGCAGTTCCTCGACTGGCTCCACGACGACGGTCCACTGAGGGACCGCTTCCAAACTGAATTCGACTTCAAGCCGAGCACCACGTCCCTGCCCGCGATCAGCGCTCCCGTTCCCTCCGCCGTCTGGCATCTGCACGCCCACCACCGGCCCGTCCCTGACCTCCCCGAACAGATCGACGCGATCGTCCAGCGCGGACTACTCACAGCCACCAAGCCCGGCGAGTTCGTCTACTGGCTCGACTGGCAGCACGACGGCTATCGCTACGACCCCCGCCGCACCGACCTCCCCGGACGGCCGCCCCGACCCGGCAAAGGCACCTACCCCAATGGCGACTACTACCTCCACCTCACCGACGACCTCCGCCTGGGCACCTTCGGCCACCCCTGGGAACAGACACTGACCGTCTGGGGGCCCCCGCTGCTCGCCGCCGTCGAGGCAGAACTGACCGAGCTGCTCGGAGAGCCGGTCAGACGCCGCGGCTGACGGGTGGCCGGGTCCCCGTCCTCGTCTTCAGGTCGGGACCCGAACGCCACACAGGTCGGCGCGGTTCCGCAGCCCGCCGAGCCGCACAACGGGCGTGAAAGCTGAGTGGTGTAGTTGGCGGGAGGGGCCAACTAAGGCCGGCAGTCACAGGTGCGTCGTGACGGAGCACTGCACCTGTCCGATGAACACTGGACTTGTCGGGCTGTGATTCCTGGGCTGTGGCGCACAGCACTCCCGACCTGCTCACGTTTGCGCTGTGCGCCCGCGCGTGGCGTTGATCAACACGCAGCCTCTGCGCGGCTGGAGCGCGAGCATCGGCCCGAGACGGTCGATCTTTTTTCGCTGGACGCCGGGTGATCACTGCGGCATGCTGCGGGACATGATCTACGGAATCGAGTCGCGCCCCGTCCGGTGAGCGCCCGCGAAGAGCGCCCGGCGCTCCGCTCCCAGACGACCTCCCTCCACGACTACGCCCTGTTCCGCCGCGGCATCGAGCCGGACGGACGGGCTCCCGCCTACGGCTACCCGGTGCCCGGTGACCGGCTGCGCTCCGCGCTGCGCTTCAGGGAAGCCACCCGGCTCCTGGCCCAGTTGCTCGGTCCCGCTGTGGACGACCCCGATCCGGTCGGGGCAGCGGCAACGCTGGACCGGCGGTTGCCCCAGCTGGGTGTGCGCCCGGACCTCGTGCACCATCCCCTCGCGCGGCTGCCCCTGACGAACGAGTCCGCAGCCCTCGCACTGGGCCGTCAGCTGGTCCGTACGGCATCCGATCCGACGGCGCTGGGGGCGGGAATCCACCTGGTCGGCCGCCTCGGCGGGTCGGAGGACGTGCCCCAGCTCACGACACTGGCCCTGCTGCAGGGCTTCCTCCGGCCCGTCGTCACGGCCCTCTCGGCACTACGGTGCGACACCGAGGTGCTGATCCGGCTCATGGACCTGCTGGATCCGCAGGATCACGGCGTGGTGATCGACGCGCTCGCCTCACGTGAGGACCCGGCAGCCCGTCGGTGGCTGCTGAACCTGCCCGTGGGGCCCGGCACGACCAGCTCCCGGGCCCACCACATCGCCCTCGCGGTCCGCCTCGCCGACCTGCTGCAGGACGAGTCCGTCGATGCGTCCGTCCTGGCGCAGGGCGGCCGGCTGCTGACCCGGATGGCGCTGGCGACCGGCTCCCCCGCCGAGGTCCTCGGCTACGGGCCGGCCATCGCCGTTTACGAGGCGCTGGTGCGACGGGCCGACCGGCTCCCGCCCACCCTCGACCACCACGCGATCCTGCTCTCGCTCGCCCTGGACCTGTCCAGCGGTGCGTCCGTACTCCTGGACTGGCCTCCGGGGCTGCGAGAGGAACTGCTGGAGCGGCTGGAGCGCCTGCTGGGCACCCCGGCCTGGGCGGCGGTGCCGGACGGCGGCCATCGACACCGCGACCGGTACCGGGCCGACTGGATCCGGCGCATGCGACGGGAGCCCCTCGACCGCACCACGCCGAACGGCCTGCGGATCCACGTGGTCGAACACGATCCGGAGATCGGTGGCCACGTGGAGGCCCGGATCCTGCTGGACGGCCGCCCGCTGGTGCCCCGTCTGTTCCCCGCGGGCCACAGCCCGTCGCCGGAGCACGTCCTCGGCCAGGACCTGCTGCGGGCGACGCCCGAGGAACGCACCGTCACGCTGTCGACGGCGGAGTGCGATGAAGGGTGCTGCGGAACGCTGTCCGTAACCGTGCGGCGGGACGGGGCCCACGTCGTGTGGCACGGGCCCCGTCAGAACGGCATCGGACCACAGCTGCCCGAGCACCGGTTCGACGCCGCGGCCTACCACGCCGAGGTCGACCGTGCCCGGGCGGACGACACCTGGTGCCGGCCCGCGCGCAGCACCGCCCGCCTCATCCAGGCCGGGCTCGGGGAGCGGCCCGGCCTGCTGGCCCGCTGGGGCATCCTGCAGAGTTGGTGCCGCCCGGCCGGCCCGTACGAGGACACCGTCGAAGTGGACTTCTGGTACGGGCCCGGCGCCGGCCGCGACCCGGTCGGCGACGAAGCCGGCCAGTGGGTCCGCCTCACCTGGCGCCTGCCCGACGACGGGCGCCGGCCGGGCGTGCGGGCCGCTGCCGCGCTTGAACGCATCGCCGCCACCGACCCGAAGACGTACTCCCGGGTCACCGGCGGGAATGCGGAGTAGCCCGAGCCGTCGAATACGCCACCAGGCCGACGGGTGAGGGGGCCGGGCCGGCTGCGGCCCGGGCTCCCCGGGGCGTGTCCGGGCACCCGCTGCGGATGCGGGCCGTGCGGGGTCTCGCGGCTGGGACCCGAGCACGGCGGCGCGCCGGCTCCCCGCCCACTCCGGAAAGAAGGGGTTCCGTCTTCCGTGCGGTCGACGGCATGATCGGGCCTCGTCGGCGGCCGCGAGGCAGGCCGGGGAGCGGCGCCGGCCCGTTCCTGACCCCGCCTGCCCCGGTTCCCACGGGCCCGCAGGACCACGGCGGGCCCGTGGGAACCCCATCCGGGCACCAGCCGTGGCAGGATGGCCTTATGTTGATCCGAAAGGGCGATGCCGCGTAGGCGTCCCAAGGCCGTCCGTGCAGAGCGGTTTCGGCCACGATGGCAGTACCCGGTCCTGCAAGTCCGCGGTGTCAGTGCGCGGACTCGTGCAGCGATCCGCCGGGTCGAAGACCAAGATATGTGGCCCAACGCGGTCGCGGATGCGCTCTCACGCTTCGAGTGGGCCTTCAAGCAACCTGGCCGCTACCTGAACGCCTCCGAGGCATGCTCGCCTGGGATAGAGGTGGAAGACGCCCGTGACGATCTGGAGCGGGCGATGCTGCACCTTCCTCCCGGAGCCCAACGGGACTTGGGTCGACTGATCACGCGCATCGATGAGGAATTCGAGCGCCGCACCTTGCCGGAGCCCAACTACACCGAGTGGGCAATGCACGGCTGGTGGTGGACCAGGATGCGTGAACGCTGACAGACCCGGCCTCGCGCTCCTTCCATCGCATTCGAACACCCCCGTTACCCTCCGGAGGCCGAGCCGGGCTGATCCCAGTCTGCCCACGGCGCCCGCGACGTGCCGCTCACAGTGCTGGCCACCGCGCTGGGTACGAGCGAGGCCGCGGCCCGCACCTACCTCAACGACTACCTCCACCCCTGACCGCAGGCGCCACAGACAAAGGGGCCGCCCCCCTCGTCGGCGGTGGCGGCCCCGTCAAACCGTCCGCGTTGGCGCTACGGGGCGGGGGTGAACTCCACGTCCGTGCCGCTACAGCCGGCAGCGATGTCCAGCAGCCGCTCCCGCTCCGCCTCGTCGGCCGCGAGACCCCAGCGGAGCTTGGTCGCGGTCCATTCGGCGCCGTACCGGCACAGCGCGTCCGGCGCCGGCGGGAGCCACTGCGCCGGGTCCTGGTCGGCCTTGCTCCGGTTCGAGCGGGCCGTCACCGCCACCAGCGAGGCCAGCTGACCTTGATCGTTCGCGTATGCCTCCCGCCGCGCCGCCGTCCACGCCGCCGCCCCAGAGTCCCAGGCCTCGACGAGCGGCACCATGTGGTCGATGTCCAGCGCACCGGCCGGCGTGACCTCCCGCTCGTCGTAGTACAACCACCACACCCCGCCGGTCAGGGTGCAGCCCGGCCCGATCTCCGGATACACGACCGCCTCGGCCAGCAGTACCTCGGCGCGGGTGTTGCAGCCGTCGGCCGGGACGTCGCCGGCGTTCCAGTGCCGGAGTCGGCCGAGGCCCGGTCCTTCCTAAACGGGCATGACCCCGAGGTGGCCAGCCAGCGGAGGTCGTCTCACTCTGGCGCCGGGGCGGGGTCGCGCCGCCGAAGGTCTTGCACCGCCAAGGCCACGCCTCGGCCATCGGCAAGCATCGCCCAGAGCCCCATCGGGACAACAAGCCACCGCCAGTCACTGTGAAAGTGCGTGATCACGGCGACTACGAATACCAGCTGGGCCGCACCGAGCAGGAGGTTGCCCAGCAGGCGCAGCATCGGGTGCGGTCTCCTGCGGAACACCTCTTCGAACCAGGTCTTCTCCACGTTCCCACCCCTCATTCAGACCGGGGCCCCCGGACGTCGACGGGGGAACTGTAGCGGCGTACTCGAACAGGCACTGAGCTTGCGATTTAACCTTCGGAGTCTGGCGGGGAAGGTTCGGTTCCGGCGGGGAGGGTGACCTGAGCGGTCCATGACCAGGGCTCCCGAGGGGGATCCCAGCTCACCTCGACGTCGGTGTCGTGGAAGTCTCGCGCGAGTTCCGTCACCATCCGGGCCGCCGCGGCTCGCGCGTCTTGTGGATCGGTGTTGATTGGCACGTCCAGACGCCCGCAGAGCATGCCGCCTTCCATGGTGAGGACGCTGTGGCGCCAGCCCTCTGGCGTCGCCAACAGCACGATCCCCTTCGGGATGCCCCAGTCGGGCCGCTTCTTCTTCTCCTTCTTCCGTCTCACCATGCGGCTATCCAACATCGTCGGTGTCGTGGCGATGAGGCTGGGGTGGCAGCTCAGCTTGCCGGTTGCCCAGTTCTTCGGGGTTTGGTGCCGACCTTGTGGTGGGCCGGTCGGGTGTAGGACTCGCCGGTGGCGAGGACGCGTCCGACGTCGTAGCGGGTGGCGGGCCGCTTGTTCTTCGAGCCGGGCGGGCGGCCGGGGCGGGGTCGGCTGGGTTTCGGTGCACGGGCTGGCGTGCCGGTCTGCGCGTGCAGGTTCCTGAACCCGCGGCGTACTCGGGCGGGGGTGAGTCTGTACGGTTCCGCTGGTCGCTCCCACGGCCGGGGAGGTCGCGCGCGAGCGGGCGGGCAAGACGAAGTTGGGCGTGTGCCGCGAGGACGATCCAGGTCCAGCGGTCGGCCGCGGCGGAGTCCCGGAGCTTGGGACGGGTCCAGCCGAGCGTCTGCTTGAGCAGGCGGAACGTGTGCTCCACGTCGAACCTTCGCAGGAACGCCCGCCAGCACCGATCCACGTCCTCGGGGCCCGCACCGGTGCCCGACCACCAGAGCCAGGCGGGCTTGTTCACCCCGCCGCTTGGCAGCTTCGCGACCGTCAACCGAATCCCGGTGCCCTCGGTGATCGGCAAGGGGCCCTCATGGTCAATTTCGGCCAGCTGCGCGCCGGGCGCGGGGTACTGCGTGATGGGGCGTGGTCGGGCTGCGCGCTCATCGGCGGGTGCTCACCGAGCGGCAGGGGGGAACGACTCCCGCAGTGGCTCGAAGCCGGTCCGCCGGGACGTTCTTCCCAGTCCCCCCACACTCTCGCGGCCGGCATCGACCGAGACCGCGACGCCGTCATCGCCGGCCTGACCCTGCCCTGGAGCTCCGGCGTTGTCGAAGGGCACGTCAACAGGATCAAGATGCTCAAGCGCCAGATGTTCGGACGCGCCGGCTTCACACTGCTCCGCAAGCGGGTCCTCCTCGCCCCGTGACCGACGTCAGTGGCTCCTGGAACCATGCCTTCGTCCGAGACAGCCGTATCAGGAGCCATGCATGGGAACGTGGGGAACCGGCCCGTTCGACAGCGACCTCGCCGCAGACTTCGTCGATCAACTTGAGGGGCTCGCCCACCAGCAGGTCATCGCCCTGCTGGAGAGGGCATTCCAGCGAGTCACCGACTCAGAGGAACGCGTCGACGGCGGAGACGGGGCCGAAGCCGTCGCCGCCGGCGCCCTCGTCGCCAGCACCCTCCCAGACAGCCCCATCGTGATCGACCCCGATGACGGCCCCAGGGAACCGCTGCCCAAACTGCCAGCCTCCCTTCGCGCGTCGGCGAAACTGGCACTGGACCGGGTTCTCCAGGACGGATCAGAACTGACAACCGGCTGGGTGGACAGCGCTGACGCCAACCAGTGGCGCCAGGAAGTGCGACAGATCCTCCAAGCACTCGAAACACCCACTGATCACTAATCGCGACCGCTTCACGAAAGTCGTGCCAGAACCCGTCAACCGACAGCGTTGTTCGTGGGTTCCGGCGGCGGTCAGTGATCACCGGCACTCTGGATGTTCACGGCACATAACGGCAGCACCTTGGTCGTCCCGCCCGTCGACCGGCTTCGGAGACCCGTCGTGATCGTTCGGCGGAAAAGGAGCCGTGCTGTCTGCGACAGAGGTGACACCATGCGGTGTCATGGCAGATGACAGCACCAGTACGTTTCAGGCGGGCCAGACGGGCCTCATCGTCCGGATCCCGGAGGCGGAGCCGTCCGTCCGCGGGTGGCGTGAACAGCTCGACCCCTCAGCCCAGGCCGGGGTTCCAGCCCACGTCACCGTGCTCTTCCCGTTCCTCGATGAGAGCCGAATAGATGCGCTCGTCTACTCCGCTCTCGCGGACGTGCTGGCCAGCCACCCGGCCTTTGATCTGCGGTTCGAGAGGTGTGGGCGTCTCCCGGAAGTGCTGTATCTCGTCCCCGAGCCTGATACGCAGTTGCGGCAGCTCACGGAGGCGATCGCTGATCGTTGGCCTGAGGCTCCGCCGTATGGCGGCCGGTTTGCCGAGATCGTGCCGCACCTGACCATCGCTCAAGGTCAGGAAGACGCCGTTCTGGAGGAGATCGAGGCCGACCTCGCCGACAAGCTCCCGTTCACGTCTCATGTCGCGTCGGTTGAACTGATGGTGCACGACGGTGTGAAATGGCAGGAACGGGCGTCGTTCGCACTCGGAGAATGAAGCAGGTCGTGGCGACGCGTGCCGTGCTGACCGTGAGCCGGTCGAGGACGGCGTCCACCCGCTCGGTCCGGACCAGGGTGCGCCGAGCGACCTCCCCGTCCTGCCTCTCCTCGATGGTGAGTGACCCGATGCGGCGCAGGAAGAGCAGCACCGGCGGGTCGGCGGACAGCGCGGTCAACTGCTCGGCCGCCTCGGCCCGGGCCTCCTCGCTCTTGAGCGGCAGGCGCAGCACGGTCACGTATCCGTCGGCCGCGAAGCCGTTCACGGCGTCGGGGACGCCGTCGAGGGGGACAGGCAGACAGAGGTGGAAGACGTCGGCGGCCACCTCCGCTGCGAGGGTCACGTCGCCGCCCAGGAGATCCTTGAGCGAGGTCTCGTCGGCGAAGGTGAAGCGATAGCCGTCGAAGACCCGGCTTCCCGCCCCGGCGACCGAGTAGACCTGGGGTGCTCCGGTCAGCTGGAGAACGCTCTTGAAGCCGATCCCCTTGTTGCCGATGCCTTCCTCCGGTCGCTTGTCCGACTGTGCGATGTAGGTCATCGCGTCGAAGTTGCTGCCGCTGACGGGCCGTCCGGTGTTCGCCACGTACACCGCACCGTGCGGGCCCTCGTCGTGGTCGAGCCTGATCAGGACCCTGCCGCCGGGGTCATCGGCGTCATGCGCGTCGTGGGCGTTCTGAAGGAGCTCCACCAAGGCGCGATGCTCGTAGTCTCGGACGGCTTGTTCGATGAGGTTCTTGAGGCTCCGGAACAGGTTCCAGCGGTCCTTGGACTCCTGATACGAAGCAATGCGGTCGAGCGTCTTCGCACGCATTTCGGCACTGCGGTCCGGCAAGGGTGTGTCCCCCTTCAGACGCATTCGAGCGCACTGAACAGTACGGCGGTAGCGACGGCGGGGGCCACATGATGCCGGGTGTGAAGCCAGGGCGGCGCCTGCAAGATGTCCTCGGTGCGGGCTGCAGCGCGCCCCGCGGGAAGCGTCTGGTCACTGCTTGATCGTCGACACGGCTGGCTCCACACCAAGCACGGCCGACGTTGACGGCCCCCGCGCGGTGGGATCAGCCCCGCGCGATGAACCGGGCTAGGTCCGTGTCACTCCCCCGCGGCAACTCCTTCACCGCCGCCCCGGGCAGCCCCGCGACGATGGTGCGCAGCCGCGCTTCGAGCTCCGGGAGCGCCGCCCAGGCCCCTTCGGGGGCCGTGACGGTTGCGAGCAGCAGGTCTCCCTCGTAGAAGTAGGCGTCCAGCAGCGGTTCCTCGGCCAGCAGGCGCACCGCGAGGGGAAGGACGAACGGGAGCGCCACCTGCTGCGCGAGGAGGGTGCGCAGGTCGGCGGGTCGCAGTTCGCCGAGCGGGACCCGGCGCAGACCGTGCACCGTGCGGACCAGCCGTGTCGCGTTGGCGGGCACGGCCTCCCAGCGCGGCGGGTCGAGGTCGTCGAGCGTACGGTCGAGGTGCAACAGAGGGTCCATGGGTGCCATTCTCGGCCCGGTTTAAGTGGAGGTGACGTGCGGCGTCCGCCCGAACACCGGCCCCCCGTGGAGTTCGGGCATGGCCCTGCGACATGATGATCATGTCAGCGCACTGCGAGCGGTCGCAGACTCCGGCGGCGCGAGCCGGTCGGCGTTCGTTCGACCGCGCGGCCGTCGCCGAGCGTCGATACGGAGGGTCGTCATGTCTTGTCGCGATCGCGCGCGCGGGGCTTCTCGGGGCCTGGCAAGCTGGTCGGATGGCCAAAGTCTGCTGGAGCGCGGAGCGTTCCACGAACGTCGAGTACGCCTCGTTTCGTGTGGGTGCGTTCTCGCTGCTGGACGACACCGTGATGGAGCAGCTTCCCCCGGCTGCCGGGGGTTTGGCGGTCGGCGAGTACGCGGTCGGGATCGGCAGCTTGGTGCACACGCACTTCGATGTGGATGTCCTGGTGGAGGTCTGGGACGAGGCGCCGCCCGTCTTGGCCGGGCAGGAGCCGCTGGGTGAGGCGTCGATCGCGGTGCGCAGCGGTATCTTCGCCGTGTACGACTTCTGGGGTGCGCCGCGGGGCGAGCCGATCCCTCTCGGCGGGCCGGCCCGGTACGCGCTGCGGGTGTACCGGTTCCCGATGAAACGGCCGGGAGCCGTGGGCGGGGCGGAGGGGCTGGAGACGTACGCGGTTCATGTGTGGCAGGCCGCTGGCGAGGCCGGGGGCCCGCCTGTGCTGCTGGAGTAGAGGTCGGTCGCTTTCGCTTCGCGGCCTGGACCCGCTCGTCGCGGTGGAAGTCCTTGTGGAGGGCCGGACTGCGAGGTTGTGGTTCTTGGCGATGTAGCGGACGGAGTAGTTGCCGTCACCGGCGCCGCCGCCCTCGCAGGCTGTCAGCGGAATCTGGGCGCTCGCAGCGGTACCAGGCGCGGAGGCTCGCCTTGACGGATTCCGCCTACGGTGGCCTCAGCGCCCTCTTGGATGGAGCCGCGAAGGAGGTCATTCTATGGATTCTGTGGAAGGCTGGGAGCGTACGTTGTGGCAGCGTTGATGTGCTCGGCAGCTTCGAAGGAGCGAGCTGCCGGTAGTTGTCGGCAAGGTTGAGTTGGGTAGAAGCCGACGATGTGGAGACTGGCGCGTGCGCCTGGACGCGCTTCCTCCGGGGCCGCGCCCTGCGACCAGACGTACGGCCCATGGCAGCGTTGGATGGTCGCCCGGTAGATCAAACCTTTCGTTTTGCTTGGGGGTGTGAGACCGCCGATCCGTCTCCCGGACCTGATCACGCTCCAAGGGACGTGGCAGCAGGCCTACGCCGAACTCGCTCAGGGCCCCGCTGGCCGGTACGGCCGCGCTGTGGCAGCGGCTGATCACTCGGCCTCCGTCCAGGCCGAGGTGTCCGTGTCAGCAGAGCGGGCTACTTCGTCACGCCGGACTGAGGCGGCGGAATTTGTGGGAGGCGAGGGGGAACGATGAGGAGAGGATGTTGGACTTCAACTCTCCGGTGAGTGCGGACGCAAGGAATTGCGTGCACGACACGGAGTAGTGTTCCCAACGGGGGCCCCTCGCCTCGTTCACCATGACAGTCCATTCGTTCGGCTCAACGCCCGGAAGAACGAGCCAGTAGAGGCATTCTCCGTTGTCTGTGGTCGCCCATGGGACAACTACGGATCCTTCGGTCTCCAGTTCTGCCGGCCTCTTTTCGAACGTCCAGAGATCTTGCAGGTCTCGGAACTGGTACTCGGCCCACTTGAGGAGGTCGTAGTGCCTGTTGGGGCAGCCGGGCTCCAGGATATAGAGGTAGTCGTCCCAGTTGCTTCCTCCGTAGACGCTGATGAGCTCCTTGTAGTCGTTGGGGAGCTCTACCGCGAGGGTGCGTTCGACTTCGCTCCACGCCTTGTCGCGGGGCTGGCTCGGCGCAGGGGCGATTTCGAGCAGACGTGCGAGGGCGTTGCTCACGGGGAGGTCCTGTTCCTAAGGGTTGGCAAGTCCGGACGGACGGGATGGCAGTGGCCGGAAGGTGTTTTCTGGGGGCAGCCGAGCCTGGTCCTCCGCTATACGGTGCGCCGTTGCATGGGCCGCCTGGGTGGGCACGGCTCGCGTGCACCTTCGAAGAGGCCGGCCCACCAGGCGGCCAGTCCGGATAGGGGGGCCTATCGTTGGGCGTGACATGGTTACTCGTCAAGAACAGGCGAGGCGAGACCAGCAGCCAGCTCGCCCGGCTCTTTGTGCACCACGCGCCCGACCGCCCGAAGAGGGCCCCCTCCGGCTGGGCGGCCGGAGGGGCCCTTCGAGGTGCAGGCTACTGGCGCCAGCGGTTCTGACCGGGGCCCTTGCAGGTGTACGTCTTCCCGTTCGCCGTACCGACCGCTCCGCCCGGCGAGCAGAACGCCCCCGGATGCACGGTCTTCGCACCGCCGCCTGTCGACCCGCTTGAGCTCGACGAATCGTCATGTCCCGTTGAGGTCCCGGGGCGCTCGTAGTCGGGATCGTTCGCCGGGATCTGGTACGTGGTGCCCTTCGTGGCCGGACAGCTCTTCACCAGGGACGCCTCGCTCCACCTGCCCAGATCTAGACGGACCGTGGTGGTCGAGGTGACCTTGCCGTCCTTGCCCGGGTCCTGGAAGCAGACGTGCCACTCCTCACCGTCCTTCGCGGCCTGCTCCGCAGTGGGCGTGTCCGTGTCGAGGTAGACGTCCTCCAGCGACACCCGCTCCAGCGGCACGCCCGCCGCCTTGAGATCCGCCATCGCCTTGTTGTAGGTGGCGCCCACCACGTTAGGCATCACCGGCCACGGCAGCGCACCGCCGTCCTCCTTCGGACACGGCTCGCCCTCCTTGACCACGGAGAAGTCCACGCCCTTCTTCCCGCCGGCCAGGTCGGAGACCTTCTGGAAGCACACTGTCCAGTTCCCAGCGAGGACGACCCCGCGGGCCTCGCTGGAGGCGTCACGGTTGCCGACCGTGTATCCGGCAGCCTCGGCGCCCTTGCGTGCCTCGGTCAGCGCCTTGCCCGTGTAGTCCGACAGCTGCGGCACAGCCGCCGGGGCGGGCGTCTCCGATGCCTTCGACGTGGCAGCCGTCGTCGGCGTCGCTGCGGCCTTCGCGTCGTCCTTCTTCTTCACCGGGTGCGCGATGCCGGCCACGATCAGGCAGAGCATCAGGGTGCCGACCGTTGCGGCGATCCGCTGCCACACCTGCCACGGATGCCTCAACCCGCCCGTGCTGATCCAGATCATGGCGATGGACGCGAACATGAGGAGTATGCCGAGCCCCTGGGCGATCGCCATGATGACGGCGGCCGCGCCGATGAATCCGAGACGGACTCCCGAAGTCTGCCACCAGGGGCGTATCGGGGCCGGTGGAGGGGTGTACGGGTAGGGCGGCTGGCCATAGGCCACTGCAGACTCCTCGGTAACAGAAAGCGTCAATGTGACTGACGGATCGTAGCGATGAGGACCAACGGCGTCCGCCGCGCCCGGCATGCGGGCCATCCGCCCACGGGACGCAGGCCAGAACATCATTTGCCAGCGAGGCCGGGCGAGCGAGTAGCGCCGTGGTTCACCGCCGCCGCTCCTGGCCGCTGCGGCGCAAGCGCTCCGTCCACCGCACGCGGCGAGTGGACGGCTGGGTTTACCCGCCCCTGCCCCGCTGGTGGCTCGCGGGTCCTCAGCCGCCGCGCTGCCGACGGCTGCACGACGGTGGCCGTCACCATGAGCAGGGGACGTTAAGGGCAGTCCTCGCCGAACTTGACCACGCCGACTGAGACCTTTTCAGTGATGGGGACGGCCTTGTTCTTCGGGTCTTGGTCGCAAATCTTCCAGTTGGTCAGGAGCAGTACCGTACGTCCCTGGCCGCTGACATCGTGGAACGAAGTGGCCTTGTAGCCGTCGGCGAACCCTGCTGTTTTGAGGGCTTCTACGAGCAGGTCACCGGACTTGCCTGTCATGTCAGGGACTTGCGCCGTCTGCGGTGCTGCTTCCTGCATCGGCTCGGGAGCCTTGGCCACCACGGGCGGGGGCGCGGTGACCGTGACGGTCGCGGTGACCGTGACGGTGACGGTCGGGGCGGGTTTGGCCTCGGCGGGCTTGGCGTCGGAAGGTGAGACCGCGGCGGCGAACATCGTGGCTATCAGGAAGAGGGCGATCATGCCCCCGCACCCGAGGACGGTCTTCTGCTTGGCGTTGAGCTGGCTGTCGGGCTTGCCAGGGCCGTTCGCCAGCTGCGGGGTGAACGGCTGGCCGGCCTCCGACGCTGCGGAAGCGGGCACATCATCGGGCCGCTGAGGGTGGCCGGGGGCAGGTGTGGGCGCAGTCATGGATTGCTCCTGTGGCAAGTGAGAGGGAAGCCCCAACTTGGTGCGGTGAAGTGGGGTTCTCACACTGCCGGGAGCTGGCGGCGCTCAACATACACGTTGAATACCGAACAACACCAGATCACGCAGCCACCGCAGCGGCACGTCTAAGAGGGCGGTTCGTGAGGTCTTGAGTGGCTTTGTCGTCGCCTGATGGTATGGGTGCAGGGCGGAATCCGCCGGTCCGCAGCCGGGGGCCTGCTGGTGTGATGATGTGAGTGAACGCAAGCCGTACCCGAGCGACTTATCGGACGAGCAGTGGGCGTTGATCGAGCCGGTGATCACCGCGTGGAAGGACCGGCATCGCTCTGTCAGCGGTCACCAGGGTGCCTACGCGATGCGGGAGATCGTCAACGCGATCCTCTACCAGGGCCGGACCGGCTGCCAGTGGGCCTACCTCCCGCACGACGTGCCGCCGAAGAGCGCGACGTACTACTACTTCGCCGCCTGGCGGGACGACGGCACCGACCAGGTCATCCACGAGCTCCTGCGCTGCCAGGTCCGTGAACGAGCTCGCCGATTAGAGGATCCGATTCTGGTGGTGCTGGACACCCAGAGTGTCCACGCGGCCGCTGGGGTCCCTGCGGCCACGACCGGCCGGGACCCGGCGAAGAGGGTGCCGGGCCGCAAGCGGGGACTGGCCGTGGACGTGCTGGGCCTGGTCATCGCCGTCATCGTCCTGGCCGCGAACACCCACGACAACGCAGCCGGCATCGCCCTGCTGGACCAGGTCGCCGAGCACACCGGCGGCACTGTCCGCAGAGCCCTGGTCGACCAGGGCTTCAAGACGGCCGTGGTCGCTCACGGCACCGCGCTCGGCATCGACGTGGAGATCGTCGAACGCAACCCGCAGGAGAGGGGGTTCGTCCCGCAGCCGAAGCGGCGGAGGGTCGAGCAGACCTACGGAATCCTGATACTGCACCGGCGCCTGGTCCGCGACTACGAGCACCGCCCTGCCTCCTCGGCATCCCGCGTCTACTGGGCGATGACCCAGGTCATGGCCCGACGGCTCACCAACGCGAACACCCCCAGCTGGCGTGATCCCGCAGGCGGTGGCAGCGTGAACATCGAGCCCCTCCTCGACGCGCTCGTCGTCCAAGAGGACGCCGCCCGGGCCCTGGCCGACGGCCTCCGCACCCAGATCGAAGAGCTGCACGGCCGACTGCGGGAAGCCGAGATCCACCTCGAACACCTGTCGATTACCCGGAAGACCGTCACGGCCCTCGCCGACCGGCTCCCGGCCGCCCCGCCGGACCTGCCCGAGCACCCGGACTACCCCCGCATCCTCGCTGCCTTCAACGAGGCCACCAGCCCGCTCCGGGCCCGCGATGTCTGCGAAGCCCTCGACCACGAACTGCTGCAAAAGAACATCGAGGGCACCCGCGCCAAGCTGAAACGCCTGGTCAAGCTCGACATCCTTGCCGAGGTCGACACCGGCAGCTTCACCAGGAAGCAGCAGGCTGCCGGGCACCACGACCAGCAGCTGTGACCCCGACCGATCGGCCACCCCGGATCGGCGCCCCTCTTGCTACCAGATCCACATCCCGCCGAGGACAGAAGCCCGACCGCTCTCGTCGACGTCGACCATGTGGGCGGCCTCGGGACCGCCGCTTGAATCGGAGTCCAGCGGGATGACGAAGCGGTGCTCTCCGAAGTCCAGGGCGAGAATCCGGTCCGGATCCAGTTCATAGCCGTCGACGGTCTCGCCGATGTAGCAGCGCATGAGCTCCAACGACCCTGGTGCGGGAAAGCTCCACTCGCGGCCCCCGTACACCCCCGAGGGGTCGCTCAAGGCCCGCAGAATCGGTCCATCGAAGTGCAGCTCGACGTAGTCGCGCACGAAAGACACGTCGCTGACCTCCAAGCCCATCAGCAGCTGGAGCGGGTCGTCCGAGTCGTTCGCATGAGTCACAAGCCCATGCTGCCAGAGGCCTCCGCCCGCCCTATCACGCGTCCGCCCACTGGCCGGCTCGGAACCGGAACGACCAACTACAGGTCGACATCACAGCAGCCCCCTCCCAGCCTCACCCGGCAATGGACATCAGCTCACGAACCGCCCTCTAAGAACTCCTAACGGAATGACCTCATAGCGCCTGTTGGTGAGCACGGTTGGTACTGTCCGACCGTGACTTTGACTGACCTGCGGGATGGCTTTCGCGATGATGACCAGCGGCAGTGCGTCCAAGCAGTCGTTCACAGTCGACTCGCGGATGACCGGGAGCCGCAGGAGTGTCGCTACTTGATGCGCTTCTGGTGGCAGCTGAGCATGCCGTACCAGGAAGTTTCGCTTGAGGAGCTGCGCCTGAACGTCGGCAGGCAGAAGCTGGACGCCCTCATGGAGCTGATCAGCGCCATCCGGTCCTCCCACGACGAGATCGATGCGTGGCTTGCTGATGCGGAGAAGACGTTTCCGGTGATTCAGGACCGCGGCTTCAGCTCAGACCGCAGCGACTGAGGCACGAGCTTCGTCAGGCGCCGCCAGCAGATGATGCAGCAGGCGAGCTTGAAAAAGGCTTCATGGATGTCATCGCGGATCTCCCACCGGATTGCAGGCGGCGGAACCAGTGCAGATGGGCGAATGCGCGCTCCACGACCCAGCGGCGGGTGCCGAGCCCGGAACCGTGCTCGGTCCCGCGGCGGGCGATCACCGGTTTCACCCCAAGCTCCCACACGAGACGGCGGTACTTGTCGTGGTCGTACCCGCGGTCACCGAGCCCGACGTCCGGGCGACGCCGGGGCCGGCCGCGTTTGCCCCGCACCGACGGAACGGCTTCGAGTAGCGGAACGAGCTGGGTCACGTCATTGCGGTTGCCCCCAGTCAAGGTGACAGCGAGCGGGATGCCGGTGGCATCGGTGATCAAGTGGTGCTTGCTGCCCGTTCTACCCCGGTCGACAGGGCTTCGTCCGGTCTTGGAGCCCCTTTGTCGGCGTACAGGTGGACGTGCGCCACCTCGTACGAGGGAAGGTGCTCCGTTTTCGGGGCGGTGACGGGGTGCTGGCGTGAGGCTGTTGTCGTCCGTTCGGGACGGCAAGGAGGCGTCTGGCAGTGGTCTTGGACCCACATCGCTGGCTGGAGTTGAGGCGGTTCCGCCCGCTGTATGCGTCTGGTGCGATGAGCCTGCGGGAGATCGCGAAGGAGACCGGGCTGAACCGGCGGACGGTCAGCAAGTATCTGAAGAATCCGGCGTCGGCGGGGCTGCCCAGGCGGGAGTCCGATGGCCGTCAGCCGCGGCGGGTCGTGGACGAGATCGCGCCTCTCATCGACGCGATGCTCAGGTCCGAGGTGCTCCTGAAGGGGTCGGTGATCCACGAGCGCCTGGTCGCGGATTACGGGGTCGCGATCAACTACCAGCGGGTGAAGATCTATCTGCAGGAGGCCCGGCCGCGGATCGCGGAGGAGTTGGGTATCAGCCCGGGCGAGCTGGCGGGTCTGCACCGGCGTTTCGAGGTGGTTCCCGGTGCTCAGGCCCAGGTCGACTGGGGTGATGAGGGCAGGGTCCTCGCTCATGTCGGGATCCCGAAGGTCTACTCGTTCCATATGACGCTGTCGTACTCGCGTGATCCTTTCTGCTGCTTCACCACCAGCCAGGATCTCGCGACGTTCTTCGACTGCCACCGCCAGGCCTTCGCGCACTTCGCGGGGGTGCCGATGAGCATCGTCTACGACCGCACGAAGACGGTCGTGCGCCGGCACGTCGCCCCGGGTGAGGCCGTTCCGCTGCATCCGGAGGCGGTCGCGTTCGCCGGCCACTACGACTACGACATCGACGTGCTGGCGGCCTACCGGCCGCAGGGCAAGGGCAGGGTCGAGCGCCAGGTGAACATCGTCCGCGATCATGTCCTGGCGGGCCGGGCCTTCTCCTCGCTCGAGGAGATGAACGCCGCCTTCGCGGCTTGGGTGCCGTTGCGGCGGGCGAAGGTCCATTCCACCCACGGCGAGGTCATCGGCCATCGGGCCGCTCGCGATCACACAGCCCTGCGGCCACTGCCGGGAACTCCGTATGTGGTTGCCCAGCGGCATCTGCGGCACGTCGGCAAGGACTGTCTGGTTGCTTTCGATGCGAACCTCTACTCGGTGCCCGCCCGCAAGGTCCGCCCTCGCCAGCTGGTCGAGGTCCGGGCGACGAAATCGCAGGTCAGTCTGCATTCCACCGTCCCCGATGCTGGCGGGCTGACGCTGCTGGCCGTTCATGCGCGGGCAGTCGGCCGCGGAGCCCACGTCGTCGACGAGACGCACTGGGACGGTCTGCCCACCGGCGCCGGCCGCCGTGTCACCACTGGCGACGCTCTGCCTTCTCCCCGCCGCGGCCGGCCGACAGGTTCGCAGACCGGACCGCTGCAGGCTCTTCTCAGCAGGTCTGCCGCCGCTCACGTCGAGGTCGGCCGCCGCCCGCTGTCGGTCTATGACGAGCTGACCGGCACCCGGCCTTTCAATCCGCCCGCCCCGACCAAGGACGCCCGTTGAGCGAGCTGACCAGCACCCGCATCCGCACCACCGCCACCCGCCTCGGGCTGCCGCACCTGGCCGAAGCCCTGAGCCATTACATCCAGCGGGCCGACGAGGCGAAGATGGGCTACCTCGACCTGCTTGACCTGGTCCTCTCCGAGGAACTTGCGGTCCGTGACGACCGCCGCTTCCGCAACGGCCTGCGGCTGTCGAAGCTCCCGCACCACAAGACCATCGAGGACTACGACTTCTCGTTCCAGCCCGAACTCGACCCGCGCAAGGTCAAGGACCTGGCCACCTTGTCCTTCGTTGAGGACAAGGCCAACGTCGCCCTGCTCGGGCCACCCGGTGTCGGCAAGACCCACATCGCCGTCGCACTCGCGGTCGCGGCATGCCGAGCGGGCTACTCGATCTACTTCACCAGCCTCGACGACATGGTCCGCCACCTCAAGGCCGCCGAGGACCAGGGCCGGCTGATGAGCAAGCTCACCAGCTACCTCCGCCCCGCGGTCCTCGTGGTCGACGAAGTCGGCTACCAGCCACTCGAGCGAACCGAGGCCAACCTGGTCTTCCAGGTCATCTCCAAGCGCTACGAGAAGGGCTCGATCATCCTCACCTCGAACAAGACCTTCGGCGAATGGGGCCAGGTCTTCGGCGACGAAGTCCTCGCCACTGCAATCCTCGACCGGCTCCTGCACCACTGCGAGGTCGTCTCCATCAACGGCAACAGCTACCGCCTCAAGAACCGGCTGGCCGCCATCGAACGAGACCGCAACGACGCAGCCTGAAGGCAGCCTCCCTATCGGCCGGACACCTCGAGGGCCGGTCCGCCTTGCTCTTCCTCAGCCCTCTTCAAAGCTCTGATTTCACGGCGGCGCCAACGTGTGACAGCCGCAACGGCGACCGCCCCACCCAGCAGGGTGACCAGAGGAATGCCCCAAACCGCGGCCATGAACAGGTTTCCGAGTGATTCCATGACGCCCCCTTTCGACGGGACCTTACTCGCTCCCTGAAGCGGCTTCGGCGGCAAGGATTGGTGCACAGATCTCCGTACTGGGTTGAGCACTCTCACGAGTACGCCGACAGTCGCGTCGCCGGCGGTGAGGGCGGTCAGTTCGGCGGGGTCGGTGGTCAGCGGGATGTCGGTGCCGACCGGTTCGTGGTCGAGGGCCTGGCGGGCCGAGCACACCGCCACAGTGGTGCCCTTGCGGCCGGCCAGACGCCAGGAACGGATCGTCTGCGACAGCAGGTCCACTGTCGGCAGCAGCACCAGCACACGGCCACGGGGGGGCAATACGGGCGGTGGTACGGGCGGCAATGAGGGTCTTGCCGGTGCCGCAGGCCGCGATCACGCTCGCGCGGGCGTAATCGCGGAACGTGGCGGTCGCGGCGGCGACGGCTTCCTTCTGGTGGGGCCGCAGCTCGATATCGGAAGCCATGAAGGTGTGCTGCTCCGTGGAGTTCGGCTGGACGGGGGCGGACAAGGCGCCCCGCCCTGTCAGGGTGCAGGTTATTCGGCTGCTTCGGTCAGGTGGGCGAGGGTGGATCCAGCGGGGCTTTTACGGACGTGCAGGCGGTGAGTGATGCGGCGGCGCAGTTCGGGGACGTGGCTGATGACGCCGACGGTGCGGTCGTGGGCACGCAGGGAGTCCAGGACATCGAGGACCTTGTGGAGGGTGTCTTCGTCGAGAGTGCCGAAGCCTTCATCGATGAAGAGAGTGTCCAGGGGGTTGCCGCCGGCTTCGTGGGTGACGACGTCGGCCAGGCCAAGGGCGAGGGACAGGGAGGCGAAGAAGGATTCGCCGCCGGAGAGTGTGTCGGTCTTGCGGGGACGGCCGGTCCAGGAGTCGGTGATCTCCAGTCCGAGGCCGGAGCGGGCGCCGCGGGCGGCTTGGTGATCGGAGTGGGAGAGGTTGTAGCGGCCTTCGGACATGATGTGCAGGCGGGTGTTGGCGGCGGTGACGACTTCTTCGAGGCGGGCTGCCAGGACGTAGGCCTCCAGCTGCATGCGCACCCGGGCGCTGGGTGAGTTGCCGGTGACGAGTTCGGCCAGGTGGCGGGCGGTGAGGTGCGCCTGCTCGAGCGGTTGCAGGCGCTGGATGGCGGTGCCGAGGTTGGCGGCAAGGGCGGTGAGGGCCTGGCTGCGGGTGTGGGCGGCACTGGCGGCGGCGGCGGCCTCGGCGTGCTGGTCATCCGCGGTGGCCCTTGCAGCCGTGGCGGCGTCGAGGTTGGCGGAAGGCTGTGCGGCGGCCTGCTGCAGTGCCGGGTTGTCCAGGACTGCGGTGTGCGCGGCACATGCCTCGCGCCACTGAGTGATCTCTTCTTCTATGGCGCGCAGGTCTTCGTCGTTGAGCAGGGCCTGCTGGGCGAGTGCCAGGGTGTCGAAGCCCTGGTCCTTGGCGGCGAGGGTGGCCTGGTCGGTGCGGTGCGCGAGGGTCTGGACGGCGGCGGCGAGGCTGCGGGAGGCCTCGGCGGTCTCTTTGAGGCGGTGGGCGGTGCGGGTGAGGTCGTCGGCGTGGGCGGCGACAGTGGGATAGGTGCCGCGGGCCGCGGTGAGCTTGGCCGTCAGCTCGGTGAGCTGCTGGGTGAGGGTGTCGTAGTGGGCGTTGCGGGCGGACAGGCCGGCCGTGGCGGTGCTGTGTTGCTGGGTCTGGGCCGTGTGCTCGCCGTCGAGTGCGAGGAGTTCTTCTTGGACGGTGCCCTGGTCTGCAGCGCGGTCCAGGACGTCGGTCAACTCCGTGGTGAGCGTGGTGTGCTGGGTCTGGAGGTCGGTCAGGGGGGTGTCGCCGGCTTCACCGGCGGCGGTGGCCGCCTGTTCGCGGAGCCCGTGCAGCACGGCCGCGGCGGCTTTCTGGGTGGTCTTGGCCTGCTCGTGGAGGGCTTCCGCGTCCTGCTCGTCCTGGCGTGTGGGCTGCCCGTCCTGGGCAGCGGCGGGCGCCGGGTGGGTACAGGATCCGCAGACCGGGCAGGGCGTGCCGTCGGTGAGGGTGGCGGCAAGTTCGGCGGCCATGCCTTCGGTGCGCCGGCGGCGGATGGTCAGGTAGTCCTGGCCGGTCTGGCCGGTGACCGCTTCTGCATCGGCCAGCTGCTGTTCGGCCTTGGTGACCTTGGCGAGATGCGTGTCGCGGCGCCTGGCTGCTTCGAGGCGGGTTTTGAGGCCGTCCAGGGCGGTCTGGTGGCGGCGGCTTTCTTCTTCGGCCTGGCGGGCGGCTTCTCGCCGGGCTTCGAGGGCGCCGCGCCGGGCGGGCTCGGCTTCGAGCCAGTCCTGGGCTGTGCGTTGCTGGGTGGCGAAGTCCTGCCGTTCGGCGTCGGTGCGCTCCAGCTCGGTGGTCAGCCGGCGGACGGTGTCTTCTTCGGGGATGAGGGTGGTCAGGATGGCAGCTTCGGCGCGAAGACGATGCTCGGCGGTTTCCAGCCGGCTGGCGTCAAGGTCCTTGTGTTCGGGCAACAGGCGCTCGCGGGCGCTGCGTTCAACGCTCTGGGCACGGGTGTGGTCGTGTGCGGCGGTGTCCGCGGCGTGCAGCAGTGGTGCTGCCTGTTGGGCGCGGCGGGCTTGGTCGCGGCGCTGGATGAGTGTGTCCTGGTGCGGTGTCTGTTCCTGGAGCAGGTCGAGTTGCTGCCGTGCGCTGGTGTAGGTGGTTTGCTGCTGGTGGAGTTCGCGGGCCGCGGCTTCGAAGGTCTGCTGTCTGGCCAGGTTCTCCTTGGCCGTTGTGGCTGCTTGGAGTGTCCTGGCGTGGTCGGTGTGGCTGACGCGGAGGAGATCCTGGGCCCAGGCGCGGGCGGGCTCGGTGAGCGTGTTCGGGTCGTCGGGGGTGGGCGCCGTGTACTCGGTTTCCAGGTCGGGTCCGGCTGCCTGGTGGATACGTTCGGCTAGGCGCAGCACGTCGGCGCGGGTGGCGTCGCGGTTCTTCTCGGTGGTGCGGCTGTGGTCGTTCAGCCAGCGCTCGATGAAGGAGAAGCGACCGGTGCGGAAGAGTTTGCCGAGGAGTTCTCGTCGGCCGTGGGCGTCTGCGTGGAGGAACTTGGTGAATTCGTTCTGCGGCAGCAGGACGACCTGGCAGAACTGCTCCCGGCTCATGCCCAGCAGGTCAGTGACCTCGACGGCTGCTTCTTGGTGGGACTTACTGGAAGGTTCCCAGCGGCCCTGCCCGTCGGCGTCGACGGCCCATTCACTGAGCCGGGTTTCTGCTTTCTGGGAGGTCTCGCCTTCACCGGATCGCTTGGGGCGCATCTGGGCGGGGATCCGGTCGATGCGCAGGCGGCGCCCTGCAAGAGTGACTTCGAGGGTGACTTCGGTCAGGAGGCCAGCGGGAGCGTGGTGGCTGCGCAGCAGCAGGTCGCGGTCGCCCGGTGGTTTGCCGTAGAGAGCGAAACAGATGGCCGCGAAGATGGTGCTCTTGCCCGCTCCGGTGTCGCCGTGCAGGAGGAACAGGCCGTCGGCGGATAGTGCGTCGAAGTCGATGGTGTGGGTGCTGGCGAAGGGTCCGAATGCCTGCAGGCGCAGGGTGTGCAAGCGCATGTCAGACGGATTCCTTCTGCTGCTCGTTCAGGCGGGAGGCTTCGACCGCCTGCTGTAGCAGAGCGTGTTCGTCCGGTGTGGGGTCGGTTCCGCGCATGCTGCTGATGAAATCGCTGGCGATGTCGAGGTCGCCGCGGCCCCGGATGCGCTGACTGTAAGTGGGGGTGTTCGTGGCCTGGGAGGGTATAAAGGCGGGCTTGTGCCTGAGGCTGGCGGTGTGGGGGAAGCGGCGGCGCAGGCGGGCCATGGCCTCGAAGGGCAGGGCCGTGTCGGTGAGGGTGACCTCGAGCCAGGCATCCTTCAGCGGCTCGTGGTCGGGATTGGTCAGGAGGTCTTCCATGAAGCCGGACACACGTTCCAGGCGGAGAGGCACAGGGCAGGGCTGGCGGGTGAGGGCGGGAACGGCATTGGGGGTGAGGTCGACAAGGGTGATCGACTTGGTGTGGCGGGCTTCGGAGAAGGAGTAGGCCAGCGGGGAGCCGCTGTAGTGGATGCGGTCGGTGACACGCTGGGGGCCGTGGAGGTGGCCCAGGGCCACGTAGTCGATCCCGTCGAAGACGTCGGAGCCTACGTGTGCGACACCGCCCACGGCGATTTCGCGTTCGCTGGTGGACTCTTGGCTCTCATCGCGTTCCTCGGGCTGTCCGGTGCCGGAGGTGACGAAGGCGTGCGCAAGGACCACTGACCGGGTACCGGCCGGCTGGTGGTTGGTGAGGTCGGCGTGGATGCGGTCCAGGGCTGCGGTCAGTACTGCGCGGTGGGAGACGGCTTCGGCTTCCAGGCGGTCGCGGACCATCGACGGCTCGAGGTAGGGGATGCCGTACATGGCGACGGGGCCGTCGGCGTCGTCGAAGAGGACCGGGATGTCGCAGGTGTCCGGGTCAGTCCTCAAGTGGATCCCGGCACGGGCGAGGAGCCCGGATCCGACGCCGAGGCGGTGCGCGGAGTCATGGTTTCCGCTGATCATGATGATCGGCACGCCGAGGTCGGCGAGCTGGTGCAGAGCGCGGTTGAACAGGCGCACGGCGTCCAGGCTGGGGATGGCCCGGTCGTAGATGTCTCCTGCGACAAGGATCGCGTCGACATCCTCGGTTCGGGCAGTGTCGACCAGGTGGTCGAGGAAGGCACGCTGGGCGGGGATCAGGTCTTCTGTGTGGAACCGGCGGCCCAGGTGCCAGTCGGATGTGTGGAGAAACCTCATGCGCTTACACCTCGGCTTTGTCGCTCAGCGTGATTGTCAGTGCTCGCAGGGAAGATGGAGAGCGTGGGAAGGAGGAGAGATGCCCTCTCCAAGGTCTGCTCGTGCTGCCTGCGTTCCCTCGCCGGGGGGGTGCAGGTGGTGTGGGATCGATGCTCGGATCCATGCTCGCCAATGGGTGGAATCGGTTGGCTGGCATGTGTGGCAGACGCCGACGGACGAGCAGCGCAAAGAGCGTATGCGGGCGCGTCGTGCACGGCGGTCGGCGCCGGATCAGTGAGCGAGTTCTTGCAGGTGGGTGAAGATGTCCCGTAGCTGCCGGGGCACGTCCTGGGCCGTGGTGAGGGTGCTGGCCAGCCCGTAGACCATGGCGGGTTTGCCGTTGGGGCTGTTGTTTCCGGCTTGGTTTTGGATCATGTCGAGGATACGGGCGCTGAATTTCTTGCCGTCGCGGTGAGCCGTGAAGTCGTGGGCTTGCCAGGTCTGCGGGGCCGGGCGAGGCCAGTGGGTGTTGGCGGCAGTGGCCCACTGCTCGTCGCTGAAGAGTTCTTCCAGCTCGTTGTAGCCGTCGGCTTCTCCGACGTAGGAGACGTGCTTTTCGAGGTCGAGACCGGCGCGCCGGAGGCGTTCGTCTTTGAAGAGTTTGTTGGTGCGGCTGTCTGCGTCCACCATCAGCATCACTGTGCGTTGATGTTTGACGAGGTAGCGGGCCAGGTGCAGGGCTCCCTCGTTGTTCTCGCAACCCCACAGGGCGATACCTGCTGCCTGGAGGGACATGTTCTGGGCCAGGCGGAATAGCAGCGGCAGGCTCTTTTGTTCTGTGTCGCCCTCGACGGCCAGGAAGCAGCGCTCGTGGAGCAGGACGGAGTTGCGCAGACCCAGCGATGCCGCGATCTGGCCCAGGTGGAAATCAATCCCGTCGTGCTGATCGTCATCGAGCCGTTCGACGACGGTGCGCCCGCCAGGTCCAAGGCTCAGGTGGACGACATCGGCGATGTCGACGCCGTCGATGAGGTTCATCGAGTGGGTGGCGACCATGACGCTGACGTGGGGCAGGGCGCACTGCTTGCGGATGATGTCCATGACCGTGCGCTGGTGGCGGTAGTCAAGGTGGGTGTCGGGCTCGTCGTAGACCACGATGGTCTGCGTAGGTTGGGTGTTTCCCTGTTCTGCCGAGGCGGCCAGTTCGGCGTTCTCCAGGAGGTTGCTGGTCCACTCCCATACCGCCAGGGCGATACGGCGTGTGCTGCCCTGCCCGGCGCGCGTCAGGTCGACAGGTTCGCCGTCCGCTCTTGAGACGTGCAGCGGGGCGCCCTGGAAGCCTCCCTTGAAGGAGACCAGGGGTTTCACGTTTACGCTGACGTATTCGGCGCAGTGCTGGCGGATGTGGAGGCACAGGGAGTCGGCTTCCTTCTCCAGCCGCTGGGTGATCTCTCCCTCGATCTCCCGGACGCGGCCCTGAAGAGTCTCGTCCTCCAGGTGCGTCTTGTAGCTGCTACTCAAAGCGGTGCGCACGGCGTCGTCGGGGCTCTCGTCCTTCCCACCGAACGACAAAAGCTGCGGGAGTCGTTCCTCGAGTGTCTTGGGGAGCGGTTGCCACCCTTCGTCCTGGGGCAGCGTCCTGGCGTGTGCCCTCAGCTCTGCCAGCAGATCCTCCTTGAGGTTTCCTGCCGGGGACAGCCCGTATTCGGCAACAAGCGCCGTCAGCGCCGGTTTGAGCAGTCGGCCCAGGTCACGCAACTGCGGGTCGGCGGGCTGGCTGCCGAAATACTCCAGGCAGGTCGCCTCCCCCAGCAGCGAGCGCCGACGGATACGCACACATTCGCCAAGCCCGCTGTGGGCCTGTTCCTCGGCGTCCAGCCGGAACTGGCCCTCCACCCAGGTTTCGGCGCACCGCCGCCCCTTGGAGCCCTCCTCGTCCTGCACATAGGTGCGGTCTTCGTCGGTCAGGCGGTGGGTGCCGAGGAGAAAAGCCAGCGCGGTCAGCACCGCGCTCTTGCCGCCGTCGTTGCGGCCGGCCAGGACGGTGGGCCCGCTGACCGGGATGTCCGTCACCTGGGCTAGGGAGCGGAAACCGCGCGCGGAGTAGCTGTCGAGATACACGGGAGGAGCTGCTCCGTATCTCCCCGTCCAGAGCGGACAGAGGCGTGGCGTGCGGCAAGCGCGGATGCTGATGAGGCACCTGTGCCACTGGCACAGGCCGTCATATTAAATGGCGTTGAACAACTATGGTGTCTTTTGCGTCAGTTGAACCAGCGAGTAGGGTCGAGCCCCCCGCCGTGGGTACGCTCACACCTCTTGCTCAGGCAAGGCATAGGCGGACCGCTTCTTCGCATGCCTGATCGATTTTGGGCAGGGGGTGAATTGGCTCGGATTCGACTATGGGGTCCGACTGATTGGAGGTTCCAGCCCGGGCACTAAGAGGTCATCGCGGCGAAGGCCGAGCACCGGCTGCCCCGGCCCACGATGAGGAGGCGGCGACGGCCCCGGTCGTGGACCTGATGGCCGCGCTGGAGAAGTCCGTCGCCCACGCCCGCGAGCTGCGCGGCGAGACCGACGACAAGGCCGGGGCTGAGGCGACCGTGCACGAGATGCCGGCGCCGAAGAAGAAGGCCGCGAAGAAGGCACCGGCCAAGAAGACCACCACGAAGAGTGTTCACCTCGGCCGCGGTGAAGTCACGGCCGACCAGGTCCGGCGCTTTCGTCGCGGCCGGGTCCGCGACGGTGGTCCGGTGCCGACGACGCAGACGGACCCCCTCGATCCCGATGGTCCGCATGATCCTCGCGACCCGCTTGTGGTTGATCCGTTCGCCCTCGTCGCGGAGCTCGGCCGTGATCCTGGGGGCGCCGTAGGTGCCGTCGGATTCCTCGTGGACCTTGCGTATCCGGGCCGCGAGCCCGGCCTCGGCGGCCTGCCGGGCCGTCCGCGCGGCCGCGGTGCGGCGCCAGTAGTAGAAGCTCGAGCGGGCGATCCTGAGGAGGTCGCAGAGCCGCTTCACACCGAACCGGCGCTGGTGATCGTCAACGAACTGGCAGCGGTTCACCAGCGCGTCTCCCCTGCGAAATACCGGGCCGCCTTGCGGAGGATGTCGCGTTCCTCCTCCAGCTCACGAATCCTCTTCCGGGCGGCAGCCAACTCCGCCTGGACGGCGTCACCACCGGACTGCGCAGCGGCCGGGGGCGTAGAGTGGGCACCGGAACGGCGCCCGTCAGCGGCCCGGATCCAATTCCGCAGCGTCTCGGTGTTCACCCCGAGGTCAGCGGCGACGGACTTGATCGTCGCTCCCGGCCGCGACTGGTACAACGCGACCGCGTCCGCCTTGAACTCGGCGGGATAGTGCTTCATCCCCACAGGGACTCCGTTCTCCTGGACCATCAAGATCCAAGTCTCTCCGGTGTCCAAAATCCGGGTCAGGGCCCAAGGCCGGGTATTTAGCGCTTTCGCTGGTCACGCAAGGGGAGTTGGGGTCCATGCTGTGGCGGCGTAGAGGCCGGGGCCGAGTTTGTGGATGAGGCCGGTCTCGGCCCATCTGGAGAGCTGTCGATACATGGTCTCCACCCGGGAGAACTGCGCGCGTGCGGGCGACGCTCGACTGGATCGAGACTGCCGTGGACACAGGGAAGGTCGACGTCGACGGCGAACTGGCCCGTCTGCTGCAGGGCGAGTAGTGGGATGCCGCGCGCGTCACAGCGCCGGTCCCCCGCGGCCCAGCGGCACGCCGACACCCTCCGGTTCGTGCTCTTCGAGGCGCGGCCTGCCGGTCTGGCCTTCAAGCAGTTGGTCAGGTCCAGCGAACTCTCACCCCATCAAGCTCGTGCGGGCCTGGCCTGCCTGCGCGACACCATCGCCGAACGGGAATGGCCGCCCCTGATCTGGACGAAGGCGGCGGCTACAAGTTCTGCTCCGACCCCAGCGAGCTCCAGGCCTATGAGGTCGCGGTCATCCGCGAGAGGCTCACCGAGATCCGCCGGTTCATCACCGGCGTCGTCGCCCGCACACAGTCCTGCAGCCCAAGGGCCGGTGGATCCGGCACCTGAACACCCAGCTGAACTCCGTCGAGTCCACCCTCGATGTGATCGCCGACTACATCGACGCATGATCCTGGTGAGGGCCGGCCGCGAAGCGGCCGGCCCTCACCCTCGTTGGAGGGAGGGGACGTTGGCCCGGCATCGCTGCTACCCCTCGGACACCTATGACGACGAGTGGGCATTGATCGAACCGCTCCTACCGACCCCGGCCTGCGAGACCCCTCGTGGCGGGCGGCCGGAGAAGCACCCGCGGCGCGAGATCGTGGACGCAATTCGGTACGTCGTCGACACCGGCTGCAAGTGGCGGGCCCTGCCCAAGGACTATCCGCCCTGGCGAACCTGCTACAACGCCATGGCCCGCTGGGCCGCCGCCGGGGTGATCGGGCAGATCCGCGATCAGCTCCGCAAACGCGTCCGCCGGGACATGGGACGCTCCCCTGGAGCGGTCGCCACCATCATCGATTCCCAGTCCGTCAAGGCCGCCGAGACCGTCGGCAAGGACTCACGCGGCTACGACGCAGCGAAGAAGATCAACGGCAGGAAGCGGCACCTTGTGGTGGATACCAAGGGCCTGCCGCTGTTCGTCATGGTCACCCCGGCCGACATGACCGACCGCGACGCGGCCAAGGAAGTCCTGTTCAGGCTGAGGCTCATGCACCCCGAGATCACGATCGTCTGGGCCGATTCCGCCTACGCCGGACAGCTCGTCGACTGGGCGAAGAAGTACCTGAACCTGACGTTGAAGACCGTCAGCCGGCCGAAGAACGCGGTCGGGTTCGTCGTCCTGCCCCGCCGCTGGGTGGTCGAGAGGTCGATCGCCTGGGTCATGCACGCCCGCAGACACGCCCGCGACTATGAACGCCTCATTTAACACTCAGAATCGCTGATCACCTGGGCCGCGATCACCCTCATGACCAGGCGAATCACCCGCCGGCAGTCCCGCCGGGCCAGCCGGCCGCCCTCCCGCGAACACACACGCGACTGACCGCGGTCACACCCGCGACCGCCAACTCCACTCCAGCACTTCTGCCATGCCCGGATCGGGAGCCAGGTGCCGAGTACTTGGTACTCAGAACCCGTCGCCCCATCCGAAGGTGACGTTGTACGCACGCTGGAGTGCGTGCCGGCCATGGTCACCGTCGACGTAGGCCCACGCAAGGGCTGCGGCGAACCAGAGCACAAAGACGCCGCTGACGATGCCCAGAGCGATCAGCTCGCCGTACCAGCTGAGGAGGACCAGGGCGACGGTCACGATGACCGCGCCGAGGTGGGCTCCTCGCGAGTCGAGCGACGCAGCCTTGCGCGCCTCTCTGCGTTCGGCCCGTTCGGCGGTGAAGCGTTCCTCTCGGACAGACTGCGGTTCGTTCTCGTCGAAGTTCATCTCATTCCCCTGGCCCTGACGCTACATGGACCCGGACCACGTCGGCAGTGGAGTCCAGCGTGGGATAGATCCGACACTTCAGGGCCGCCCTGGGCGTGACGGCTACCGGCCCGGCGCTTGAGACGGGCCGGGTTTCCTAGCTCGGTGCGACCTGCGCTTCCGCACCTACGCGTCGAGTTCCGGCAGGCGCTCACCAGGGGTGGCTGGGCGGCCTTCGGACAGCCAGAACATGTAGTCGCGAAGATACTCCCCAAGGCCGTGGTCCAGGTGGGCGAGGTACGCCCGTGCCCCCGCGGCGGCGTCCCGGAACTGCTCGCGCTCGGAGGTCGCCCACTCGCCCCACCCCACCCTTACGGCCCATTCCCGCGCTCTGCGGCGCTCACTCCACCAGTCCTGGACCAGCTCTGGGGTCCAGTGACGGTCGCCGTCCCCTCCGTACGCCCCGAAGGGGTCGCACTCCCCGGCGCAGGTCAACTCGTGGACGCCGGCGACCTCGACCGGCTGACGGTAGACGAACTCGGTGCAGTACTCGTCCTCGTATGCGACATGCTCCGGCGCGCACTGCCTGCCGGTGAAGCAGTTGTCGGTGCCGGCCGTGTAGAAGGGACCCGGGACGTTCCGCCAGTCCCTGTTTTCCCAGCCATCGGGCGCGGGCCCGGACCAGTCGTGCCGCACAAGGCCGTCCTGCCACAGCGGATGGGGCGTGCCCACCAGGACGCGGGCAGACGGTATCGGATCCCAATAGGTCATGATCCGCAGGATGCCAGATCGCCCGTACGCAACGGCCTCTAGTAGTGCTTTGTTAGCCGGTCTTGTCACGTCGGGTGTCTGGTAGTTCGCTGGTTGTATGAGGGCTGGGGAGCTTGGCGCGGTTCGGGTCGGGTTGGAGGAGTTCGCTTCCGAGGTGTTCGCGCCGTTGGTGCGGCGGGACTGGCTGGAGAAGGGCCAGCTGTATTTGCGCGGTCTGTTGCTGGATGGCCGGCGCAAGTCGATGCAGCCGATGGCCGAGCGTCTTGGGGTGGATCATCAGCGGTTGCAGCAGTTCATGACGTCCTCGACCTGGCCGGTCGAGGACGTGCGGGCCGGGCTGGCGTGGCGGGCCGTGCGGGTGGTGCGTCCGCAGGTGTGGGTGGTGGACGACACCGGTTTCCCCAAGGACGGCAAGGCCTCGCCTGGGGTGGCCCGGCAGTACTCGGGCACGCTGGGCAAGGTCGGCAACTGCCAGATCGGCGTCAGCGTCCACGCCGCCTCGGACACGGCTTCGTGCCCGCTGTCCTGGCGGCTGTTCCTGCCCGCCTCCTGGGACGGGCCGCAGGCCGCCGATCGCCGGGCGGCCTGCCGGATCCCCGCCAGCGAACATCACCGCCCGAAGTGGCAGCTCGCGCTGGAGATGCTCGATGAGCTGTCCGGTATCGGCCTGCGGCCTGCCGCACTGGTCGCGGATGCCGGTTACGGCGCGAACGCCGACTTCCGCCACGGCCTGGAAGACCGCGGGCTGGCCTACGTCCTGCAGGTCGAAGGCGAGATGACCGCTCACACAGAAGACGCCGAGCCGCATCAGCCCGCTTAGAAGCCATCTCATTTGGGCTTCGTGGGTAGGCTGTCGGTCATGGTGGGGATCGTTGAGCGTCTGGTGCCGGACGAGTTGTGGGTGCTGTTCCAGCGGGTGGTGCCGGAGGCGCCGTCGCGGCCCCAAGGTGGTGGACGGCGTCGGCACGGCGACCGTGAGGTACTGGCCGCGATCGTGTTCGTCGCGACGTCGGGTTGTACCTGGCAGCAGCTGCCCACGGCATCGTTCGGCCCCTCGGGGGCGACAGCCCACCGACGCTTCTCCGAATGGAGCAAGGCCCGCGTGTGGGCCAAGCTCCACCGCCTGGTCCTCGACGAACTCGGTTCCCGCGGCGAGCTCGACTGGTCCCGCTGCGCGATCGACTCGGTGAACATGAGGGCCCTGAAAAGGGGGATCTGACAGGTCCGAATCCTGTCGATCGGGGCAAGTACGGCTCGAAGATCCACTTGATCACCGAGCGGACCGGTCTGCCCCTGTCCGTCGGAATCTCGGGCGCGAACCTGCACGACAGCCAGGCCCTCGAGCCCCTCGTCCGCGGCATACCGCCCATCCGCTCACGACGCGGACGCCGACGACGAAGCCCGGCAAGCTTCACGCGGACAAGGGCTACGACTACGCCCACCTGCGCCGATGGTTACGCGGGCGCGGCATCACGCACCGCATCGCCCGCAGAGGCATCGAGTCCTCACAACGACTCGGCCGCCACCGATGGGTCGTCGAAAGGACCATGTCCTGGCTCGCCGGCTGCCGACGCCTCCACCGTCGCTACGAACGCAAGGCCGAACACTTCCTCGCCTTCACCAGCCTCGCCTGCACCCTCATCTGCTACCGCCGACTGGCCAAATGAGATGACGTCTTACTCAGGCCTGGGGCCCCGTCCCAAACCCCGGTATCGCACCCGGCCGGTCTCCTTACGCGACCACGTGCTGGCCGCCGGACGTCACCGGGGCCGGCCCGTGACCTGGCGCAAGGGTTCCGGGGCCGCGATGAGCTCGCACTTCGTCCGCCTGCGGATCCGCCTCGCGGGCCGCCGGCCCAAACCCGCCGCCAACGGCACGATCCCGCTGGTCTGGCTGGTCGCGCAGTGGCCCGAGAGCGAGGCCGAGCCGGTGAAGTACTGGATCTCGAACCTGCCCGCGAACATTCCCGCCAAGGACCTCGTCCGGCTCGCGAAAGCCCGCTGGCGGATCGAGCACGACTACCGCGAGCTGAAGACCGCTCTGGGGCTGGACCATTTCGAGGGCCGCTCGTTCACCGGCCGGCACCGGCACGTCACCCTCGTCACCGCCGCCCACCTGTTCCTGACCGAACAGCGGAGGAACCCAAAAGTCCCTGCCAGGGCCTGACCCTCTACCCAGGCCCTGGACCTCCTCCAACACCTCATCGCCACCTGGACCGGCACCTGCCCCACCTGCCAGCAAACCGTGCCATGGCAGCCCTACGACACCACCTAACAAAGCACTACTAGGAGCTGTCCGGCCGATCATGTGACTGTCACCTGGTCGGATCGTTCTCCCGTGCATGGGGCGGGGTGAACGCGGTGATCTGTCGGACGCGGAGTGGGAACGGCTGCGGCCGTTCCTGCCCGTGAGCAACGGTCGGTGCGGGCGGTGGCGTGATCACCGGCAAGTGATCGACGGGATCCTGCACCGGGTGCGGACCGGGGTGCACTGGCGCGATCTGCCGGAGCGGTTCGGGCCGTGGAAAACGGTCTACGAGCGCCACCGGCTCTGGTCGGCCGACGGCACCTGGGAACGTCTTCTGCAGCAGCTCCAGGCCGCGGCCGATGCGGTGGGCGAGATCGACTGGGACATCTCGGTGGACTCCACCATCGTGCGCGCGCACCAGCACGCGGCCGGCGCCCGCACCGACCCCCCGCCGGCCCTCGCCGACTCAAAGGGGGACGAGACGGGGGAACACCAGGACGAAACTCCGTGGCAGAGCCTCGTCGACCGGCTGGCGGAGGTGGTGCGGGAGGCGAGGGCCTGGGGCGTTCGCGCGGCGGCTTCACAAGCAAGATCCACCTGAGCGCGGACGGTCGCTGCCGCCCGCTGTCCCTGATCGTCACACCGGGGCAGCGGGCCGACTGTACCCAGTTCGCGCCAGTGCTGGAGAAGATCCGGGTCCCCCGGCCCGAGGCGGGCCGACCCCGCAAGAAGCCGGACAGCGCGCAAGGGATCACGAGGCGGACGGCCACCGAAATTCGACGAGGAACGGTACAAGAAGCGCAACACCGTCGAACGGGCCGTGAAGGGGCTCAAGAACTTCCGTGCGGTCGCTACGCGGTATGACCAGCGAGGCTACGTGTTCCTCGGCACTGTCTCAGCTGCCGCTGTCATCGTGTGGCTCCGCTCATGACCGGCCACTCGTGTTCAAGCCGAGTGCGGAAGCCCGGCCGACCGCGGCAAACAGGATGAGTGGCAGCTCCTTGTCGGCCTGGCCGAGCGCCAGCGCAAGCCAACGACCGTTGTCGGGGAGCGGCCACACCTGCATGCTCACGGCCTGTTGGCTGAGGTAGTCGAGCGGCTCGGGCACCGGCTCTCCCTCGTAGCTGGCGCTGAGATACGGTCCGAGGTCCGCGACGAACGCACTGCCCCACCGATCCGTCAGGCGTGCCGCCAGGTCGTCGAGGCGGGCCTGCAGTTCAGCTTCTGCCTCAACCCAGGCCCGCCCGTCGTCGTCATCCCAGAAATCCCGACTGACCTGCAGTTCGCGCACGTGATGCTCAGGTCCACCGCCCCCGGAGGCGTCGACATAGGTCACCTCCGGGAACGGCTGCACGGCCAGCGAGTCAATCGTCGAGAGGTACTCCTCGGTGGTCATGGGCGCAGGCTATGGGACCGCGCAGACAACCTCCCCCGACTGCACACACCAATGATCGGCCGGACAGCTCCTAGTCGAACACCGACCCGCTCACTCGATGGTCCTCCACCACCCAGCCGCGTACGAGAAACTGGCCCACCAGCCCGGGCTCATCGCCTTCCAGCTCCACAAGCCGCCAGGCGGCCCCTGATCTCCGCCCTGACCAGTCATGATTGCCTGCATCGGAGTGCCGCCCATGCAAAACCGCCCGACCCTCGTCGTAGTCAGCGGCCCTCCCGCCACAGGGAAGACCACGCTCGCCCGCGCCCTCGCCCAGCAGCTCGGCTGCCCGGCGATCATCCGCGACGAGATCAAACAGGGCATGGTCATGAGCACCCCAAATCACCAGCCCGCCGGCGACGACCCCCTCAACATCCCCACCCTGGACGTCTTCTTCAAGGCCATCACCGTCCTCCTTCAGGCCGGGGTCACCCTCGTCGCGGAGGCGGCCTTCCAGGACCGGCTCTGGCGACCAGGCCTGGAGCCCCTCCTGGACCTCGCCGACCTGCGCATCATCCGATGCGTCACGCCCACCTCTACCATCACCGAACGCATCACCGAGCGCGCCCGCACCGACAGCCACCGGGCGGCCCACGGCGATCAGGCCCTGCTCGCCGACATGGAAGCCGGCGTCTACGACCCCGAGCAGTTCAAAGCCATCAGCCTCGACGTCCCCACCTTGGTCGTGGACACATCGGACGGCTACATGCCCGAAACCGCCGAGATCCAGGCATTCCTGCGAACACCACCACCGTCACCCAACCCTCGGCGATAGACCCTCGGCAGGACGAGTCCGTACGGGCTACGCCGACGGCCCCGATGCACCTGAAGCTGGAAATCCGTGCGACCCATGTGCCTGACCTCTCCTCGATCGTCGACCGCACACAGGGCTTGGGTATGTTCCCGCGCCGCGCCGCGACGAGTTGGGAAATCAGGGCGACCAGGTCCCGGCTGCGGGAAGCACGGTGGGAAGTCCCCAGGGAGCCCCAACAGTGCGGGCACTACCGATGGCGCTGTCCGGGTTCGCGTCCCGTGCGGTAAGCGGCCAGGGCGTGACCGCGTGGTCAGCCGACTTCAGGTGCCGCGCCAGGCGGAGCAGGCTCCTCCGTGGTGACACACCGGATGTGGCCCACCCACGAATCCGGCGTCAGGGAGGACCATTCGACGTCGATCTCAACGCCGTGGAGTATGCGGGTGTGGTCCGCAAGTTGCGTGAAGATCGCCGTCTGTACGTCCTCAAGGGCCGCGCTGGCGGGCATCGGGACCTTGCCACATCCGCCACCCGCGTTATCAGCGATGAACGTGTAGGGCCACACATCGTGCCCAGTCAGCAGGATGATCTCCCTCGGTATGCCGAAGGAAGGTCGCTTCGTCTTCGTCTTGGGTCGTCTCGCCACGGTGCCATCCAACCTGACGGACCGAGGGGTCAAGCACCCGGCATACACACCCCTTCCAATAGCTGAGGACCGTCCCACTGACACAACCCTGCGCGTCACTGACATCCACTCTGCGCACGACAGCACCGTCGTCGGGGGCGGGCCGCCTGTGGTGGGATGGCCCGATGATCGCCACAGTGCTCTGGGAGCGCGAACTGCACCAGCGGGGCGGCGCTTCCGTTTTCGTCGTGGGGCCGGACTGTGTCGTCCTGCACGAGCGGCACACCCGGCTGGTCTGCCTGGAGCGCGCCGACGGCGCGGTGCGCTGGGACGTCCCGCTCGGTACCTGGCCGCGCGGGATCGTCCTAGCGGGGGACTGCGTGTTGGTGTTGCCACAAGCACCGAACCTGCTGTCCTGCATCGATCTGCGGACGGGTGCGTCGCTGTGGAGTGCCCCGACGCCGAGGTGGACTGGGAATCTCGCGGTCCACTCGGACACCGTGGTGATAGGCGGTTGGCGCGGCTACACCCCGATGAGTGGCCTGGACCTCGCCGACGGAAGCGTCCGGTGGACGACATCGTCGCCGGTGACGTCCGTACGGACCCTCGCGTGGGCTGGCGGGGTGCTGACCGGCAGCGGGTATGAGGCGGTTCTCCTCGATCCGGCCGACGGGAGCGACCTGGCGCGGTGGCGGTTGCCGGACCCGCTCGCGGGACCCGACGCGAAGGCGTTCGTCCCGCTGGATACGGAGCGGGTGGTGGCGGTCTGCGAGGCCTCGTCACTGCTGACCTTCGGGATCGGTGCGGACGAGCCCGCCCGGCTCGGATCCTATGATCCGTTCGGGGCGGTCGGGTACGTCCACGGGTCGGTCTGGATGCTGCGGTCAGGCAGGGGGTTCCTCGCGGTGGATCCCGCCGACGGGACGTCGCGGTGGTCGGTCGAGGCGGATCGGCGGGTGGTGGTCGACCCGCTGCCGTACGCCGACGGCCTCCTGGTGGGGGACGCCAACGGCGGCATGCGGCAGTTGGGGCCCGACGGCAAGACCGTGGAGGGGTGTTCCCTGCCGGGTCGGCGCCTGGACGCGCTGGCCGCCGCCGGCGACGGCGGCCTGTTCTTCGCGGCGAAGGGCACCTTCGGCTCCTTCACCCTCGCTCCAAAAGCCGGGCGGCCGACCACACCCGCAGCACTGTCCGAGACGCCAGGGCCCAACGTCGCTGACATCGCACGTGTCGCTGAACACTGACACTCTCGTGTCGTCCCACACCGCAACCCCCGCACCCGCCCCGGGGCGGCCACCCCGCAACACCGGCAACCCCACACCAACACCGACAACCACACACCACAACCCCAGGCACGCCCCCGACCCCGGGCACGGCCCCGACCCGACACCACCCACACCACCCCCAACCCCGGCCACCACCCCACACCCCCCAACCACCCCCCACACCCGGCCACAAAGAAGCGACGACCACCCCGGTCTGAAGCTCCGCCACCGACGCGTTTCAACCGCGGCCTGACGACCACCCAGGGCGCCCTTCACGACCGCGGCGCGGTGTTGCGGGAGAGCGTGAGAGGGCGGCTGCCCTCTCGCCCCAGAGCCGCAGCCTCCGGTGGCGCTGCCAGCAACAACTCCACCCGCGAGCGCAGAGAGGCGACTCAGGGCCTGAAAACGAATTGCCGCTCCTCATGTCTTGGTTCTCGCTACCGTGGCGTGATGACGATGCCCTCTTCAACGGGCCTCCTGAGGCTCGCCTTCGACGGCTTCCATCAAGCCCGAGCCCGGCTGGGCGAGTGCCTGTCCGCCCATGGCGCCAGCACGGACGCGGTCGCGATCCCCGCCGCTGAGACCATCTACTGGGCGTGCGTTCTCGATGAGCAGCTCACCTCCGACGGCGGCTACAGGACCGTCCGCAGGAGGGCGATAGGGGACGCGATGCGCGGGGCCCGGTGGGTACGCAACCGCGCGACCCACGCGCTGGCCCTCACGGTCGAGCAGACCGGCGGCCTCAGCCTCCCGCTTCAGGTGTCAATCACCATCGAACCGGTAGTCGGGCGCTGGCTTCGAGCCGACCGGCTGCCTCCCGAGCCTCCGAAATATGTCGACGCCGCCGGCCGGACGGCCTACGACAAGACCTTCGCCGACCGGCCCGCGAGCGACCCCGTCGAAGACATCGCGCAGTGGTTCGCGAACGAGCACGGCCGACCCGGCTCACGCCTGCGCGCGATGTAGCAGCGGGCCTTGCCCAACCGCTTCCGTTGGGCCCCCTGCCCGCGCGATGTCTCCCCCGTTTCCGTTGGCCGGAGTCCGGCAATCAAGGCCGGAGGTCCAAGGCAGCCGCATAGGATCCGGTGCGCGGGACGATGTCCTGGAATACGCCATGCCGCTGCTCCCGCATGCGGAGCCTGTGGCAGCGTCGCCAGCAGCAGGCGCAGCGCCTCGCCGATCGGGCACGTCCACCACGTCGCCAAACCGTAGGTCAAGAATGAACCACGCTCGTTCAGTGGGCAGATCCGGTGCCGGCCAGACCGCCTGAGTCACAAGGTGACGGGTACGGGAAGGCCGAGGGCGACGGCCGCCCGGCGGCACCCGGCGCGGACTGCGGTCAGTTCGGCGCGGACGTCCGCCCCCGCCCGCTCGCCGGCAGCCGATGCCCTGGCGGCGGACGTGTGCAGCTCCGCCCGTGCGGTCGCGCCGTCGCGGGGAAGGCCGGTGAGCTCGGCGGCGTTGGCCACTGCGCCGACCAGCCGCGCCACCTCGGCCGGACCGCACACGGACCGGGGTACATGGACACCGAGCAGGCGGGGTGCCCACCCTGCGAGGGAACCCCGGATCTGCTCGCACAGCCCGTCGATGTCCGTGTGCGGGCCGTCGGGCGCGATACCCGCGCTCATCTCCTCATGGTCCCCGCCGCCACCGACAACGCCCCTGGAGGCGCCGCTCACGGTCGTGCCGCAGCGCCGACGCGCTCACTGCGCCTCCTGCCAGCACAGCGCGGCCAGCGAGAACTTGACCAGGCTCCGTGCGTGACGAAGGGTTGGACCCGGTCGGCCCCGAGGGGGTCTCGCCCCCACCACCACCGCCGTCTCGAGGGAAGAGTCCTTCCATGCCTGCGCACAGCAAGTCCGTGTTCGTCCGCCCTGACCCACGCCGCCTCCTGGTGCTTGCTGCCCCCGCAGTTCTCGTGGCGCTCAACCAAGGTCTCACCAGCAACGGCCAGGTGCTGCCGAGGCCGGTCTACCTTGCCCTCGGGGCCGCGTTCGCTGTCTGCGCCTTCGCCCTGCGCTGGCTCCTCGCCGTCTCAATAGCGGACGGATACATCGCCGTGTCCCGGGGCCTCACGCCACACCGGCTAGCGCTGGCCGACCTCGACAGCGTCGAGGTGGAGGAGGCGGGGCGCCTCGGGTATGTGATCCGCTGCCGTCAGGCCGGCGAACCGGAGCTCAAGGTTCCGCTGACGATGATGCGGCAGAGTGACCAACGGCTGGTGATCGAGGCCGTCCACGCCGCGGTCCGGCCGGGTGTTCTACGGGGCGGCGCTGCCCTGCGGGCCTTCACCACGACGCCTTAAAGGGCGTTTAGTCCCGCCTTGACCGTTTGGGATGTCGTCAGTCGAGGGAGCCGTGATGCCGTGAGTCAAGCTGCGTCAGTGGGACTGGCTGCGCTTGTACAGGGCGGTGCTCGCTCGGAATCGGAGGCGGCTGCACCGGTCCTTCTCATCGGGTGACGCGTCTTCTGGACAACAGCAGTGGCGTGCGAGCCACCCGAGGTCCTCTGCTGCGAGCCAGAGTGCTATGCGGCCTTGCGCGGCTTCTTCCTGCGGATTCGTGGGGATGGCATCGGTCATGTGCGCGACCCTATAAGAGCCCGGAACCCGGCCCCACAAGGCCAGGCGGGGCTCGGGACCGTGCAGGCGGCGTCGTCCGTCGGATGCGGGCCACCACCTTGCGCCAGACGGCTGCGAGCGGTGGGCTCGAAACCCGCTACGCCGGTGCTGGCGGGCAGGGAAGGCATCGACACTGCCGCGCCCGAGGAGCGTGCGCACCAGGGCTAACGGGTCCGACCGCCTCGAGCAGGGCATCAAGACGCTCTGGCGCGGGAAGAGCCTGCGGGTCCTCTCGGCTGTCGGACGGACCTGGGGCAGGAGGGTGTCGAGTCGGGAGAGCGCCTCACGCAAGCCGTCGACCGTGTGGCGGGCGTCCTGCCACCTGCCCTCCTGCAGCGCGGCCGCGAGGGCGCCCACTTCGCACAGAGCCCCACCCGCCGCGGCGGCCAGCTGCCACTCCGGCCCCGTCGCGGTCGTCATGGCGGTCGCACGGCTGTCCATCACAAGACTCCCCTCCCGTCGACGTGTTCAACGAACCGCCGCCGAAAGGGCCCTGTCCAGTTCCGTACACGCCTGCGGGACGGGCGGGACAGTCACGGAGAGTCTTGCGGGCAGGCGTCGATGCGCGGTGCCGCCGAGGCCGGGCGTGGCTGGTGTCGTACGGAGCGGGCAGAGGCCACGGGCGGGGCTGGCGTGGATGCTGCCGACCGGGCGGTACCGGCGACGTGTGACGGCAGCCGGGCCTGCCCGCGGTCGACAGCGCCACGGGGGCCGGGAGCAGTCCGTCCGAAGGGGCGGCTCCACAGCAGTCGCCATTGCACCCCGTATCCGTGTGCGGCCGGGTGTTGCCACGCTGGGGCGAGGGGTGAGCGCCACCCGGACAGAGTGCTCTCCCCCGGCCGGCCGGGGCGATGGCCCCGCCGATGGCCGAGGTCCCCGTACCCGTCTGCGGAGCGTCGCCGGTCGGCCGCCCTCGTGCACGGACGCGACGGGCGCCGGCCCGGTCAGCCTGCGGGGGCGTCGATGTCCTCACACGCGCTGGAGGCGGCCGTCTCGGGCGGAGTGGCGATCGCCTCCTGCCAGTGCTCCCGCTCCCCCACAAGGCCCCGCTCGGCCGGCTCGGCGTACCAGGCCCACGCCTCGGTGCCCGCGGCGCCCGTGGTCGATCCGGACTGGACCGCGATCACGTATCGGCGGCCGGGCTCCAGGACCGCGTAGCGGTCCGGATCCTCCGTCGCGTACCGGCCCGGGCTGCCGCCGTTCTTCACCCCTTGCGTGACCTCAAGGACGTCGCCGAACTCTCCCTTGAAGGCTTCCAGGGTCTTCACCCGGGTCGTCAGGTAGGCGCTGCCGCCGTCCTCCCGGTAGCGGGTGTTCTCGACCGCCTCCACGACGGCCACCGCCCGGGACCGTGCGGCGACGACGTCGTCCCGGCCGAGGTCGGGTCCGCACACCGCATGCGTGGTCCCGGTCTCCGGGGCGGTGGTGAACCAGGCCGCGCCCGCTGCGGCGACAGCCGCGACGAGGCAGCCGCCGACCCACATCTTCACGCCCATGATCATCCCCACAGCTTCTTGACGTTGGCCTTGTCGACGTCGGTGGGGGCGTCGGGATACTGGGCGACATCCGGCCACATCACCGACGAAACGGCATTCTTGCCGCTGCCCGACTTGTGACACAGACCGAGCGCGTGCCCGAGCTCGTGCGCCGCCACCATCCGGCGGGTCGCCGGGGGGGGCGTAGGTGTCCATGCGCGCCCTGTTGAAGCGGATCAGGTCCGTCGCCGCCGGCCCGGAACGGCGCGACCACACCCCCGCCGCAGAGCTGCGCGGGTCGGAGAAGTCCTCGTAGTTCAGGTCGTTGACGGTCGTCGCCGAATCCGGCGCGATCCTGATTTTCGCGCCCGGGTAGGACCAGGCCCGGTTGGCATGGGCGTACTCGGCCTTGTACTTGCTGCTCGCCGTCCACCGGATCTCACCGTCATCGACCGAGCTGTCCGCGCGTGTCTCGCTCGCGTCACTCCCCCGACTTCGCGATGCACGGCGCCGCCACCGCAGCATGCGCCGGCACCGGACTGAGGAGCTGCACCGCGGCGAAAACCGCCGGACCGGCCAAGAAGTTGCGCATCCCTTCAACGGTAGGACAGCCCCCGCCGAGGACGATCGTTTCAGCACCGCCACCAGCCACCCGAACATGCCTGCGAGGGAGCCCGCGTGGGTACCGGCGCCGCCAGAGCGCAGGTGGTGCGGCCGCCCGGTGCAACGCGGCGCGGTGCGACGGGGCGCGGCGTGCGGTCAGTCGAAGATGCCGGTGACCACCAGGGCGCCGGGGACGACGGTGAGAGACGGGCGGACCTCGGGCACCAGCGGGAGCCAGGCCGTACGCACGGGCTTCTCGTTGATCAGGACGGCATCGCTGCCGATCTGGATGCCCAGACCCGCGGCGGGCGCGCCGACGTGCCAGCCCCAGTGCCGGTAGAGGGAGACGAGGTCGTCGCGGGCGGGCGCGATGTTGGCCAGCGCTGCCCGGTGGCCCTCTGCCCGGTACCGGTCGAGGAAGGCCTCGGCGAGCCGGCGCCCCAAACCTTCCCCGCGGCGGTCCGCGCGTACCGCCAGGAAGTCCAGGAGGACCATGCGGCGCATGATGGTCTGCACGGGCACGCTCAGGCCTTCGAGGTTCAGGCTCAGGCCAGTGCCGACGGCCACGCCGATGACCTCGCCGTCGGATTCCGCGACCAGGCCCCGCGCGAAGCGGGTCTCGGGGGTAGGGCTCTGGAGATGGTCGGCCCACTTCTCCGGGGAGAACGGCTCCAGCGTGCCCTCGGACAGCTCCGTCGCGGCTGCGAGATCACCGTCGGCCATGGGACGCACCGTGACGGCAGGCGGAGGTAGGCGGCGTTCGGCCTTGCGGCGCGAGGCCGGGCCCATCACGCCCCCGCAGGGGAGCGGAAACCGGTGCCGGGCATGTCGGTGGCGGCCGTCGGGAGAGGTGTCAGCGGGAGCATGCCTGCACCGTACGCGAGGCGCTCCGCACCGCACGGCCCGATTCCGTGAACAGAACCGGCATCGACGTCACACAGCCGAACCCATGCCATGCGCGCCGAGGGCTCCACCACCGGCGCCCGCGGGCCCAGCAGGCGTGCATCAGGATCTGGAGGACCCCGTCGTGTCAGGTGGGGCTATGAGCGCGAGCAGCGCCCGGATCTCGCCGACCCGGGGGTGGCTCGGGTGGAGGCGCCCGCGATCCATCCTGGCCATGGCCCGACTCGGACGTTGCCGTCTTGCGCCTGTCGGTAGGTGGACGTTGCGGCCAGCCGCCGGCTCGTCACAGCGACCTGGCCTTGGCGCAGATGTCGCTCGACCGCAGGCACCGTACCGCCGCTCGACATACAGGGGTTCAGGGGGCGGCCCAGGGGCGCATCCGGGCGGAGGGTTCTGCGCGCGGCGGGACATCTTGGGCGGTCGCGTGATGGATGACACAAACGTCTGCGGACCGGTGAGCCAAAGGGACCCTTACGCGGTCGCGCCGCCGCAAAACTCCCTCGGTGCTGGGTGGAGCGGCTCTGTAGGGTGAACGCTTCTTCGAGATCAACTCGACCATTCGACAACACCAGGGGGGCCGGTGCGCAGTCGCCGACTCGTTTTCTCCGCTGCCGTGATCGCGGCAGGCATCGGGGTCATGCCGGGGGGCATGGCCCAGGCCGCAGGACCGTCCGCCGACGGGGCCCACGGCATCACCTCGTCCAAGGAGCTGCTCAAGAGCGCCGCGAACGCGTTCACCTTCAGCAGCCCCGCCGACCGGTCGGTGCTGAAGACCCCGCCGGCCGCGGGAAGCAAGGCTGCGTCCCCTGCGCAGGGGGCTGGTGCCGCTGTGGACGGTGACATCAAGATCGGTCTCAGTGGCACGGCCGGCAGCGCGCGGACGATCGACCTGAAGTCCGAGATCACCAGCAGCCTGGGCACGCCGCTCAACGTCGTGATCGACTGGGGCGACGGCACGTCCGGCGGCGACGTCGTCGGCAGCGGCGCCAGCACGACCATCACCTCCCACCACACGTACGCCGAGGTCGGCAGCTACACCGTCAAGGTCACCGTCTACGGCCCCGACGGCGCCGCGGGCGTCTCGGCGACGAACGAGATGCCGTTCATCACCCCGGGCTCGGAGTTCACCCCGCACAGCCCCACCCGTCTCCTCGACAGCCGGAACGGCACGGGCGCCGCGCAGGCCGGCAAGGTGCCGGCGTGGGGCGAGGCCCGCGTGAAGGTCGCCGGGAACCACGGCATCCCGGCCGACGTCGCCGCCGTGGTCCTCAACGTCACGGTCACCAACACCAGGGCCGCCGGTCACGTCCGCGCCTATGCCGACGGCACCGAGCGCCCGACCACGTCGAACGTGAACTACGCGGCCGGTGACTCGGTACCGAACCTGGTCATCGTGCCGGTCGGCAAGAACGGCTACGTGAACCTGTACAACAGCGGCGAGCAGGGCGTCGACCTGATCGCGGATGTGACCGGCTACTTCACCCGGACCTCCGCCAACGGCTACACCCCGACGGACCCCACCCGTTTCGTCGACACCCGCGAGGGCCTCGGCACCTCCCGGGGCCCGGTCCCCGGGCAGAGCCAGTTCGGTGTCCAGATCACCGGCACCCGTGGCATTCCAGCCGGCGCGAAGGCCGTGGCGCTCAACGTGACCGTCACCAACCCGCGGGCCACCGGTCACCTGACCGTCTTCCCCAGCGGCCAGGCCGCACCGAACACCTCCAACCTGAACTTCACCGGCGGCCAGACCATCGCCAACGCGGTCATCGTCCCCGTCGGCGCGGACGGGAAGATCAACGTACGCAACGGCGGCTGGGACCCGGCCGACGTCATCGTCGATGTCGTCGGCTACTACAGCCCCGACAGCGTGAGCGCCTACATTCCCATCCGCCCCAAGAGGGACCTCGACACCCGCGACCCCGCGCAGTGGCCCTCCGGGCCCCTGAAGCCCTACCGCTACGTCTTCTCGACCTACGGCGAGGAGAACCCGACGGCCACCGCCATGGTGCTGAACACCACGGTCACCAACACCGGCGGCGCTGGCCACCTCACGGTCGCTCCCGACCCCAACGCCCTGTGGCAGTACGAGAACAAGACACACACCCCGCCGGTCGCACCGAACTCCTCCACCCTGAACTGGACGGCCGGCAAGACCGTGCCCAACTTGGTCCAGGCGAGCACCGGCGCCCACGGCATCGTCGACTTCTTCAACCGCAGCGGCAACAACACCGACCTCATCATCGACATCTTCGGCGTCTACGACCGGCACTGAGCAGTTGCGGCACCGCATGCCACAACGCTGCGCAGCCCCGGCGGCCGCGCCGTCGGATTTCCCGAAGGCCCGCCCGGACAAGGTTGGTTGGCCTAGCCTGGGCGTGACGCGTGGGCCCTCAACTTACGTGTCACAGGCGCCGCCAGAGGCTTCACCCCTCTGGCGGCGCGCGCCCGTCGGAGCGGTACCGCGCCCGGCCGGGCCGGGGTGGAGGAGCCGGGGCTAGCCGCGCTCCTCACCCCCGGGTGCGCCCCGGCGACACCTCCCCCAAGCGACAGCACCAGCCCCCGGCCTGATCGCGGAGCCGGGCGGCGGGATACCGGTACGAGGGTCATCCGAGCCAGACGATCTCCAGGACAGACATGCGCCGGGTGAGGCGGTTGACCGTGTAGACGACGGACAGCTGCCCCACCGACGCAGCGCGGACGTCCTCACCCTCCGGGTCGCCGGTATTCCACTGAGGCCAGCCCCACGGGGAACGGACCGCGATGTCCAGGACGTCGCGGACCATCTCCCGGGCAGGCGCGGGAAGCCCGGCGAGAGTCTTTGCGGTGTGCGGGGACAGGCGCACCGCCCACGGCTGTTCATCCGTCACGGGCGGCCGCCGAGGACGTCGTCGAGGTCGATGAAGCCGGAGTCGTCCTGGCCGGAGTCCATGAACGCATCCACGGCCGGGGCCGCGGCGACCCGGAGCTGCCAGGTGCGTACGACGTCGTGCAGGGGGGTGAGGCTGAAGGTGTGGCGGGCGTCGTCCAGGGCCTTGGCCCAGTCCCGTTCGAACGCCGGCACCCACATCTCCGCGCGACGGTCCGCGCGCAACTGCGAACGGAGTTCGGCCGCAGCCCCGGGGGCGGGCGCATACGGGGTGACAGGGGTGTGGTCGGGCTGGGCGCTCATCGAGGGTTCCTCCCGGCGGCGGGTCGTACCGCAACGGTACGCGCGCCGGGACAGTGCGGAAGCCTGCATGGTCCGATCCCTCCCCGCCGGGCGAGGGTGCGCGCGGGGGACCGGACGTGCCGGCGCAGTGGCTCGTCCTGCGTGTTCCTGGTGGCCGCCGCGTGGTGGAAGTCGGTTTGTCGCGCGGTCGGTGTCGCTCGGGACGCCGGTCAGGAGCCGGTCACGGCCGTACACGGGGCTGCTCCTGGACATCGGGGGTGGTTGGGGGCTGCACGACGATGTGGCCGAGCTGGGAGTGCGGGCGGCGGATGGTGTAGCGGAAGCCGGTCAGGATGGCGGCGAGGGCGGTGTCCATGGCGTTGCGGACCGCGTAATAGCGGACGGCGTCCTCGTCGTCCGTGCCGTCGTTGTCCGCTGTAGCGAGTGCGGCGCGGTCAAGGCGGGCGTGGGGCAGCCAGTCGACCACAACCTGTCCGTCTTCGATGTAGACCGCGACGCCGCCCTGTTCCTCGTCCGTCAGCGGCTGGGGCGGCGCCACATGGAAACCAACCGTGGCAAGGTCAAGGCGCACCTGCTCGAGGAGCAGCTCGGGGGCGACAGGAGGGAGCCCCTCGGCCCAGTCGCGGAAGGCAGCCACTTCCTCCTCCTGGCGCTGGTGGTCGTCGGCGGCCCGGCTGTTCGCCTCACGCTCGGCGTCGGTCTTCGGGTCCGGGTACGGGTTGAGCCGAAGCACGATAGCTGTCACCGTCGGCCTCCACTGGCCTGCGGCATCCAGCGAGCAAAGCACCGTGGTTGTCACCGGGTCGGCACGCTACTTGTCCCCAGCAGCGCGCGAAGCAGGTTGGGTGTCACCGGCGCGCCGGGACAGTTCATTGGATCAAGTCGGTGTGCGGATGCTCGGGGGTGGTCGGGCAGACGTAGATCTGCATGTTGTCCGTGCTGCCTACTTCTACCCCCGTCGGCTGGGCGGGGTCCTGGCCCGCGTAGTGAGAGCCAGCGGCGTTGGCCTGGTCTTCCTGTGGCACCCAGCCTTCGTCGCCGTCCCACTCACAGGAAGCGATTGTCAGCAGCGGGACCATCTGTGCCTCGCACACGACGCAGTACCGGGGGATTGGGTCGGTACGGCCCCACGGGGGCCAGCCGCCGACCTTCCAGCCGGGTGCGTTGCTCAGATGAATGGAGTAGAAGTCGCGCGGATACGCCGCGTAGGAGCCGGCCATGTCGGCGCCGCCTGCCTGCCACTTGTTCGAGTCCTCCAGCATCTCCTGCAGTTCTGGGCTCAGGTCCAGGCTGTTGGGGTACTCGGTGATCGCTTCTGGGGCCAGCAGGCACGGTTCCGGCACGTAACCCGCATAGTCCGCTTCGTACGGTTCCGGTGGTGTGCCGAGGACGTCGCCGACCTCGGCCGCCGACCGCCAGAACAGTGCGGTCGCCGGCTTGTAATCCGGAGCGTGCTCATACGGGCACCAGAGAACCTGAAGGAGATCGGCCTGCCCGGGCGGCCGCAACAGGGGTACGTCGCGCACGAACAGCTGAGCCACGGGCAGCATCGGGACCGGACATTCCGCCGGGCCAGGAGGGCCGGCTTCGAGCCGTTCGGCGAGCCACGCGGCATTGCGCTCCTTGAGCGCCTCCTCTGCAGGCGTGAGCGCGGGAACCGAGCCGTCAGGGCTCCACCGGGAAGACAAGATCCGGCGGAGCCGCACTTCGGTCGGCGAACGGCGGGATCCTGTGTCCACATGCAGGTGAACGTCTTCGCAGTGCGGCCACGGCTCGCCTGCCGGCCACAGCAACGGCCCGCCGACCGAACTTTCCCTGACCGACGGCGACCCCGGACGCGGATGCAACCGTATCGCTGGGCGCGCCAGCGGCGCGAGTTCAGGAAAGACCACTGCCACCTTGACAGGCCGCGGCGGAGTAGTTCGTACGAAACTCATGCCGGTGATCTTGTCACCAGCTACCGACAGCAGGGGCCAGCCCACCCGGCACCCCCGGGCGGCCCAACCATACGAAGGCCAACCACAACGCCCAAAGCCCGATCGCGCAGCGGGCCCCGTCCGGCGTTGCCGGTGACAACACACTGCCTTGGTGACAACCATCGTGCTTCGGCTCACGGGTAATTGATGCTCGCCATCCAAGGGCTCCTAATTCAGAAGCTGATATCCAGGTAGTCGATGTCGCTGATTTCTACCTTCGACAGTCCCATAGCGCGGGCCCCGTCGTCCTGGAAATAGATTTCCCTGAACCCGTCGGCGACGATCTGGCGCATCTGCTGATCGCTCATGCCTGCCTCGCGGGCGTCGAAGAGGCGCTGCGCGTAGTACGGGGGGAGGTGGACGGTCAGGCGGCGGAACCGGCCGTCGTCGGTCGAGCCGACCGGGGCGGTGTAGCCGAACCGGGCGCGGGTCTCCACGGTGATGCCGGCGGTGGTGGCGGCCTGCTTGCGGCGGCGCCCGCGGACCACGGGCTGCCAGCGGGCGCGGACGGCGTCGTCGATGCGGTCGGCGATCTCCTTCGGCGGGGTCTTCCGGTCGCCCTTGCGGTAGCGCTCCACCGAGCGCTGGCTGATCCCCAGCTCGGCGGCGACCGCGCTGGTGGACTTGAGCTTCTTGACCAGGAAGTTGATGCGGCCCTTGAGGGTCTTGGGGGGATCCTGGGTGAACCCTTCCCGGTCGGCTCGCTCGATCGCGTCCTCGATCTCTCCCACGGTGGAACTCCTCTCTCAGCAGGGTGTGCTCTGCCCCGCTGCGGCAGGGCGGGGGTGGGCTGGGCGTTGGGGGTCCGCGCGTCTCGCGCGGGACCGATCCGCCACGAGCGGCTGTGGCGGGGTAGGGAGCATGCGCAGAGCGGCCGCTGGCGGCACAACCACGCTCGTTCGCAGGGGGACGGGATGGTGATGCCTCCGCAGCCGCTGGCAGAGCTGCGGAGGGCGCTGTCGTCGGTGTGGGGTTACTTGCCGTCGTCGAGGACGGCGTCGCCGCCCTTGATGTGGCGGGCGGGGTTGAGGCCCTGCTCCATCAGGTCCACCGCCCAGGACATCTCCCGTACGCCTTCGAGTTTGGCCAGGCCGGGGGTGGGGCCGAGGCGGAAGCCGCCCATCAGCGGCTTGCCGGACTCCGCGTAGGGCAGGAAGTCCAGCGGGGAGGCGCCGGGGCTGGGGTAGACGACGCAGTCGGAGAGCACGGCGAGGGGGTACAGGCCGGTCAGCTTCACCATGTTGTTCAGCTTGCGGTGCATGTTGACGCGGGCCTTGGAGATGACGGCGGCGCGGATGTCGGGGCGCCAGGTCGGGCGCTGCATGGCGGGCCACGGATCCCCGGCCTGGTAGTTGCGGCCCTGGGGGTTCTCGAAGAGCTTCCCGATGCCTCCCTTGACCGTAGCCTTGATCGCGGCGAGGACGGCGGCCATGGCGGGGTCCGTCTGCTGGTGGTGCTCCATCGCGGCCAGGTAGTCGGCGTCGGTCAGGTCCTTGGTGACACCGAGGTCGGCGAGGGTGTCCAGGTAGGCGGTCTTCAATCGGTCGTGCCAGGGGTCGAGGTAGGCGCCGGTCTCGCGGCGCAGGTAGGCCTCGACGGGGTGGACGTCGTGGCCGAGTTCCTGGGCGTAGGCGAGGGTGTGGGTCTGGTACCAGGCAGGTCCAGTCGGCCGGGTCCCGTCGGGGGTGAACGGCGACGGCAGGCGGGGGTCGAGTTCGATGTGGGAGAGGTCGGCGAGCCAGGAGCCGGGGATCTTCTTGTTGAACACCGGGGCGTGGAAGTGGTCGGGGGCGGACAGGCCCACCATCAGGCGCGCGGCCGCGGCGAGGAAGGCGGTGTTCAGGTCGAGGCCGACCGCGTAGGGCAGCAGACACTCGGTGTCGGAGAGGAGGGCGGGGTCGCGGACCCACTGGTAGGCCTCCTCATTCAGGAAGCCGCCCTTCCAGCCGGAGCGGAAGACTGCGGGGTGTTCGGGCTGGCCCTCCGGCGGCGCCGGGTCCATCGGCTCCGTCCCCAGCGAGCCGGGGTTGTGGCCGGAGACCCAGTTCCCGCTCTCCTGGTCCTGGACGGCCTTGGTCGGCGGCCGCAGTGCGGTCATCAGCTCCAGCCCGGTCACCGCCGTCGACCCGCGCGGAGTCATGACCCGCTGGGCGTACACACCCAGCACGCGGGCGATGTCGGCCGGAGCCATCGAGGCGACCCCGGGCCAGGACCGGGCATCAAGGGCGTCCCAGGACAGGACCGCGAGTTGCACGCACTGCCGCGCGCCGCCCTCGGCCTTGCGGTAGACGCGCGGCCACGGGCCGAAGCCGCGTTTGGTGAGCTTCCACTTCGCGCGGGCGATCTGCTTCACGACCGTATGGTCGTCGGCAAGGCGCAGTGCCCGGCGTTCCTGAGTGCCCTCCAGGCGCTTCGGCAGTCCCAGCTTCACGGCCGCCGCCGCGGTGAGCACGATGAGGGGGTCGGAGTCCTTACCGTTGCGGTTCAAGCGCGGGGCGCCCAGACCGGACTCCTGCAGCGTCCACTCCACCAGCTCCACCACGGTGGTGGCCGGGCAGTCCAGCACGATCCCGTCGACGCCGTACGCGCTGCCGTCACCGTCCAGGACGGCGAGCGGGCCGTGTTGGAACGGCGCGACAGCAATGTTCGGCACTACGCGCTTGCGGGCCGGAGGGCGCGACGAGGCCCGCGCCGGCGAAGACGGCGGTGCGGCCACCGGGGCGGGCGGGGCAGCGAGGGCGGGCGGGGCGCTCTGATCCGGCGCTGCGGCAGCCGGGCCGGTGAATGCCCGTGGGACGGGGGTGGTCTTCGGCGCGTGTGCTGCCGCCGGAGCGGAGGTGACCGGGGCCGGGGTGGGGGTGGGGTACTTCGCGGCCCAGCCGTCCAGCAGCCGCAGGTAGGCCTGCAGCCGCGGCGGCCGCGGCTGCGAGCGGCCGTTCTCCCAGTTCTTCACCGTCTGCGTCGTCGACTTCAGCGCCTGCGCCAGCCTCGCCTGCGACACCCCGGCCGCCTCCCGAAGCCGGGCCCGCTCCGCTGGCGGCGGCAGCTCGGGCTCACCCTCAAGCAGGGCGTCGACCAGCTCGAAGAGCTCTTCCTGACTCGCCATAACATCCACCTCCTATCGCCCACACTAGCATTTCTTTAACCTCAGAATTATCCTGGAATTTAATCCGTGTGAACGGTTTAGGGAAGCTGGGTGTTGACCACAGAAGGACCGTCCTGACACTGGCCCGCGATTGTTCAACTTGGCCCGGCTGAGCGTCACGAGCCGCCCTCCTGCAAGGCCGAATCGACACACCGACACACTCGCCTCATGGGTGCGCGGCATTCGTATGCTCCGGGCATGAAACTCTTTCGGTGGCGCAGCCGAGACGAAGCCGGTCGCACCCCTTTGACCCAGGCCACGGCCCTGTACCAGGCGGGGCGTTATGCGGAGGCTGAGGCCGAGGCACGCTCCGTGGCGGCCCGGTCCCGGTCGCGCAGCGACACGTACGCGCCGCTGGCCCTGGCTATTGCCGCGCTCGCTGCGGGCGCTCGGGGCCGCCATGCCGATGCCGTCTCCACATACGACGCGCTGCTGCCGGTCGCCGGCAGGATCTTCGGCGCCGAACACCCGCAGACCCTCAAACTGCGCTCGGACCGCGCGCAGGCGCTGACCTCACTTGCCCGGTACGCCGAATGCGAGGCAGAGTGCGCGGCCGTCGCCCGGATCGCAGCCCGCGGCGCGGGGCCGGACATGCCCCTCATAGCAACGGCCGCCCGCAACGGGCAGATCTACGCCCTCACCGCGCTGGGACGCCACCCGGAGGCGGAGGCGCTCGGGCTGGTATGACCGACCTCCGGGTGTACGCCCCGAGGGCGGTCCAGCCCTTCCTTCGTATCAGGGGCGGAATGCGTCAGCGTGTGCGGCGGCCCATTGCGCGAAGGTCCGCGGTGGACGGCCGACCACGTCCTCGACCACCGACGTCACCTCGGCCACCGTCTCGGGCACGGTGGCCCACATGTGCAGCATGAACTCGATGCCCTCCTCGGGCCAGCCCTCGGCCCGCCATTGCCGGCGTGCCTGGTCGTCGGTCAGCTCGGTGAAACGGATCTCACGGCCCGTCGCCGCCGCGATGGCGGACACCTTGTCACTCGGCGTCAGCGCTTCGGGCCCCGACACCAGGAGGCTCCTGCCTGCGTGACCGCCCCCGGTGAGCACCGTAGCGACGACGTCGGCGACATCCGTCTCGTCGGCCGAGGCGGTCCTGCGATGCGCGTACGGCTCGCGGACCTCCGCCGCGGTGCGGATGGCCTCGGACCAGCCCAGCGCGTTGGACATGAAGTCGATCGGCCAGATGAACGTCCATTCCAGGCCGCTGTCCCGCACAGCCTGTCCCAGTTCTCCTTCCTCGTCAGCCGACAGGACCGTCAGCCGGCGTACGCCCGCCTCGGCGGCCATCGCCATGATCTGCGGCCCTGTGCGCAGCGGGGTGTGGTCGTGTCCGGTGGCTCCGAGCAGGTGCACGGCCGAGACCCCGTCGAGAGCCGCTGCCAGTGTCTGCGGCTTCGTGAGGTCGCCGCCCACCACTTCGATGCCGTCGGGCAGGCCGGTCGCCTCGGCCGGGGCGCGTGTGAGCGCGCGAACCGTCTGTCCGGCGCGGCGCAGTCGCTCGACCAGGTGGCGCCCCAGGGTGCCCGTCGCACCGGTGACCAGAATCGTCACATCACTCCTTTCGTAGGGCCGTTGGGTGGCGGGCGCCGCCGCTCGGGGCGGCAGGCAAACCTTCCGGTGCCCGGCCGTGGACGACAGTAGGTGGCATCTAGGTCAGATGGTGTCCGCGATCGCCGCCTGTGGTCGGCGGTGTAGGTCTTGGATGCGCCGGCGGCGGACCATTCCGGGGGGAGACGAGGTACGCACCGGGCGGGGCACGTCGTGAGGCGGTCCGACCGCAATACCGCCCACGCCAGAGCACAAGTGAATGGCTGGTCGCGCCCGCGACCATCCATTCACCCTGCCCATCACTGCAGTGGGCCCGCGATTGCCGTAGGGGCGGCGAGGTGCGCAGGTAGGCCGCCGCTCCGTCCTCGGTCAGCCGCAGCCAGGTCCGCGGCCGGCGTATCAGAATTCGTGAACTCACGGGCCTTGGGGAGGCCTGCGGGGCCTGGTGCAGATGGGCCGCGGGCATTCAGGGTGTCAGATGTCTGGGGGCAGCCGAGCCTGGTCCTCCGCTATACGGTGCGCCATTGCATGGGCCGCCTGGGTGGGCACGGCTCGCGTACGCCTTCGAAGAAGCCGGCCCAGTAAGCGGCCAGTCCGGATAGTGGGGGCCGTTGCGCGATCGTGTACGCGGCCCAGGTTGCGAGGTAGACCAGGACGAGGGCGGCGGGCAGGTGGCGCTTGGCCCGCCAGACGCGGTTTCGTCCGGTGTTGCGGTAGCACCAGCAGGGGAACATCTCGCTGGTAGCTGACATGATCGCAACTGGACGCTCTATTCCCGGCGTGCACCCGGACGATGTGGCCGAATACAGCGAAGACGTCATGGGGGCGACTCCTGGAACAAAGATGCGCGACACACCTTCGGGCACGCCCCGCTGGACGTGGGGGTCGTGGGACGACCAGACCCAAGCCATGATCATTCGCGAAGGAGGCACAGGAACTTCCTTCCGGCCGGGGTGAGTTTACGACCACTTCCTGGAGCAAATCAATGGCGAGTAAGGCAACCATGGAATCAGAGAACTACTGGGACCACCTGTCCCAAGAGGCCCTTACGGAAGTTTCGCGATTTGATCAAGCGCAGCTCGAAAGCGAATGGATGCACCTGGGGGCAGAAGTCCGAAACCTTATCATCACCCCGGCAAACTCTCTAAAGAATCAATTCCAAGCCTGGGAACGTCTCATCGGGTTCCTAGAGGGACTGCGCCTCCCGGACGACCAGTACCTCTTCAGCGAATATGAGAACGATCTCGACCACCGCGATGTCCTGCAACTCGCGCTCGCCGACATGCCCGAGGGGCCACGGCAGGAACTGTCGTTCCTGCTCAATTCACTGGACGCTCGTTTCCAGGCGTATACCACCCAGGACGTCACCGGGGAACTGGACGCCTGGCTGCGGCGCAGGCGCAGAGATGCAGATCCCGCACACTGGTGGTGGCACCGCAGACCGAAGATCGCTCCGTGGTAACAGGCAACGCCGCCGTCGCGGCCGATTCCCGGTACGGGTCAGCGATGACCCAAGCCTGCAGTCAGGTTCAGGGCGTGTTCTGGTTCTTGAGTGGTTTGTCTCTCTGTTAAATGTTCATGCCGCCCAGTTGTGTTTCGGGGGGACGGAAACGGTCATGTGTGTTCCGCCCGCGCACGCAGCTCCGCCAGGCTTACGGGCCCCTCGGTGTCGCTCAGTGATCGTCCCGTAAGCTCCGTCAGGGCTTGGCAGGGCGACAGCTCCCGATCGGATGCGGAGCGAAGGCGATTCAGCCACATGAGCGCGGTCCTGTACCTCTCGTCATCGTCGAGGTCAAGGGACTCGAAGCTCGCCGCGGGCTCGGACTCGGAGGCCCAGAGGTAGCCGAGCACACCGCGGTCGTCGGTCACCGGCACGTACCGGACCGCGCCCGACACCGAGCGTCGGTATCCGATGTGCCCGAAACCGGGGGTGTGGGTGAATTCCTCGTATCGCCGGGCGACTTCGTACCGAGACCAGGAATCGGACGGAGTTCCGTCCTGGTCGACATGGGCAACGACGCCCGTCGCCGTCGGCGTGCCGAAGTAGGTGGGGTCCTCGGGGTCCACCTCTGAGCCCAACACATGGGTGAGTTCCGCGAGCACGGACTCCAGACGAGGCGCGTTCGCCTCGTAGACGGCGGACTGCGCCCGTCCTCGGAGGTCGTACCGCATCCAGGCATCTGAGTACGTGATCAAATCCACTGTGGCGAAGCCGGGGTCCACGAAGGCGGTCAGGTCGAACACGTCTTCCGTGCGGACCTCCTCCAGACCGGTAGACAGAGAGCTGGCCACGGTGCACCGGGCATCCACCGATCCGATGCGGCCGGGGCGCATGGCAGCCCTGATCGCGCCGGCCATCTCCTCAACGGATCCGGCAGCGGAAAGTTCGCTTTGGAACAGCATGCCGGCCTGTGTGCCGGCCTCGGAGATGGCGAGACGGGAAGTCGATTCGCCGAGCGCGAGCCGATGCGAGGCCAGCACTGACCGAGCCGCCATCAGGTCTCCGAGGCACCGAACCAGCGGGTCCACGTCCTCGATGAAGTCGCCCCACGTCCATCGGGCGACTGGCGTACTGGCGATCACGGTGCCACCTCCGGCATGAACCTACCGTCCCGAGGCCACTCTCTGCGGCATCCTCGACTGCCCCCCGACCCCGCAGGTCGGGCAGAATTTCGCGCCGCTCTGGCCCCAGGCCGCAAACGACGACCTCAACGCAATGCCCCTCGAAGAACTCACGGTCATGTGACTCGACGGCCGGCAGCGCTGTCAGTGCGCCGTGACCGAATACGCGGCGAGCGCGCGGTTGCCGCGCGGCTCGGCGATGGCCCGGAGGATGTCGGCCTGGCTCAGGACGAGCTGTCGCACCGGCTCGGGCAGCGCGGCCAGGCGCTCGCCGCTTCCCACCAGGTCGAGGCAGGCTGCGATTTCCCAGTCGCCGTCCTGTAGCTCACGGGTATCGACCGGCTCGCTGCCGTCGGCGGTCCAGCCGGCCTCAGGCAGGAGCCGCAGCAGGCTCTCGCGGGAGAAGGGGGTGCGGACGTTGCCCTGGCCCTGCGATCCCGCGGCTTCGGCCTGTCCCTGGATCAGCACGGCGAGGAGGTGCGCCACCTGGTCGTCGGAGGCAGGCGTCAGGTCCCACTCGGTGAACCACAGCCGCCGTGCCCACGGCCGTACGCGGGCCAGCGTGTCGCGCAGTTGTCCGAGCGAGGTGAAGTACCAGGCGCAATGCGCGAGCACCACATGGTCGAAGGCGCTGTCGGGGAAGTCGACTGCCGGGTCGAGGACGTCGGTGCCGAAGCGGAAGTCGATGCGTGGCCCCAGTGGGCCCGCCGCGAGCCGGGCAGCTGACTCTCCGAGCGTGACCGGCTCCCCATAGGAGGGGGCGGCCACGTCAACGGCCACCACGCGCCCTTCGGGCCCCACCGCCTCGGCGAGGACGGCGGTCATGTCCCCTTGGCCGCAGCCCAGTTCGAGGACGGTTGAGCCGGGTGCGATGTGCCAGCCCGCCACGAGCGCGGCGCGGTGGCGAGTCTGGGACAGCTGGGCGTCCGGGCTGTGATCGGCGGCGGCCATGCCGGCCGCGAGCGAAGGGGCCTTGGCGAGGAGATCGGAGTGCTTCACAGAGTCCTTGATGACATTCGACGGGTCGGTGCGGGCCGAGGGTATGAGACGCGCGGGTAGTGGCGCCTCCGATTTCCCGGGCATCACCGGCATGACGGCGGCCTACGCGGCAGTACGTGTACGACTTGATTGGTGCGGCCAAGAAGCCGTCGGCGGCTGGTCTGGTGCTTCAGACCGCCGAGGACAGCGGCAGAGTGTCGGCCGGCTCCCTGACCGAGGCGGCGCGTGACCTCGGGTTGCCGCCCTTATCGCGCCCTTCTTCCGTCGACAACGTCAGACGGCCGGGCACTTCTCATGCCACCTTGATGACAACCTTCCCCGAGGTGTGACCGTTCTCGACGGTGGCGAGGGCGGTCGGGGCGTCGGAGAGCGGATGGACCGCGGTAATGACGGGTGCGAGGAGTCCGCCGAGGGCCAGCCGGGCCGACCGCTCCAGGCTCTCGCGGTCGACGCGGCGCTCGACGAAACGCCCACCGAGCTCGGAGACAGACACATCACCCACGGCGATGACGTTGCGGGGCTCCTGGGCCAGCGGAGCGACCGTCCGCAGCGAGGAGCCTCCGGCCAGGTCGACGATCCCGTCGAAGCCGTCCGGAACCAGCTCGCGTGCCGCGGCGGCGACATCCTCGGCGGATCACTGTGCTGCCAGGCCCCGCCGGGCGTCGGCTGGGCGTCCAGGACGACGTACTCGATGCCCAGGCGGCGCAGGTGGTAGCCGGCGGCGAGCCCGGCCTGCCGCCGCCGATCACCACCACGTCCGTGCGCGGCGTCATCGGGGCGAGGGCTCCCCGGCGATCTGGTCCTGCTGGGTGTTGGTGAAGATCAGGGCGACCAGACCCAGGCCGGCGACGGCGCCGAGCAGCTGCATGGCGATGAACCCCGCGACCGAGGACGGGGCGATTCCGGCGAAGGTGTCGGTGAACGCGCGGCCGATGGTGACGGCGGGGTTGGCGAAGGAGGTGGAGGAGGTGAACCAGTACGCGGCGCCGATGTAGGAGGCGACCGCGGCGGGGGCGAACCGCAGCCGGTCGGTGTGGGCGAGGCCGAAGATCAGCAGGACCAGGCCGGCGGTGGCCACTACTTCGCCCAGCAGGAGGTTGCCCGCCGACCTCTCGTGCGTGGACCACTTCACCAGCGGCTGCCCGAACATCGCGTCTGCCGCGATGGCGCCCGTGATCGCGCCGGTGATCTGGGCGGGGATGTAGGCGGCGAGGTCGCGGCCGGTGACGCCCGGACCGCCGCGGCGGGCGGTCCACCACTCGGCGAGGCTGACCGCGGGGTTGAAGTGGGCGCCGGAGACCGGGCCGAGGAGAACGATCAGGACGCCGAGGCCGAAGACGGTGGCGGTGGAGTTGGCCAGCAGCTGCAGCGCGACGTCGTCGGTCAGCTCGGTGGCCTGGATGCCGGAGCCGACCACGATCGCGACCAGAGCGGCGGTCCCGACCAGCTCGGCGGCCGCGCGGGCGCGGAGCGGCTTGTGCGGCGGGGTCGCGCCCGGTGCGGGCTGCGGCGCCGGAGCGGCGGCCATGGCGCCGCTCGTGGCGGGTTCGGTGGCGGTCACGGCGGAGTTCTCCTCGGGCAGGGCCGGCAGGACGCGGGAGGTCAGGGGCAGGACCGCTTGAGGTTCGCCTCGGCGGTGGCGCGTGCGGTCCGGGCGAGGCCGGCGAACTGGCCGGCGAGTGCCTCCAGTACGTCCGGGCGCAGGCGGTAGTAGACGAGCCTCCCGCACGGCTCCGTGTCCACGACCCCGGCCTCGCGCAGCACCTTCATGTGGTTGGACAGGTTCGTCTGCTTCGCGCCCGTTTCCTCCACGAGGTGGGTGGTGCACAGCGTCTCCTGCGCGAGGAGAGTCACGATCTTGAGCCGGAGCGGGTCGGCCAGCACCCGGATCAGTTCGGTGTCGACTGACGTCAGCATGCGCTGATACTGTCATATCAGCCCAGGCTGATATCAGCCTGGGCTGAACTGTCTGGCCGATGCGCGGCTTTCGTCCCTCCCGGCGTGCCGACGGTCGCCCGCTCCCGAAGGAAGAGCCGATGTCCGCCACCCCGCTCGCGTCCGTGCTGTTCGTCTGCATCCACAACGCCGGCCGCTCCCAGATGGCGGCCGGGTTCCTGCGCCACCTCGCCGGCGACCGCGTCGAGGTCCGCTCTGCCGGATCGATGCCCGGCGACCGGATCAACCCCTCCGCGGTCGCCGCGATGGCCGAGCTGGGCATCGACATCTCCGGCCAGACCCCCAAGGTCCTCACCCCTGAGGCCGCCCAGGCCTCCGACTACATCATCACCATGGGCTGCGGCGACGCCTGCCCGTACTTCCCCGGCAAGACCTACCTCGACTGGCAGCTCGAAGACCCCGCCGGCCAGGGTGTCGAAGCCGTCCGCCCCATCCGCGACGAGATCAGGACCCTCGTCGAGGGCCTGATCTCCGAGATCGACACCAGCCGGCAGGCATAGCCCACGCCCGCGCGGGCGTGACCGTCGACCGCCTGCCCCACCGGAGACTCCGGCGGGGCAGGCGCGCATGCCGCATCGCGGTACCCCTCTGGCAGACCGCCGCTGGGGGCGGCGTCCAGCCGGCCGAGTACAGCGCATGGGTCGCCTCCGCCCGCGCTCCGGGGACGGGCCATCACACCGTTTCAGCCACCGGACGAACCGCGTCCGCCGTCCAGGTCGAGGGTGGCGACCGCGCCCCCCTCCGGAGCGTTCGCGAAGGACAGCCTGGCGCCGAGGACCTTCGCCTGCCCGAGGGCGATGGTCAGGCCGAGTCCGTGTCCGCGCCCCCGTTCGGGGCTTCCGGTACGGAAGCGCTGTGGGCCTTGGGTGAGCAGCGCGGTGGGGTAGCCGGGGCCCTGGTCCCGTACGAGGATGCGCGCGCCGGTGTCGGTGGCCTCCACGGTGACGTGGACGGGGTCGGCTCCGTGCCGGTGTGCGTTGGTGACGAGGTTGACCACGATGCGTTCCACCCGGCGCGGGTCGGTCTCCAGGATCGGGGTGGCACGGATCGCCACGGCGGTCGGTGTGCCCGTGCGGCGGACGATGTCGGTGACCAGTTCATCCAGCGGCACCGCGTCGGTCCGGGCCTGTTCGGCTCCGGCGTCGAGCCGGGAGATTTCCAGGAGGTCCTCGACCAGCCCGTTCAGGGCCCGGGCCCGGTCCCGGACGAGTTCGGCCGCCTCGTCGCCGTCGGGGAGGAGACCGGCTGCGGTGGACAGCCCCATCAGCGGGGTGCGCAGTTCGTGCGCGACGTCGGCGGTGAAGCGGCGCTCGCCCTCCAGCTTGTGCTGCAGGGCCGCAGCCATCTCGTCCACGGCCGCCGACATCTCGGTGATCTCGTCTCGGGCCCGGCCGCCCGGTCCGATCCGGGCGTCGAGGTCGCCGTCGGCGATGGCCCGGGCCGTGCGGGATCCCCGGCGCAGCCTGCGGTTCATCGGTTCGGTGGCGAGGGCGGCGAGCGGTACGACGACCAGGAGGGCGGCGAGCACGGCTTTGACGATGCTGCGGTCCAGGAGCTGGAGGCCGCGTACCTCGGAGCTCATGTCGGTCCGGGCGACGAGTACCCGGCCGTCGTCGACGGGCATGGCCGCCCACATCCAGTACCAGTTGGGGGGTTTGCGGTCGTTCCAGGTCGCGTACAGAGCGGCCGGGTCCTTGGCGGCCAGCGCCCGGGCGAGCGGTGCGTCGAGCCGCTCCGGGGTGAGGACTTCGACTTCGAGCGGCGCGCTGCCCGTGCGGGTGTACTCGCGCTCCGCGGCCGCCAGGCGCGCGGAGAGGCGTTCGTTCCCGGTGTGTTCACCTCGGTCGGCCATCGCCTGGTGGACGAGGACGCCGATCACGGCGGCCACGGCGCAGCAGGCGGCCGCGGTCAGGGCGGCTATCTTCCAGCGCAGGGCGCGCGGGTTGAGGAGTGTCATGGGTGGGGACGGCCCCTCAGTCGCGGACGAGTTTGTAGCCGAAGCCGCGGACGGTCTCGATCCGCTCGGCTCCGATCTTCTTGCGCAGCCGCAGCACGCACAGGTCCACGACGCGGGTGTCGCCCTCCCAGCCGTAGTCCCACACGTCCCGCAGGAGGCGGCGGCGGTCGAGTACGGTGCCGGGGGCTGCCGCGAACTCCAGCAGCAGCCGCAGCTCGGTTGGGGTCAGCGGTACGGGCTGTCCGCCCCGGTGTACCTCCAGGCCGAGGGTGTTCACGGACAGGTCCCCGAAGACCAGCTCGGCACGGGTCGTCCCGGTGTGCGCGGAGGCGGGGGCGGGGTTCGTCGGTCCGGTCCCGCGCGCCGGAGTCGTCTGCGGTTGGGCGGGGCGGAAGGTGGCGCGGCGCAGCAGCGTCCGGATGCGGGCGACGAGGACGGGGGTGTCGACGGGTTTGACGACGTAGTCGTCGGCGCCCGCCTCCAGTCCGGAGACCACGTCGAGGGCGTCTCCGCGCGCGGACATCATCAGGACCGGGACCAGGCTCTGCTCGCGGATGCGGCGGCACAGGCCGATGCCGTCGAGTTCGGGCAGCATCACGTCCAGGATCAGCAGGTCGTGGCTGCCGGCCCGGAACGCCTCCAGGCCGTCGAGTCCGTTCGCGGCCACCGCGACCTGATAGCCGTACCTTTCCAGGGACAGCTGCACGGCGCGGCGGATGGTGGCGTCGTCCTCGACGACGAGGACGCTGACGGGGTCTGGGACCCGGGGTGCCGGCACGCCACCTACCTGCTCAGAAACGGACATTTGTGTGGTCCATCCTAGTCAGTGGGGTCTGTGGTGCGGTCACAGCCGGAGGGAGGCCGCGACGGGGAGGTGGTCGCTGCCGGTAGCGGGGAGGGTCCACGAGGAGGTCGTGCTCATCCCCTTCACCAGGATCTGGTCGATGCGGACCAGGGGGAACGGAGCGGGCCAGGTGAAGCCGAAGCCGGCGCCCGCCTCGCGCTGTGCGGAGGTCAGCTGGGAGGTCACCGGTCGCAAAGCCGTGTCGTCCGCCGTCCCGTTGAAGTCACCCATCACGACGACCCGGGCCAGCGGCTCCGCCCGTACGGCCGCGGCCAGCTTCCGGGCGGCATCGTTGCGGCGGTCGGTGGTGAATCCGGCGTCGGGGGTCAGGCGTACCGAAGCGAGGTGGGCGGCGAAGACCGCGACGGGGCCGTGGGGGGTCTCGACGGTGGCTCGTACGGCTCGCGTCCACGGCATGATCGGCACCGCTTCCACGCCGTTCAGCGGGTGCTTGCTCCACAGTCTGACGCCGAGGGTGTCGGAGCTGTACGGATAGCCGGCGGCGAGCTCGCGCTCGTAGGCGGGCGTGGCTTTCGAGGACATCTCCTGCAGGGCCAGCACGTCCGCGCCCGATGCGGCGAGGGCTCGCGCGGTCCGCGCCGGATCGGGGTTGTCCTCGTCCACGTTGTGGCTTACCACGGTGAAGTGGCCGCCGCCGGACCGCTCCGACCGCTCGGTTCGCTCGGTTCGCTCGGTTCGCTCGGTTCGCTTGTCGGCGAGGGTCCCGCCGAAAAGGCAGGCCCAGACGGTCGCGGGGGCCAGGACGGCGACGGCGGCGAGCCGGGAGCGGCGTACCGCCGCCGCCACGAGGAGGACGGGGACGCTCAGGCCGGCCCAGGGCAGGAAGGTCTGGACCAGGCTGCCGAGGTTGACGGCCGCGTTCGGGATCCAGGTGTGCAGGGCCATGGTCAGGGCCGCGCACACCGCGCCGGCGGCGATCAGCAGGCCGCGGCCGGTGGGCACGCGTACGCGGCAGCGGATGGCGGACGGAGGCGGAGGCGGGGCAGGCGGCTCCGCTTTCCTGGAGGCCTTGGAACGGTACGGAGTGCTCAGCACGGCATCTGCCTTCCGGTGTCTCGTAAGCCGGTGATCCGGTACCGGCACAGCGTCGGCGAGGCGGGCTTCCAGGGCGTCAGGAGGCCCCTTCGCGGGGCCCGCAGTTGCGTTTCAGCTGGGTATCGGTCATGCGGAGTGCTCCGGTTCAAGCGGCCATCCCCTGCGGCCAAGGAAGCTGCCTGGCCTTAGTCGTTCGCGAACGCCTCCGCCACGGCTTCCAGGTGAGCGGTACTGCAGATGCCTCGGCGGCAACAGCTGCGGCGGGCGAGATCGGGGGGCCAGCGATTGCTTCGAGGTGTCAGTGCTGCCCGGCATAGTGCCGGGCATGATCAACGACTTGGGAAGCATCGACTGGGCGTCCCTCGGCCACGCCTACGGGCCGGCCGGTGATGTTCCGCAATGGCTGCGCGGCATGGCTTCGCCCGATGAAGAGGTCCGGGAGAAGGCGTTCGGCAGCTTCTACGGCGCGGCCCATCATCAGGGGGACGTGTATCCGTGCACGGTGGCCAGTCTGCCGTTTCTGTTCGACATGGCCGACAGCCCTTCCACACCTGATCGGGCGTCGGTGGTCGCGCTGATCGTGAGCATCGGCCGGGAAGCCGTCGATCGGGACGAGGTGGGCGGTGTATGGATCGGCATCGACGGTGAGGAGACCACTGCCTACCAGGACGCCGCGGCGCTGGTGCGCGGGCGTGGCGAGGTGTTCGTCGGCTACGCCTGTGATGCGGACGCGCGAGTGCGTTCGGCCGCGATCGCGGGACTGGGGTTGTTCCTGGACGACGCCGAGCGGGCGGTAGGGGTCCTTCGGGACCGGCTCGACGCCGGGGGCGGTGTCATGGAGCGGCTGCTGGTGATCAGGACGATGGGCGATCTGGCGCTGCGGCTCCCGGCGGCTCGGGAACCAGCGCGGGCATGGTTCGATCTCCTCGCCGACGGCTTGGCGGTGGATGCCGATGTCCGTCTTGCGGCGCTCGTGCAGCGGGCACGCTGCGTCCCCGAGTCCATCGACGCCACCACGGTGCCCACCGCGATCGGGCTCCTCCGACGGATCACGCCGAGGTCCCTGCCCGAGGAGAGCGGGGAAGCAGACGTGAGCCCGGGGTCGACGACGGGGCCGTGCACGTGTGCTCCCGAGGCCGGGCCGGGCCCTGGTGTTCCCGGGCACGTTGCGGCAGCCTTCGCCGACCTCGAACGCCGCGGCCGGGTCCACGCGTCGACCACGTCCCTGCTGGTGACCTTCCACGAGGTCCTCGACGCGCGTGTCGAGGACCGGGCCGCTCTGCTCTGCGAGCAGCTGCGCAGCCCGGATGCGGCCACCCGGTACGACGCGATCGACATGGCACGCAAGCTGATCACCTCCTGGCGGGGAGACCACACTCCTCTGGTGCGGCTCCTCGCCGAGTGCCTGCTGCCGCGCGACTCCTACACGTCGGCGGCTGCGGCCGAGGCGCTCGGGGCCTTGGGCCGGCTTGCCGAACCGGCCCGGGAAGCCCTCGCCGACTACGTCACCACCCACCGCATCACACAACGACCGGATGCCTGGGCCAGCCCCCACGCCGAACTGCGCCGCGCCCACCAGCAGGCGGTCCTGGCACTCGCCGAACTCGGCGACGAGCGAGCCCTGCCCGGGCTGCTGACCGCACTGGACACCGGCATCGACGCCTGGCGCGCCGTGAACGCGGCCCGCCTGATGCCCCAGGCCGCCGCGGAACTCACGCCCCGGCTCATCCGCCTCCTCGCCGGAATCGACCCCTCCCGCGAATGGCCCGACGTCAGTCCCACCTCTCTCGCTTCTGCGCTCGCCGCACTCGGCGACCCGGCCGCCGTGCCCGCGCTCATCGGCGCCGTCAATGCCGCCGTCCAGCGGGGGCAGTGGCACACGGCCGCACCCGTCGTGAAGGCGCTCGCATCGTTCGGCCCCCGCGCCGTCACCGCCCTGGAGACCGTCCGCCCCCTCGCCGAGGTGGAGGATCAGGGAACTCGTACGGCCGCGACCAGTGCCGTCTGGGAACTTGAGCGCCGTCCCGAGCAGGTCGTTCCGCTGCTGCAACGCCTCCTCGACGACAAGCGGAACTCCGACGCGGTCAACCTTGCCGGCCGGATCGGGCCTCCCGCCGCGGCCGTGCTGCCGCGCCTGCGCCAGATGCTGAACGACCAACTCGAACAGAACGCGCGAAACGAGCAGGACGGTTCCGCCGTGCTGAACGACTCCTGGACCCTGGTCCATGTGGCGTCAGCGCTCTGGGACATCGGCGGGGAGGACGAAGCCCCCGCCGTCGTCCCGGCGCTGCTGGCCGCCTGGAAGGACAACGACTCCACCGCACGCCATGCCGTCGCCTGCCTCAACCGCATGGGCCGGGCAGCGCACCCCGCCCTCCCCCAGGTCCGCTCCGCGCTCGTACAGCCCCGCCGTGGGGGAAGCCCCTGGGGATGGAGCATCGCCGTCGACCTGGAGATCCAGCGCACCTGCCGTTCCATCCTGACGCGTGCGCAAGCCCCCGGGCCGTCTCCTGACCGGAATGAGGCCGCCCCGTGAGGTCTGGCCTGACGCGGTCGGCCCCGGGGGCCACCGGCCGGGTACTCGACGGGCCGGCTGGTCCTCGGGAACTTGAGTACACGTACTCATGCGGTCGGGGGCCGCTTGCCGCAGGCTGTGATCATGAACCAGCGCCAGTGGAAACCTGCCGGCCACCGTCGCGGTGTGGAGCGTGTGGCCATGGCTGTCTTGGCGGTGGCTGCCGTGTTGCTCGCTGCGGGTGCGATCACCTTCACCTTCATGATCGTGGTCTACGCCCTCGCCTGAGGCGGTACGGGCAAATCCTCGCCGTTTCGTCGGCGGTTCGGCGTGCAACGGGATGCGCCACCGCATGGCGTACCAGCACCTTGCGGCAAGTACGTCGACGCGGGTCGTGGCGTACGGCGGGGCCATGGTCGTCGCGGCCGGGGTCTGGGCGGGCATGGCAGTGCCGGCGGCCGCCGCCGACAGCGACCTGCCGGAGTAGTCGCGAAGACACGAGCCTGGGAGATGTGGAAGGTGGCGGACGGCGCCGGCATCACGGGGGCCGCCATCGACAGCGGCGTCAAAGATCTTCCGGAGCTGGAGGGAAGGGTCCCTCCGGGCGTCTCGGTCATGGAGCCGCCGCCGGTCAGCCGCCCGGATGAGAAGTGTCCGCCGCACGTTTTCCATGGGCACGGGACCACCATGACCGCAGCGATCGTCGGTGACGGCTGCGGGGCCCGCAGGGCCTGGCTCATCCCGAACGCCAGGGTCATGCCCGTCCGTCCCAGCATCGGCACGCCCATGGCGTTCGGTGCGATCGGTGAAGCCGCCGGCACTCGGGTGCCGCTGTGGCCGTGCCGGCCGGCGGTACGCGCTGCTCGATGAGCAAAAACTGCGGGTGCTGCCGCCGGTAGGGTGGCGGCAATGCGAATGAAGATCATCACGGCGCTCGGTGCCGTGTGCCTGCTGGCCACCGGATGCGGCGGCGGTACCGGCACCGGCGCGAAGCAGGAACCGATAGGTCCGCTGCTGCCGCAGAAGCTGACGAAGCCGGAGATGGGAAGCCTCGAACCGACGGCCTCGCCGGCCGCCGACGCCGCCTTCGCCGAGAACGTGATCTACGAATTGCAGCGCAAGACCCTCACGATGGCCAACGCCACCGGTGCGCTCACCGGCGAGTGCCCGAAGGACATGGAGTCCAAGCCGGGTACGACGGTCACGTGCACCGTCACCTATGAAGGCGTGCAAGTCGCCTGGAACGTGACCATCGGCGAGAAGGGCTGGTCCCAGAACGTCGTGGAGTACACGGCCTTCCCCGCCCAGGGCCTGGTGACCCGCGACGGCGTCGCACGCCTCATGTTCGGCAACGACTCCACCCTCGACTACGCCTTGTGCAACGACATCCCCAAGGCCGTACTCGTTCCCTTCGGCAAGACCGAGTACAAGTGCGAGAAGGTCTCGCAGGGCAAGGAACCGGTCGGCTACAACCAGACCGTTCACATCACCACCACCGGTCTCATGGTCCACTGACCACACGGCGTCGCCCGATTGCTCAGTAGCCCGCTCAGCAGAGCTGACCCACTCCCCCATGTCATCGGCCTCCTCCGCGCCGACAGCCGACAGCCGACAGTCATCGCCTGCTCAGCTGTCCGGCTCGGTGGCTGAACGGTCAGCGCCCCGTGTGCGCAGCCATGTGGGCCGTCGCGGGGTGAGGCGCCGGCCCGTACGGTTCCGTCACGCGGTTATGGGTCGCTTCACGCACTCCGGCGCACCACCGCACGCATTTCTTCGCTGGCTCACCCGGGCGGGGTGGACGGGGGTGGTGTCAACGTCGCGACTCCCCCGCGTCGCCGAGAACTTCGCCCCCGTCCACGGGTCCGGGCGGGGCTGCGGTGAGATGCCCGGCGACCTGCCGTGCCGTGGCTGTGTCCGGGCGCAGTGGAGCCGTCCGACCGGCGGCGCGAGCGCCCCAACTGCCCCCGTGCTGCGCACGGTCGGCGGTGGTCTCGTCGACCGGTCGGTGAACACGAGGCGGAAGTAGATCGGCGCGACGAGGGTCTCACACCGCCTGACCCTGAACCCTGGCCGTCGAGGCGCAGTTCGGCGCGGCGCCGGGCGCGAGCACCCGCAAGGACCTGCCGCCCTGTCACCCGGCTTTTCGTACGGGGCCGGCGGAGGACCTGCGGCGGCCATACGGCCGGTGATCGCGCGAGTTCTGAGACACCCTTCTCTTCACACATCTCTGCATCAAGCCAGCCTTAAGGGATCGTTAAGCCGAAGGCCGCAAGGAGAAAACCGCAGTTCAGGGGCGTGCGAGGGGTGGCGTCTGACGTTGCCATGACGGTTACCCCTCCGTAATACTCGCTGTCTCGGGTGACATTGCGTCACGCTTGAGAGCGCTCTCGAACCCACCCGTCGTTCTTCACGGCTCGCCCGGCCTGGTCCCGGTCCCCCCTCCTCCGTCCAGACAAGGAAGCATGCCCATGGCTGCTGCTCATCGCGCACGTCGCCGCTCTCTCGGCGGAGTGGTGCTCCTCGTGACCGCCGCCCTGGTCGCGGCGGTGCTCATGTCCTTCACGCGTTCGGTCGCCCCGCCCGCCGGTGCCGCGACCGCCGGCGCCTCGGTTGTCGCGCAGACCTGGTCCGACGAGTTCGACGGCCCGGCCGGCCGCGCTCCTGACGCCGCCAAGTGGACGCTTGAGACCGGCGGTTCGGGCTTCGGCAACCACGAGCTGCAGTACTACACCAACAGCACCTCGAACGCCGCGCTGGACGGCCAGGGCAACCTCGTCATCACCGCGCGGAAGAACACCGACGCCGGCCTCGGCTGCTGGTACGGGCAGTGCCAGTACACCTCGGCCCGGCTGAACACCGCCAAGACCTTCACCCAGGCGTACGGGCGCTTCGAGGCCCGCATCAAGATCCCGCGCGGTCAGGGCATCTGGCCCGCCTTCTGGATGCTCGGCAACGACCTCGGCAGCGTGGGCTGGCCGGGCAGCGGCGAGATCGACATCATGGAGAACATCGGCCGCGAACCCAACACCGTGCACGGCACGGTGCACGGCCCCGGCTACTCCGGAGCGGGCGGCATCGGCGCCGCGTACAACCTGCCCGGTGGCCGTGCCTTCGCCGACGACTTCCACGTGTTCGCCGTCGACTGGAGCCCCAACTCCCTCGTCTGGTCGGTGGACGGCACCACGTACAAGACGCTCACGCCGGCCGGCATCGGCGGCAACAAGTGGGTCTTCGACCACCCGTTCTTCGTCATCCTCAACCTGGCGGTCGGTGGGGACTGGCCCGGCAGCCCGGACGCCTCCACGTCCTTTCCGCAGACGATGACCGTCGACTACGTCCGTGCCTCCTCCGCCGACGCCCCCGCCGCACGCCCGATCCGTGGCATCGGCGGCATGTGCGTCGACGTCGCCGGCGGCTCCGACGCCGACCGCACCCCCATCCAGCTGCACGACTGCACCGGCAGTCCGGCCCAGCAGTGGACCATCGGGGGTGACGGCACCGTCCGCGCCCTCGGCAAGTGCCTGGACGTCGCGGGCGGCTCCACCGCCGACGGGGCCGTCGTCCAGCTCTACACCTGCAACGGCACCAACGCCCAGAAGTGGACGTACACCGCCGCCCGTGACCTCACCAACACCGGTGCGGGCAAGTGCCTGGACGCCAAGGGCAACTCCTCCGCCGACGGAACCCGGTTGCAGACCTGGACCTGCACCGGCGGCGCCAACCAGAAGTGGACGGTCGGCTGACCCACCGGCCCCGCCCCGCTCCCTTCTCCCACCTTCTCCCCCCTTCTCCCCCGCCCCTGCGTCCGGCCGCTCCCCCGCCCGACCTCACGAAGAACGGACCCCCACCGTGACGGCTCGCCACCAACGCACCATGTCCCGCAGAAAGCTCCTCGCCGTGACGGGGGGCCTGGCCCTGGCCGTACCCGCCGCGGCAGCCTGGCTGGAGATGGGCGCCAACGCGACCACCGCCGCCACGCTCCCCCTGGACCTGGTGAACACCACCGGCAGCAACACGGTGTACGCCTATGTGCTCGGCCGGGACCCCGCGGCCGGCGGCGCCTGGGCCTTCATCCAGGCCAACGGCTCCAGCCTGTACCACCCGCCGGCTCCGGCCAACGACCAGACCCCGCTCGGGGTCGACTGTGCCATCGAGCTGAACGCGTCCGGCGCCGGAGCGCGGAGGGTGACGCTGCCGCGCCTGGACAGCGGCCGTATCTACTTCTCCGTCGGCGCGAAGCTGACCTTCCTGGTGAACCGCGGCGGCGGTCTGGCCCTGCCGTCGGTGAGCAACCCCACCGACCCCAACGCGAACGTCGCTCACGACTTCTGCGAATTCACCTTCAACAGCGACCAGTTGTACGCCAACATCACGTTCGTCGACATGGTCTCGCTGCCGATCGCCTTCCAACTGGAGACCGGCCAGGGCACCCAGACGGTGCGCGGGCTGCCCGCCGACGGACTGTCCCGGGTCGCCGCCGCGCTGCGGGCCCAGTCCGCCGCCGACGGCAGCGACTGGAGCCGGCTGATCGTGACCGCGGGCGGCCGCGACGTGCGCGTACTCAGCCCCAATCTGGCGATCCGCGGCAACAACGCCTTGTTCCGCGGTTACTTCGACAGCTACGTGGACGAGGTGTGGAACAAGTACCGCTCCACCGACCTGCGTGTCGACACCCAGTTCACCTGGGGGACCGTCACCGGCCGGGTGAACGGCGATGTCCTCGCCTTCCCCGGAGTCGGCGGCTTCGCCAAGCCGTCCACCCTTTCGATCTTCTCCTGCAGCGACGCGCCCTTCACCACGGGCAACGACCTGATGGGCAATCTCAGCGCACGGCTCGCCGCCGCCTTCAACCGCACCACCCTGCTGGACAACCCCCACCAGCCGACCGGCGAGAATCCCGCCGCCTTCTACACCCGGCCGCGCACCAACCACTACTCCCGCATCCTGCACGACACCACCCCCGACCATCTCGGGTACGCCTTCCCGTACGACGACGTGCACCCCGCCGGAGTCGACTTCGAGGGCAAGGTGCAGTCCGGCTCCCCCGGCCGCTGGACCATCACGGTCGGCGGTGTGGCCGGCGGCGGCACACCGGCCCCGACGCCGACCGCCACCGGTCCGGGCGGCGGGGTCGGCGCCTTCACCACCATCCAGGCCGAAGCGTTCAGTGCCCAGTCCGGAGCACAGGTCGAGTCCTGCTCCGACAGCGGCGGCGGGTCCGCCGTCGGCCATCTGTCCAACGGCGACTGGCTCAAGTTCTCGGCCGTCGCCTTCGGCTCCACCGGCGCCACCCGCTTCGACGCCCGCGTCGCCTCGGGGGCCGCCGGCGGAGTCAGCGGCCTGGTCCAGGTCCGCCTCGGCAGCCCCACGGCCACCCCGGTCGGCAGCTTCGCCGTCGCCAACACCGGCGGCTGGCAGGCCTGGCGCACCGTCCCGGCCGACATCCGCCGCACCACCGGAACCCACGACGTCTATCTGACCTTCGACAGCGGCCAGTCCTCCGACTTCGTCAACGTCAACTGGTTCTCCTTCGCCTAGCCGGGGTGCTCATGTGCGGGTGCCGGTCGGCCCGGGCTTGCCGGCGGGGGGCAGAAGGAGACGTCGGAGTAGTCGATGTCGGTGAACTCGACCCGGAGTTGGTCGGCTCCGGCGCGCCGCCGCCGACTGGCCCGTCGGCGCGGAGCACGCCCCGGCGGTCGGCAGGCTGCGGAGACTGCACAGGCTGCACAGATCGAACAGCCCGGCGTCCGCCGGCTCAGCCCCGGGCTGATGTCCGGGGTGCCGCCCTCGCTGGTGCACCAGGGGGCGGGCGCCCATGTCGTCGCCTGTCCGGCCCGTGCGGTGTTCGAGGCCGTCCTGCCGGCGGCCTCGACGTCCTTGGGCGTCTACCCCCGTCAGCCGGTGGCCGTTGTCGAGGACGCGTGGGTCGTCCGCTGGTCGTTCACTCCACGAGTGTGCTGCGGCGTTCCAGCAGGATCACGTCCCGCCACGTGCCGTGGTGGCGGCCGATGCGTTCGCGGGTGCCGATGACGCGGAAGCCGGCGCGCTGGTGGAGGGCGAGGCTGGCGGTGTTCTCGGGGAAGATTCCGGACTGGATGGTCCAGATCCCGGCGGCTTCGGTGGAGGCGATCAGGGCGTCCAGCAAGGCGCGGGCGACGCCGCGGCCGCGGGCGTCGGGGTGGACGTACACGGAGTGCTCGACCACGCCCGCGTACGCGCAGCGGTCCGAGACCGCGCTCGCCGCCACCCACCCCAGCACCCGCCCGTCGCCATCGAGGGCGGCGAAGCGGTGCTGGGACAGCCTGCCCTTGTCGAACGCCGTCCACTCAGGCGCCCGCGTCTCGAAGGTGGCGTTGCCCTCGTCGATCCCGGCCTGGTAGATCGCCAGGACCTGATCGGCGTGCTCAGGCAGCAGCGCCTCGATCCGCACCTGGCTCACACCGCCGCCTTCGCGGCGCCGGCCAGGAGCGCGCCCATGGCGGAGAGGACGGCAGGCTCGACGCGGTAGTACACCCACGTTCCGCGGCGCTCGGAGGACAGCAGGCCGGCTTCCTTGAGCTTCTTGAGGTGGTGGGAGACGGTCGGCTGGGAGACGCCGACGTCGGAGATGTCGCACACGCATGCCTCTCCGCCCTCGTGGGAGGCGACGGCGGAGAACAGGCGCAGGCGGACCGGGTCGCCGAGGGCCTTGAACATCTTCGCGGCGGCCTCGGCCTCGTCCGCGGACATGGGGCGCTCGGTCAGCGGAGGGCAGCACGCGACGGCGTCGGGATCCAGCAGCGGCAGGACCTTCACGTTCGACATGTGTCTATGTTGACACATGTCGAACCAGTCGTACTGGTGGTGGCGGAAAGCCATCAGCGGTGCCCGTTCACCCGTCGGCCAATGCGGTGGCCTACCGGGCCGACGGCTGAGCGGTTCCGGCTGTACCCGCCGCGCGGCCTGCTGGGGCAACAGAACGACGTGCGCGGCTTCTACACCGCCTTCCCCAGGACGGCCGGCCGCTCGTGATCGTGGCACGCGCAACCCAGGTGACTGTTGCCGGTGGGCGGGTACGCGGCCGTGGCCGGGGGCCGCGGACACGGGGCCGGCGGTCGAGCGGGGCCGGGCCTGCACTCGGGAACCGGGCGAGCAGGCCGGAGCCGTCAACGCCCTGCAGGCCTTTTCGCGAGGGGTGAGACTGGATGGTGGCTCTCGCACTTCACGGGAGGATCGATGACCGCGACATTCTTGTACGATGCGAATCTGAGGCTGGAGGTCGATTCCCCGGAATGGTCCGTTTTCCTTGAGGATCACAGCATTCGCGCCTGCGGATATCACGGCGACATGGCTCCGCTGACCAAGCAGCTCGAAGAGCATATGGCGACGTTCTCGTATCTTCCCGTACTCAACTATTTCCACCTGCGCGCCGACCCCGTGTACGAGCCGATCGCCAGCGCCGTCTACGCGGCGGACGGCACCACCGGCATCCCGAGCGTGCTCATCGTCCCGGCGGGTAGCGGGGTTACCGATGCCCGAGATCTTCGCGGCAAGCGGCTGGCCATAGCGCACCGCTTCTGCACGACGAGCTTTCTTGCGCCCATGCTGCTGGTCCATGACCTGGGAGGCCGTATCGATGAGTTCTTCGGTGAACTCGTCATCACGCCGCCTTACGAGGGGCAGGTGGAGGCGGTCGTGGCAGGTTCGGCGGACGCGACGTTCATTCAGGAAGACGTGTGGCTGAAAGAACCGGCCTACGCTGAAACGACTCGTACGATCGCCCGGAGAGACCACCTGCCGACACCTCTGTTCATCGCCGGCAAAGAGGCCTCACTTCAGTTGCGCACGACCGTCCGAGATTTCTTGCTGAACTACAGATCGGCAAAGAACGAGTCTGTCCTCTTCTCCGGGTTCGCTCCCTACGACGCCGCGGCGGTCGAGGAGACTCTCCGGATCACCGAGGAGGCAATCGCTTGAATCCCGGACGGCAGCGGCGCTGACTGCGCCCCCTCCGGGGGAGGTGCGGCCCTGCGCGGGCCTCGCCGACGCCGGATCCCGCGGGCCTCCCCCGCTGTGCGCCCAGATCCCGGCCGGCCGGGCGTCGCTGCAGTCCAGCGGGGCGCCCGTCGACGCGCTCGCCCCGCTCGCGCCTACACCGAGGCGGCCCGCACGTGGTTGCACGCCGAGGCCGAGGTCGTCGACACCACGCACCTCACACCCGCCGAGGCCGCCCGTCAGATCGCAGCAGTCGTCGAGGGCGACGACACCGAACCGCCCGAACCGATGGCCCTACGGGCCGAGTCGGACAGCGGGCCGCCACCTTCTCCCAATAATTAGATGAACGTCTATGTTGACGTCTGTCGATGCAGGCGTCATGCTGATCACGTAAGACATAGACGGACATCGAAACACCAGGAGTCGTCATGGACGAGCAGGGCACCCCCACCACCCCCGACGGCGCCGGGACCGCGGCTTCCTGCTGCGGCCCGGTCCCCGTCCGGCCCGTCGCCGAGGCGGATCCCGCCGTGTCCTCCCCGTGCTGCGGCACCAGCGAGGACGCGGACGCGGCCGGCGCCTGCTGCGGCCCGCAGGCCAGGCGGGAGGCCGGCGCCGACGGCGCCGGCTGCTGCTGACCCACCCCGCCCCTCCCCTGCCTGCCTGCCCGCCTGCCTGCCTGCCTGCCGCTGAACATCGGAGACACTTCATGAGCGAGACCACCACCGGGCTGCCCGTCGTCGTGATCGGGGCCGGCCCCGCCGGCCTGGCCGCCGCCGCCCACCTCGACGAGCGCGGCCTGGACTTCCTCGTCCTCGAAGCCGGCCCCCACGCCGGGACCGCGACCCGCGAGTGGTCGCACGTGCGCCTGTTCTCCACCTGGGGCGAAGTCGTCGACCCGGCCGCCGAGAAGCTCCTCGCGCAGGCCGGCTGGGTGAAGCCCGACCCGGCCGCCTACCCCACCGGCGGCGACTGGGCCGTCCGCTACCTCCAGCCCCTCGCCGACACCCTCGGCGACCGGGTCCGCTACGGCGCCCGCGTCACCGGCGTCTCCCGGGCGGGCCGGGACCGCATCGTCGACGCCGGCCGCGACACCCAGCCGTTCGTGGTCCACACCGAAACCGGCGACGGCCGTGAGGAGCGGCTCTTCGCCCGCGCCGTCATCGACGCCTCCGGCACCTGGTCCACCCCCGGCCCCGCCGGCGCCGACGGCCTCGCCGCCCTCGGCGAGAAGGCGGCCGCCGACCGGATCACCTACCGCGTCCCCGACCTGAAGGACCCCGCCGTGCGGGCCCGCTACGCGGGCAGGCGCACCGCCGTCATCGGCTCCGGCGCCTCCGCCTTCACCGCGCTGGCCTACCTCGCCGACCTCGCCCAGTCCGGCGACGGGGCCGGCACGCACGCGACGTGGATCCTGCGCCGCGGGATCTCCGGTTCCACCTTCGGCGGCGGCGAGGCCGACCAGCTGCCCGCCCGCGGCGCCCTCGGCCTGGCCGCGAAGGCCGCGGTGGACGGCGGCTACGCCGACGCGGTCACCGGATTCCGTACCGACGCCTTCGAGCGGGACGCCGGCGGCCGCCTGGTCCTGGTCGGCGAGGACGGACGCCGCCTGGACGCCGTGGACGAGGTCATCGTGCTGACCGGCTTCCGCCCCGACCTGGCCTTCCTCGACGAGCTGCGCCTCGGACTCGACGAACGCCTCCAGGCGCCGGTCGCCCTCGCGCCGCTGATCGACCCCAACCAGCACTCCTGCGGCACCGTCTACCCCCACGGCCGGGCCGAGCTCTCCCACCCGGAGAAGGACCTCTACCTCGTCGGCATGAAGTCCTACGGCCGCGCCCCGACCTTCCTGGCCATGACCGGCTACGAGCAGGTCCGCTCCGTCGCCGCACACCTCGCCGGCGACCACGAAGCCGCCGAACGCGTCGAACTCGCCCTCCCGGAGACCGGCGTGTGCGGCGGCGCGGGCCTCTTCGACGAGCCCGCCGCGGCGGAGACCGGCGGCGGGTGCTGCGCGGCCCCGGCCGCCCTCACCATCGGCGCCGCTCCCGCCTGCGCCGACGGCCGCTGAAGCGAGCGGTCTTCACAGCGGCGTGGCCGCGGCCGGGACGGGGGTCCGGTCGCGGCGACGCTGACGTGGTGATCGGGAGCAGCCGGGTGCTTCGCCTGTGCTATCGGGTGCGGGGGGTCACCAGGCCGGATTCGTAGGCGAGGACCACGAGTTGGGCGCGGTCGCGGGCGTGGACCTTGGTCATGGCGCGGTTGACGTGGGTTTTGGCGGTGGCGGGGCTGATGAGGAGCCGGTCGGCGATCTCGTCGTTGGACAGGCCCTGCGCGGCCAGGGCGACGGCCTCGCGTTCGCGGTCCGTCAGCTCCTTCAGCCCGCTGCCGCCGCCGGTGCGGGCGGGCGGTGGCTGGGTGACGTAGCGGTCGATGAGTCTGCGGGTGATGGTGGGCGCGAGCAGGGCGTCACCGCGGGCGGCGACGCGTACGGCGTGCAGGAAGTCCTCCGGCAGGATGTCCTTGACCAGGAAGCCGGCGGCGCCGGCGCGCAGTGCTTCCAGGACGTACTCGTCCATGCCGTAGTTGGTGAGCATGACGACGTGCACGTCGGCGAGGGCCGGGTCGGCTGCGATGCGCCGGGTCGCTTCGATGCCGTCCATGAGGGGCATCTGGACGTCCATGAGCGCGACGTCGGGCAGCCGCTCCTTGACGAGTGCCAGGGCCTCCCGGCCGTCGGCGGCTTCGGCCACCACCTCGATGTCGTCCTCCAGGTCGAGCAGTGCGCGGAAGCCGCTGCGGATGAGCGGCTGGTCGTCGACGAGCAGGACGCGGATCACGAGGCTCCGTTCGTGGGGAGTGCGGCCTGGACGGTGAAGCCGCCCTCGCGGCGCGGTTCGGTGTGCAGGCGGCCGCCCAGGGCCGTGACGCGTTCGCGCATGCCGAGCAGGCCGAGGCCGGGCGTCGGTGCGGGCTGCGCGGCGGCCTTTCCGTTGTCGTCGACGCGGATGGTGAGAGCGCCGGGCCGGTAGTCGATGAGCACCGAGGCTGTGGTGGCCGCGGCGTGCCGGGCGACGTTGGTGAGCGACTCCTGGACGATCCGGTAGGCGGTGCGGCTCACCGCGGCCGGCACGGTGTGCGGGTGTCCTTCTATCGTCAGTGTCGTCTCCAGGCCGGTGGTCCGGAACCGTTTCACCAGGTGGGGGATGTGGTCGAGTCCGTGCGGCGGGGTGGTGTCGTCGTCGCGCAGCGCCTGGAGGGTCGCGCGCAGCTCCCGGCTCGCCTCCCGGCCGGCTTCCTGGATGGCGAGCAGGGCCTGTGGCACCTGCTCGCCGCGGCGCCGGGCCACGTGGACGGCGACCTCGGACTGCACCTTGATCACCGAGATCTGGTGGGTGAGCGAGTCGTGCAGTTCCCGGGCGATGCGCAGCCGCTCCTCGTCGGCCCGGCGGCGGGCGGTCTCCTCCCGGGTGCGTTCGGCTTCGTCCGCGCGCCGTTCGGCCTGCCGCACCGCCTCTCCGGCGGCGAACGCGGCGATCAGCCAGGCGAGTTCAAGGGTGCTCCGGGCCTGTGCCAGGGCCTCGCGGGCGGGCCCGTCGTGGAGGACGAGGGCGGTGAGGTGGAGTACGGCCACCAGGCCCGCGGAGGCGGCCAGTGTGATGCGGCGGTGCCCGGCGCGTACCGAGCCGTAGACGGCGACCAGGTAGGGGACGGCGAGCACGTCGAAGCCGGATGCCAGGGATCCCGCCGCGCACAGCCCGGTGGCGGCCAGTACCGCGAGCGGCGTGCGGCGGCGTGCGGCCAGGGCCAGCCCGCCGAGCGCCAGCAGCGCGGAGCCGAGCAGCTCGCGGCTCCCGGCCGGGTGGGGCCCGGAGAGCCCCGTGCCCAGCAGCAGTGCCGCCACGCCCGCGGCGATCGCCCAGTCGGTGGCGCCGGCCGGGACGGTGAACCGCCCTTTGTCCATGGGGGCACCGTAGCCGGGTGTGGTCGTGGGCGGATCCGGCCTGTGGACGAGGTGGCGGCTACCGCGGGTGCGGTACGCGCGTGCCGTCTGCCGCGTTCGCGGTATGCGGGTGCGGCGCGGGTGGCAGCGGGAAGTGACCGCGTCCGGTGGACGACCGGCGGGAGGGCCGGGGCGCATGCTCTCAGGGCACGTCGGTCGGACGTGGCGACGGAGAAGGAGGAGAGCGGCATGGGCGTTTCAGCCGTACTGGTGGCGGCCGCCGAGGGCGGGATCGTCGGGGACGGGCGTACCGGGGCGAACCTGGCCCTCGGAGCGGGGGCGCTCGGGGTGGCCATCGGCTGGTCGGTCCTGGCGCGTGCCGGCCGCCGGGTCGGGGCCGGCGGGGCGCGCACCGGCGCGATGGCGGCCGTCGCGGTGGGGGTGGTCGGCATGGTGCTGGCGGTGTTGCATCTGGCCACCGCCCGCGGCGGGCCCGGCACCGGCAACGGGCTGGTCGGCGCCGTCGTGGCCGTCCCGCTGGGGCTGGGCGCCGTACTCCTCGGCCGTCGGGCTCTGGGGCGCGGCCGCGGCGCCGGCCGGTCCGCCGATCGGATGGGCGCTTGACGCGGCCCGGACGGGCGGGCCGGGGCCCCCGGGTCGGGACGGGCGGGCCGGCCCTGGTCGGGGCGGGCGGGCGGGTACGGGCGCCGGGTCCGGGACCGCGGGTCCGGGCGGGCGGGTACGGGCGGGCGGGTACGGGCGCCGGGTCCGGGCGCCGGGTCCGGGCGGACGGGGTCCGCCTGCGGGCGGGCGGTTCATGCGGGCGTGTGTCGGCGGGGGTGTTCAGTTGCCGAGGAGTACGGCCAGCAGCCGCTGCGTGGTCGCCTCGGTTTCGGCGGCCGGTCCGGGGCTGCGGGTCATCAGCAGGTGGTGGGTGGTGCCGACGAGCGCGAGGGCGATGGTGGCGGTGTCGCTGCCTGCGGGGATCCGGCCGGCGTGCTGTTCCGCCTGGAGGTAGGCGGTGACGGCGTGCTGGATCGCGTCGAACGCGGGCGCGCCGGACCGGAAGCCCTCGCGGGTGTGGGAGGCGGCCGCGGGGCGGGTCATCGCCAGGCCGACGACCGCGGGGGGCAGGGAGTCCAACAGTGCCCCGACGACCTTCTGGAGGTTCTCCGCGACCGTGGCCTGTCCCACGTGGGCCCGCAGGGCCTCGGCCTGGCGGGCGCTGCGGGCGAAGCGGTCGAGGACCAGTTCGGCGACGAACTCGTCCAGGCCGGCGAAGTGGGTGTGCAGGACGCCCTTGGCGCAGTCGGCCTCCGCGGTGACCGCGCGGCTGGTCAGGGCGGCGGCGCCGTCTCGGGCCACGACCCGTTCGGCGGCCGCGAACAGCCGCTCGCGCAGGTCCGGGATCGCCACTCCACGAGGTGACACAACAGCCCCTTCCACTCGGCCCGTTGCAAGTATGGGCGCTCGCCCATACTGTTTGGGCACTTGCCCATACTAGGGGTCGGGGCGTCTTTCCGCGCCCCGGCGGGAGGGAGTTCACCCATGGGGCACTTCGCCAACACCGCGCAGGCCGAGGCCTGGAACGGATACGAGGGCGCGCAGTGGGCCCGCAGCCAGGAGCGCTGGGACGCCGTCAACGACGGCTTCAACCAGCCCCTCCTGGACGCCGCGGCCATCCGCGGGACCGACACCGTCCTGGACGTCGGCTGCGGAGCCGGCCGCACCACCCGCCTCGCCGCCCGGCGCGCCGTACGCGGCCGGGCGCTCGGCCTGGACCTGTCGGATCCGATGCTCGCCAGGGCCCGCGAGAGCGCCGAGCGCGAAGGGGTCGCGAACGCCGCCTTCGTCCAGGGCGACGCCCAGGTCCACCCGCTGGAAGCCGAGGGGTTCGATGCGGTCATCAGCCGGTACGGCATGACCTTCTTCACCGATCCGGTCGCCGCGTTCGCCAACCTCCACCGGGCGCTGCGCCCCGGCGGCCGGCTGGCCTTCGTCTGCGCGGCCGAGGCCGAGGCCAACGAGTGGCTCGCCGCACTGGCCTCCCTCGGCGACGTCCTGCCGCTCGGCGGCTTCGGAAAGGCCGGCGCCCCCGGCATGTTCTCCCTCACCGATCCCGGCCGCATCCGCGGCCTGCTCACCGCGGGCGGGTTCGACGGGGTCGGGGTGCGGCGCGTCGAGGCGGCGGGGAAGTGGGGCGCGGACGCGGCGGACGCCGCGGCGTTCCTGCTGGACTCCGGTCCCGGACGGCATGTGCTCGACCAGGTGAGCGAGGCCCGGCAGGACGCGGCGCGCCGGGGGCTGACGGCCGCTCTGGAGCGTCATGAAGCGGACGGCGGGGTGTGGCTGCGGAGCAGTTCCTGGCTGGTCACCGCCGTGCGCGGCGAGGCGGCGGCACGGAGCTGAGCTGACCGCAGCCGCGGCAGGGCAGGGGCCCCGGCCCGTACGCAGGCCCGCGGCCCGTACGCACGCCCACTCCGCGCCCGTACGCGGGGCCCCCGGCCGTACGCAGGCCCGGGCCCCGCCCGCCTTGAAGACGGGCGGGCGGGCGGACAGGTGGTTCATCGGGGCCGGCTGTCCCAGAACGAGCACTGGTGTGCGGAGTACGCGTCGACGGGATGGATTCCGCCCGGTCCCGGAGCCAGCGACTGCACCGTCGGGGTGTGGGGTGAGGAGGCGCGCAGGGCGGGCCAGCGCGGGGCGCCGGGGGTGTTGGGGTTGCCGGTGCGGGCGAAGTTCGCCCAGTAGCCGATCATCCGGTCCGACAGGGCGCGCCGGCTGTCGTCGAGCGGTCGTTCGGTGGGGAAGGAGGTGAACAGGTAGGGCATCTCGAAGCCGTGCGCCGCGCCGTAGGGGAAGTCCGGGTTCGCCGGCAGGCCGGCGAGGGCGGGAGCGTCCCGGTCGTTGAACTGGTAGCCGTAGACGGGGAGTCGGGGGGCGTGCGCCGTGATGGCCCGGCCGGCGGCCAGTGTGGTGCAGGTGAAGGACCGGTCGGTCAGTGCCGCCGCCCAGGCCAGGGCGGGAGAGGGGTGGCGTGCTGCCGGGTAGCGCGCCTCGACGGCCGGGGCCGCGGCGCCGAAGGCCTCCGCCAGGCGGGCCCGGTAGTCGTCCTCGGTGCGGATGGGGAACGCGGCGAGCGACAGGCCGGTGAACATCCGCATCTCGTCGCGGTTGGTGCCCAGGATGACCGGCAGGCGGTGGAAGCGGCCCGACGTCAGCGCCTGGGCGGGTGCCGCGGGCAGCAGGCCGTTGCCGTAGGCGGGCCGGTTGAAGGACTGCATCAGCTGCGCGGTGGCGAGGCGGTCGGTGCCCTGGGCGCGCAGGCATGCCAGGACCTCGTCCCTGCCGCCGTCGGTGCAGCCCAGTTGCCGGGCGGCTTCCGCGCCGGCCTTCTGGACGTCGGCCTGGGGGGCGAACGGCTCGTACGCCGGTGTTCCGGGGGCGAGCGCGCCGGCCGGGAAGGAGGTGAGGCAGGAACCGCTCTGGAGGACGGCCCGCTGGAAGAGTCCGGCGGCCGTCGGGGAGGTGAGGTGTGCGCAGATGCCGAGGGCGCCCGCGGACTCGCCGAAGAGCGTGACGCTGCCCGGATCGCCGCCGAAGCGCGCGGCGTTCGCCCGCACCCAGCGCAGGGCGGCCTGCTGGTCCGCCAGGCCGAACGGCGGGGCGGCGCCCAGCCCGGGGTGGCCGAAGTAGCCGAAGATCCCCAGCCGGTAGTTGACCGTCACGACGACGGCGTCGCCCTGGGCCGCCAGTCGCTCGGCGGTGTAGTCACTGCCGGAGCCGCCCAGGAACGCGCCGCCGTGCATCCACACCAGCACCGGGCGCTTCTTCGCGGCCGGCTTCGCCGCCGGCACCGTGACGTTGAGGTAGAGGCAGTCCTCCGAGCCGGCGACCTTGCCCGCGCCGTCCGCCCCGGGGACCGGCATCTGCACACAGCGCTGAGCCGGCTTCGTGGCGTCCCGGACGCCCTGCCAGGCGGCGGCGGGCACGGGGGCGCGCCAGCGCAGCGGTCCGGTGGGCGGCGCGGCGTAGGGGATGCCGTCGAAGGTGGTGTACGCGTCGTGGGACACGCCGCGTACCAGGCCCTGCTCCGTCCGTACGACCGTACGGTCCTGCCGGCCGGCGTCGGGAGACGCGGGGCCGGCGCCGGCGGCGGGTACGGCGGTGGCCGGCACCAGTGCGGCCGCGCACAGCAGGGGCAGGAGGGCCGCGCGGAGTCCGGCTCTCGCGTACGGGCGGCGCGGTGCCGTCGGGGGCAGGGGCAGGGGCATGGGTACCGCCGTTCTGGGGTCGGGGAGGGGTGGGGACGGCACAGGGACGCGGTGGCACGCGGCAGCGCGAGGCGGTGCGCGGTGGCACGCGGGGGTACGCGGCCACGACGCGCCACACCGGTCCGGGCGGGCCGGAAGCAGATCTGAGCTGGGAGAACGGTGCGGACCGGCCCGTCAGCGCTCCCTACGCTAGAACCTCCCGCGCACTGGAGGTTCAAGGGACTGTGACGCACGACACGTGGAGCATCGGTGAGCTCGCGGCCCGGACGGGCCTTGCCGTCAAAACGCTCCGCTACTACTCCGACAGCGGTCTGCTGCCCGTTGCCTCCCGTAGCTCCGGCGGCCACCGGCGCTACGGTCCCGAGGCGTTCGAGCGGATCGCGCTCATCAGGCGCCTGCGGGCGCTGGACACCCCGATCGCGACGATCACGCGGGTCGTCACGGGAGAGCGCTCGCTCGGCGAACTGGTGGCGGGCGAGCTGGCAGCGGTGCAGGAACGGCTGGTGGAACTGCGGTGGCGGGAGGCCACGTTGAAGTCGCTGGACGACTGCCCGGGTGAGGAGAGGCTGCGGCGCCTGGAGATACTCTCCCGCGTGCAGCGGCTCCCGGAGGCGCACCGCACGCTCACCGACCACTGGTATCGCGAGCTGTCCGCGGCCCTGCCCAGGCCCCGGCTCGACATGATGGTCGCCATGCTGGCCCCCGCCCCGCCGCAGGACCCCGTGCCCGCCACGGCCCTGGCCTACGCCGAGCTGCACCTGCTCATCTCCACGCCCGGCTTCACCCGTTGGACCCAGGACCACGACGAGGAGATGCGCGACGGGCCGGCCTTCTACGCGGAGGTCGACGAAGCCGCCGCGCTGACGGCCGCCGCTCTGGCCCGGGGCCTGCCGCCGGGCGCCGGCGACGCGGTGGACGCGTTCGTGTCCGCCCACGCGCGAGCCCGGCGCGAGTCGGACACCCCCGCCTTCCGCGCGCACCTGCACGGGCTGGTGTCGCGGTCGTCCGGCTTCGACCCCCGCCTGGAGCGGTACTGGGCCCTGGTCGGCACCGTCACGGCCGGCCGCGTCCTGAACATGACCGTGGCGCACCGGTGGCTCACCGACGGACTGTCGATGTCGATCGCCGCGACCGACGGCTGAGGGACCGTCTGACAGGATGCGGACCCATGAGCTACTGGGATCCGCTGCCGTCCGTCCGCGCGGCGGAGAGCGGGCCGCTGCCCGCGCCGGACGGCGGAACGTGGCGGCCCGCCCCGGAACACCGCGGCGGCTGGTGGAACCCCCGCCCCGAGCGCTGGGCGGAACGCGACTGGCGCAACGTGCCGGGGCCGTTCTACGGGGCCGGGACCGACAACTGCTGGACGGGCCGGCTGATCGCCCCCGCGCACGTGCTCTACGACGACGAGTGGGGCGCCGAGTTCGTCTACCGCCAGCCCCGGGACCCGGCGCAGGCGCTGGCCCTGCTGGGCGCCGCCGCGCAGGACCCGATGGGCGGATACGCCTGCGACGGTGACGACCACTGGACTGCGGAGCTCGTTGGCGACTGGTGGCGGGAGCGGGGACGGGTGCGGGAGTGGGCCGCCGCCCTTCACCGGAGGTGGTCGGTCTCGGACGGGGCGGGCGAGCGCGAGGCGGCCGGCGGGGCACGGGAGTACGTCGCGTACATCGACGAAGGCCTCGCGCAGGACCTCCGCCACTACCTCTTCTGGCTGTCCGAAGGCCGCCCGGCCGGTCCCGGCGAACCCCTCCCGGCCCTCTCCCCGCGCGAGGCCCGGCGCAGGGGGTAGGCGGCCCGCGCCCGGCGTGCGGGGCGTGTGGGGCCGGGCCTTAGGGTTTTGCCCATGAGTCTGGCAGCGGGTCACGAGGAAGGGGTCCTGCCCGGTCCGGCGGCGTCGGCGCCGGGATGGCAGGCACCGAGCGCGGTCGAGCGGGGGCTGTACGAGGCGAAGGCGCGCGGCGACTGGCCCGCGTACTACGACCTCGTCGCCCGCGCGGACCTGTACATGATGCAGTCGCGGGCGTACACCGACGCGAGCGCGGGCAGCACCCGCTTCCACCCGTACTGGAACCCGCAGACGCAGAGCATGTGCCTGGCCGTCTACACCGGCGGGATGCTGCCGCCGCCGGTCGCCGACCCGGTCTACAACTGCTACGACCTGGGCTGGTTCGCGCAAGTGTGGAACCAGGACGACCCGCCCTACCTCGTCGTCAACCCCGGCAGCCCCTGCGAGGGCGTCCTGCCGGCCGGGCCGCAGGGGCGCGCCCTGTGGCAGCGTCACTCCGCCCCGGTCGAACGGCCGGGGCTGGCCCGGGACGTCGTCCACACCCTGGAGGTGGGCGGCCCCCGCACCGGCCCCGTCGCCTTCGGTCTCGCGGTCGGCGCGCACATCAACGTGCGCAACGGGCGCTACTGGAATTCGATGGCCTACCACGGCTGCGGCTACCGCGCCGAGAAGCACACGCTGGAACACTGGTGGGGCGTCACCACCCGTACGGAGTGGCAGGAGACCCAGGAACAGCTGCTGCGCGCCGGAATGGTCAGCGGACCGTGGGAGTTCGTCCTGCAGCTTCGCCGCTCCATGGCGCTGGACTTCGCGGGGCCCGTCGACATCGACCACTGGCGCCGGGCCGCGGCGACCGTGGTGCGCCGGCGGGCCGAGGCCTCCGCCGAGCCCCGCCTGGGTGCGGACGGCGTCACCCCGGACAGCGCCGTCAGCGCGGAGGAGCTGGAGGGGCAGGTGACCGGTCTCAAGCGGCTGATCGGCCGTATCGCCCGCTACGAGGCGCGGTTCCGTGCCGACGGCCTGCTGCCCGAGGGGGGTTTTGTGCGGAGCGTCGAGGCCTGGGACTACGGCCGGGCCTCGGGCATGGCCCGCTGGGGGCTCGCCGCCCGGCTGTGCTCGCTGCAGGAGGCGGAGGCGGCCGTGGTCCGGGCCGGGCGCCTCGTGCAGGTCAACTACCGCTCGTGGGAGGACTTCTCCGCCGCCTACGTCCTGGGCCGCTGCCTCCACTTCGACGAGGAGGAGTTCGGCGAGTGGTACGAGACGGTCCTGGCCACCCACCGTGTCCTGACCTCGGACCCGGCCAGCCCGTGGCGCACGCTCGCCTGGAAGTGAGGAGCTGCCCGGGCGCCTCCTAGGGTCTGTATCGAGTTGCCCCGCGGCGTCGCGGGGCAACTCGATACAGACCCTAGCGCGGCGGTTCGGCGCCGGCAGGGGCCTCGTGGGCGACGGCCTCGATCAGGGAGTACGGGGCGGCGCCGGCGAGAGGGGTGACCGACGTGACGCGCAGGGCCGCCCGGCGGCACACCTCCTCGAAGTCCGCGCGGGTGCGTTCCCTGCCGCCGACGTTCACCATCATGTTGAGGTCGCTCAGGTAGGTGCCCTCGTCCTGCGCGCCGACGGCCTCGGGCAGTACGGGCTCCACGATCAAAACGGTGCCTGCGGGCGGCAGTGCCTGCCGGCAGTGGCGCAGGATCGTGACCGCCTGGGCGTCCGTCCAGTCGTGCAGGATGCTTTTGACGAGGTAGACGTCCGAGCCGTGCGGGACCGACTGGAAGAAGTCCCCGGCGGTGAGGGAGCAGCGGTCGCGCAGCCCGTGCCGGGCCAGTGTCCCCGCCGCGTCCGCGAGGCCGTCGGCGGTGTCGAAGACCACGCCGGTCAGGTGCGGGTGGGCGTCGAGGACGGCGGCCAGGAGGGTGCCGTTGCCTCCGCCGACGTCCGTGACGGAGGTGGACCGGCTGAAGTCGAAGGCTCTCGGCAGGACGGCGGCGGTCTCGGAGGTGGCCTGGCTCATGGCCGTGTTGAAGTCCGCGGACAGCTCCGGGTGGCGGGCGAGATGGCTGAAGAAGTCGGTGCCGAAGACGGAGTCGAACGTGGTGTCTCCCGTACGGACGCTGTGGTCCAGGTGCTCCCAGGCGCGCACGATCGCCGGATCGGTGAAGGTGCGGACGAACGACGTGAGGGAGTCGGGGTGGGCGGGGTCGAGGAGCGCGCCCGCCGGGGTCAGCGAGAACGTGTCGGGGGTGTGCTGGGTGAGGAGGCCGAGGGCGGTCAGGGCGCGCAGCAGGCGGGTCATGGGCTGGTGCGCGGTTCCGGCCGCGGCGGCCACCTGGGCGGCTGTGCCGGGCCGGTCGCCGATGAGTCGGGCGACCTCCAGGCGGGCTGCCGCGCGCAGGGTGTGCGCGGCCATGCTCCCGAACGTGAGGCGGGCGATGAGCTCCCGTCCTGCCGCTGTCTGTGCTGCCCGGTCCTTGGTGTTCGTCACTGGTGTGGGTCTCCTTCGTTCGGATCGGCCGGTCGCCGGCAGGGCCGGTCAGGGCTGGGTGGACGCGGTCAGGCCGGCCAGGGCACGGGGTGTGCAGCCGGCGAGGGCCTGGATGTCGCGGTGGAGATGGGGCTGGTCGGCGTATCCGCATGCCATGGCGACGTCGTCGGCGCGTTCGCCGGCGAGGAGCGCCCGGGCGGCGTGGTCGAAGCGGACCAGCATGGCGGCGCGCTTGGGGGTCAGGCCGACCTGGGCGCTGAACCTGGCCCGGAGCCGCTTGCGGCTCCATCCGCAGGACACGGCGAGGTCGCCGACGCGTACGCGGCCGCGGCCGGCGACGATGGCGTGCCAGGCGGCGGTGACCTCGGCTGCCATGGGCGGGGCCTGTGCGGCCCGCCGTCTGAGGAATCGGTCGGTGAGCGCGAGGCGTTCCTGCCAGGAGGGTGTGTCGGCCAACTGCTCGCGCAGCCGCCGGGCGGGGTGCCCCCACAGGTCGTCGAGTCCGGTGATGGAGCCGTCCAGTTCGCGTGGGGGTACGCCCAGCAGGGCGTAGGCGGCCGGGGGTGGCAACGCCACCTCGACGCATTCGACGCCGTCGCCGCTGATGCGGGCCGGACGGGGTGAGAGGGAGGCGACGAGGCCCGGCAGCGGCCGCCGGTGTCCGCAGGCGCTCTCCACCGTGATCGGGCCGGTGCCGAGCCCGATGACGACGACCACGACGGGCTGGGGCAGTACCCGCATGTCCAGCCTGCCGCCGGTGCGGTCCCGGTAGCCGGCCATCCGTACGCCGTCGAGGGAGGTTCCGTGCGGGAGGCGGGCGACCTCCCAGCGGGGGTGGGCGGTGCGGCGCTGCTGGGGTGTGTCCCCGGTGTCGTCTCTGGGCATGGGTCCAGGTTCGCCCGGATCGCGGGCGCTTGTCTTGGACGAAAGTTCCGCGGCGGTTCCGCGGCCCGGCCCGGGTCCTGGCGCGGGCCGCCGGCCGTGCGGTCCCAGGGCGCTGCCTCTGGGCCGCACGGCCGGCGGGTGGTGGTGCACGGGCCGGGGGTTTCCTACGGCCAGCCCTGCTTCACCTTGGCCGGTGCGGTGTTCCAGCTCTTGGGTATGAAGGTGATGACGTAGGTTCCGCGGTCGAAGTCGGTGTATCCGGCGGACCAGCTGCGGAACTTGCTCTCGTAGACCTGCATGGGCCCCATGCCGCCTTCCGGCGAGTGGTAGTGGTTGGCGTGGGTCCATATGGTGTGGTCAGGGTTTGCTTCCTTCTGGTCCCCGAACCAGCCGTAGTCGAAGTTGACGTAGCCTTCGCCGGGCTTGGCGGGGCTGCGTGAGGTGTTCCTGTCCTTCGACATGTCGACGAGGCCGGTGGCCCGGTCGGGGCGGAAGGCGTCGGGGTCGCCGTACTTCCTCTTGTCGGCGGGGCTCCAGGGGTCCTGTCCGCTCCAGAAGTGCTTCGAGTAGATGACGGCCTTCATCTTGGACGGGTCGCGGTCGCCCCCGCTGCTGTCCCAGAAGGAGGGGGTGTTCCGCAGAGCCGCGTAGAAGTTGGAGCGGCTGTCCTCGCCGGCGAGAGCGTCGTTCTTCTTCGTGAGCTCCGCCTTGAGGTTGTTCAGGTAGGCGTTCTCGTCGTGGGAGTTTTCCAGTGCCTTGTTCATGACGGCTGCCACGTCACGGGCGCGGTTGAATCCCTTTGCCTCGTCGAAGCTCTGCTTGGCGATGCGCCCCTCGAACTCGGCCCGCGTCTCGCCCGGCCGGGGGCTGGTGTTCTCCAGAGCGTTCTTGTGCTTGTCCTCGTCGAAGGACGCGAAGGCCAGTCTGTTCGTCGGATAGGGGCCTGAATTGACCCAGGTGACGCCGACGCACCCGTAGGAGAGCTGTTCTCGCTGCTGCCCGGTCATCTGCCGTGCCTGGCCGTCGCGGTGGCTGTAGGCCTGCTGCCACTTGCGTATGTAGTTGCTGATGCCGGTGGTGGCCCTGTCTCCGTGGGCGCGGTACGGGTCGGGCATGCGGTCCAGGGGCTCGGCGGGCGGCGTCACCCGGCCGCCGGCCGCGGCGGAGGGCCGCAGGGACGCGGTGGCGTTCGGCAGGCCCTCCCCCGCGGTCTTGTCCGGCCGGCCCAGGTCCAGGGCCTTCTCGTTCAGTGTGTTGATGAGCCTGATGTCTTCCGCCGTCAGGCCGTTCGTCTCGGCGTAGGAGCCCTTCCCGTCGCCGCGGACGGGGGCGGCGCCGGCTGCCTGGCTGACGGAGGGGGCGAGACCGGCGGTGCACAGCACCATGCCCGCGGTGGCGAGGGCGAGAAATCCAGAGCGTTTGTACATGGAAGTCCGAGGTTCCTTTGCGGTGAAAACTCGTATGACGGAGCGTGAATTTCCTGCGCGGCGGCAGAAAAGGAGGCGCCCGAGCCGACGGTGCGTCAGGCGGCGCGAGAAGTGATCATGTCCTGGCGCCGATTGCCCGACAACACGGCGGCTACAGAACCGGCCAGCCGTCCGATGGGGTGGTATTCGGTCATGCGCGGCCATGCGCGTGGCTGCCCGCCGCCGGCAGGTGCGGTCGCGGGGTTCTTGCGGGTTCTTCCGCCTCCTGCCGCAGCGTCTCGCGGCGTCACCGGTGCCGGCCGCCCCGATAGGCCCCGTGAAATGGTGCGGGGGGCGGCGCTCGGCCGGGCCGGGGAATTGCCGTGCGCCGGCGGGGAAACGGATGCGGGAACTCCGGCCGGGGCGTGCGGGGTTCCTGTCGGGGCGTCCGCCGGCCGCTGTGGCGGACCGCGCAGTCTTCGCCACTCCCCTCTTCGGGCCCTGGTCGGTTCACCGCCCGTTCCGGCTCCGTCACGGGCCGTCGCCGTGTGGAGAACGGCCGGTAACGCCCGCTCGGGGCGGTGGCCTCGGCGACGGCGGCGATTCAACCCGGCGCGGGGTGGGGGGGCCGTGGGCGCGGCGGCGGGGTTGGGCGGGAGGCCAGGGGGGAAGCCTCCGTGCCGCGGGCCGTCGGCCGGCCGTCGTCCGAGCAGCGCAGAGCCCAGGGACGGAGTGGATGCACGGTGGAGCGACGCTTGTCGGTGGCGACGCACTGGGGCAGTTACATCGCGGTGGTCGAATCCGGCCGGTTGGTGCGCATCGAGCCCAGGGGTGACGACCCCGCGCCGTCCCCCATCGGCCCGGGCATGGTGGCGGCCGCCGACGACAGCGCTCGCGTGCTGCGGCCGGCGGTCCGCAAGGGCTGGCTGGACGGTCTGCCGCGCGTCCGGGACACGGCCCGGGGCGCGGACGCGTTCGTCGAGGTGAGCTGGGACGACGCGATCACCCTGGTGAGCGATGAGCTGCGCCGGGTGCGGGCGCGGCACGGGGACGGCGCGGTGTTCGGCGGGTCCTACGGCTGGGCGAGTGCGGGCGCCTTCCACGGCGCGCAGGCCCAGCTCCACCGGTTCCTGGCGCTGGGCGGGGGATACACCGACTCCCGCAACACGTACAGCACCGCGGCGTTGGAGGTCATCCTCCCGCATGTGATCGGCGGGCACCCGTGGAGCTACCAGTCCCGGATGCCGATGTGGGACGAGATCGCCGAGAACTGTGAGCTGGTGGTGGCCTTCGGGGGGCTGGCCCTGAAGAACAGCCAGGTCAACCCGGGCGGGCTGGCGCGGCACCGGACGCGGGACCTGCAGCGGCGGTGCCGTGAGGCGGGGGTGCGGTTCGTGAACGTCAGCCCCGTCCGCAGCGACGCAGCCGGCTTCCTCGACGCCGAATGGCTGCCGGTCGTCCCCAACACCGACACCGCCGCGATGCTGGGCATCGCGCACACGATGCTGGTCAACGGGTGGCACGACGAGGACTTCCTTCGCCGGTGCTGCGTCGGCTTCGACCGCTTCGCCTCCTACGTGCTCGGCGAGATCGACGGCGTCGTCAAGGACGCCGCGTGGGCGGCGGGGATCACGGGCATCGGCCGCGACACGATCACCGGCCTCGCCCGCCGCCTCACCGAGCAGCGTTCCCTCATCATGGTCAACTACGCGGTGCAGCGGGCGGACCACGGTGAGCAGCCGATCTGGATGTCCGTCGTGCTGGCCGCGATGGCGGGCTCGATGGGCCGGTCGGGGTGCGGCTGGGGCGCGGGGTACGCGACGATGGACGCGACCGGCGTCGCGCGGGGCCGGCCCGTCGTGGCGGCGTTCCCCGGGGTTCCCAACCCCGTCGCGGATTTCATCCCCGTCGCGAGGATCGCCGACACCCTGCTGCACCCGGGCAGGACCATCGACTACGACGGCCGGCGCCTCACGCTGCCCGAACTGCGCCTGGTCTACTGGTGCGGGGGGAATCCGTTCCACCACCACCAGGACCTGCACCGGCTGGCGCGGGCCTGGCAGACCCCTGACACGGTGGTGGTGCACGAGGCGTGGTGGAACACCACGGCCAAGTTCGCGGACATCGTCCTGCCCGTCGCCACGAGCCTGGAGCGCGACGACTTCGCCGCCGGATTCTGCGACCCCCACCTCGTCGCGATGCCGAAAGTCCGCGAGCCGGCGGGCGAGTCGCGCACCGACCACCGTATCTTCACCGACCTGGCCTCCCGGCTCGGGTACGGGAAGGAGTTCACGCAGTCGCGCTCCGAGATCGAATGGGTCCGGCACCTCTACGAGCAGACGCGGGCCGGACTCGGCGACGGTGGCGTGCTGCCGGGCTTCGACGAGTTCTGGCGAAGCTCCGCCGGCGTCGAACTGCCGCCGCTGGAGGGGCCGTTCCCCGGCAGCTTCGAGGCGCTCCGCTCGGATCCGCAGCGGTTCCCCCTGCCGACGCCGTCGGGCCGGATCGAGATCTTCTCCGAGGAGATCGACTCGTTCGGCTACGACGACTGCGCCGGGCATCCGATGTGGTTCGAACCGGCCGAGTGGCTCCGCGGCGGTCTGTCGGAGCGGTTCCCGCTGCATCTGATCTCGAACCAGCCCGCTGCACGCCTGCACAGCCAGTACGACAACGGCGGCCACAGCCTCGGCACGAAGATCCGCGGCCGTGAGCCGGTGACGCTCAACCCGTCGGACGCCGCCGTCCGCGGCATCGAGAGCGGCATGGTCGTACGCGTCCACAACGACCGGGGCAGCTGCCTTGCGGGCGCGGTCCTGTCGGACGACGTCATGCCGGGGGTCGTGCAACTGCCCACCGGAGCGTGGTGGGATCCGGTCCGGCCGGGGCTGAGCGGAACACTGGACCGCCACGGCAATCCGAACGTCCTGACGGCGGACCGGCCGTGCTCGCGCCTGTCCCAGGGGCCGAGCGCCCTCAGTGCGCTGGTCGACGTCGAGCCCTACACCGGCCCCCTTCCCGATGTGCGCGCCTTCACCCCGCCCGAAGTCGAACACTGACGCCGAACACCGGGCATCCCTCCACCCGCCCGTTTGCGTGTTGCGTGACGGCGTGAATACTGTGCGCGATCGTGACTGCACTTCAGAATCTCAAGTACGGCCAGTGGTTCAGGGGCGCCGACGTCGACGGCGACGGGTTCATCACCCGGCGGGACGTCCGGATGATGAGCGAGCGCTACATCGCCGCCCGCGGTACCGCACCGGACTCCGCGGCGGCCCGCCTGCTCACCGAGGGGATGGACGGGTTCTGGGCGAACGTGATCGCCCCGATGGACCAGGACGGTGACGGGAAGGTGGACCTGCGGGAGATGACCGAGGGGTTCAGGCGGGTCCTGACCGACCCCGCCCTGTACCCGCAGCAGGTCCAGCCGGTGACCGACTGCTTCTTCGACCTCGTCGACCTCAACGGGGACGGCAGGATCGACCAGGCGGAGTTCCGGCAGATGTTCGACGCGGTGGCCGGCGTTCCCGGCGAGGACTGCGCCGCGGTCTTCGCCGCCCTCGACCTCGACGGCTCCGGCACGCTGGACCGCGCCGAATTCCACCAGGCGGTCACGGAGTTCTTCTACGGCGACGACCCCGACGCCCCTGCCAACCACCTGTTCGGCAGGCTCGCCGGCTGACGGCCCCCGGCGCGGCGCGGCCCGCGGGTTACCGGTTGACCCAGAGCTGGCCGGCCTCTCCGGTGCAGGGAAGCTGCCGGACCTCCCGGCGGCTGCCGTTGGGCATGGCGGCGTCGGCGAGGCAGAGTCCGGTGGCCTTGTTCTTGATCAGGGCGCCTCCGTTCTGCCAGGTGAACTCCCACTTCTGGCCGTCGCTGTAGTTGCAGGCCCTCTGGACGATCGTGGCCCCGGCGCCCGCGCTGGTCGGCTGCAGACACATGACGGTCGCGTGCCCCGGGGTGAGGAAGGTGTACGGCTCGCCGATGAGCGGGTCCGTCCAGAACTCCTGGTGCAGCTCCTGCTTGCAGCTGAACTGCTGGATGACCGCCGCGTCCGAGATCGACCCGCCCCGGACGTCGAGGCACTTGCCGGTGCCCAGGTTCATCCAGTGGCTGCGCGTCGCCACGGCCGCGGCGGCCGGCGACTTCCCGGAATCCGCCTGTGCGGGTGCGACCACCAGGGTCGCCGTCGCGGCCACCGTGCCGACTGCCACAGCGGTACCAAGGACCAACGAGCGCACGGACGGCATGGACATCTCTCCTCGCGTGGGCGGGCGCACCGCCGGGTACGGCACGCGGCCACAGGCTATGGCGGTGCGGCCACCGGCCGGACAGGCACCGGCCAGGCACCGGCCAGCGCGGGAGCGGGCGCCCGCCGGCCCGGGCGCCTGCGCCGGCCGGTCAACCGGAAGAAGCACCGCGGGCGCGCCGATCACCCCACGGGTGCCGCGTGTGGTGAACCGGAGCACCTGCCGCGCCCGGCCCGACTCTCTCTCCCTCCCTGGAGCGCCAGTTCGGAGAATGACCTGAACCGTCCGATGTGCAGCAGTGGCCGGCGGGGCCTCCGGCCGCCTCCGGGCTCGGATGGCGGCCGGGGCGCCCCGTGGCCCGGACGGCTGCGGCTCCGGGCGCCGGCCGGTGGGGGCCGGCGCCCGGGGTCGGGTGGTGCCCGGGGTCAGGCCGACGGGGCGGGGAAGCGGGTCCAGGCACGGTGGGCGGCCATCTCTTCGGTGAGCCGGCGCAGGGCGGCGGGGCCGTTGTCGGCGAGGACGACGCCTGCGTCTCCGTTGTGGATGCCGGCCGCTTCGAAGAGGCGGTCCGCGCCGTTCCAGCCTCCGACGGCCTTGCCGTGCCGGTACGCCTCGGCGAGCAGGGCCAGGACGCGGGGGTCGGCGGTGGCGGGCCGGGGGTCGCCCGCCTTCGCGTCGCGGGCGCCGTAGGCGTCCGCTCCGGCCGCGGGGACGCCGGCGAACAGCAGTGCGTCGAACTCGACCGATCGCGCGGCCGCGTAGGTGCGCTGCACGGTCACCGGGTCTGCGGCGCCGGCCAGGCGTCCGCCGGTGGGGGCGACCACCAGCGGCACCATGCCGGCGTCGAGGACGGCCTGGCGGACCTCGGCCACGCCGGCCAGGTCGCCGGCGGGGTCGGTGACGATGCCGACGGTCCGCCCGTCCAGTGGCCAGGTCTGGCCGATCTGGGACAGGCGCGGGCTGGGGCGGGGGTCCGCGAGGGGTTCGGTGGCGGCCGGTGCGGGCAGTCCCAGTCCGGCGGCGACCTCGGCGCACAGCCGGCTGTCGATGTTGGCGAGTGTCTGCAGGACCCGTTCCCTGACGGCCTGCTCGTAGCACCTGGACAGTTCGAAGGTGTAGGCGGCGATGATGTGTTCGCGTTCCACGGCGCTCATGCTCAGCCAGAACAGCCGTGGTTGGGAGAAGTGGTCGTCGAAGGAGGCGGGTGCCTCGCGGACCTTGCGTGCGGCCGGGAGTTCGACGGGGACCTCGATGAAGGCGCCGGTGTCGGCGCCGGCGAAGAAGGGGCAGCCGCCGTCGAGGCTGTTGGGGTGGTAGGGGGCCGTGCCGCGGTGGACGGCGCTCTGGTGCATGCCGTCGCGGAGCATGTCGTTGACGGGCGCGTGGGTGCGGTTGATGGGCAGTTGGGGGAAGTTGGGGCCGCCGAGCCGGGTGATCTGGGTGTCGAGGTAGGAGAACATGCGTCCGGCCAGCAGCGGGTCGTCGGTCGGGTCGATGCCGGGGACGAGGTGGCCGGTGTGGAAGGCGACCTGTTCGGTCTCGGCGAAGAAGTTGGACGGGTTGGCGTTCAGGGTCATCAGGCCGAGCGGCTTCACCGGTGCCAGCTCTTCGGGAACGATCTTCGTGGGGTCGAGGAGGTCGATGCCTTCGAAGGTCTGCTCGGGGGTGTCGGGGAAGGTCTGGATGCCCAGTTCCCACTGGGGGTACGCGCCCGACTCGATGGCGTCGGCCAGGTCGCGCCGGTGGAAGTCGGGATCGACGCCTCCGAGGATCTGGGCCTCCTCCCACACCAGGGAGTGCACGCCCAGTTTGGGCTTCCAGTGGAACTTCACCAGTGTGGTGGTGCCCTGGGCGTTGACCAGGCGGAAGGTGTGGACGCCGAAGCCCTCCATCATGCGGTAGGAGCGCGGGATGCCCCGGTCGGACATGTTCCACAGGGTGTGGTGGGTGGCTTCGGTGTGCAGGGAGACGAAGTCCCAGAAGGTGTCGTGGGCGCTCTGCGCCTGCGGGATCTCCCGGTCGGGGTGCGGTTTGCCGGCGTGGATGATGTCGGGGAACTTGATCGCGTCCTGGATGAAGAAGACCGGGATGTTGTTGCCGACCAGGTCGAAGACGCCTTCCTCGGTGTAGAACTTCGTGGCGAAGCCGCGGGTGTCGCGCACCGTGTCGGCGGAGCCGCGGGAGCCGAGGACGGTGGAGAACCGTACGAAGACGGGGGTCTCGGCGTCGGCGGCGAGGAACGCGGCCTTGGAGACGGCCGCGCCGGTGCCGTAGGACTGGAAGACGCCGTGCGCGGCCGCGCCGCGGGCGTGGACCACGCGCTCGGGGATGCGCTCGTGGTCGAAGTGCATGAGTTTTTCGCGCAGGTGGTGGTCCTGCAGCAGTACCGGTCCGCGCGGGCCGGCCTTGAGCGAGTGGTCGGTGTCGTAAAGGCGGGTGCCCTGGGCGGTGGTGAGGTAGGCGCCGCTCTGGGCCGTGCGGGCCTGCTCGTCGCCGGTGGGCTGCCCGGTCGGGCTGACGGTCTCCGGGCCCCTCTGGTCCTTCTTCGGCGGCAGCGGCTCGACGGGCTGGACCGGTTCGGTCAGCTGCGGGGAGACGGAGGCCGGCTTGCCCGGGATCCCCTCTTCGGGACCGTGTCCGGTTCCTCCCCCCTGCACGGCGTCGGCGATCTTGTCGGTGACGGCTTTCAACGGGTTCTTCTCGGGCATCGCGTCTCCAGGGCGTAGGGGTCGGGCGATACACGTGTGACCCCGTCCCATACCTCTCAAACAGCGCTTTGTCGACAAAGCGGATGGGTGTGCGGCCCCCGGCGCCGGGCCGCTCCGCGGGAGCAGGGCAATCTGCAAATTGCAGAATTCTGCAATTTCATAGATGCTGTGTTGGCTGTGTTCGCAGGTAGCCGCGGGCACGGCGCCAGGCGTGCGCCCCGCTCGGGGTGGTGAGAAGGGTGCGAGACCGTGCCGGTTCCGCTGTACCAGGCCAAGGCCGAGTTCTTCAGGATGCTCGGGCACCCGGTGCGGATAAGGGTTCTGGAGCTGCTGCAGGACGGTCCGATGCCGGTGCGGAGCCTGCTGGCGGCGATCGAGATCGAGCCGTCCGCGCTGTCGCAGCAGCTCGCGGTCCTGCGCCGTTCGGGGATCGTCACCTCCACCCGCAACGGCGCGACGGTCGTCTACGAGCTGGCGGGCGGGGACGTCGCGCAGTTGATGGCGGCGGCGCGGCGGATCCTGACCGAGGTCCTGACCGGGCAGAGCGAGCTGCTGGAGGAGCTGCGCGAGTCCGGGGCCGGGGCCGCGCTCTCGTGAGCGTGCACGCCTTCTGGGCTTCCGCGCTCGGGCGGGTCCGCTCGCTGCTGCCGGACCGGGCCGACTTCGCGGCGATGGGCCGCAGCCCCCGCCGGGACCTCCTGGCCGGGCTGACCGTGGCGATCGTCGCGCTCCCCCTCGCGCTCGGCTTCGGTGTCTCCTCCGGGCTCGGCGCCGAGGCGGGGCTCGCCACCGCGGTGGTCGCCGGCGCGCTCGCCGCGCTGCTGGGCGGGTCGAACCTCCAGGTGTCCGGTCCGACCGGTGCGATGACCGTGGTCCTGGTGCCGATCGTCGCCCGGTACGGGCCCGGCGGTGTCCTGACCGTCGGCCTGATGGCCGGCGTGCTCCTGATCGGCCTGGCGCTGCTGCGGGCCGGGCGGTACATGCGCTACGTGCCGGCGCCGGTGGTGGAGGGGTTCACCCTCGGGATCGCCTGCGTCATCGGCCTGCAGCAGATACCCGCCGCGCTCGGGGTCGACAGGCCCGAGGGCGAGAACGTGGTGGCGGTGGCGTGGCGGGCGCTCGCGGAGGGCGCGGCGTCCCCCAACCTGACCGCGGTCGGCCTCTCGGCCGGGGTCGCGGCGGTGATGCTGGCGGGCGCCCGGTGGAAGCCGGCGGTCCCGTTCTCCATCGTCGCGGTGGTCGCGGCCACCGTGGTCGCACAGGTCTTCCGCCTGGAGGCGGCGGCCCCGATCGGGGACCTGCCCTCCGGGCTGCCCGCCCCCTCCCTGGCCTTCCTCGACGCCTCCGCCCTCGGCTCGCTGCTCGCCCCGGCGGTCGCGGTCGCGGCACTCGCCGCGCTGGAGTCGCTGCTGTCGGCGACGGTCGCGGACGGGATGACGGTGGGACAGCGGCACGACCCGGACAGGGAGCTGTTCGGGCAGGGCGTCGCCAACCTGGCCGCTCCCCTGTTCGGCGGCGTTCCCGCCACCGCCGCCATCGCGCGCACGGCCGTCAACGTCCGCACCGGCGCCTCCTCCCGCCTGGCCGCGCTCACCCATGCCGCCGTCCTCGCGGTGATCGTGTTCGCCGCGGCGCCGCTGGTCTCGAAGATCCCCCTCGCCGCGCTGGCCGGCGTACTGCTGGCGACCGCGGTGCGCATGGTGGAGGTCGCCTCCCTGCGCGCGATGGCGAAGGCGACCCGCTCCGACGCCGCCGTGCTCGCCCTCACCGCCGCCGCCACCCTGGCCCTCGACCTCGTGTACGCGGTGATCATCGGGCTGGTCGTCGCAGGCGCCCTCGCCCTGAAGGCGGTGGCGGGCCAGGCCCGGATGGAGCAGGTCGACCTCCGCCCGGACCTGCCCGGCGAGCACAGCGACGAGGAACACGCCCTGCTGGCCGAGCACATCGTCGCCTACCGCATCGACGGTCCCCTCTTCTTCGCCGGCGCGCACCGCTTCCTCCTCGAACTCTCCGAGGTCTGCGACGTCAGGGTGGTCATCCTGCGCATGTCGCGGGTGACCACCCTGGACGCCACCGGCGCCCTCGTCCTCAAGGACGCGGTGGAGAAGCTGAACCGGCGCGGCATCACCGTCCTGGCCTCCGGCATCCGGCCCGGCCAGCGCCAGGCCCTCGACGCCGTCGGCGCCCTGGAGCTGCTGCGCCCGCAGGGCCGCGAGTACGCCACCACCCCCGAGGCGATCGCCGGCGCCCGCGAACACCTGGAGCGGGCGGGCCTGCTCCCCCTGCTCCCGCCCGATCACCGACCGCACCGCTTCCGGAAGGCCGCACGATGACCGTCCCCGCCGACCGCCGCATCATGTTCGAGGTGTCCGGCACCGAGGCCCTGTGGCTCCTCGAAGGCTCCGCCCAGGGCCGGCTCGTCTACGTGCAGCGGGACCTGGCCGTCGTCCGGCCCGCCGCCCACGTGATGGAGTACGGGCGCCTGGTCGTCCGCGCCCCCGTGCAGGCCGCGGCCGTCCCCGGCCGGGCGATGCTGACCTACCAGGTGGACGAGATCCGCGGCCCGGCCGGGACCGGCTGGACGGTCAGCGCCCACGGCCCGGCGGACGTCATCTGCGACCCGGACGAGGCCGCCCACTACCGGCGCACCCTGCCCGGCTGGGCCCACGGCCCGCACGACACCCTGCTGCGCCTGCACCCCCAGCAGGTGTCCGGATTCCGCCTGGCCCGCACCGTGGCCGAGGCGGGCCGGTGAACGCGCCGGCCGGGACGGCGTACCGCCCAGGAGACCGACGGCGTACCGCCCACGAGACCACCGACAAGCCGAGGACACGACGATGACGATCGAATGGCGCTACACCACCGGACCACGGCTGGGCGTACTGTCCCTGGCCGGGTATCTCGGCGCGGACGCCACCGACCGGTTCAGCGGCGCGATCGGCTGGGCGCTGGCCCGGGGCACCGGCCCGGTCATCCTCGACCTGACGGGGCTGCTGGGCTGGTCCGCCGGCGGGCAGATCGCCGTCGCCCAGGCCGCCCGGCGCCTCGCCGACAACGGGCGCCGCCTCGAACTCGCGGCGATCCCCGCGGACGGCTCCCTCGTCCCGGACGCCGCCTGTCCGCCCGTACCGGTCCACTGCGACCTCGGCGCGGCCCTGGCCGCCCACGGGGCGCAGGGCGCGGGCGGGGACGGGGACGGGGCGGGCAGGCACTGGAGCACCGACGACTGGCCCGTCCGGCAGGGCCCCGCGGGGCCCGCCCTCGTCTGAGGCCCGGCCGGCGGGCGGGCCCGCGCGGGCGGCCGGGGCGGCGCGGCGGGTGCCGGCCAGGGTGCCCGCGAGTTGCAGGGATCTGCAATTGTGGAGGTCACAGAGGTCGCAGGTGTGAGGAAGGGGCGGACGGACGCCCCCGCGAAGGAGCGGTTCCGGGTGGATGAGATGGGCAGTCAGGGCAGGGCCACGCAGGCGAGCACGCCGCTGTACCAGCTGAAGTCGGAGTTCTTCAAAACGCTGGGGCACCCGGTCCGCATCCGCGTCCTGGAACTGCTGTCGGTACGCGAGCACGCGGTCGCCGAGATGCTGCCGGAGGTCGGGGTGGAGGCGGCCAGCCTCTCCCAGCAGCTGGCCGTGCTGCGCAAGGCCAACCTGGTGGTCACCCGCCGGGAGGGCTCGAACGTGTACTACTCGCTGACCGATTCGCAGGTCGCCGAGCTCCTGCGGGTCGCCCGCAGCATCCTCTCCGGTGTCCTGGAGGGCCAGGCCGAGCTCCTGGCCGACCTCCGGGCCGGCCGCACCTGAGGGGGGCGTCCGGCGGGGGCCTGGTCCGCGGCTCCGGTCCCGCCCTCGGGTGCCCCGGGGTGGCGGCCGCGGCCTGAAGATGGGTGCCGGCCCCGATGCGGCGGGCCGGGGCGGCAGGCGATGGTGGGTGTACTGGAGCACCCTCCGGTCGGGGGCGGCCCCTGAGGGGTGCGGGTGCTCACGGCAGCACCTGTGAACGGAGCCGCGCCGATGACGACCCCGCCGCCTGCCCCCGCGTCTCCTCGGCACCGGCTGGGCGGGGCCGCCGTGAGTGTCACCGCGTGGCCGGCGGCGGCGGTGTTCGCGGCCGTCTCCGTACTGATCGCCACGGAGAAGGTCCACCGGGTCGCCGCGGCCCTGGGCGGTGCGGTCGTCATGCTGCCCATCGGGGCGACCGGTCCCGAGCACGCCTTCTTCTCCGAGGTCGCGGGGATCGACTGGAACGTCGTCTTCCTGCTCCTGGGCATGATGCTGGCCGTCGCCGTCCTCAGACGCACCGGGCTGTTCGAGTTCGTGGCGTTCTGGGGCCGCCAAACGGTCGCGCGGCCGCCCGTACCGGCTGATGGTGCTGCTGATCCTCGTCACCGCGTTCCTCTCGGCGTGGCTGGACAACGTCACCACCGTCCTGCTGATCGCCGAGGTGATGGCCTGCCCCTGGTCGGCGACGGTCCTGGCCGTCGCCGCCGTGGCCACCGGGGCGCTGGTGCCGCACGGGCTCCTGCTCGCGGCCGGCCTGGTCCTGGCCGCCCTTGCGGTGGACCTCCTCGACGCCGGCCGCCGGCGGCCCCTGTGCCGGCGCGGGCCCTGAGGCCGTGGACGGCGGGCGGAGGAGGGGGGTGTGCGGGGCGCCGGCGGCCGTAGGCGGCGCGGCGGGGCGCGGTGCCGGGCGCCGCGGGCCCGGCATGATCCGCACGAGGCGGCCGGAGGCCGGCTCGGGCGCCCGGAAGAGGGGAGCGCGCTGTGACGCTGCAGCAGCTGTACCTGGTGCTGCTGGTGGGCGGCGTCGTCCTCATGGCCAGCATCGCGGCCGCCCGGGCGGCGCACCGGCTCGGCCTGCCGAGCCTGCTGCTCTTCCTCGCCGTCGGTGTGATCGCGGGCGAGGACGTGATCGGTATCGAGTTCGACGACGCGCAGCTCGCCCAGTCCCTGGGCAGCGCGGGCCTCGCGGTCATCCTCGTCGAGGGCGGTCTGAGCACCCGCTGGCCCGACGTCAGGCGTCGGCTCGCGCCTGCCGGCGTACTGGCCACGGCGGGTGTCGCGGTGTCGGTGGCGGTCACGGGTGCGGGGGCCCACTTCCTGCTCGGCATGGACTGGCATCTGGCCCTGCTGCTGGGTGCGATCGTCTCCTCCACCGACGCCGCCGCGGTCTTCGCCGTTCTGCGCTCCCTGCCGCTTCCGCGCAGGACCACCGGTCTGCTGGAGGCGGAGTCGGGGTTCAACGACGCTCCGACGATCATCCTGGTCCTGGTCTTCTCCACCGCCGCCGCCGAGCTGCCCGGCCCTGTGGCGATCCTCGGCAGCGTCGTCTACCAGCTGGTCGCCGGCGGGCTGCTGGGCCTGGCCGTGGGCCGGGCCGGGGTGGCCGCGCTGCGGCACATCGCGCTGCCGGCCACCGGGCTGTATCCGCTGGCCACCGTCGGGTTCGGGATCATCGCCTTCGCCGCCGGCGGTCTCGTCAACGCCAGCGGGATCATCGCCGCCTATCTGGCCGGGCTGGTCCTGGGCAACTCGCGCCTGCCGCACCGGGCGGCGACCCGCTCCTTCGCCGAGGGCACCGGATGGCTCGCCCAGATCGGCCTGTTCGTCATGCTCGGGCTGCTCGTCGACCCCGGCGAGCTGCCCTCGGCGATCCTGCCCGCCCTCGCGGTCGGCCTGGTCCTGCTGCTGGTCGCCCGGCCGGTCTCGGTCGCCGCCTGCCTGCTGCCCTTCCGCACCCCGTGGCGGGAGCAGGTCTTCATCTCCTGGGCGGGGCTGCGCGGGGCGGTGCCGATCGTGCTGGCCACGTTCCCGATCGTCGCGGCGGTCGAGGGCGCCCGCCACCTGCTCAACATCGTCTTCGTCCTCGTGGTGGTCTTCACCCTCGTCCAGGGCCCCACCCTGCCCGCCGTCGCCCGCCTTCTGCGCATCACCCGGCCCGGGGCCGTGCGGGAGGTCCAGGTGGAGAGCGCGCCCCTGGACGTCCTCGACGCCGACCTGCTGACCGTCTCCGTTCCGCCCGGCTCGCGCCTGCACGGCGTCGCCGTCTTCGAGCTGCGGCTGCCTCCTCCGGCGGTGGTCACCCTCCTGGTCCGTGACGGCGTCACCCAGGTCCCCGGGCCCGACACGGTCCTCGCGGCCGGCGACGAACTGCTCCTGGTCACCACCGCGGCCACCCGGCAGGCCACCGAGCGGCGGCTGCGCGCGGTCGGCCGCCGGGGCAAGCTCGCCCGCTGGCTCGGCGAACACGGCAGGTCCGAACCCGCCGCGGGCGGGCCGGAGTGAGGTACAGGCGGCCGACGCCGGGGGCGGCGGCCGGGCGACGGCCGGCCGGCGGGCGGGGCGGCGGGCGGCGGGCGGCGGGCACGGTTCTCCGGCCGGCCGCCGCCCCGGGCGTCGTGGCTCGGGCGCGGCCGGCCGGGCCCTGCGCCTGCGTCGGGAGGTCCTCGCGGCTTCCCGGCCGGGCCGGTACGGCGGCCAGGGCGGCCGGCTCCGGCGGGGTGCGGCGCCTGCCGATCCAGGTGGCCAGGGGTTCGGTGCCGACACGGATGGACAACTGCCGCCCCCCGGCGTGAGGATGGGGCGCGGGACCGGTTCGCCGCAGGTCACCGCCTTGGCTGACAGGGTGTCACCGGCGCCGCTCCGGGGGCGGGACCGCTGCCCCGCGCCGGCGGGCCGGGCCGTGGTCACTTCTGGGCGTGCCGGCCCAGGTAGAACAGCAGCCAGATGAACCCGGCGAACACGTGGGTGCCGAAGATGTAGAAGAAGGCGCGCAGTGCGACGCCCTTCTCCTTCCACTTCTCGTGAGCCGACTCTTCGGCGCGGGTGTCATCCGTCATGATGTTCTTCCGTCTCGGGTCGATGAGTGGGGGCGCAGGGGCGGACGCGCACCTGTATGCCGTGCCCGCCGGCGTAGGCGACGGCGGGCGACCTGCCCGGCCTCGGTGCCGCCGGCTTCACCGGCTGTCCCCGCCGGCGGCCACGCCGTGGTCGCGGGCCACCCGCAGGGCGTCCTCCAGCTCCTCCGCGGCCTGCGCCTCCTCGAAGGCGTCGCGGGCCTCCCGCGCGGCCTGGAGACGGTCCTGTGCCCTGCGGACACGTTCCAGTGCCGCTTCCTCGAACCCGGACACGTCCCGACCCCCCGTCCACTGGATACAGAACTGGCAAATTGCATAACTCTGCAAGTCTAGCGGATGCCTCCATGAAGCACTTGGTGCTACTTTCATTGGCATCATGCTGCTGAGACTGGACACCACGGACAGCCGGCCCCTCCACGAGCAGGTGGCGGGAGCCGTCCGGCGCGCCGTCGCCGAAGGGGAGTGCGCGCCGGGAGACCGGCTGCCGTCGGCCCGGGAGCTGTCCCTGGCGCTGGGGGTGAACGCCAACACCGTGCTGCGCGGGCTGCGGGCCCTGCGGGACGAGGGGGTGCTGGAGTTCCGCCGGGGCCGGGGGGTCACCGTGGCCCAGGGCGCGGGACAGCGCTCCGAGCTGCTGGAGCGGGCCTCCGCGCTGGTGGCCGAGGCGGCACGGCTGGGCTATGGCAGGAACGATCTCATCGAGATGATCAGGGGGCTCGCGTGACCGGCTGTGGGAAGCGACCGGACGGCGCCGGGTGGGGGGCGGCCGTGTGGATCGCCGGCGTCTTCGCGCTGCTGGCCGCGCTGCCCCTGGCCGTGAGCGGGCGGCTGCCGGAGCGGGTGGCCACGCACTGGGGCGGCGAGGCGCCCGACGGGTCGATGCCGCTGTGGGCGGCTTCCGTGTTCCCAGCCCTCGTATGGGCGGGGTCGGCGTGCGCCACCGTCCTCACGACGCGGCGCGCGGCCGCGCCGGCCCCGTCGTGGGCCGGTGCGGCGCTGGCGTTCACGGGCGTCTTCATGGCGGGCCTCCAGGCCTCGGCAGTCCGCGCGAACCTGGACCGCGCCGACTGGCGGGAGGCGGGTTCCGTGGGTGCGGGGGTGGTCCTGACGTCCGTGGTCGCGCTGGCCGCCGGCGTACTGGGCCGGCTCGCCGGGCGGCGCGGCGAACGGCCCTCCCCGGCCGCCGGAACCGGCGTGGGCGCGGGCGCGGCCATGGTGATCCCGGCCGGGGAGCGCTTCGTCTGGCTCTCCCGCGCCGCCAACCCCTGGCTGCACCTGGTCGCGGCCGTCACCGGCGTCGCGGCGCTGGCGGCCGTCCTCGCCGCGGCCTGCGGCCTGCTCACCGGCATGCAGGGGGCGGTCGTCGCCCCCTTCGCGCTCGCCTCGGTCGTGACCTGGGCCTTCGGCTCCGTGCAGGCCCGCGTGTCGGAGAAGGGCCTGGAGGTGGCCTTCGGGCCGCTCGGGTGGCCGGTGCGGCGCTGGACGCCGCAGGACATCGAGTCCGCCCGCGCCGAGTCGCGCACTCCCGCCCAGGTCGGCGGCTGGGGGTACCGGCTCAGTGGCGCGGGCGCCACCGTGATGCTCCGGGCCGGCGAGTGCCTGGTCGTCCGCCCCCGCACGGGAGCCGAGTTCGCCGTGAGCGTCGACGACGCCGAGCGGGGGGCGGCGCTCCTCAACGCCCTCCGTGCCGGGCGGCCCGGATGACGGGCTCCTTTCCGGGCGTCGACCGGCGCCCGCCCCGCCGATAGGCTGACGCGTGGTCCGGCCCTGTCGTACGGGCCGGCCGGAAGGCCGATCCTGCCTCCCGGGTCGAAGGAGGTGTCCATGCGGTTGGCCCGCCTCCTGCTGGGCGCCGTGCTGGCCCTCGCGGCGCCGCTCGCGGGGTGCACCGGCGCCGACGAGCCGACCCGCCTGTCCGGGGTGGTCACGGTGGCCACCGGCAACCAGGGCGGTGTCTACGCGGAGTACGGTGCCGGGTACGCGGGCCTCGTCGAGCGCCTGCCGGACGTGTCCGGCCGGGCTCTGCACACCGGTGGCAGCGTGGAGAACCTGGACTTGGTGGACCAGGGCAAGGCGCAGGTGGCGTTCGCCCTGGCGGATTCGGCCGCGGACGCGGTCGCCGGGCGCCCGCCCTTCTCCGGGCGGTCGCCCGTGGTGGCCCTCGCGGCGCTCTACGACAACTACGTGCAGCTCGTGGTCCGCGCGGACAGCCCGGTGCACAGCGTGAAGGAGCTGCGCGGGGCGCGGGTCTCGGTGGGCTCCGAGGGCTCGGGGACCACCCTGACCGCCGAGCGCATCCTGGAGGTCGCCGGGCTCTCGGGGGACGAGGACGTCACCACCCAGCGGCTCGACGTCCGCGAGTCGACGCGTGCCCTCGCCGAGGGGCGCATCGACGCGTTCTTCTGGAGCGGGGGCCTGCCCACCGCGGCGATCACCGAGCTGCGCCGGTCGACCCCGGTCCGTCTGGTGGACCTCGCCGAGGTGGTCCCGCCGCTGACCCGGGCCTACGGCGAGCTGTACACCCAGACCACGGTGCCTGCGGTCGTCTACGGCGCGCAGAGCGCGGTGACCACGGTGAGCGTGCCGAACTTCCTGGTGGTGCGGCGGGACATGCCGGACGCGCAGGCGTACTGGCTGACCCGGCTGCTGTTCGAGGGGCAGCCGCAGCTGATACGGGCCCATCCGGAGGCCCGCCGTCTGGACCGCCGCACCGCGATCGCCAGCCATCCGCTGGACCTGCACCCGGGTGCCGCCCGCTGGTACCGCCAGTCGCATCCGTGATGCCTCAGGGCCGGGACGCTTCCGGGCCGTGACGCTTGCGGGCCGTGACGCTTCAGGGCCGGAGTGCGGCGGCCGGCGGGAGGGGGGCGGCCGGGAGCCGGACCGTCGCGGCCAGGCCCTGCGGTTCGGCTGCCGCCAGGTGCAGTTCGCCGCCGCCCGCCTCCACCAGCATCCGGGTGAGGGCGAGGCCCAGTCCGGTGCCCCGGACGTTCTGGTGCCGGGTGCTGCGCCAGAACCGGCCGCCCGCGAGGGCGAGTTCCTCGTCGGTCAGTCCGCGGCCGCCGTCGCGTACCGTCACCTCCACCGCGCTGTCCGGCCCGTCGGCGCCGCCCCCGTGCGGGGGCCGGGTGACGGTCACGGTCACGGGTGTGCCGTCGCCGAACTTGAGGGCGTTGTCGAGCAGGGTGTCCAGTGCGTGGTCGAGGCAGTCGGGCAGGGACAGGGCGCCCACCCCGTCGGGGATCCGGGTCGTGAGCGGTACGTTCCCGGCGTCGTAGGCCGCCTGCCAGGCATCGACCCGGTGCGCGACGACCGCCGAGACGTCGACGGGGGTGCGTTCGGCCTCGGACGCCTCGGCTCTGGCCATCTGCAGGAGGCCGTCGAGGATCTCGCCGAACCGGCCGGTCTCCTCCACGGCGAGGTTCAACTCGCGCAGGCCGCGGGCGTCGGTGACGAACTCTTCGAGGTTCTCCACCCGCAGCCGCAGCGCGGTCAGCGGGTTGCGGAGCTGGTGGGAGGCCTGGGCCACGAAGGCCCGCTGCTGCTCCCGGGAGGCGTGCATGCTGTCCGCCATCACGTTGAAGCTGTAGGCGAGGCGGCGCAGTTCGGGTGCTCCGGCCCGCTCGGAGACCCGTGTCTTCAGCTGTCCCGAGGCGACCTCGTGGGTGGCCCGGTCCAGGTCGTGTACCGGGTGCAGGACCCAGCGGACCACCGGAGCGGCGATCGCGACGAGCATGGCGGCGAGGGCGGCGAGGCTGGCGATCACCAGGAGGGTCAGGTGGTCGGCGATCTCGGATCGTACGCGGTCGGTGGGCGAGACGATCAGTACGGCGCCGAGGATCCGGCCGTCGCGTTTGACGGGCTCGGCCAGGACGAAGGGGCGGTCGTCCCACGGCCACACCACGCCGGGGCGCTGTGCGGGCCGGTCGGCGAGGGCGTGGAGCAGTGCTGAGCGTATGCCGGGTCGGGTGAGGTCGACGGGGGCGGATGCCAGGACGGTCTCGCTGTCCGCGTCGACCACCGCGATCTGTGCGTCGTAGAGCTCGCCGTAGCGTTCGGCGGCGGCTTTCAGCCGGCCGGTGCGTCCTGTCTCCAGGGCGGTGGCGGCCAGGTCGGCGAACCAGGCTCCGTCCTCGGCGCGTCCGATGAAGGAGGTCTGGACGGTGCGCTCGGCGGTGGCCCGGACCAGGGGCAGGCTGAGTGCGGTGATCAGGCCCGCCACCAGGGCGAAGACGATGACGAGGAGCCGGCGGCGCATCCGGTGTCTCGTATCCTCAGCCGCCGGCCGGCGTGGCCGGGCCGGGACCGGCGCCGGCGGTGGTGATGGTGGTGGTGGCAGCGGTGTCGGTGGTGGTGGCGAGCCGGTAGCCGAAGCCGCGTACGGTGCGTACCAGGGCTCCCGCCGGGCCGAGTTTGCCGCGCAGGGTGGCCACATGGACGTCGAGGGTGCGCGACATGCCGTCGTAGGTGGACTGCCACACCTCCACGAGGATGCGCTCGCGGGGTACGGCGGCGCCGTCGGCGCGGACCAGGACGGCGAGGATGTCGAATTCCTTGCGGGTCAGGGCGATGGGGCGGCCGTCCAGGGTGACGGTGCGCTGTCCGAGGCAGACGGTGAGGGCGCCCAGGTTCAGTGTCCGGTGGTCGTGGGCGCGCCGGCTCACGCTGCGGCGCAGGACCGCCTCGATCCGGGCGAGCAGTTCGGCGGTCCCGAAGGGTTTCACCACGTAGTCGTCGGCGCCGCTGCGCAGGCCCCGTACGCGGTCGGGTTCGGCTCCCCGGGCGGTCACCGCGATCACGGGGACGGCGTCGCGGGCGCGTAGTTCCCGGCAGACCTCGATGCCGTCCCGGTCGGGCAGGCCGAGGTCGAGGAGGACCAGGTCGACGGCGGGTGCGGCCAGCGCGTCGGCGGCGCTGGCCGCGCGCCGTACCTCGTAGCCGTTGCGGCGCAGGGCGCCCGCCAGGGCGTCCGCCACGCGGTCGTCGTCCTCCACCAGCAGTATGCGCAAGGCCGTCTCCCGGATCCTCATACGCCGGGCCCGCGCCCTGGAGGGCACGCGTGCCGGGGCCGCAGGAACGGATACGAGCTTAAGGAGCGCCCGCCGCGGGCGAACCCTAAACCCAGGTTAAGACCGCGGGCATTTCCTGTTTCCGGCTCGTCACGGCTGCCACCGTCGGGGGCAGAGGCAGGCACCGACCCCGGGATGGCAGGGATGAGCATGGCTGAGTCGCCTTCCGAGCCGCGGCAGCGTACGGCCGAGGAGCTGGTGGCCGAGTTCGAGCAGGAGCGGCCGGCGCGCAGGCTTTCCCCGCGGGTGGCGGGGCCGGTGTCCGCGGTGTGTGCCGCGATGTCGGTGTTCGCGTTCTGGGTGGTCTTCTTCCCGGTGGCCAAGGGCGGGCAGTACTACCTGACGGTGTTCCTCGCCGCGACGCTTCCGCTGGTGTTCCTGACCCATCGCGGGACCGTGCGGGTGCCGGCGGTGCTGCTGCCGTGGCGCCGTGGCCGCGGGCCCGGCGAGGGGGCCGCCCGCGGGGACGACCCGGGGTGGGCGGACTGGCTGCTCGCGGCGGCGGCGCTCGCGGTGTGCGTGTATCCGCTGCTGGGGTTCGACGCGTTCATCGAGCGGCGGCAGCTGCCCACCTCCCTGGACGTGGTGGCCGGGATCGTGCTCATCGTGCTCGTCCTGGAGGCGTGCCGGCGCACCACCGGCTGGGTCCTGCCGGCGTTCTGTGCGGCGTTCCTCCTCTACGCGTACTACGGCGGGCTGCTGCCCTACGACTGGTCGCTGGCGCACGGCGGCTTCGACGTCGACGCGATCGCGGCCCACTTCTTCATGGGCACCGACGGTGTGTACGGGGTGCCGCTGAACGTGGCCGCCACCTACATCGTGCTGTTCACCATCTTCGGGGCGGTGCTGGAGGCTTCCGGTGCGGGGAGGTTCTTCATCGACCTGTCCTTCGCGGCGTTCCGCGGGTCGCGCAGCGCGCCCGGCCGCACCGTGACGGCGGCCGGCTTCCTCCTCGGCACGGTCTCCGGTTCGGGTACGGCCACCGCCGTCAGCCTGGGGTCGGTGGCCTGGCCGGTCCTGCGGCGGGCCGGCTACACCAGGGAGCAGGGCGGCGGGGTGCTGGCGGCGGCGGGGATCGGCGCGATCCTCTCCCCGCCCACCCTGGGCGCCGCGGCGTTCATCATCGCCGACTACCTGCGGCAGAGCTATCTCACCGTGCTGCTGTACGCGATGGTGCCGACGCTCCTGTACTACCTGGGCATCCTGCTGGCGGTGGAGATCGACTCCCGCAGGCACCGGACGCGGCCGGTGGCCGGGGAGGAGGGGGGCGTCTCGGCGCTGCGGCTGCTGGGCCGGTTCGGCTACCACTTCCTGTCGCTCTTCATGATCGTCGGTTTCATGGCGATGGGGCTGCCCCCGTTCAAGGCGGTGGCCTACGCGACGGTCCTGCAGTTCCTGCTGTCCTTCCTCGACGCCCGGCACCGGATGACGCCGCGCCGGCTGTACGCGGCGCTCGTCGAGGGCATCAGGTCGGTGCTGCCGGTGGTCGCCACCTGTGCCGCCGCGGGCATCATCGTCGCGGTGGTGACCCAGACCGGGCTCGGGCTGAACCTGGCGTCGGTCATCGTCGACGCGGCCGCGGTGTTCGGCGACAACGCCACGGTGCAGCTGGTGGTGACGGTCCTCTTCGCGGCGCTGTCGGTGTCCCTGCTGGGCCTGGCGGTTCCCGTCACCGCCTCCTTCATCATCGCCGCAGTGATCATCGCGCCGGCGCTGCTGTCGCTGGGGGTGGCCACCCATGAGGCGTACATGTTCATCTTCTACTACGCGGTGCTGTCGGAGGTGAGCCCGCCGACGGCGCTGGCGGCGGCGGCCGCCGCCGCCGTCACCGGCGGCCATCCGATGCGGACCATGGTGGCGACCTGGAAGTACTCCCTTCCGGCGTTCCTGGTGCCGTTCGCGTTCGTGCTGACCGACAACGGCGGCCGGCTCCTGGGCACGGGGAGCCTGTGGGGCATCGTGTGGACCACTGCCGTGTCCGCCCTGGCGGTCGCGGCGCTGGCCGCGGCCACCGGCGGCCGGATCGCCGGCCCGGCGGGGCCCGTGGAGCGGGTGCTGTGCGCCGTCGCCGCGCTCTGCCTGCTCTATCTCGAACCTGTCGCGATCACCGCCGGTCTCGTGGCACTCGCCTGCGCGGTCGGGGTGCATCTCGTGCTGCGCCGGCATCCCAGCCGTGCGCCTGCTCCCGCCGACGAGATCTGCACGGCGCCCACCCTCACGGAAGGACGACTGTCATGAAGTACCGGATCCGGGCCCCGCGCCTGGCCGTCGCCGCCCTCGTGGCCGCTCTGGCCGTCACCGCCTGCGGTGGCGGGAAGCAGACCCAGGGCGCGGGCGCCGGCAGCGGCAAGGGAGGGCGTCTGACGATCGCGACCGGCCCCACCACGGGCGTCTACTACCAGATCGGCGGCGGCCTGGCGAAGCTGATCTCCGACGACCTCGACGGCTACCGGGCCACCGCCACCACCACGGGTGCGTCCGTGCAGAACATCCAGGGGCTGGGGGCCGGCACCTACGACATCGCCTTCTCCCTGGCGGACACCGCCGGCGACGCCGTCAACGGCAGGGAGTCGTTCTCCTCGCCGCAGCAGATCGAGGCCCTGACCCGGCTCTACCCCAACTACACCCAGGTCCTGGTCCGGGCGGACTCCGGTATCAAGTCCCTCCAGGACATGAAGGGCAAGCGCGTCTCCACCGGGGCGCCCGGCTCCGGCACCGAGGTCATCGCCCACCGGCTGCTGAAGGCCGCCGGCCTGGCCCCCACGGACGTCACGGCCGAGCGCCTGGGACTCGCGGAGTCCGTGGACGCCATGAAGGACGGCACCGTGCAGGCGCTGTTCTGGTCGGGGGGCCTGCCCACCGGCGGCATCACCGACCTCACCACCAGCCTCAAGGACGAGGTCCGCTTCCTGGACGTCACCGCCCAACTGCCGTCGCTGAACCAGCAGTACGGCGACGTCTACCAGAAGGCCGCCATCCCCGCGGCCGCCTACCACCAGCCGCAGGACGTCCCCACGATCGCGGTGCCGAACGTCCTGCTCGTCAAGAAGGGCTTCGACCCCGAACTCGCCGAGAAGATCGTCCACCTGCTGTACGAGAAGAAGGGCGATCTGGAGAAGGTGAACGCGGCCGCGAAGGAGATCGAGCCCTCCCGGGCCGATGCCGTCGCGCCCGTCCCCCTGAACGCCGGTGCCCGCACCGCGCTGAAGGCCCTCGCCCAGAAGCCCTGACGCGGCCTGTCCGGTCACACGCACCACAGGTCGGGGGGCCATCCAGGGCGGGGGCGGGCGGCACGGTCGTGCCGCCCGCCCCCGCCCTGGCCGCGCATCGGCCGGCCCCCGGCGCGGCGCGCGTCACCCCGGTGAAGCATCTCTCCCCCGGGAGGCATGCCAGTCGCAGCCGGCTCCCCTGCGCAGCCAGTTGACCCTCGTCGAACGCCCCACAGCGTGAGCTGGGCGCGCCGGCACGTCGTGGAGGTCCTACGGCGGTGGGCCGTACCCGCCTGCACCACGCCGGGCGGTCCGGGCGGTCCTGCGGCTGGCGGGATCCTCCCGGGGGGGGGCGGGTCTGCCCGCAGGCCGGCGGGGTCGGGCACTTGAGCGGATTCCGGTTCGGGCGTACCGTCCCGCCCCACCCGGAATCCGTCTTCCGGGACGTCAGCACGTCACACAGGAGCATGGGTTGAGCGATCCGGGCACTGCCCGCCGGCAGCATCTGCGAAGCCTCAGCGACGGGGAGCTCTGCGCCCTGCTGCGTGAGTACACCTCGGAACCCGACACGGGGGTCAGCGACGTGATGGGGGAGATCTTCGCCCGCCACCATCCCCCGGTGCTCGCCTACGCCCGTACCTGCTGCCGGGACCTGGCCACCGCGCAGGACCTGGCCGCCGAGGCCTTCGCGCAGACCTACCGGGCCGTGGCCCGGGGGGCCGGACCCGAGCACGCCTGGCGGCCGTACCTGCTGGCCTGTGTGCGCCGGCTGGCGGCCGCCTGGGCGCGGGAGGGGGCCCGTACGCGGCTCTCCGACGACTTCGGGGAATGGGCCGCGGGCCTGTCCGACGGCCCGGACGCCGAGGAGGCCGTCTTCCGCGCGGAGGAGGCGTCGCTGGTCCTGCGGGCCTACCGGTCGCTGCCGGAGCGGTGGCAGGCCGTGCTGTGGCACCGCGTGGTCGAGCAGGAGGCGGTGGAGGAGACCGCCGCCCGCCTGGGGATCTCGGCCAGTGGCGTCGGCTCGCTGCTGGCGCGGGCCCGGGAGGGGCTGCGGGAGGCGTACGTGCGTGCCCATCTGGAGCGGGCCGCGAGCGAGGAGTGCCGCCACTACGGGGGGCAGCTCGCCGCCGTGCTGTGCCGGCCGGGCCGGCGCCGCCCCCGGGACCTGGGCCGCCATCTCCAGCGGTGCGAGGGCTGCGCCCGCGCCGAGCGGGAGCTGCGGGCCGTCGACGGCCGTCTGGGCGTGCTGCTGCTGGGCGGGATCCTGCTGTGGAGCCCGGCCTCGTTCCTGTCGGCCGGGGGCGGGGACGGCATGCAGCCGGCTGCCGCGGCCACGCCGGACGGGACGTTCGCACCACGCCCCGGGGCCGGCGGCGTCAGGTGGTCGGCCGCGGCGGCGGCCGTCGCGGGGGCGGCGGCCGTCGTGGTCGCCCTGCTGCCGGCCCACCCCGGCGACGGCTCTGCCCCCTCCCCCGCCCCGGCCCCGGCCCCGGCCGTGACGGCGCAGGACGCCCTCCCGCAGGCCGCTCCGGTCGTGGCCATCGGGTCGGCGGTGTCCGCGACCGCCGCACCGCCCGCCACCCCCACCCCCTCCCCCACCCGCTCCGCTTCCGCCTCGCCGGGGGCGGTGGCGTCGCCGGCGCCGGGCGGCGGCACCGCCCTGGTCAACGTGGGCTCCAGGCTGTGCGTCGGTCTCGGCGCCGGCCCGAACGGCCCGGTGCAGTTGGAGAAGTGCACCGGGAAGCCGGCCCAGACCTGGCAGCGGCTCCCGGCCCGGCAGAACACCTTCCAGCTCCGCAACGCCGAGACCGGCACCTGTCTGGAAGGGTCCGCCGGCGGGGGCGGCGCCGGGGTCGCCCTGGGCGCCTGCCGCAGCGGCGCGCAGGGCGCCGCGCAACTGTGGCGGTTCGAACCGGACGCACGGCCGGGCGCCTACCGCGTCCGGTTCGCGGCGACGGCGGGGCACGGCGGCTCCGCCGGCCATCTGCTGGGCCCGCGGAACCGGACGAGGGCCGACCCGCCGCGGCCGGGCTCGCAGTTGGTCCACCTGCCTGACGACTGCCCCTCCGCCAGTCTGCTCTTCGCCCTGAAGTGAGGGACGCGGCGGGGGTGTCACAGGGGCGTGGCAGGATCGGGTCGTGACTACTCCCCCGCATCGATGCGGGGGCTTCTCGTCAAGCTTGTTTCTTGGCGACGGGCCAGCCCGGCCCGTAGGACGTTGAGTGCCCCGACGTGGTCGGCGTGGGCCTGGTGGCCGCATCCGGCGCAGTGGAACTTCTCCTGTGTGGGCCGGTTCTCCGCCGCGACGTGTCCGCAATCGGGGCACGTCCGGGAAGTGTTGCGGGGGTCCACGGCGATCACTTCCCGTCCGGCGCTTTCAGCCTTGGCGTGCAGGATCGTCAGGCCGGAGATGCCGTTCCTGCGCCTGCGGGGGCCGGTCCCGGCGCACGAGTTGTTCGCCGAGGCCTGGCGCGCGGCCCGTTGGGGGGTGTCGTCAAAGTGGCGTCGGCCGCCCGGTGAGGGCGGGGGTGGCGGGGTCCGGGGGTATGGGGGCGGCGGATGCGGGCAGGTGCCTGCGGTGACGTCGAAACCCCGGCCCGTCAGCACAGCCGACGGGCATCACGTCGTCATCGGCGGCCGCCGCTGGCGTGCCACCGATCCGCTCCTGCCCGAAGCGGTCGGTGCCCGTCTGCGGGTCCACCTCATGGCGGCCCGGCGGGCGGTGGCCGCCGCCCGGCGCGCGCAGGACCGGCGGGCCGAGCGCGCCGCCCGCGCCCGGGTCCAGACGGCCAAGGTGGCGCTGGGTGAGCGCGGCACGCCGTGGTGGGAGCAGACCGCCGAGGAGCGGCGGGTGCGGTGGAGCGAGGGCCTGGCCGCGCTCGACGCGCGCCCTACGCCTCCTCCACCAGCAGGCGGGCGTTGATGGTGGGGTTGCCGGCTCGTGCGAGGGGGAAGGCCGTGCCGATCTCGTCGGCGTGCCCGGGCACATCGATACGGACCGACAGCGTCCGGTCGAGCAGCCGCTGTGGTGTCATCCTGAAGTCGATGTTGACGATGCCGTGCTCGACGCAGTTCGCGCAGCCCGGCGGGTTGACCGGTTGGAAGAAGAAGCGCTTGGCGACCGGCTCCCCGTCGGCGAGCAGGGTGACGACGAACGACCCGGGGATGTCGAGCCGGTGGATCCCCTTCACCCGCACCGAGACCGGGCTGGCGCTGCGGAACGTGAAGGGGTGGATGGCGTCGATGCTTCCGGTGAGGTTCTCCAGCGGGCCCTCCACGGGGCTGAGGAGTTCCAGCCGGTCGTAGGAGGCCTCGGTTTCGACGGTCTGGTCCGCGGTCGTGCCAAACGGAGGCAGTGCGTTGAACGGCGCCGTCAGCCAGTCGGTGTTCTCCCCCAGTGTGGAGCGGAAGCCGGTCAGCGTGGTCGCGGAGACCCGGGTCTGCCAGCTCAGCCAGAGGCGGTCGAGGTTGCAGTGGAAGAACCAGAACACCGGGTCGTAGGAGGCGACTTCCTGGGTGCCCATCGTCGGTCCGATCGATCCGTGGCCGCTGTCGTGGGCCTGGATCGAGAAGTCCTGGTATCCGTTGACGTTGTACGCGCCCCACAGGGACTGGGTCAACGACGTGGCGATGTCTTCCAGGACCTCGAAGTCCGCGACGTTCTGCGCGATCTGGGCGGCGGGATAGCGCTGGGTGGTGTACGGGAAGAACCCGGTCACCGGCGGTGTCACGGTGGCGCCGGGGTCGGCCGGGAGGACGTAGGCGTCGAAGGGTGGCTGTTGCAGCCGCTGCGGCAGCTCCGTGGAGATGTCCCAGTAGGGAAGGGTGACCTCCTCGCAGCCCGGGACGGAGCGCAGGGCGTCTTCGAAGACGCGCAGGTACTCCCGGTGCCAGGGGTTGTAGCGGTCCTGGTGGTGCAGGCACCAGCTGTCCGGCAGGCCGTGCTGCCCGGCCAGGGCGAAGTAGCTGTTGGGGTCTTCCGGGGCCCGGTCCATGAGGCCCCTGAACGCCGTGGCCAGCAGGTCGAATTCGCCGTCGTCGAGCTTCGTCACTTCCTTGCGCAGCCGGGTTCCGGGGGCCTGCCCGTCCGTGGGCGGCTCGGCGGGTGCGGCTGTGCCGAGGGGGCATCCGTTGACGATCCAGTTCTTGAACGTCTGCGAGCGGGCGGTGCTCCATTTGCCGGCCGCGTCCGGGGGCATCAGCGAGTTGGGCGGCGCGGTCTGCGCGTGTACCGAGAGGGCGTTGCTCTTCAGTCCGTCGTAGGTGCCCAGTTCGATTCCCTTGGCTGCCATGTGCGCCACGTCTTCGGGCCGGAAGAAGAATCGGATATCTGCCAGATAAGTCGGCGCCGCAACGGCCTGTTCGGCGAGCGGGCTGTTCTCGGGCGGGGTCATGATTTCCTCCGTCGGGCTCCGGACGGGCATCAGGGACGACTCGGTAGCGCAGTCGCCGAGAAGTATGCGACGAATCCGGGCGTATATGGACGATCGACACAGGAGGCTGGAGACGGGTGCGCCGACCGGCAGAACAGGCCGCACGGGTAAATTGTTGAATGTGCGATCTGTGCAGTCGATTTACGGCCGGGGGGACTCCTCTGGGAACTCAGGCGGAAAATCGTTTCCCTTTCCCTTTTCTCCGCGGTGGAAAAGGGCGGCCGGAACGGCTCTTTCGAAGTCGGGGTCCGCCTGGGTGGATCCGGCTCCTGCGGCACTCACGCGGCGGGCAAGGGGCGGCGGCCGGGCACCGGTTGGGAACGCCCGGCGGAACGGGGCGCCGCCGGGGGCGGGTTGCGCGGCCGGGCACGCCCGGCGCAGCCGGCGGCGGGGACGGGGCCGTCGCGGCGGGCGGCCCGCGACCGGGGGCGGCCCCGGTGACGGGCGGCGGGGGCTGGGCACCGCTCCCCCGGGACCCCGGGGCCGGCGGTTCATCACCGCGTGAAGCCGGTGGTGGAGGCCGATCGGCAGACCCTCTTCGTCCTCACCCGCTTCAGGCGCCAATCCGACCAGGAGGTGTTCGGCTTCTTCGGTGGGGGCGGCGGCCGGACAACGTGCTGCTGTGGGCGCGCATCCGGACAGCCGGCTGCCCGAGCGGCACCAGCACCGCCGGCGGGCGCCCGGGCAGGGGGCGGGGCCGGGGGCTCGCCGGCCGGTCAGGGGCAGGTGCGTACGCCGTCCAGCCAGGCCGCGCCCTTGATGTAGATGTTGGTGATCCAGGCCCCGTACTCGGGCAGGTAGGACCAGGCGTCGTTGGTGTAGCCCTCGGCGGTCACCGGTTCGGCGTGCTTCTGGCACTCGATGCGCACCGTGGTCGGGCCGGGGAACCGGTGTACCCGCGGGCTGGTGGTGGACGGTTCCTGGTGGGTCCACACGTCCGTGCCCCAGGTGCTGAACGTGCCGGGTGCGGCCGCCGGCGGGGCGATGCGGACCGCTCCGGCGTAGTCGCCGCCCAGGCGTACGTCGCTGACGGTGATCCGGGTGCCCGATTCGCGGGCCTCGACCATCTTTCCCGCGCCCAGGTAGATCGCGATGTGGTGGACGGCGCCCCCGGAGCCCCAGGCCAGGAGGTCGCCCGGGAGCAGCGGGCCGGTCGCCTGGGCGGCGGTGAAGCGCTGCCGCACCTGCGGCGAGTGGAACTGGTGGTAGGCGTTGCCGGTCAGCGGGTCGCCGCCGGCCGCGCGGGCGTAGGCGTAGCGGACCAGTCCCGAGCAGTCGAAGCCGAGCCGTTCGGGGTCGTGGGCGCTGTCGGGGTCGCTGGGGTCGACCTGTCCGTAGGTCGGTCCGGGCTGTGGTCCGTGGCCGCCGCCCCAGGTGTACCAGACGCCGATCTGTTCGCACGCGGCCGCCACGGCCTTCTCGGCCACCGCGGAGGCTCCGGGGGCGAGGACGGCGCAGGTGCCGGCCGCCTTCGCCGCCTTCGCCGCCTTCGCCGTCGTCGGGGCCGCCGGGGCGGTCGGGGCCGCGGTGGCGCTGTGGGCGCCCGCCCACGCGGTCAGGAGGGTGAGCGCGGCCATCGCCGCCGGTGCCGCTGTACGCATCGTCATCGCCTGGTCCCCCGTTTCCGCCGCGCGGTGTCGCGCGGGTCGTCGTACCCGTCGTGCCCGTCGTGCTGGTCGCGGTGTCCGTGTCGCAGGGGCACGGACCGGTCGGCCGCCGGGCGGTTCGAGACTGTCCCCCGGCGCCCTCGCGTGTCGAGGAGGCGCGGGTCGCCCACTGCGACGGGCAACGGGGAAACGCCTGGGAAACCCCTGCTCCGCCGCGGGCTTTGAGGCCCCGTCAACAGGCTGCGGGTGCGGGGCCGCCGGAACCCGGGCGCGGCGAACCGCATCACCTCCAAGGGGGCGGAGGAGAGACGTCGGCGTCGTCCGCCCGGCCCCCCGCTGTCGACCCGACCTGGAGAGTGCCCGACATGAACCTGCCGTCGCCGCCGGGTCCCCCTGGGCGGGTGTTCCGCGCCCTGTGGGGGTACCCGCGCCGTGCGCCCCTGACCTTCGGCTACGTCTGTCTGCTGCTGGCCACCCATGTCTGGGTCGGCCGCGGGCTGTCCGCGGACCGGGCGGCCGGGGTGCTGGGCTACGTCAGCACCAGTCCGGACAACCTGCGTGATCATCCGCTGGCCGCGCTGGCGGGCAGTGCGCTGTTCTTCGACGGCACGCTCACGGACGTCGCCTCGACCGGGTTCGTGGGCACGTTGATCACGTTGGGGCTGGGGGTGTGCTGCTTCCTGGCCTGGGCGGAGTACCGGTGGGGAGCGCCGCGGGCGATGGCGGTGTTCCTCGGGGGGCATGTCGCGGCCACCCTGCTCACCGCGGTCGTCATCGCCGTCGCGCTGCGGCAGGGCTGGTATCCGCCGGCCGTGCGGCAGGGCCTGGACTTCGGTGTCAGCTACGGGGCGCAGGCGGTGCTGGCGGTCGGCACGCTCGCCCTGCCGCGGTGGGGGCGGCCGCCGTGGGCGGTCTTCGTTCTCGGATGGCCGCTGGGGGGTGCCGAGTGGGTGGCCGGGCCGTTGCCGGACTTCACCACGGTCGGTCATCTCCTGGCGGCGGGCCTGGGCTTCGGGCTGGCGGCCGTCCCGGCTTTCAGGCGCCGGCGGGTCCGCGCCGGGGGCGGTGGGGGCGGTGGGGGCGGTGGGTGTCCTGCTGCGCGCGGCGCCGGGCCGCGGGCGGGCCGTGCCCCGCGGCCGGCGTCGCAGGCGGCGGCTGGGGCGGAGGGGCCCCCGCCGGGTGGGTGAACCGCCGGTGTGTGTACCGCCGTACGAGGCTCCGCGCGGGCTGCGCGCGGTGGTCGGGCCGGGGCGGGGGCGAGGGGGCGTGCCGAGGGGCCGCCGTCCTGGGACGGCGGCCCCGTTCAGCCGGCGGCCGGCGCCTGTCGGCGGGTCCGGCGCGTACTGTGCGCCGGTCCCGCCGGGGCCGGTCCCGCCGTGGCCGGCCGGGAGCGGCGGGCCGTGCGGCGCGGTGGGGTCAGGCGACGGGGGTGTCGGACAGGGGGGTGAAGCCCACGCCGCATGCGGCCGGAAGGTTGGCCGGGGTGAAGGGGGTTCCGGAGGTGGTGGCGCAGACGGCCTGGCGGATCACTCCGTTGCTGGCCAGGAGGGTGATGTAGAGGTGTCCGGGGTCTTCCTCGGTGACCGACACGGCGGTGCCCGACACGCACCGGGGCGCCCCGGCCAGGAGGCCGAGGTTGATCCACACGCCGGGGTTGCGGCTGTCGTTGAGGAAGGCGTGGCCCTTGCGGTCGGTCGCGGCGCGGAAGACGGTCTCGAACAGGCCGCCGGCTCCGGAGTAGTCGACGACGGTGGAGCTCACGTCCCGTGCCACCGAGCACTCCCTCGACGTGTCGCTCTGGGCCTGGGTGTCCTGGGCGGAGGGGTCGTCGTTCGCGAGTGCGGACGGGGCCGCGAGCGCCCCGGCGAGCAGGGCGGCCGCGACCGCGGCGGTACCCCGGGCAGCCCAAGCAAGCTTCCTCATGTGTTTCCTTCCGTGGGTGCGGGCCGGCCGCGTCGACGGGGCGGCGCCCTGGTCGACCGCTCGCACCGCGGGTCGCGTGGGTCTCCCGCCTGTGCCCGGCCGGCTCGCCGAGTGGTGAGGCCGTCGCGCGTCCGCGGCGGCCTCCTTTTCGGGATCGAACATTCCGCGCCCGACCCGCGGACACACGCACAGCCACCATCCGTCACTCTAAGGAATGGGCTTGGGGGTGGGTCCGCCGGGGGCGCCCCCGCCGTGCGCCTTGACGGCGGGGCTGCCCGTGGGGGCGCGCCGCGGGGGTGGGGCCGCTCGTGCGGCGCGCGGCATACGGCCGCCTCCCGGGCGCTGCCGTACCCCCCGGATCCCGGGGGGGGGCGGGGCGGGCCGTGCCCTCGCCGGCCCGCCGGCCGGTGTCAGATGTCGCCGGTCCACACCTCGGGGCCGCCGCCCTCCCAGCGGATCGGGCCGTCCTCGGACAGGTCCACGTCCTCCAGGCCGGCCCGGCGCAGGAGCTCCGACACGTCCCCGGGGGTGTACGCCCGGCCGAGGTCGGCGTCGACGCCGAGCGCGTGCACGGTGACCTTGCGCCCGCCCTGCGGGGACACGGGGTGGATCACGATCTCCGTCTGGTCCGCCATACCTCCACGGTGCGGGCACCCGGCGCATCCGGCATCCGGTGCCCCGCCTGCGTACCGCTCGGCGGGCAAGGGGCCGCGCCGGCCGCGTCCGTACCGTGCGGGTGGACGCGGCCCGGGTGACGGGGGCTCAGGACGGCGGAAGGACGGGGGGTTTGGGGGCGGACGCTGCGGACAGACGCGTGGAGACCGGAAGCGGACCCCCTGCGGTGGTGGGGTCGCTTTCGGAAAGGCGGTCCCGCCGCATGGCGCCCTCCCTCCCCGTCATGCGGCAGGCCCGCCCGCACGACGGGCTGCCGCCCGGGTCCGCCCGGCACCCGGACACCCCGCTGCCCGGCCTCCTCCCCGGCCGGGACCGGGGACGTCCGGTAAACCCCCGGCGCCGGCGCTCAGACCGCCGCCCCCGGGCAGCGGACCCGACGGCAGAGCCGGTCCTCGGGCCGCGCCGCGGCCGCACGGGCGGCACGGGCGGGGGCGGGCGGATCGTCATCTAAGATTCAGGCTGGCCGCGGGGCCGCGGCTCGCCGCCGGCGTGGCGGCCGCGGAGGGGCCGGGCCGGCCGGTCGACGAGAGCGGCCCGCGTCAGGGGGCTTTTCGTTCCGTCGGGGCGGGGATTCGTCTGACGCTGATCATGAACTCCCAGAGGAATCGCGTGCCGTCGGCGCGGGTCTGAGCGGTGTGAGATGCCCAGCCCGCACGCCCACGCACATAGGACCGCCAGGGAGAAGTGAGGGATGGCAGTGATCTGCGTCGGAGGCATGATCGGCATCGGGAAGACGAGCGTGGCCGAGCTGCTCGCCAAGGAGCTGGGCAGCGAGGTCTTCTACGAGAGCGTGGACGACAATCCGATCCTTCCGCTCTTCTACACGGCGAGCCCCGAGGAGATCCAGGCCAGGCGCTACCCCTTCCTGCTCCAGCTCTACTTCCTGCAGACGCGGTTCGCCGCGATCAAGGAGGCCTACAAGCAGGGCGACAACGTCCTGGACCGCTCCATCTACGAGGACTGGTACTTCGCCAAGGTCAACCACGGCCTGGGCCGGATCAGCTCCCTGGAGATGCAGGTCTACGAGGGGCTGCTCGGGGAGATGATGCGCGAGATCGACGGCCTGCCGTACCGCAAGGCGCCCGACCTGATGGTCTACCTCAAGGCGGACTTCGAGACGGTGCTGCACCGGATCGGCCTGCGGGGCCGTGATTTCGAGCAGGACGAGAGCCTCGTGGAGTACTACCGGACGCTGTGGTCCGGCTACGACGACTGGGTGCACAGGCACTACTCGGCCAGCGAGGTCCTCGTCGTCGACATGAACCGCACCGATGTGGTGCACAACCCCGACGACGCGGCCCGCGTGGCGCAGGACGTCAAGAACGCCCTGGCCGCGGTCCGGCGGGGGGCGGCGGCCGGGGTCTGAGACGGCGGGCGGCCCCGGGGCGGCGGCGTGCTTTCTGTTACGGGGCCATGACACCCCAACACTTTTGAACATGCTCAACCATCGCTAGATTCTTGAACATGATCAAAACTGGGTACGGGGCATGGGTGCGCGAGTTCGAGGCCGAGCGGGAGCGGCGGGCCGCGCTGGGCGATCCCGAGTGGGGCCAGGGCGCGCGCCTGTCCCCCGAGATCGTGCGCAGCATCCAGAAGTTTCAGGTCGGGGAGGACGGTGACGGCTCCGCGCTGTGCGGCAAGGCCGATCGCGCGGGGGATCCGCTCTACGGTGAGGCGGTGCGGCTCTTCGTCGCCGAGGAGCAGAACCACGCGCGGATGCTGAAGCTGCTGCTGGCGGCGGCCGGGGCCGCGACCCTGGAGGGGCACTGGAGCGACGCGGCCTTCGTCCGGGTGCGGCGGCTGCTCGGGCTGCGGGTGGAGCTGCTGGTGCTGATGGTCGCCGAGGCGGTGGCGCTGGGGTACTACCGGGCCCTGCGCGACGGGACCGCCGACGCTCTGGTCCGCGAGGTCGCGGGGCGGATCCTGGCGGACGAGGAGCGGCACGTCCCGTTCCACTGCATGCGGCTGCGGGAGGGCCTGGCCGCGCTGCCGCGGCCCGCCCGGCAGGCCGTGACGGCCGGGTGGTGCGGGCTGCTGGCGGGCGCCGCCGCCCTGGTCGCGGTGGACCACGGCCCGGCCCTGCGGGAGCTGGGGGTGGGCCGCGGCGCGTTCGTCGCGCAGACCCTGCGCCGCTCGGGCCGGATGGCCCGTGCGATGGCGGGCGGCCCGGTTCCGGCGCCGGCCGGCGCGGGCGCGCAGGTCTGACCCGGGCCCGGCCGGCGGGGGGCGGGCGGCGGCCCGTGCGGCGGGGGCGGCCGGGGGCGGGGACTTTTCCCCCGTGACGCCGCCCGGCGTGCGGCGGCCGCGCCGTACGGGGCGCCTCGTTCCGTATGGCTGCCCGCGCCGGAATGATGACGTGCCGTCACCCCCCTTTGTGGAAAGGACGTGCGCATGGCCAGGTTGGGCACGGGGCAAGGAGTGCTGCGCCGCAAACCGATCGAGCACATCGAGGAACCGGAAGGGGCCCTCAGCGAGCAGCTCACGCGCACTCTGGGCCTGTGGCAGCTCACCGCGATCGGGGTCGGCGGCATCATCGGCGCCGGGATCTTCACCCTGGCGGGGACGGTCGCCAACGGTGTCGCGGGCCCGGCCGTGCTGGTCTCCTTCCTGATCGCCGGTGTGGCCAGCGCCGCGGCGGCGTTCTCCTACGCGGAGTTCGCCGGGCTGATCCCGAAGGCCGGTTCCGCCTACACCTACGGGTACGCCGTCCTGGGCGAGCTGGTGGGCTGGTTCATCGGGTGGGACCTGCTGCTGGAGTACACCGCCATCGTGGCGGTCGTCGCCATCGGGATCTCGGGCTACTTCAACTTCCTGCTGGTGGAGACGGGCGCGGCGCTGCCGACCTGGATGCTGGGGGCGCCGGGGACCGGTGAGGGCCACCGCTTCGACCTGATCGCCGCCGTCCTGTGCCTGTTCACCGCGTACCTGCTGAATCTGGGGATCAAGAGCGCCGCGCGGTTCGAGACGGTGGTGGTCGTCTTGAAGGTGCTGGTGGTCCTCCTGGTCATCGTCGTGGGCTTCTTCCACATCGACACCTCCAACTACACGCCCTTCTTCCCCTACGGGGTGGGGGGTGCGTTCACCGGTGCGGCGACGGTCTTCTTCGCGGTCTTCGGCTACGACGCGATGAGCACGGCGGCGGAGGAGTCCAAGGACGCCCAGCGCCACATGCCGCGGGCGATCCTGTACTCCCTGGCGATCGCCATGGCCCTGTACGTGCTCGCCTGCCTGGTCCTGACGGGTATGCAGAACTACACGGAGATCGACCCGGAGAGCGGTTTCTCCACCGCGTTCAAGGCGGTCGGGCTGGACGCGCTCGCGAACGTCATCGCGGTCGGGGCGATCATCGGCATCCTCACGGTGATGTTCACGTTCATGCTGGGTGTGACGCGGGTGTGGTTCTCCATGAGCCGCGACGGGCTGCTGCCGCGCTGGTTCGCCAAGACGCATCCGACCCGGCACGTGCCGACCCGGGTGACGTGGATCGTCGGTGTGGCGTCCGCGGCCATCGCCGGCCTCGTCCCGATCGGGGAGGCGGCGGAGCTGACGAACATCGGCATCCTGCTCGCCTTCGCCGTCGTGTGTACGGCGGTCATCGTGCTGCGCTACCGGCGCCCCGACCTGCCGCGTACCTTCCGCACCCCGCTCATGCCGTTCACCCCGGCCATCGGTGTGGTCGCCTCCGTCTGGCTCATCACCTACCTGCGGGTGGAGACGTGGATCCGCTTCGCGCTGTGGTTCCTGCTCGGGCTGGTCATCTACTTCGGCTACTCCTACCGCCACTCCAAGCTGGCCGGCGCCGCCCCGGAGGAGCCGGCGGGCCGGGCGGGGACGGGGAGCTGACGGCGTGGCCCCGCCCGCCGCGGCCGGCGCCGCCGCCCCGGGAGCGGGCGGGGCGCCGGGGGGCGGGCGGGGCGCCAGGGGCGGGGTCAGGCGGCGGCGGGCTCGGGCCGGCGCAGCTGTGCCTGCCCGAAGAGGAGGGCGTAGCCGTCGGGGAGCCGGTTCAGGATCCGGGCGAGGAGGTCGGGTCCGGCGAGGCGGGCGACGACGGCGAGGACGGCTCCGGTGTCCCAGCGGGCGATGGCGGGGGTGGTGCCGGTGCGGGCGGCCAGGTCCTTGACGAAGCCCCAGCCGGTGAGCTGTTCGACGCCGGGGATCTGGGCGGTCAGGGCGAGGGCGGCCTCGACGGGCAGGGCCTGGGCGAGGTCGACGCGTTCGTCTCCGGTGACCTGCCGGCCGAGGGCGGCCAGGACGGCGCGGACGGCTTCCTCGGCGCGTTCGGCGGTGGGGTAGGCGCCTTCGTAGCGCACGCGCTCCAGCATCCGGTCGAACGTCATGGCGGGCGGCGCCTGGTTCGGGCGAGGCTGGTCGTACATGGTGCTGCGGTTGCCTTTCTCTTCGAAGGTCCGGCGTCGGGACGGCGGGAACGGGGCGGGGCGGGCGGTCAGGTGGGCCGGGGGTGGCCGAAGAGGACGTCGTAGCCGACCGGGAGCTGGAGCAGGATCTCGCGGGTGAGGGTGTCGCCGGCCGCGTCGGCGACGGTGGACAGGACCGCGCCGATGTCCCACAGGGCGGTCTTCTCGGTGGCGCCTTCGATCCAGGCCGCGGTCGCGCGGACGAAGCGCTCCGGGGAGAGGGGTTCGGCGGCCTGCAGCGGGTTCAGCAGGATCAGGGCGTAGGTCTCGGGGAGCCTGGCGGCCAGCTCGGCTCGTACGGTGCCCACCAGGTGGGCGCCGAGCAGGGCCAGGACGACGCGGGCCGCGCGTTCGGCTTCGGCCCGGGTGGGGTACTCGCCGCTTTCGCGGACGTGGTCCAAGAACGCGTCCGGACGCATCGGCATCCACATCACCTCCGGGGCAGGGGCAGGGGTGAGGTGCGAGAAGAAGCAGGAGAAGGAGGAGGCGGCGGGGCACGGAGGGCGGAGGGGCGGGGTGCCGGAGGGGGGTCGGTCTCCCCGCCCTCCGCCGCTGCCAGAGGGTGCTCAGCCGGAGATCTGCTTGCGGCCGGACTCGCCGCCGATGGCGATCTTCCGGGGCTTGGCACGCTCGGCGATCGGGATCCGCAGGGTCAGGACACCCGCGTCGTAGTCGGCTTCGATGCGCTCGGTGTCGAGGGTGTCGGCCAGCATCAGCTGGCGGGAGAAGACGCCCAGGGGCCGCTCGGAGAGCTCCATCTGCACGGTGTCGCCCTTGGCTACGGGACGGCGCTCCGCCTTGACGGTCAGCATGTTCCGCTCGACGTCGATGTCGATCGCCTCGGTGCTCACTCCGGGCAGGTCGAAGGCGATCACGTACACGTCGTCCTCGCGGTAGGCGTCCATCGGCATGACGGACGGCTTCGACCAGGTCCCGGACGCTCCCGAGAGCTGCTGGACGATGCGGTCCATCTCGCGGAACGGGTCGGTGCGCATCAACATCGCGAAACACCTCCAGTCGGTTCAGGCAGGAACTGCCAATGCGCTTCAACGTGCTTCCGTTGTAACATGTCATCGAAGCGATGACAAGTAGAATGTCACCTGATGGATGACGCGCCGGTGGTGCGTGTCGGGTCGGGTGACGAGCCTTCGGAGGGCACCGTGAACGAGACTTCTCCCCCCGTCCCACCGGTCCGCGCCCCGGACGCCGCCGCGGCGCTGCAGGCCATCCACCGGGCCGTCGAGGACGCGCACCGCGCCTCCGGCGGCGCGGAGGCGGACACGGCGGACACGGCGGGCGCGGCGGCGGGCGCGGCGGCGGGGGGCGGCGGTCCGGAGCAGGCCCTGGAGGCCCTGCGCAGGCTCCGCGAGGTCCGTGAGCGGATCACCGGCTGGGAGAGCGTCCTGATCGAAACGGCCCGCGGCCAGGGCGTCAGCTGGGCGGAGCTCGCCGGGCCCCTGGGGGTCGCGAGCCGCCAGGCGGCCGAGCGCCGCTACCTGCGGCTGCGTCCCGGCGCCGCCGGGAGCACCGGCGAACAGCGGGTGCAGGCCACCCGTGACGCGCGGGCCGCCGACCGCAGCGTCACCGCCTGGGCCCGCGACAACGCGGCCGACCTGCGCCGCCTGGCGGGCCAGGTCACCTCGCTCACCGGCCTCCCGCCGGGCGCCGAGGGGGCCGTCGGCGAACTCAACCTGGCCCTGGGCGGCGACGACGCCGCCCGCCTGGTGGGCCCGCTGGCCGGCACCCGGCCCCATCTGGGGCCCGGCGACGCCGAACTGGCCGACCGTATCGACGCCATGACCCGCCACGCCGACCGGCTCCGCCGCGACAGCAACGACCAGCGCAACTCCTGAAGCCCGTGTGCGAACGACCCTCGCCCACCGGCCGCGATCCGAGGAGGGATCCCATGGCCGAACACCCCGACCGGGAGACCGGCGCGAAGACCGGTGCAGAGCCCGTCGTCGAGATCGTCGGCCGCGTGGTCGCGGTCCGGCCCGCAGGCGAGATCGACATCGTCACCGCCCCGTTCCTGACCCGCGCCCTGACCCGGGCCCTCGCCCACGTCGACGCCGCGCAGGCCGACCGCATCGTCACCGACTGCAGCCGGGTCACCTTCTGCGACTCCTCCGGACTCAACGCGCTGCTCGCCGCACGGCTGCGGGCGGTCGAGGCCGGCACCGCGATCCACCTGGCGGATCCGGCACCCCAGCTCCAGCGCCTGCTGCAGATGACCGGCGCGGCACCCCTGTTCCCCCGGGAGGACGGACCGCCCGCCCGGCCCGCTTGAGACCCGGCCGGGCGGCTTGGGATCCGGGCGGGCGGCTTGGGATCCGGGCGGGTGGGGGGCCGCACGCATGCGAAAGCGCCCCGGCCGGGGGATCCCGGCCGGGGCGCTTTCGCATGCGTGCGGCGACTACCCTGTGGCGGCTCAGTACCAGTGGTGGGTCTGCCAGAAGTTCCAGGCGCCGACGGGGCTGCCGTAGCGCTCGTTCATGTAGTCCAGGCCCCACTTGATCTGGGTGGCCGGGTTGGTCTTCCAGTCGGCGCCCGCGGAGGCCATCTTCGAGGCCGGCAGGGCCTGGACCAGGCCGTACGCGCCGGAGGAGGCGTTCGTGGCGGTGTGGTTCCAGCCGCTCTCGCGGGAAACGATGTTGTTGAAGGCCGCGAACTGCGCCGGGTCCTTGATCATCTGCTGGGCGATCGCCTTGGCGCTCGTCGGGGCCGCCTGGGCGGGAACCGCGGCGAGCATGGAACCGGCGACACCGAGGGCGACGACGGTGCCCGCGAGGGCCTTCTTGGAGGCGGCGATGCGGCGGATGACGGTGTTGGACACGGAGATACCTTCCACAGGGGACAAGGGCGGTCGCGGCATGCCCGGGGCATGCGTGAGCCACTCACGCGGTGGAGAGGGGTTCGTCAGCGGCGGGTGGGAACCCGTGCCGCCCGGCGACTCATCCAGTTCTACCGACGCCCCGCAGCCCTGGCAACGACCGCCATTACTAGGGGCCTTCGCAGTCAGGCACCCCGGGCCAGGGGGCGGGCGGCAGGGGATCCACGCAGGTGGGAGCCGCACAGAAGGGGCCGATACGAGGCTTTGGCGGTCTACTATCCACCTTCGTGTGTGACGTGGGTCCTATGGGGCGGCTCACCTCCGGGACCCCCGGATCTCACCGAGCGTGACCACTCGTACCCTTCGACAGGCCGGACTCCATGTCCGAATTACACCGGAATGCAAGGAGATAAGCGGTTCGGGGTTCGGGTTCTCCGGCCGCTGCCCTGCGGAGCCGGGGGCCGGGTCAGGGGGTGCGGCGGATACGGATCGGGCCGCGGGCCTTCGCCGGATCGACTCGGCGGCCGCCCTGGGTGATCTCGACCTTCCCTGCGGCGACCAGCCGCCGGGCCGCGCGGCGGGCCGGCTCCATGAGCGCGCGCCAGCCGTCGCCGTCCCCCTCGTACACGGCCCGCGCGGCGTCGGAGGGGCAGATCGTCGCGGTCGGGGCCCTGCGCCGGAGGAGTTCGAGGATGGCCCGCTCCAGCTGCCGGTCCGTCTGCCGGTCCGTCTGCCGGTTGCCGCCCGTCACGGCGCCAGTCTCGCACCGCCCGCCCCCTGCCGCCCCGGCGGACCGCTGCGCAGCGAGTCCAGGCGCAGCCGGCCCTGGGGACGCGGGCGCGGGAGGCGCGGTGGGCGCGGTGGGCGGCGGTAGGGTGCGGCCGTGTCCGAGCTGCAGCGTGACCTGGTGGGGTACGGGGCCGAGCCGCCGCACGCCGCGTGGCCGGGGGGTGCCCGTGTCGCGGTGAGTCTGGTGCTGAACTACGAGGAGGGCGGGGAGCAGAACGTCCTGGAGGGGGATGCGGCGTCGGAGGGGTACCTCCATGAGATCGTCGGTGCGCCGCCCGTGAGGGGCGGGCGGGACCTGAACGCGGAGTCGATGTTCGCCTACGGTGCGCGTGCCGGTTTCTGGCGGATCCACCGCACGCTGGCGGCGTACGGCGCGCCGCTGACCGTCTTCGCCGTGGGGCAGGCGTTGGAGCGCAACCCGCAGGCGGCGCGTGCGATGGGCGCGGCGGGCTGGGAGGTGGCGGGCCACGGCCGGCGGTGGATCGACTACCGGCAGGTGCCCGAGGAGGTGGAGCGGGCCGACATCGCGGAGACGGCGGCGGTGATCGGGCGGCTGGTGGGGCGCCGGCCGGTGGGCTGGTACACCGGGCGGACCAGTGCGAACACGCGGCGCCTGGTGGCCGGGGGCGGTTTCCTCTATGACAGCGACGACTACTCCGACGATCTGCCGTTCTATGCCGAGACGGGTGGGCGCCCGCACCTGGTGGTGCCGTACAGCCTGGACGCGAACGATTTCAAGTTCCTGATCGTCCACGGCTTCACGACCGCCGACGACATGCTCGCCTATCTCGTCGACACCTTCGAGACGCTGTGGGCCGAGGGCGGGGAGCGGCCGCGGATGATGAGTGTGGGCATGCACTGCCGGATCATCGGGCGGCCGGGGCGCATCCGTGCGCTGGACGGCTTCCTGAGACACCTTGAACAGCGGGGCGGGGCGTGGCTGGCGACGCGGGAGGAGATCGCCCGGCACTGGCTGTCGGCGCACCCGCCGGTGCGGTGAGGGGGGTGCGGTGAGGGGTGCGGCGCCGCGCGCCCGCCGGGGATTGCGGGACGGCCCTTAGGATGCCGGGCGGGGCGGGGTCGTAGCGCAGAGGTCGTCGCGCGCGGTCTCCAAAACCGTGAGGACGCCGGTTCGAATCCGGCCGGCTCCGTCCCGCGGACGTGCGGCGGCCCCCGGCCGCACCCCGGGGGCGGGGGTGCGGGCGGGGGCCGGGCCGGTTCACGGGGCGCGGGTGGTTCAGCTTGCGGCCTTGGGGGCGGACGGAGGGGCCGGGTTCGGCTTGGCGGGGACCTTGTCGGGGTTCTCCTTGTCCGCCGGGTTGGTGTTCGGGGCCGGCGCGGGGGCGGGGGCGGGCTTGTCGGGCTTGTGCTCGCAGTAGACCTTGCCCTGGTAGAACTTGCAGCCCGGCATGTTCTCCACGTCGCGGACCTTGTTCTTCTTGCCCTTGCCGTGCTTCTTGCCCTTGTCGTGCTTCTGGTGCTTCTTGCCCTTGTCGTGCTTCTTGTCCTTCTTCTCCCACTTCTCCTTCTTGTGGTCGCTCTCGTGGCCGCTCTTCGCCTGGGCAGCGACCGAGGTCGTACCGGCGGCTGCGGGGGCGGCGAAAGCGCTGGTGGGCACCAGCACGCCTCCTCCGACGATCGCGGCCGAGACGGCGTACATCGCGAAACGCTGCTTCCGGGAGGTGGAACGGAACATGAGGATGACTCCAGGTGAGAGGGGGGAGGGGGAGGATCGGGTCCAGAGAACTTGGGGCGAAATGTCCGTTTCGTTCTCTGGTTAAAAGACTGGCTCCGGGACTTCACGAACCTGTCCGCCGACTGTCACAGGCGCGTGACAGGCCGCGCGCCTCCCCTCCGTCCGGGCCCGCCTCCCCCATCCGGGCCCCCTTCCCGAACCCGTCCGGGCCCCGTCCGCCCGCCCCCGGCATGGCGGGCGGGGCCGCGCCGGGGGGCGCGGCGGATGCTGGGGGGCCGACTCCGAGACCTGTCGAGACCCCGCAGGAGGGGCCCGTGAGCGACCCCCGCCCCCGCGAAGAGCGCAGGCCCGCGGCCCCGGGCGCGGGCGCGGGCGACGACACCCCCGGCCAGGCCGGGGTCATCGGCATCGGGCTCGCCGCGGTCCTGACGTTCGCGCTCGCGCAGGGCTCCTGGCAGTGGTTCGCCACCTACATCGGGGTGACGCTCTTCGCGGTGGTCTTCGCCTTCCAGGTCCGGCCGGCGTGGAGGCCCGGCGTCCGGACGGCGTACATGCGCGCGCTGGTCGCGTACGCGCTGGTCGTCGGCCTGTGCGTGGCGATCGCTGTGGCCCCCGTACTTCAGCGCGGGGACTGGCTGTTCCCCATGCCGGGCACCCGCAGCCGCTGCGGGGAGATCGGCCGGTACGAGGTGCTGCGCACCAGGGCCGCGGTGGCTGGCCTGCCCGGCGGCGGCGCCGTGCCGGCGTCGGTACGGGAGAGCCGGCGGGAGGAGGCCGTCGCCGACTGCCTGGCCTCGACGACGACCCTGTGGCTGCCGCTGTACGGGGCCGGGGCGGCCGTGCTGGTAGGGGCGGGCGCCTGGTACCGCGACCGGAACCGGGCCGGGCGGCGCCCCCGGGCCGGCTCCGGCCCGCGGCAGCCGGCGGACGCGGCAGCCGGACCGGGGCCGGGGCCGGCGTAGCCGTGCCGGCCGGGGGCGGGCCGGGCCGGGCGGGCCGGGTCGGGCGGCCAGTCGGCCAGGGACCGCGAAGTCGCAGGTCCCGCGGGGTGCCCCGGCGCCCGTGCGGGACGCGTGCTCTGCCCAGGTGTGGACCAGCGGGTGGCGTTGCGTGGGGGCCGGTTCAGTGCGGCAGGTCGCCGGGAGCCGGCCGGCGCGGACTAGGTGTTCTGTCCCGGGAGGTTGTGGACGGGTGGTGCAGGTCTCGGCTGAGGCCTCTTGAACGGGTGAGGGCCTTCCGGGTTCGGTGTGGATTGCGACATCTCCACCGAACGATCAGAAGGCCCTCATGCCCCACCGTATGCACCCTTGACCGAGACCGGACGCCTGCGCCTGGCACGGCACCTCGCCGCGTTGTCGGGATCGCCCCCGTACGACCGGTACGCGGGCGACCCTCCGCCTTGCGAGGCACCGCGGGCGGACGACGCCACTTTCGCAACACGCCCCAGGTCCCCCCGGACGCAGGGCTCCACGGGGCCGTCGCCGGCAGGTGGATACGCAGGGTGCGCTGCCGGCTCGCGGCGGGCCGCGTGACGGCGCTCGACGCCGTCACGGTACGCGGCCCACAGCCGGGCCGCCTCCGGCGCGGCCGCACGAGGAGCCCGGCGGCGGCGAGGGTGGAAGTGGTCGGGCGGCAGCAGGCCGTGGCGGTCGTACAGCCGTAGGGGCTTGTGCGCGGGCCGTGCCCGGCGGGCGAACGCGCCGATGCCGAGCAGTGCTTCCCCCCCCCAGGGGCAAGGCCAACCGGGCTACGGCCCCCCGCCGGGCGGGGCGTGGGGGAAGTCGCGGGCGAGGGTACGGACTTGGCCGCCCCGGTCGGGGTCGGCGGCCGGGACGGCGGGGCGTCGAGGCCGGTGGCGCGGCGGGCGGTGGCCGCGAGGGTGCGCAGGCGTCCGGGTGTGAAGTCCCCGCGTACGGGGGGCGCTTGGGCGGTGCGCCGGGGTGGACCCGGCCTCTCCAGGGGCGGTTCACCGGCTACCACGCGAGCTTGCGCGCAGGAGGTCGCCGCGTCCCGCCCCGCCCGGAGTGGTGTGAGACCCGGCCGGAAGCGGGCCCGGGGGTGCGGTGCCTTCTGTCCGGGGGCGTCTGCGCGGTGAGCCTGCGCGGAAGGGGTCCGGCGGCGTGCTTGTCCGGCCGCAGCCGGGCGGCCGTCTGCGCGGCGGCGTCCGGGCGGTGCGCGGGGCGGCGGGTCCGGCCGCGTCGGGGTCTGGGGGTGTCGTCGAAGTGGCGTCGGCCGCCCGTGAGGGCGGGGGTGGCGGGGTCCCGTACGTGCGCTCGCAAGGCGCAGGAGGGAGCCGACGCGGGCGTCGGCGACCGACGACAACGCGGCGAGCGTGCGTGCCGGACCCCCGCCACCCAGACGGGACTTCGACGCCACCCACTGGCGGGCGGTGGCCGGGGCCAGGGCCGGGCCAGGCCCTCGGGCAGCGGGCCGGTGGCCGCGCGGTGCTCCACGTGGTCGGCGGCCGCGGCTAGGGCCTGTATCGAGTTGCCCCGTGGAGCAAGGAGCGGCGTTCGGTGCGTGCCCTCGGCGTGCGGGACGAATGTCCTCGTAGCGGAGCTACCAGGGCATTCGGCTCGTGCGCCGAGGGTGCGTGCCGGGCGTCGCGACGCCGCGGGGCAACTCGATACAGACCCTAGGCGGCGGGTGGCGCTGCCGCCGCGCGCGGTCAGGGTCGGTGGGGTTGCCTTCGGGGGGGCAGGACCGGCGCCGTTGCCCACACCCGGTTCAGGGTCGGCGGGGGTCGCCCCTACCGGGTCAGGGTCGGTGGGGTTGCCTTCGGGGGGTCAGGAGGCGCGGCGGGGGCGGGCGGTGCGGCGCTGCGGGCGGCGGCGGGCGGCCGGGGCCTCCGGGGCGGCCTGCGGTGAGGAGAACCCGCCCGCGACGGGCAGTGGGGCGGCTGTCGGCGCGGTGGCCGGCGCGGGGACCGCGGGCGGGCCCTGGCGGCCCTGGGACTGGGGCTGGGGCTGGGAGCGGCCGAGGATGGCGGTGTGCGGGATGAGCGGGGCGCAGGACTGGCAGATCTCGGCGAGCGTCCAGACCTGTCCCACGGCCGGGTTGTGGACCAGGACCAGGAGGGTGGAGCCGGTGCAGTGGGTGCGGGTCTCGTGGAGCGCGCACTGTGCGGCCCGGCAGGCGCACGAGGTGTCGGGGCGGACGGTGGCCAGCCGTGCGTGGGCCCGGACGTGCTCGGCGGCGAACCGCTTCAGGGCCGCGGTGTCCTTCGAACGGGGCGGCATGCGGCAGGCTTCGGTGCTGCAGGAGACGGAGGCGCTGTGATCGGCGTGGCCGGTGAGCCGGACCGTCCAGGTCCGGCCGGGCACGCGTGATCCGGGCATGAGGGTCAAGTCGGGTCCGATCGTCGTGTTTCAGGTGGGTCGGTCGCGGTCGGTCGCGGTCGTCGCACCGGCGCGACGCGAGGCTGATCGCGTCGGGGTGGACCCGCGGGCTGTCGTCTTCGGGACGGCGTCTCGCGGTTGCGGCGGCGCCGGACCGCGGAGAAACGGACATCGCGCGGCCTCGGACGTGGGGACTTTGTCGCACGCTCCCGCAGGCCGTGTCAATGCCCCGCGCCTGGTCAAACGGGCGGACGGCCGGGTCGGGTCAGCCTGTGGGGCGGGTGAACCGTACCGGGACGCCCGGGGAGTACAGCACGCTGGCCGGGGGGCCGGCGGGGGCGGGCAGGCCGGCCGCAACCGTCAGGTCCTCGTCGCAGCGCAGGAGTTCGGCGTGGTGCAGCGGCCAGCGGGGGTGGCTGTTGGGCAGGTACAGCAGTCGGCCGCGGAAGTCGCTGTGCAGGGCCCAGCGGGCGGTCAGGAAATGTTCCAGGGCGGTCGGCTGTGTGAGGGGTGGCCCGGTCCGTACGGTGAGGGTGCTGTGCGCGCCGCGCGGTCCGGGCCAGTGCCGTCGGCTGGTGTAGGTGAGGGTGGGGCCGTCGCGGCGGACGGACATCCGCGACCACTGGTACGGGAGGCGGAAGACGGTCCGGGCGGCGAGGACGGGGATCAGGCGGGAGGCGTCGAGGGAGCGGAAGACCACGCCGCGGCGGCCGTGGCCGTCGATGGAGTAGAGGCGGACGTTGGTCTCGGGGAAGGAGCCCAGGTAGGGGATGCCGGGGAGGCGGAGCCATCCGACGCGGTGCATGCGGAACGCCACGAGGCCGACGTAGGTGACGCCGTCCAGGGTGTCGGGGGCGGTGCCGGCCGGCAGCAGCGGGGCGACGTCGGCGGGGTCGGCGGGCCAGTGCACGAAGGTCAGGTCGAGCCAGGACTGCGTGAGCAGGGGCCGGTCCACCCCGGGGTGGCGTGGTGCATCGGGCGTTATCGGTTCGGCGGGCGCAGCGGGCCCGGGAGCTGCGGGGCCCAGGCCGGCGGGAGCGGCCGGACTGGGAGCGGCCGGGCCGGGAGCGGCCGGGCCGGGGCCGGGGGGCGGCGGGTGCTGCATCGCGTCAGTATCCCGCAGGCCCCCGCGCCGGGTTGTACGGGCCTGGGCCGGGGTGGTGGGGGTGGCTTGGGCGGGATGCGGTCCCCGTCGCAGCCATGAGGGCCAGGACCGCACCCCGCACCGGGCGCCTACCCGGCGTCGTCCGGCCGACACCGCCGGCGGCGGCGGACATGCGGCAGCACCTCGCGGAGGCTGTCTCCGCGAGGTGCTGCACTCGACCGTGGGTCACCCGGTCACCGGTCATGTGGTGGCCGGTCAGCCCTGGGTTCCACCCTGGGTGCTGCCGGTGCCGCCACCCTGGGTACCGCCCTGGGTGCTGCCGGTGCCACCGCCCTGGGTACCGCCCTGGGTGTTGCCGGAGCCGCCACCCTGGGTACCGCCCTGGGTGTTCCCGGAGCCGCCACCCTGGGTACCGCCCTGGGTGTTCCCGGAGCCGCCACCCTGCGTACCACCCTGGGTGTTCCCGGAGCCGCCACCCTGCGTACCACCCTGGGTGTTCCCGGAGCCGCCACCCTGCGTACCACCCTGGGTGTTCCCGGAGCCGCCACCCTGCGTACCGCCCTGGGTGTTCCCGGTGCCGCCACCCTGCGTACCGCCCTGGGTGTTCCCGTTGCCGCCACCCTGCGTACCGCCCTGGGTGTTGCCGGTGCCGCCACCCTGCGTTCCACCCTGGGTGTTCCCGTTGCCGCCACCCTGCGTTCCACCCTGGGTGTTGCCGTTACCGGCGCCCTGCGTTCCACCCTGGGTGTTGCCGTTACCGGCGCCCTGCGTTCCACCCTGGGTGTTGCCGTTGCCGATCTGGGTGCCGCCGATGGTGTTGTTCGAGCCGCCGATGATCGTGTTGTTGACGATGTTCGTCACGTTGTTGGTCACCTGGTTCACCACGGCGGGGGCCAGTCCGAGCCGCTTGGCTTCCGATGCGGCCGCCTTCCGGCCGATGGCGGCTGCCTGCGTCTTGGACGCTCCGCCGCGCGCTGCCTGCTGGGCCGCGGCCGCGCCACGTGCCGTTGCCGCTGCCATGTCGGTCTTGGTGGAGGCCGCGGTGGATCCTGTGGAGGCGCACTTGACGGTGCCTACGGAGAACGGGCCGGCGCCGGTGATTCCGACGCGGATGTCGCCCTTGGGCCCGGCGGCGACGCGGGCGATGGTCTTCCCGCTGCGCTTGACGTCGTAGGTCTGCTTGAGGGCGAAGCCGTTGCCGTGGATCTCTCCGCCCTTCAGGCTGCACACCGCCGCAGGGGCTGCGGTCGGAAGTGCGGAAGGCTGGGCGACTGCCACCCCCGCCGTGCCGGCGAGGATCGCGGTGACGCAGGAAAGACCGGCAATGTTGGCGACGTGCTTCTTCCTCGACATTTAAAATCTCCCTTGAATAGTCGACCTGGGATTTCCGAGATCTGTGCGAGCCGGGGATTCGACTTGCCTGGTGTCTCAGTTCCTTTTGGATGGCCGAGCGGTTTATCTGTCTCCAGATTGCCGTTTCCGGGCGCGGGCAGAAAGCGACGGAGATTCGGGGCTTGACAGATTCACGTTGGGATGGGCGGGGGTGTCGTGCCTGGTGGGGGCGGGTGGCTCGCCGGGCATGGGCTTGCGTCTACGGCCGCCATGGCCGCCTGGTCGCCGCCGCGGCGCGGAATGGAGCCGTTGCGCCCGGCGGGGGTGGGTCGGGGCGGCAGCGGCAGCGGCAGCGGCAGAGGCAGAGGGGGCATGCGGCAGCACCTCGCAGAGAGGACTCTGCGAGGTGCTGCGCTTTTCGGTTGGCCTGGTCAGCCCTGGGTTCCACCCTGGGTGTTGCCGGAGCCGCCACCCTGGGTACCGCCCTGGGTGTTGCCGGAGCCGCCACCCTGCGTACCGCCCTGGGTGTTCCCAGAGCCGCCACCCTGCGTACCGCCCTGGGTGTTCCCAGAGCCGCCACCCTGCGTACCACCCTGGGTGTTCCCAGAGCCGCCACCCTGCGTACCACCCTGGGTGTTCCCAGAGCCGCCACCCTGCGTACCACCCTGGGTGTTCCCAGAGCCGCCACCCTGCGTACCACCCTGGGTGTTCCCAGAGCCGCCACCCTGCGTACCACCCTGGGTGTTACCCGAGCCGCCACCCTGCGTACCACCCTGGGTGTTACCCGAGCCGCCACCCTGCGTACCACCCTGGGTGTTACCCGAGCCGCCACCCTGCGTACCACCCTGGGTGTTACCCGAGCCGCCACCCTGCGTACCACCCTGGGTGTTACCCGAGCCGCCACCCTGCGTACCACCCTGGGTGTTACCCGAGCCGCCACCCTGCGTACCACCCTGGGTGTTACCCGAGCCGCCACCCTGCGTACCACCCTGGGTGTTACCCGAGCCGCCACCCTGCGTACCACCCTGGGTGTTCCCGGACCCGCCACCCTGCGTACCGCCCTGGGTGTTGCCGCCGTGCTTGTTGCGCTTCTTCTTCTTGTGGTTGTCTTCGTGCTTCTTGTGGTCGTGCTTCTTCTTGTGGTCGTGCTGGTTGTGGCTGACGACGCTCTCTACCGACGTGGTGGGGGCCGCCATGGCGGAAGACGTGGGGATGAGGACCCCGCCGGCGATCGCGGCGGCCGCGACGGCGGTGGCGAGGCGGAAGCCCCGGCGCTTGGGGCGGGGGGTCTCGGACGTCTCGAACTTTCGGTTCATGGTTTTCTCCTGATCGAATGGGACCCTGAACGGGTTCGGTGAATTCGGGGCCTTTGTGATGTGGGGATTGTTTCCACCGCGTCTGCGGCCTCGTTTCCTTGCCGGTGAGGCGCATAACCAGTAAGCCTGTCCGCGGCGGTGGCGGTCACGTTCCGCGAATTCGGGGCTTGACGTTTTCGCGGCTGCGGGTTAGCCGGAAATCCGGGGGTCGGGGCCGCCGGTCGGTGGTGGCGCGAAAACGATCGTGGGGGCCGGTGCGGGCAGGGGTGATCCTTATGCTGACGGCATGCTCGACATACCTCTTTCAGCGTTGGAAGTCGCGATGGTGCAGACGGGTACCCGCGCCGTGGACACCCTGCGGGACACCGCCGCCTTCGCACAGGGAATGGAACGGCTGGGCTACCGCCGCCTGTGGTACGCGGAGCACCACCACTCCCCCGCGATCGGTGCGTTCCCGCCGGTCGTGCTGACGGCGCATGCCGCCGCCTCGACCTCGGTGATCCGCCTGGGGTCGGGTGGGGTGCTGGCTCCCAACCACGCGCCCCTGACGGTGGCGGAGCAGTTCGGGACGCTGGCCGCGCTGCACGAGGACCGTATCGATCTGGGTATCGGCCGCGGTCCGGGGACGTTCGACGAGGCCATCGCGCGGGCGCTGCGGCGCGGGGCCGGGCCGGCGACGGATGCGGAGTACCGCCGGGACGTGGCCGCTGTCCTGTCGTTCTTGGTGGAGGAGGTCGCGCTCGGTCCGCTGCCGGAGCCGTGGCTGCTGGTCTCCAGTGCCGCGGGGGCCGCTCTGGCCGCGGCGCTGGGCCTGCCGGTCGCGGTCGCGCACCACATCCGGCCGGACAACACCCTTGCCGTGGTGGAGGGTTACCGGGCGGCGTTCACCGCGTCCCGCTGGTGCGAGCGGCCCCGGGTGATGCTGTGCGTGGAGACGGTGTGCGCGCCGACGCGGGAGGAGGCCGTGTGGCGGGCGGGTCCGATGAACGTGGTCAAGGCCGGTCTGCTGAAGGGGCTGAGCCAGGTGCCGTTCCCCACGCCCGCGCAGGCGGCCGCCCATCCCTTCACCGGGCAGGAGCGGCAGGCGCTGGACGGTTTCCGTGCGCAGCAGGCGGTCGGGGCGCCGGAGGCGGTGGTGGAGCGGCTGGCGCGGCTGGCCGGGGAGACCGGGGCGCAGGAGCTGATGCTGGCCACGCCCGTCTACGACCTGGGTGCGCGTATCGCTTCCTATGAGCTGGTGAGGAAGTACTGGGGGGCGGCGGGGTCGTCGTAGGTGCCGGTTTTCTCGCATTTTCTCGCACGCGGGAATCGTGTGCGCAGGGGTGTGCGAAGGGGTGGCGGGGGCGGCTGTTACAGGGCGTTGAACCCGTTCGGCGCAGGGGCGGGGGTGGTGGGTCGGGTGCGGGGTGCGGGGGTGGGGAGGGCTGCCGTGCAGGCCTCCCGCCGGGTGGGGGCGGACCGCTGTGTGCGGGGTGTCAATCGGGGTTTGACGGTTGCCCGCTACAAGGGAGGGTTACGGACATATCCGGATTGGGAAACAGGGGGTGGGCGGTCGGTGCCGGGGCGTGGCGCAGGGCCAGAGTGTGGCTCCTCGGCCAGACGCCGGGAACCGTTTCGGGCCTGGCCGGCGCGCACGTTGTGGTGTGGGCGCCGGTGTGGGCCGTCCGTTGAAGTCCGTTGAAGTCGAAGGGGTTTTCTTCTCCATGTCTGCTTCTCGCGCCACCCGCCGCACCCTCGCCGCTCTCCTGGCCGCCGGGACCCTGCTCGGGGCCGCCGCCCTGCCCGCCGCGGCCGACGACCACCGCCGCGGCGGCCACCGCGGACCCCACTCCTCCCTCTCCATCGGCGACGTCCGGTACGAAAGCGGCCCCCGCCACGACCGCTCCAACCGCGCCCTGAACCGCGAATGGGTCGAGATCAGGAACACCGGCCGCCACAGCGTCAACCTCCGCGGCTTCACCCTCACCGACCAGCAGGGCAACCGCTACCGCTTCCCCGACTTCCGCCTCGACGGCCGCTCCGCCGTCAAGGTCCACACCGGCCAGGGCCGCGACACCCGCCACGACCTCTACCAGGACCGCAACCGCCAGATCTGGAACGACCGCGACACCGCCACCCTCCGCGACCAGCGCGGCAACGTCATCGACACCGAGTCCTGGGGCCGCCGCGGACACCACCGCGGCTGACCCCGCTCCGGCGGTCGCCCGGACGGGTGGGTGAGCGCCGGATGAGGAAGGGTGCGGCGTGTCATGGCGGGGGCCGTGGCGCGCCGCACCCGTGCGTGCGGGCGCACCCGTGCGGGCGGCGGGGGTGGGGTGGGCGTCGAGGGGTGTGGTGGGCGCGTGCATTCGGGTGGCGGGGGGCCGTGTCGGGGTGGGGGTGTGGGGTCCGGTTGGCGATGCTGGGCCGGGCGCGGCATCGGGCGGCGTCCTGCCCCATCCCCCGGTGAGAAGGAGTACGGCATGGCGACGGACGCGGTCGGGCGTTTCCTGGCGGCGCTGGAGCCGCATCGGCGGGATGCCGTGGCGGCCAGGCCGCGTCAGGAGCAGGAGCGGCTGGCGGCCGCGTGGGAGGAGGAGCTGGGCTCCGACGACGAGCTCGACACCCTCGATGAGCTCTCTCCGCCCGCGGCGGAGGCCGAGGCGGCCCGCCGGGTGATGGATCGCGAGTCCTGAAGGCCGGGCCGCCGGCAGCGGGTTAGGCGGTGTCCGGTGGATCAGGGGCGGTCAGCCCGCGTCGTCTGGTGCCGTGGATGGCAAGGCGGAGGAGGAAGTCGAGGCGGAGCGTCGGCGACCGTCGACAACGCGGCAAGGCGCGGTGCCAGACGACGCGGGCCCGGCCCTGATCCGCCGGACACCCCATAAAGGGTGGCCGGTGGCTGGGGGACCGGGGAAGAATGCGTGGGGTGCGTGATCGTCTGGAAGTGTCCCCGGGTCTGCGGCTGCGGCGTTGGTCGCCGGCTGATGCGGGGGCGGTGCTGGCGGCGTTCGCCGAGCCGGTGATGGCACGGCAGGCCGCTGAGCCGGGTGTGACGCCGGCGGCGGCGCGGCGCTGGCTGGAGGCCCGGGCGGAGCAGTGGGACGCGGGGTCGGGGTACGCGTTCGCGGTCGTCGACGCTGCGGACGTGGTGCTGGGGCATGTGGCGGTCGGCTCCGTCGAGCGGCGTCACGGCACCGGCTGGGTCTCGTACTGGACGACCGCGGCGGCCCGCGGGCGGGGTGTCGCCTCGGGTGGCTGCCGTGCGGTGGCGGCCTGGGCGTTCGAGGACGCCGGGCTGTTCCGGCTGGAGCTGGGCCACCGGGTCGACAACCCGGCTTCGTGCCGGGTGGCCCGCGCGGCGGGGTTCGCGGTCGAGGGGCTCCAGCGGCGCAGGCTCCGCTATGACGGTGTCCGCTACGACGTCGAGTTGCACGCCCGGCTGGCGACCGACCCCGCACCGGCCACCCGGCCGGGCGGTTGAAGGGCCGGAAGGGTGAAGGGCCGGGGGTGTGTGCCGGCTGTTCGGCATGCGTTCGGCATGCGGCGGCCGGTGTGGAGGGGCCCGGCCGGCCCTGCGCCGGACAGCCGTGGCGGGCGCCGACGGCCTCTGCCGGCGGCTGCGCGGCGGCCGGACGCGGGCGGGCGGGCGCGTGGGCGTCGTCTGCCGGGCGGTGAACGCCCGTGTCCACCGACACCGACACCGACAAGAGCACCGCCCCGGCTTGGCCGCGCCCCGTGTCGCGGGCTGTCGACTGCCCTGCCCCCTGCCTGTTCCGGGGGTTCGTGCCGCGTGCTTGATGCGCTGTTCTGCCCGTGGTTTTCGTGCCCGCCGGCTGCCCGCGCCCGGCGGGCGGGCCGGCCGGCTCGGTGTGGCCGTCCGGGTGGGTGGACTGCGGTCGCGCCGTGGCACCGCTTGGCGGGACGGCCGGCAGGGCGACGCCGGGCCGGCCGCGGTGCGAGGGGGACGGCCCGGCCGGTCGGCGGTGGCCGGGCCGGTCGGCGGTGGCCGGGCCGGTCGGCGGTGGCCGGGCCCGCCGGCGGTGGCCGGGCCCGCCGGCCTGTCTGGCCGTCAGGCGGTCGGTGGGTCCCGGGGTGGCCGTCAGGCGGTCGGGCGCAACCGGTCCAGCTCGCTGCCGATCGCTTCTCGCAGCGGGTCGTGCTGCGGGCCGAGCCTGGACTGCTCGTCACTCCACCGGTCACGCGGATAGAGCCACACCGGAGCGCGCACCGCGTCGGCCGGCTCCCATGCGAACCGCGGCCACACGTGGGCGTGCAGGAACGGGTCCTTGTTCCCCAGGATCTCCAGGTTGACCCGCCGGAAGGCGGGGTCCAGCCGCCTGCAGGCCCGCTCGACCGCCTCGCCGAGCTGATCCATGTCGGACAGGAACGACAGGCGTTTGGCCTTCGGCAGGTCCGACAGCCGCTGTACCTGCGGGTCGTCGACGAGGAGTACCGAGTATCCCGGCAGGAACTGGACATCCCCGATCACGGCGAATCCCGAGGTCAGCCGCCGCAGCACGGTCGGGTTCTCCCCTCTGAGGGCGGTACCGATCCGATCCGTCCGCCAGTCTCCGGTCATGGCCGGAACCTACCAGCAGGTGATCAGGGACCGGGTGTGCCTGCGCCTCCCCGCCCCGTCAGGCGGTGGATGCGGTCGACGCCGTACCAGCGGGAGACGCAGGCGGCGACCCAGTCGCGGTCGTAGTCGGCGGTGAAGAAGGGCTCGGCGAGGTGGCCGATGGGCAGGGGGCGGTAGCCGACGTCGGTGGCGCCGTGCGCCGCCTCGGTGCGGATGCGGGTGTTCTGGGCGTCCCAGGCGATGGAGCGGGCCACCGTGGTGGTGGTGAGCTGCTGCAGGTGCGGGACGAGGGAGGCCGTCGCGGCCAGGGTCAGGCAGAGGGCCGCCGTGGTGGCGGTGGCCGCGGCGGCGGGGCGGCGGGCGGCCAGGCGGGGGCCGGCCCAGGCTCCCAGGAGGGCTCCGTAGCCGCACAGGGCCAGTTCCATGGGCAACAGGAAACTCGTCCAGGTCCGGGCGTAGGTCCAGCCGGTGGGGCCGTATCCGCTGCGCAGGCCGGCCGCCACCGCGAAGGAGCCCAAGATCACCACGGGCAGCGGCAGGAGCAGCAGGGCGGTCCGCGTGGCCCGCCCGGCGCCGGGCCGCGCACCGGAGGCGGGGACGCGGCGGGGGGCGGGGCGGGGGGTGCGGAGGGTGGCGGCCAGGCCCAGCAGGAGGCCGGCGGCCGCGGCGGCGAGGTAGGCCCACTGGCCGGTGACGGTGTCCCAGATGCGCAGCCAGTCCTCGAAGGTGGCGCGTAGTTCGCCGGTGGAGAGGATGGGGGGTTTCTCGGGCTGCTGGGCGCGGCGCCAGCGGGCGCCCGGGGAGGTGTGGAGGACGGTGAGGCCGCAGGCGAGGCCGGCGCACCACAGCAGGCACCAGGTGAAGGGGCGCCAGGTCGTGGTGAGGTGCAGGCGGGGCAGGCACAGCAGGGCGGTCAGGGCGGCGAGGAGTGCGCTGACGAGGGCGAAGGGTTCGCTCAGGGTGCCGAGGGCGAAGCCGGTGAGGAGGGCGCCGGCGAGGCCGGCGGTGCGGACGGCGGGGCGGGGGTGGGCGGCGGTGGCCAGGGCGAGCAGCAGGGCCCACAGGCCGATGACGCTCGGCACGGTGTGGGAGATCGTGGCGGGGGCCCACAGCAGGACCTGGTAGCTGCGGGTGCCCGCGAAGTACAGGAGTGCCTGCAGGGCCAGGGCGCAGGCGGTCAGGGCGAGCAGGGGCGGTGTGTGGCCGAGGGCGTGGAGGAGGCGGCGGCCGAGGAGGACGAGGGCGGCGGTGAGGGCGAGGGTGATGAGGGTGGGGAGGATTTTGGTGCCGGCCGGTCCGCCGCCGTAGAGGAGGCCGCTGAGGAAGGCGTTGGCGATCCGGCCGTTCTGGGTGGTGTAGAAGTCGGCGGTGATGCCGAGGACTCCCAGGTCGCGGGTTTTCCAGGCGGCGCACCAGTCGTCGGAGGTGGGGCGGATGTAGAGGCCGAGGAAGCATCCGACGGCGACGAGGGCTCCGGCGGCGGTGGCGAGGGTCGCCGCGGCGGCTGTGGGCAGGGTGCGCAGGAGGGGGCGGGGTCCGGTGTGGGGGCCGGTTGGTGGGGAGGGGGTCACGAGGTCCTCGTCCTCGGCCGCCGTGGTGCTCATGGGCCACCTCTTCGCAGCGTTCGCGGTGTTCGCAGCGGGGGTCCGTCGGGCGGGGGCGGCCGGTTGCGCCCCGCCGGCTGTGGTGATCGCACGGCCCGCGAACACCCATGATGTGCACGGTTCGTGGCGGGCGGCATCCCGGGCGGGGCCGGTCGCCACGGGCCGCTTCGGCGGGCGGGCTTCGGCGGGCGGGCTTCGGCGGGCGGGGAGGGTGGGGGTGGGGGTGGGGGGTCACCCGGGCGGCGGGGTGTGCGTGGCGGGGCGGGCGGGGGTCTTCGAGGATGGGCCGGGGGCGGTGTCCGCGCGTACGCGGTGCGGCGGAGGGAGTGGCGGTGCCCGTTGTCCTTGGATGCTGGGCGGTGGCCGCGGCGGTGCTGGCCGGGGCCTCGGTTCCGGTGTGCGGTGCGGGCGGTCATGCGCCGCTGTCGGGGTTCACCGCCCCCACGGTCGGGGTGCTGTCCAATGTGACGGCCGCCGAGGGGGTTTCGGCTTCGCGTGCCGCCGGCGCCCGGTATGTGGAGGGCAGCAACGTGCTGCGGCTGGCGTCGGGGCGGTGGCTGTACCTGCCCGCGGGGCGGACGGTGTCGGTGGTGGTCGGGGCCGGTGACGCGGGGGCGTTGCGGCAGATCGGGCAGAGCCGGGCGTGGCTGGCGTCGGGCCGGATCCCGGGCAGGTCCGCGGCGGAGCGGGCGGCGGCCGCGCGGGCGCTGCTGGCGATGCGGGCGCTGCTGCGGCCCAACGGGGCGATGGCGGCGGGGTGGAGTCCGGGCTGGATGTACTCCTGGCCGCGGGATGCGAGCTTCGCGTGCGCGGCGTTCGCGCACACCGGGCATGACGCGGAGGCGTTCGGGATCCTGCGGCACAGTGCCGCGACGCAGCGCGGGGACGGCAGCTGGGAGGCGCGTACGAAGCTGGACGGTTCCGGGCCGCCGGACGGCAGGCGGTGGCAGCTCGATGCCAACGGCTGGGTTCCGTGGTCGGTGTGGCAGTGGTACCGGGCGGCGCCGGCGGAGGGCCGGCGGGCCCGGCTGGCGACGCTCTACCCGATGGTGGCCAGGGCGGCCGACCGTGCGGCGCGGTCGCTGGGGGCGGACGGGCTGCCTCCGGCGTCTCCCGACTACTGGGAGCTGATGACGTCGAGTACGAACATCGGGACGGCCGCGCCGCTGCTGGCCGGGCTGAACGCCTCCGCGGACCTGGCGCGGGAGGCGGGCCGGCCCGGGGACGCGGCGCGGTGGGCGCGGGCGGCGCGGCGGCTGTCGGCGGGGATCTCCAAGCGGTTCCTGCCGCTGGGCTACCAGCGCACCGTCGACGGCCGGCACGGGCGTGACAGTGCGGTGGCGTTCATGACGCCGCCTTTCAACGCGGCTCCGGCGGGGCTGGAGGCGGTACTGGAGTCCACGTGGCGGGCGCTGCGCCTGCCCAACGGGGGGCTGACGCCGGGTGATGACCCGGGGGCGCCGTGGGGTGCGACGGCGTGGACGCCCAGTACGGCGTTCTTCGCGCTGGCGTGGGCGGCCGGGGGGCGGCCGGCGAAGGCGGGGCCGGTGCTGGAGTGGGTGCTCTCCAAACGCAACGCGCTCGGTGAGCTGCCGGAGAAGGTGGACAGCGCCGGCCGGGCCGCTTCGGTGGCGCCGCTGGCGTGGACGGGGTCGATCGTGCTGCTGTCGCTGGTGGCGCTTGAGAGTGGCGGTCTGCCGGCCCCGCCCCCGGGGCGGTAGGAGGGGCGGGACTTCGGGCGCGGCGCGGTCCTGTCTGACGCGGATCCCGGACGCTCCCCCGGGCTGCTCTCCACTCCCCTCCTCGCCCCCTCCCCGCTCCCCTCTCCCCGCGCCCTTCTCCGCTCCCCCTCCTCGGTCCCCGGTCGGTTGCTGACGGCAAGACACCTCGACCCGCTCCCGGGCCGCCTCTTTCGGTTCACCTCGCTGACGGCCATGCCCGCGCCGCTGCCGCAGCTCCCGCCACTCTGGCCCTCAGGCGCTCTGGCCCTCTGGCGCTCAGGCGTCAGCCGGTGGGTTCGGCCACTCGGGCGAGCAGGGCGGAGTTCGCCGGTCATCCGGGGAAGAAGCGGCCGGCGGGCCCCGGCGCATGTGTGCGCCGCCGTCGGCGGCGGGTGGTACGGGCGGCGGTCACAAGGGGCCCTGTCACCGGTGGTCAGGGCGTGGGGAGTTGAGCAGTGCGGCCGGACGGCCGGGCCGGGCGGCAGCCGGGTGGTGGGGCGCTGTGCCGGTGGCTGCGGTAGGGCCGGTGGCCCGGGTGGGGCGGGCGGTGGGGCCGGGGCGGGCCGGCGGGTGGTGGCCGCAGGGTGGGTGCCGTGGCGGGGGGGGGGGGGGGGGGGTTGGGGCGGTGGTGGTCAGTGGTGCCAGGTGGAGGGGTGGCGGGCGGCCTGGGCGAGGGCGGTGGGCGGGACGGCCCGGTGCCAGGGGGTGGGGGCGGGTCCGGCGGGGCCGGGGGTGGGTGTGGGGGTGGTGGTGTGGAGGTCGGCGTCCAGGCCGAGGGTGGCGGCCAGGTTGGTGCCGTCGGGGGTGGTCACGGCGGCCGGGGCGCCGGTGTAGAGCATCTGGGACTCGTGCCAGACAGGGCCGGTGCCGGTGCCGGTGCCGGTGTTGGTGCCGGTGTTGGTGTTGGTGTTGGTGTTGGTGTTGGTGTGGGTGTCGGGGGTGGGGAGGGTGATGGCGGCGGTGCCGGTGGCGGCGCGGCCGGCGAGGAGGTGGCCGGTGGTGGCGACGGCGCCGTAGCCGCCTTCGCCGCCGGTGGTGGCGGGTGGGGAGAGGAGGGGGGCGGCCGTGGTGGCGGTGGCCCGGGTGGTGGTGACGGTGCCGGTGCCGGGGGTGCGGAAGGAGAGGCGGACGCCGTCGCCTTCGGGGGTGGCGGACAGGACGCCGGTGGTGGCGGGCAGGCCGGTGGGGAAGGGGCCGGCGAGGGGGGCGCCGGGGGCGGGCTGGGTCCAGGCCAGGACGGTGCGGTCGGTGGCGGCGTAGAGGTGTCGGCGGCCGGCGCTGTCGGTGGCGGTGGCGGGGTCGCCCTGCAGGGCGGTGCCGCCCAGGCTCTGCCAGGGGCCGAAGCCGGCGCCGGGGGCGGTCTGGGTGGCGGCGGCCAGGGTGCGGCGGGAGTCGCGGAGGTAGACGGTGATGCGGCCGGCGGGGTCGGTGGTGGCGGTGGGGGTGCCGATCGCGGAGGTGGCGGAGAGGTCGCCGGTGTCGGGGGTGCCGAGGGTGTGCCAGGGGCCGAAGCCGGCGCCGGGGGCGTTCTGGAGGGCGTAGACGGTCTCGCGCCGGTAGTCGTGGGGGGTGGTGGTGGCCAGGGTGGTGCGGGTGGCGAGGACGGCGATGCGGCCGTCGGGCAGGCGGGCGGTGGACGCGCCGGCGTCGATGGTGGTGCCGGGGGCGGTGGGGGGCAGGAAGCGGGGTCCCTGCCAGGGGGTGTCGGGGCGGGGGCGTGTCCAGTAGGCCATCTGGCCGTCGAGGGCGGCGAAGGCGTAGAGGTGGCCGGGCGGGCCCTGGGTCAGCCAGGTGGTGCTCTCGCCGCGGCTGTAGCGGATGGTCTGGTTCCAGCCGGCGCCGGTGGGGCGGGTGGCGGTCTTGCGGTCGCCGCAGCCGGCGGGGCTGCCGCACCAGTCCTGGTGGTCGCTCCAGGCGTAGGTCTTGAGGTAGCCGAGTTTCTCCTCGGCGGCTTTCGCGTCGAGGGTGGGGGGCAGGGAGCTGTTGGGGTAGCTGACGTAGTTCTGGACCGAGAAGTGGGGGCGGGGGCCGGCGGCGGTGGTGGCGGCGTAGCGTTCGGTGGCGGCCTGTACGAAGCGGGCCCCGTAGATGTGGTCCTGGTGGTCGGCGGGGGCGCCGGCGGGCCGGGTGCGGCCGGGGGTGGGGTCCTGGGTGCGGATGGTGGTGGGCCGGTAGAGCGCCAGTACGTTGGCGATGGCCTGGACGGCCTGGTCGCGGGTGTAGGTGAAGGGGGTGGTGACGGGGGTGCCGGAGGCGAGTTGGGAGCCGAGGGCGGGGACCTTGCCGTCCCACAGGCCGCGCAGGCTGTCGGGGTTGTCGCCGGAGATGCTGCGGGCTTCGCGCATCTGCATCCACACCAGGTTGACCTCGGGGCGGGCGAGGAGGACGTCGACTTCGGCGCTGCCGCCGCCGGTGGTGGGCACGGAGGTGCGCTGCCAGGCGCTGGTGCGCCGGCCGGTGGCCATCTCGGCGTAGGCGGCGCGTATGCCGTTCTGGCGGGCTTCGGCGTAGGCGGCGTGGTCGGCGGGGCGGGCGGGGTCTTGCAGGTGGGGGCTGTGGGCTTCGTTGCGGCCGTCGGACTCGCCTGCGGTCAGGTAGACGGTGGTGACCTTGACGCCGGTGGATATGGAGCGGCTGAGGTCGGGGTTCATGAAGAACAGGTCGTCGTCGGGGTGCGCGACGAACTGCACGACCGTGCCCTGGGTGACGCTGGGGCGCTGGGGGGCCTGGGCGGCGGCGGGCGCGGGGGCGGCGGCGTGTCCGTGGGCCCAGGTCGTGACGCCGGCGACGCCGGCGGCGGCGGTGAGGGCGGCGAGCAGGGCCGCGAGGCGGGTGCGGCTGGCCAGGGACATCGCGGGCGCCTTGGGGGTCGGTCCGGTGCGGGGTGCTCCGAAGAGTGGGGGGTGTCGGTGCCCCGATGGCTGGAGCACTTCCGGAGACGACCGGGGCCGATTATGCCTCGCGTGTTTTCTGCTGACACACCCTCAAACACCATATGAAACCAAACCAGTTGAATGCACGATATGGGCGTCTTGTCCCTATTTGGGGATGGTTGGGTGGGGTGGGGTGGGAGGGGGCCGCGTGGTGTGTGTCACGTGCGGGGGCGGGGTGGGGCGGTGTGGGGGCGGCGGATTTTCGTGGACTTCTGGGGACTTCTGTCGACTTCCAGGGGTTTCGGCGGCGGTGTGGGCTGGGGTTTCGCGGTGTCCGGCGGGCGGCGGGCCGGCGCGGGTCGCGGGGCGGTCGGGAGACGGCGCGGGCGGCCGCGCCCGGGGGGCGGTGAGGTCTCTCACACCGGCGGGGGGTGGGGGGTGGTAGGCCGGTCCGTCGGGGGCGGCCGTCGGACGGCGGCGGGCCGGCGGGGGCCGACCGGGGGAGCCGGCGGGCCGGGCGCACCGGCGGCGGCGGTGGGGCGGTGGGCCGGGCGCGGCCCGGTGGCGGCCGTGCCTCTCCCGGGGTCTGGGCCCTTGGCGGGGTCTGGGCCCGGTGGCGGCGGTGCCTCTCCCGGGGTCTGGGCCCCTGCCTCGGTCTGGGCCCGGCGGGCGGCTCGGGCGGGGCCGGCGGGCGTTGCGGCGAGGGCCCGGAAGCCGGTGGAAGCGTGGGTTGAGCGCACCGGCAGCGGCGGCGGTGGGGCGGTGGGCCGGGCGCGACCTGGTGGCGGCGGTGCCTCTCCCGGGATCTGGGCCCGGTGGGCGGCTGGGCCCGGCCGATGGGCGTCGCGGCGAGGGCCCGGAAGCCGGTGGAGCCGTGGGTTGGGCGCACCGGCGGTGGTGGGCGGGTGGGCCGGGCGGGCCCGGTGGCGGCGGTGCCCCTGCCGGGGTCTGGGCCGGTGGGGGCTCGGGCGGGGCCGGCGGTCGTCGCGGCGAGGGCCCGGAAGCCGGTGGAGCCTTGGGTTGGGCGCACCGGCGGCGGGGAAGTCGGTGGGCGGGTGGGCCGGGCGCGGCCTGGTGGCGGCGGTGGCCCCTGCCGGGGCCTGGGCCCGGTGGGCGGCCGGCCCGGCCGATGGGCGTCGCGGCGAGGGCCCGGAAGCCGGTGGAGCCGTGGGTTGGGCGCACCGGCGGTGGTGGGCGTGGGCGGTGGGCTGCACGCGGCCTGGTGGCGGCGGTGCCCCTGCCGGGGTCTGGGCCCGTGGCGGGTTGAGGCGCCTGTGGGTGCAGGTTCGCCGTGGATCGAGAGGGTTCCGACTGCTTCGTGGCCGGGGCGGGGCCTGCGTAGAGGCGAGGCGGCCGGTGGTGGGGAAGCCGGTGCCGTCGCCGACGGTGACCAGCAGGACGGCGGCGGTCCTGACGCCGACGCCGGGCAGCGACGTCAGGACCTGGAAAGAGGGGGCCACCAGCAGCTGGCTGGTCTGGGGCTCCAGGGCCCCGCGTTTTTCGCGGACGGCCGCGAGGGAGCGGGCCAGGTATGGGATGACCGCGTGGAGGGTGCCGGTGCCTGGGACGACGACGGTCCGTTCGTCGAGCGCGTCGAAGACGTCGTCGATACGCCGGGTGGCTATGCGCAGGGCCTTGGGGCGGACCAGTTCGACGAGTCTGCGGCGGCCGGCTTTCCCGTTCCGACGCGGCCGAGCCAGGTGGGCGCGGCAGTCGGGCCGGCGTGTCGACGTGCGGCGCAGGCGGTGGGTGCCGGCCGGGTCGGGTGTGGTGCTGGTGGCGGCCCGCCATGGGGCGCGGCAGGCGGGCTCCGCCGGCCGCGGCGGTTGCTCTCGGGTGAGGTGACGCACCAGCGGGGGTGGGGAAGGCGGTGCGCGGACGGGCCGGCTTCGCCGGGAGTCCTGCCCGGGCGGGCCTGGGCGAGGTCGGCGGGTCCCGATCCCGGGCCCGGTGCGCAGGCCGTCCGTCTCCGAGGCGCCCGCGCTCCGTGAAGCGGGGCGGTTGCGGTGCCCGGCCGCGTCGGCGGGATCGGGGCAGAGGCGGGGGCTCCACGGTTCATGGCCGTGCGGAGGAAAGCGCGACGCCGCGGGGTGGGCCCTGGTGGTGGAGGGGGTGTGCGTTCGTCTCGGGGAGGGGCGGCGGCGTGCAGGCGTGCCCAGGGCGGCGGCGTGGGCGGCGGTCGGGGCGGCGGTCGGGGACGGTGTTCGCAGTGCTCCGTCAGCCAGGTCTGCTCCCCGTGCCGCCGGTACGGCGCTACGGGGGCGGGTTCGGGCGCTACGGCCGCCGGTACGGGCGCCACTGGCGGGTCGGGGCGCCTGGGGTGGAGCGCCGCCGCCTCCGGGCGCAGGCTGGGGCCGGTGCGGGCCGGGCTGGTCTGTTGGACTGCCGCAGTGGTCTGTGCCGCTGGGCGTTGTGCCCGGGCGAGTGGGGCTGGTGTCCGGCTGTGTGCGAGTGCGCCGGTGCTTTGGCGCGGGACGCAGAGCGTTCCTGGGGCTCCGGCGGCGCTCTGCGCGCGTTCCTCCGGGCTGCCGCGCGCGGGGAGGTGCCGGCCCGCGCGGGTGCGTACGGGCGCACGGTAGGCGGGTGTCGCGGGGCGGTGAGCCCCCGCCCGGGGCGGGGCGGGGCGGGCGGGGGGGCGGTGTGGTGCGTGGCGCGTCCTGTGCCCGCTGCCCCGCCCGCCGCCGTACGCCGCCGTACGCCGCCGTGCGCCCGCGGGCCCGCGGGCAGCGGCGGGCGGCGTACGGCGGCGAGTGGTGTGCGGGGGGTGTGGTCTTGCCGCGGTGGTGTTACTTCAGGCCGATCTCGTCGCAGGCGGCTTTGAGGGAGTCGGTGCAGATCTCCTCGACGGTGTAGACGCCGTCGAGGACCACGGTGGTGCGGATGTCCTCGCGGGTCACTGGCACGCCGGGGATGAGGACGGCGGGGATGCGCTTGCTGGTCGGGCTGCTGACCACCTGGTTGATGATTCCGTCGATCTTCTCGCCCTGGGCGAGGAGGACGGCGAGTTCGGCGGCGGCTTCGGCCTCGCGGGCGTAGGGCTTGTAGACGGTCATGAACTGCTCGCCCGCCACGATGCGCCGCACGCCGGCGAGTTCGGCGTCCTGGCCGGTGACCGGGGGCAGGGGGGAGACGCCGGCGGCCTTGAGGGCGGTGATGATGCCGCCGGCCATGCCGTCGTTGGCGGAGTAGACGCCGACGATCTTGTCCTTGCCGAGCGCGGAGAGCGCGGACGCCATGTTGGTGTTGGCGTTCTCCGGCTTCCACTCGACGGTGTCGTACTCCTTGCCGACGTTCACCTTGCCGTCCAGGACGGAACGGGCACCGGCCTTGAAGCTGGCGGCGTTGGGGTCGGTGACCGCGCCGTTCATCATGACGATCTTCCCGGTCCTGGCCTTGTCGCCCAGGGCGTCCAGCAGGGCCTTGCCCTGGACGCGGCCGACGTCCTCGTTGTCGAAGGAGGTGTAGGCGTCGATGGGGCCCTCGGCCAGGCGGTCGTAGGCGACCACCGCGATACCGGCCGCCTTGGCCTTCGTCACCGCTGCGGCGATGGCCTTGGAGTCCACCGCGTCGATGACCAGGACGTCCACCTTGTCCTTGATCATCGCATCGGCCTGGGCGCTCTGCCGGACCGCGTCGCCCGCGGCGTTGGCGTAGAGGACCTTGCCCTTGCCCAGGGTCAGCAGGGCGACCTTCTTCTCCATCAGCGGCTTGTCGAACTTCTCGTAACGCGCGGTCTCGTTCTCGGGGAGCAGCAGGCCGATCCTGACCTCGCCGCTGCTGTCACCGGAGCCGCCGGAGCCGTCGGAGCCGCCGCAGGCGGTGAGCGTGACGGCGAGCGCCGTGACGGCCAGAGCAACGGGGGCACGCCCCAGATACGCGTTCACGAGGTGAGCCTCCCTGGTGGGGCCGTGTCGGTACGGCCGAGGGAGGCAGTCAACGTGCCCGTATCCGCTGCCGTCAAGAAGTGAATCCCTAACGAGATGGCAACGCTGTCACCGCACGGTCACCGCACTCCCGCACCGGGTCCGTGCAGGGCTTTCCCCGGCCGGCGGCGGCCCGCTTGCCGGTCTGGCGTCAACTCCTGAAGGGTAGGAGGCGGTTTGGTCTTCACCACGTGAGCAGCCCCGCGCCGGGACGGGGGGTGCGGGGGCGGGTCGCGTGGGGTGGGCCGGGCAGGACGCGGCGGGGCGGGCCGGGCGCGGCGGGGCGGGCCGGGCGGGGCGGGCCGGACGGGGCGGATGGCAACGGGCGGCGGGCCGGGCCGGACGCGGGAGGTCGGACGGGGCGGGGCGGGCGCAGCGGGTGGCGGCGGGCCGGGCGCGACAGGCCGGACGGGGCGGATGGCAACGGGCGGCGGGCCGAGCCGGGCGCGGGAGGTCGGACGGGGCGGGGCGGACGGGGCGGGCCGGACGGGGCGGGCCGGGCGCGGGAGGTCGGACGGGGCGGGGGCGCACCGGGTGGCGGGCCGGGCACGGGGTGGTGGGTGGCCGGGGTGGAGCGGGCCGGGAAAAGAGGGGCGGGCTGGCCGGCCGGGATCGACCAGGCGGCCGGGCGGGCGGAGCGGGCCGGGGGAATGGGGCCGTACTGCCCACGTTGCGACAAGCCCGGCGCCATCCTCGCCCCGCCATCCTCGCCCCGCCGGCCGCTCCCCCGAGGCCGCCCGCCCCGCGATGCCGGTCCGCAGACCGGGCATCATCCCGCTGCGAAGGACCCCCTGGGCCCTTGGGCCTGCGCTGAAGCCCCAAAGGCAAGACCACCTGAACCCCGCAAGGTTCCGACTCGACGAGCCACCGTCCTCATGGGCGGTGGTCCGTTGATTTGGGGAGTCGAGACAGACCTCGCTCCGCTTCGTCCACGAACTGCTCGTGCACTGTGAGTTCACGGCCTCTGCCCGGACTCGTCAGAACGATGGTCTTCGCCTCACCGAGAGCCTCAGGCCCCGCCCCGAGGAGCTCGCGTGTGATCATCACCGCATCGAGCACCTCGACCCGGTGCTCGCTCAGCAGCCGCTGCACCGCAGCCATCCCGTCATCCATGCCCAGCAGCGGTCGGCACTCATCCACGAGCGCCTCAAGCCGGGCGGACCTCTCCGGATGCAGCCCTCTGATCACCATCACACCGCCCCCCTCGCTCAGTCCCCGGGCCCCAATCGTGGCTCATGTTTGCCTCTGAACCTCGCGGCTAAGCCGATCACTCATCGAGAAGTCCGAAGTCCCGGGAAAGGCGCTAAGGAATTCTCGCCTCACGGCGTCCCCCTCCGCCTCAGCCATGGCTCCGAGCACGCCAAGCAGTTCGCTTCGCTGGTCATGCGACAAGCGACCCAACGTGGCCCCAATGCCTTCCAGGGCCTTCACGGCGTCGTCCGGATCCATCTGCTCGTCGTCCGCGCCGTCAATGAACCAAGCAACGTCCACCAGCGCGTCAGCCAATGCACGCGTCAGCGACGAGTACGCGGGTGTCACGGGTCCTCCAACAGATCAGCAGGCACGGGTGGCATGCCATCCCACCACATGCCGATCCGGCCCCACCACGCCGATACCACCGGCCCCTCAGAGGTTCCCAGGGGCTGCCGACCTGACGGTCGACAACCCCTCAAACACGCTCACGCTCCCTACCATCCTCGGACGGTCCAAACCCGGACACCTGAGGAACCGAAGCAGCTGTGGCCGTTTTCAAGGAATCTCATCAACACCCACCCACCACAGCCGGCCACGCGGCCTCAACCACCTCAGCGACACCCCGGGCCGCAGACGCCGGAAGAGCAGAACAAGCCGACAGGCCGACAGGACGGCAGGGCGACAGGGCGGGCAGCGCGGCAGGAGGCACTGCGGTACCGGGCCCCACACCGCGCCGCCGACCACCAGACCAGAGCGAGGCAGGCGGGGCTGCGGGGAGGCCCGCGCACTGGGTCCGCGGACCGGGCTTGCCAGGAGGCTCGCGGACCGGGGCTGCGGGGAGGCCTGCCGATTGGGCTTGCGGGCAGGGGCCCGGTGCTGGGGTTGAGGGGCCTGCGGGCGTGGGGTGGGGGTCAGGTGATGCCGATGGTGTAGGTGGCGCGGTAGCCGTTGTGGTGGGGGGTGAGGGGGAGGGTCATGGTGTGTGCCGCGGCGCGGTAGCGGCTGTCGCGGGTGTTGGGGTGTGGGGGTGCGGTGCGGCGGGTGTAGGGCGGGCGGCTGTAGATCTGGGTCAGGAGGTTTTCGGGGAAGAAGAACTGCGAGGTGGTCTCGGTGTGGGGGTCGGGGCGGACTTTGAAGTGGATGTGGGGGGCGAGGCCTGCGTACCAGCCGGGCACGATGGTGTGGAACACGCATCGTCCGGTGTGGTCGGTGGTCTGGGTGCCGCGCAGGAAGGTGGTCTGGGCGGTGGAGTAGTTGCCGTCGGCGTCGGCGTGCCAGACCTCGACGGCAGCGGCCGGCAGCGGCCGGCAGTGGTCGGGGACGCGGACGACGGTCAGGTCCAGGCGTAGCGGTACGCCGTCGCGGCCCTGGGTGATGTCGGAGCGGATCAGGGCGGCGTCGAGGTAGTAGGGTCCCGCGCCGGCCTGGACGGCGAGGACGCAGGCCGGGGCGGTGGCGGTGGCGGCTGTTGTCGGGGCGGGTGAGGGGGGAGGGGTCGGGGAGGCGGACGGCTGTGCCGGCGCTCCGCGTGGTGTGGAGGGGGCGGCACATCCGGCGGCGAGTACGGCGGCGGCCCCGGCCGACCCGGCGGCCAGGAGGAGGGCCCGGCGGCTGGTCGCCTGCGAGGAGACCGCGCCCGTACCGGCACCGGCACCATCACCGGCGCCGGCTCCCGCTCCGCCGCCGGAAGCGGTGCCGGCGCCGGTATCGGTGCCTCTGCCGGAACCGGTGGCGCGGCTGGTGGTGTCGTCTGCCATACGGGCCCCTTCCCACGTGCCCCGGGTTCCGTCCGCAGGTGGGGCGGGAGGGCGGTACACACGCGCCCACCGTGCCGGACGCGGCCTGTCCGGGCCGGTACCGACACACCCCCGCCCGCCCGGCGAGCCTCGCTCCGCCGGCCCTGCCGGCCTGCCGGCCTGCCGCGCTCTGGTCTGGTGGTCGGCCGCCGGTGTGGGGCCCGGTACCGCAATGCCTTCCGCCGCGCCACCGCCCCGCTGGCCTGGCCTCCTCACAAGCCCGGTCCGCAGGCCCAATCCGCAGGGCCTCCCCGCAGCCACAGTCCGCAAGCCCGGCCGACAGCCTTTCCCTGCAGCCCCGCCGCAGGCCCAGCCCCGCCGCGGCCCAGCCCCGCAAGCCCAGTCCGCGGGCCCAGTCCGCGCGTCTCCCCGCAGGCCGGTCGGCAGCTTTTCCTCGCAGGCCCACCCCTCAGCCCGCTCCCCCTCCCCGCTCCGCAAGCCGACCCGCCAGCTCTCCCCGCAAGCCGGTCCGCGAGCCCACCCCGCAGGCCGGACCACAAACCGACCCGCAGGCACACACCGCAGCCCACGGGCCAGACCCCGCAAGCCCGGTCCGCGGACTCTCCCGCAAGCCGGTCCGCAGTCACACCCGGCTGGTGCGGACATCGAGCCGCGCGGAGTCGCTCCGCGGCATGAGGAAAACCGCACGTGCGCCCGGCCGCTCCCGCAGCCCCCGGGCCGTAAGCCCATCCCGCAGGCCCGGTCCGCAAGCCCACCCTGAGGCTGATACCGCAAGCCCCGCTCCACGGGCCGGGCCCGCAAACCCCGAACCGCAAGCCCCCTCAGGCCGGACCGCAGCCCCTTTCCCGGCAGGCCCGGCCCCATGGGCCACCCTCCCCCGAACCCGGGCGGGCCGGGACCCACCCGCGCAGACGCCCCCGGCGGGCCGCCCCCACGGCATGCGCCCACCGGGTGCGGGGCATGCCCGGATCGGAGAAGCTGGGCATGCCCCGCAGCGCCACCAGGCGCGCACAGGGACGGGCGAGGAGGCCACGTGGACGCAACAACAAACGGCCGCACCCCCGCAGGCAGCGGACCCGCACACCAATACACACCCGCACCGCGATCCTGCTCAGCACAGCAGCAACCCTCGCGGCAACCACCGCACCAACCCACGCCGCACCACCCCCAGCCGCACCCACCCCCGCCCCCGACCCGGTCGTCCTCGACTGCTCCTCCAAACCCCAGATACGCCCCGAGGAATACCTCCTCGCCTGCGGCGACGGCAACAACCGACTCGTCGACCTCCGCTGGAACACCTGGGGAAACACCGCCACCGCCACCGGAACCGACATGGTCAACGACTGCCGCCCCTACTGCGCAGCCGGCCGCTTCCGCCCCTACCCCGTGACCGTCACCCTCAGCCACCCCCAACCCTGGCCCGACCACCCCGACACCCACCGCTACACCACCATCCGACTCCTCTACACCGACACCGCCCCCACCCCCGTCCCCAAAGACGTCACCTACAAACTCGTCTACGACAGCCCCGACACCCCCTAACCCCACCCCCACCCCCACCCCCGCACCCGCACCGCGGCTTGCGTACACACCCGCCCGACACATGCCCTACAACGCCGACCCGCGCACGTGGCATGCCGGGCCGACCCGCGCATCGCGCCTGCCCGATCCGGACAGGCACGCAGCGCACCCTGCCACCCGCATGCCGCGCCCCGTACCGCGCCGCCCGCGTGTCGCGCCCCCGTACCGCGCCCTCCATGCAACGTGCGGGGGCCAGGCCACGTCGCGTGCGGGGGCCAGGCCATGTGGCGGGCGGGGACCGGGCCATGTGGGGCCGGGCCGTGCAGGTGACACGCCGAGCGATGCCGGGTATGCACCCTGCCGTGCGGGGGCGGTCGGACGTGTGGAGTGCGGGGCTGGCCGGTCCCCGCCGTGCACGGGGCGGTCGGACGTGTGGAGTGCAGGGCGGCCGGTCCCTGCCGTGCGATGCCGGGTATGCACCCTGCCGCACGGGGGGCGGGTGTGCACCCTGCCGTACGAGGGCGGTCGGACATGTAGCGAGGGGCGGGGCCGGTCCCCGCCGTGCACGAGGCGGCCGGACGTGTGGAGTGCAGGGCGGCCGGTCCCTGCCGTGCGATGCCGGGTATCACCCTGCCCGTACGGGGGGCGGGTGTGCACCCTGCCGCACGGGGGAGGGTGTGCACCCTGCCGTACGAGGGCGGTCGGACATGTAGCGAGGGGCGGGGCCGGTCCCCGCCGTGCACGAGGCGGTCGGACGTGTATGGAGTGCAGGGCGGCAGGTCCCGCCATGCGATGCCGGGTATGCACCCAGCCCGTACGAGGGCGGTCGGACGTGTGGAGTGCGGGGCTGGCCGGTCCCTGCCGTGCGTGCGGCGTGCCGCGGCGGGCGCAGCCCCGTCCGAGCATGTCCCGCCCGCGCAAGGCTGCGCGGGCGAGCCCGACCTGACCGCCGGACCGGATGACCGCCGGACCGGATGACCGCCCATGGAATGATCACCCCGGGCCGCCCGTAGCACAGCGGCGCACGTGCAAGGCCGAACCGGGAGGCCGAAAAAAGCTCCCGGGAAGAACAGCGCGGCTGGTGGCCGGCAACGACGGCAAGGAACCGCTGGAGCTGACGGTGGAACCCTGGGCGGACATCCACCACATCCCGCCGAAAGAGACCTGCACCGTCACCACCCACCGGCCGGCCGGAAACGACACCCGGAGCTCAACCCCACACGGCGACGAACCGTTCCAGGTCCAACACCGGCCCCACGCAGTCACCGTCTGGGCCCACGGCCACTGCCCCCACCCCACCGACCGCAACAGCAACCCCACCCACGCCAACACATACAGGCGGCGGATGCCCCACCCCCAACCCGGCCACCTCAACAACCAACCAACCCCCACACACGAGCAACCCAGAACACCCCCCCCAAGGCCCACACCCCGCCCGCACCCCGGCCAGGCACCGCCAACACCTAACCCCCGACACAACTCCCCCCGCACGCGACCCCACACCCGGAAACGAGAACCACCCACAGCCACCCCGAAACAAACCCACCCCCACCCACCCCACCCCACGAAAAGAACCCGAACAACCCGGGCCACACACCAGCCCCACCCCACCGGCCGACCAACGAACCACACCCAAACCAAAGCCGCACCCCTACACCGGGCGAACGGAACACCACACCCAACAACCGACAACCCCCACCAACCCCACAAAGACCCCCCTCAACCCCAAAAAGGGAACACCAGTTCGATGCGTCGGCCCCACCTCCGAACCAAGCCCCGCCCCCACGGGACCGAAAACACCTGTCACACACCCGTGACACACCCCCGACAACCCCGTGAAACACCCCCACCACCATCAAAACAACAACCCAAAACAGGACAAACAACCAAACAACCACCACTCCCAAAGACGCGAGAACCCCATGACCCACCCCACCCCCCAAAGGACCCCCCATGACCACCACACCCACCACCACCCACACCACCCCCACCCTCGCCCCCCGCGAACAAGAAACACTCCGCCACATCGCCGCCGGCCACACCTACCACCAAACCGCACGCCACATGGGACTCTCCACCCACACCGTCGACGCCTACCTCCGCCGCATCCGCACCAAACTCAACATCAACACCACCGCCGAACTCACCCGCACCGCCATCACACTCGGCCTATAAGACGTCATCTCATTTGGCCAGTCGGCGGTAGCAGATGAGGGTGCAGGCGAGGCTGGTGAAGGCGAGGAAGTGTTCGGCCTTGCGTTCGTAGCGACGGTGGAGGCGTCGGCAGCCGGCGAGCCAGGACATGGTCCTTTCGACGACCCATCGGTGGCGGCCGAGTCGTTGTGAGGACTCGATGCCTCTGCGGGCGATGCGGTGCGTGATGCCGCGCCCGCGTAACCATCGGCGCAGGTGGGCGTAGTCGTAGCCCTTGCCCGCGTGAAGCTTGCCGGGCTTCGTCGTCGGCGTCCGCGTCGTGAGCGGATGGGCGGTATGCCGCGGACGAGGGGCTCGAGGGCCTGGCTGTCGTGCAGGTTCGCGCCCGAGATTCCGACGGACAGGGGCAGACCGGTCCGCTCGGTGATCAAGTGGATCTTCGAGCCGTACTTGCCCCGATCGACAGGATTCGGACCTGTCAGATCCCCCTTTTCAGGGCCCTCATGTTCACCGAGTCGATCGCGCAGCGGGACCAGTCGAGCTCGCCGCGGGAACCGAGTTCGTCGAGGACCAGGCGGTGGAGCTTGGCCCACACGCGGGCCTTGCTCCATTCGGAGAAGCGTCGGTGGGCTGTCGCCCCCGAGGGGCCGAACGATGCCGTGGGCAGCTGCTGCCAGGTACAACCCGACGTCGCGACGAACACGATCGCGGCCAGTACCTCACGGTCGCCGTGCCGACGCCGTCCACCACCTTGGGGCCGCGACGGCGCCTCCGGCACCACCCGCTGGAACAGCACCCACAACTCGTCCGGCACCAGACGCTCAACGATCCCCACCATGACCGACAGCCTACCCACGAAGCCCAAATGAGATGGCTTCTAAACTGCTCCATACCGCCGGCGGCCTCGGGACGGGTCTGACGAGCTCATCAAAGCGTCAAGCGCTTCGACCATCCTGCCGAGCCCGCGAACTGCACGGGGACACTGCGCGGATCACACCGCCGCGCAAAACACGACCATCAAGAGGCCTACCGCAGCAACACCACCGCACATTGCCGAACTCACCGTCGCACCCGCTCACGCGCGGACCGCCACGGGCAGACCTATGGACACAGTCCCCACCACAGGCGCAATGCCAATCCGGTGCCCCCGGCTGGAGACAGTTCCGCACACACTCAAAGCCAACAATCTCGGCAAGCGCTCACAAGGAAAAGCCCTCGACGGCCAGCCTCGGACCACGCGACCGCAGCCGATCCGAAACTCCGACCCGAATACGCCCCAACCGCCAACGTGGCATAGGTCTTTCGGTTGATCGTTATGCCGCCGCATGCTGCCACAAGGCCGATCTCGAACCGATTGAGGATGAGCCAGACGCGGGGGCGGCCTCGCCTGATCATCTGCTCTCAAATGCCACGCGGGCACCGTCACTCAGCATCCCGCCGCCGGCTGCGGGATGGAAGTAGCGCTGTTCAGGCAGTGGTCGAGGAGCGCGTGCATGCGGGGGACGGGCAGGGACGGGTTGGCCGCAGCGCCCTCCGCGGTGCGGGGATCGACGAGGAGGGCTTCCAGCGCTTCGGGGGTCAGGGTCGGATTGGCGGCGGCCGCCCGGCGCACGGACGCGTCGGCGTCCTCCACCGGGGGTTGGGGCAGGGTGGGATCGGCTGCGGCCACGGCGCGTACCTCGGGGTCCGGGTGGTCGATGAGGTGGGTCCAGCCCGTGCGTGGGAAGTGGGGCAGGGTCAGCAGGTGCGGACGGTGGGCCGGGCGGGTGACGAAGACTTCCAGGAGGAGGTGTGGCGGAGCCAGCGGGTGGAAGCATGCGAGCCGGATCCGCACCTCCTCGTCGTCGTCCCCTGCGAGGGCCTCGACGAGTGCAGTCGGCAGGCCGGGCCAGCTCGCCGCGACCCGGCGCAGCGCCGGTTCCTCGGACGCCGCGCAGGCAGCGAACCATTCGGGGGACGGCTCGACGTCAAGCTCCGTGATCGGGCAGGTGCAGTCTGGACCATGTCCGATGACCCTCTGGATGGCCCAGTACTCCGGCCACGTGCGGGGGAAGGGGTGGAGGCGTGCCCGCAAGCGTACGTCCCGGTCCCGGTCCTCCTTCAGCTCGGCGACCAGGTGCGGTCCCAGGTCCGGCCTGGCGGCGATCATCTCGCGGACCTTCGGCTCCGGGTGGCGGGCGAGCCGGGCGACGGCGTAGGCCGGGGTGTGGCGGTTCCGCGTCAGGGGTTCCACCATGTCGTCCGCGAAGCACTGCTCGACGAGCGCAGGGGACAGGGCGCACGTGCCGAGCACGAACGGCTGGCTGAGCGAGCCGAAGGACGGCAGCTTGGCCTCCACGGCTTCCGGGTCCAGCTCCCAGGTGCTTTCCCGCGCCGCCTCCCGTACGGCAGGGTCGGGGTCGCCGAGTAGGGCCTCCCGCTGCGCAGGGGTGAGTGACTGCCAACTCCGGGTGGCGCGTCTGCGGAGCTCGGGGTGCTCGTGACCGGCCATGATTCGGTAGAAGGACCGAGGGATCTGCCGTGAGAAGTCGAGTTCCTGCATGATCTCGTGCTCGGAGAGCATGCCGTCCTCACCCCCGTTCTGAGCGGTCAGGAAGGTGACGAGGATGTCGTCCGGCAGCGGTCGAACCCGTCGGGGCCGGGGGTAGCGGGATCCTCCGGCAAGATGGGCGCGGATGATCCCTGACGGGTCGGTTGCCAGCGGGGCGAGTCGTGCGGGGTCGACGTGCTGATTGCGGGCGAGGTGGCCGCGGATCGCCATGACCGGGTGCTGCAGGGCTGCATCGATGACGGCGTCGGGCAGGGCACGCCCCTCGCACATCAGCCGACCGGCCTCACCGGCCCCTCGATCCAGCAGGCGTATCAGTACGTCAGGGGGCGCAGCCGGATTGAAAGCGACGCCGCGCAGCCACAGTTCACGAGGAGAGTCGGACACCACGTCATCCTGCCACCCCCTCCCCTCCCCGACGTGCATGCGACGGCCAGTCGTTGCTGCAACCCGGCCACATCGTTTGCCGTATCCACGGGGTGTTCCTGCCCTGGCTGGCGGACGCTCCGGCTCCCCGGCTCCTGAGGCTCTCGTCCACTGCTGTGTGCCGAGCAGCGCCTCCCCGAGTCCTTGTCGCCGGCGTCAAGATCCCCCGCCGGCTCTACTCCGCCCTCGCCCACCAGAGCCCAGCCGAGTGCGCGCACTCCGCAGTCCGGCCGCCAACGCCAGCACACCGGCACGCGGCGCGGCGGCGGGCACCCGGGGTGGGGGCTTGGCTGTGACTCCGCCCACCCCCTCTTGACCAGCGAAGGAAGGGTTACCTAACTTCGAGGCATGGCCCCCCACCACCCCGCCTCCGACGACCCCGCCCGCGGCGCCGACACCGGCGCCGGCGCCGACGGGTCCGCGTTGGTCGACTTCGCCGTCGACCTCACCTCCCAGGAGGTGCTCCGGCGCGCCCAGGTGATGGAGGCCCTCGGCTCCGGCTGGGACCCTGTCGAGGTCCTCCTGGGCGAGGAGGCCGCGTACGACCTGCTGTACTCCGGCCTGGACGCCGAGCAGCAGCGCCTCTACGACGACCTCGTCACCGCCGGAGTCCTCCCCGCGCGCGGAGGCCGCGATGCTGCCCCTTGATCCCCACGCCGACCCCGGCCGCCGTGCCTGGATCCCCTGCCCCCGCTGCCCCAGCACTCCCGACTGCCATTCCTGCCGGCAAGGGCGAACCTGCTCCACCCACTGGCGCTACCTCCTCACCAACACCGGCAGCCTCCTCCACCTCCAGTGCCCCACCTGCACGCACGTCTGGTCACACGAAACCAATTTCGGCAACACCCGCAGCCGTTAGACCGGGGGGATCAGGAAGCGGGGCGGAAGGCGGTGGCGCGTACGGCGTTGCCACAGAGCGCGAAGTTCCCGCCGTCGTCAGGCGCCAGTTGCAGACGGCTGCCCGCTACGCCGATCACCATCGACGGCGCGGCGAAGGGCTCAGCTCCGGAGGCGCAGTAGCCGTCGGCCTCGCCGAGAACCGGAACGAACCCGATACGGGTCTGGGCCGCGGCACCGACCTCCAACCGCACCGGGCGCGCCGGACCCTGTCGGACGACGGTGAGCGACCGGGCACGCGAAGGCGCGCCCTGGCCGGCCACGGCGACCGTGGGATGGCCCCGCAGCACGCACGGTCCGGGGCCCTCGTTGACGACGGTGACCAGCACCGCGTTCGCCCCCACGCGCTCCGCCCCGCCCGCCGCCAGCTGACCGCTACGGCAGGCGGGCGCCGGTGCGGCGGCGGAGGCCGCCGCAGGGGTTGCGGTCAACAGCGCCGCAGCCACACAGACGGCGACGCCCAGAGCGGTACGGGCCCGACCACGGCCGGCGGCCCCCTTCACGATGCACGCCATGACGCTCCTCTCCACCCCGTACGCCAGCACACCGGCAGGGCGAGCGCCGGCCACGGCAGATCCGATCCCAGCGTGGCACCGGTCGCGGACGCCCACACCCGGACGCGGTCGGCGCAGGCCCCGCATACGGGCGGGGGGGGAGGGGCGCGTCAGCGGGTGGTGCGGTGGTCGTAGACGGCCAGGGAGAGCGCCTTCATCGCGTCGTGCGCGCGCCCGGCGTCGGCACCCTGGTCGACCGCCTCCAGGGCGGCGGCGGCCGACACCCGCACGGACTGCGGGAGGCCTTCGTGCGCGCACACACGGTAGGCGACACCACGGCGGGCATCCCGCTCCTCGTCGGTGACCCCGAAAGCCGTCAGCGGGAAGGCCGCCGCCTGATACGTCGCGACGCTCACCAGAACCGCGTCGGCGACCCCCTCGGCGTACCCGCCCACCGGACCGGCGACCGCCGCAGGGACAGGAGATGCGTGTACGGGTGCCACGGGCGCGGGGCGGAGGAAGTCGGCCACCTGCCTGCGCGAGAGGAACGAGCCGATGCCCGCCCCCAGCCCAGCCGCCACGGCAGCCAGCACACCCGTCACGCGTCCGCCCAGCAGCCACCCGAAGCAGGCGCCACCGGCCACACCGCACATCACCAGCATGAAAGTGATCATCAGGTGGATTCGGGCAGCCGGCGAGTACCTCATGTCCAGCAGTATGCAGCGCACACAGCCCCACGCCGAACCCCGGCCCTGCCGACCCTTCGCCCGCCCGCGCCGCCACGCCTGGCCGCCCTTGGCCAGGGAGCATCCCACCGCCGCGCGGACGATCGGCACAACCCGGATTTGCATTACGTACTTCGCGTACCGCATCCGGGCCGAACGGGGCGATCAGCTCCAACCCGGGGCATACGGGCCGGGTGGCACGATCGGCGGTGGGATGAAGGCCGGCACAACCGAACCCACTCGTAGGATGAGCCCTTGATCATTGCATTCGCAGATGCTTACGGGGGTTCGGATGAGTAGTACTACTTTCGACGCGGAGTGGGCCGGTCTCAAGGAAGGGACGGCAGCCGCGACGCAGATGCGCCTCGCGAGCGCCGCGCCCGACGGCGGGAGCGGCGGGAGCGGAGGCGGGGGCGGGGGCGGCGAGGACCTGAAATCCGACCAGGGGGTCTGGAACAAGGCCAGCAACGACGTCGGCCAGCTGGTGTCGGGGATCAAGAAGGCCCAGGTCGAGTTCGAAGCCGGACAGAAGGGCGCAGCCGTCGCCGGCGTGGACAGCGCAGCCGCGCAGAAGGAGCTGTACCAGTCCTGGAAGACCTACCTCGATGGTCTCGTCGGCAAGTGCACCGCACTGCAGGGGCCGATGGTGCAGGCGGGCAAGGGCCAGGTCGCCAACGACGAAGCGCTGCGCGCGGACTTCGCCCGCATGAACGGCCAGTACAAGGACACTCCCGCCACCGGCGGCAACACCCGGAACCCGTAGACGGGTAAGCCGGGGGTCAGAGGTTCAGTCGGAGGTTCAGGGCGTCGGAGCGGCGCGGGGTCGGGGTGCGCAGCGCCTCCAGCCGCCGCTCCGCCAGCCTCAGGTGACCGGGATCGGGCAGCGGAAGAGCTCGCAGCAGGTCCACCAGATCCGGGCCCGACGCCAGCGCCCCGGCCCGGTCCTTCACCTGCGTCCAGCAGTACAGGGCACCTGCCGCCGCGTCGCGGACTTCGGCCGCGTCGGCTCCCTGCCACTCCAGCCGCGCCCGCCCCGCGTCCACCCACAGCCGCGTCGCCGCCGCGAAATCGCCGGCCATCCGCGCAAGGTCCGCACGGATCTCGCCACACCGGACCCCCTCCGGCGATGTCCCGCCCCATCGCTCCACCACGGCCCGCTCCCACGCTCTCGCCAGCGCATCCGCCTCGCCGTGGCGACCCTCCAGCGCCAACGCGTGCAGACGTGCCCGCGGATCGCCCTCCACCCCACCCGTCGCCACGGGGCCGGGTTCATGGCGTACGTGACCGGGCGCCGGAGCACGCCGCATCTCCAGCTCCCGTGCCGACGGCACCACCCGCGTGCCCGGCTCCAGCCCTGCCGACCCCGCCGCCAGCACGTGCAGCTCCACGTTGGACGGCCGCACCGGAGCCCGCCGGAGCTGATCGATCCACTGACGGGTGTACCCGCTGACGCCTCCACCCCCCGCGGGCGCGTCCGGCCCTCGCACGACCCCGTACACCTCCACCCCCGGCGCCCACGCACCATCCGGCAGCGCCTCCCGGTCGCACACCAGCGGCCAGGCCGCCTTGTCCGCCACCAGGTCGACCACCATCGTGGTCACACCTCCCGAACGCGTGCGCAACTCCCCCACCAGCCACTCCCACGGCAACGAGGTGTAGCGCACGCTGCCCGGCGTCGTCCCCGCCAACGCGACGAACAAGCGCCGGCCGCGCCGATCGGCCGTCAGCCGCCCCGACACGTACAGGAACACCGGACCCGCCGCCGCCACGGCCGCCCGCAAGCGCGCCAGCACCGTGTTCGGATCGCGCACCCCCTCCAGGCACACCATGTCGGCAGGCGCCTCGCAGCCCAGCAGCGCATCCGGCGGGACCATCGCCAGCGCGGCGACGTTCTCACCGGGAGACAGCACCACACCGCCGCGGCGCACCGCGGCGTCCGCCGCCAGCAACAGCACGTGCCCCCGCGGCGCCTGCCCCCGACCACCACCACCGCCGCCGCCCACACCACCGAAGTCCATGGGGCGACGCTATCCACACCGCACCTTCCACCCGCACCAAACCCGGAGAACAGCACACGAACACACGAAACCCAGCGCGACCGACGCAGCGGCGATCACGGTCCGTGCGAAGGAACTTGGTCCGACGTACCAGGAAGGGCACGTCGCGCCCTCGTCAGCGCCGCCGGGATCAAGCCAGACTTCCGTCACCTGATCGGCTCAGCAGGATCTAGAGTGTGCGCGTGACCGAGCAGAATCCCGCACTCATCGCCGGCCGGTACCAGCTGGTCGAACGCATCGGCCAGGGCGGTATGGGCCGGGTTTGGCGTGGCCTGGACCAGCATCTCTTCGGGCGCGAGGTCGCCGTGAAGGAGATCCTCTTTCCGCCAGGGCTGGAGGACGGCGACCGTGCCGCACTGCTCCGGCGGTTCATCGGCGAGGCCCGTGCGGCGGTCACGCTCAGCCACCCCGGGATCATCACCATCCATGACGTGGTGGAGCACGACGGCGCGCCCGTCATCATCATGGAGCTGGTCCGCGGGCAGTCCCTGGCCGCCGCCATCCGCAGCGGGGGCCGACTGCCCGTCCAGCGGGTGGCCGAGATCGGCGCTGCCCTGCTCGATGCGCTGACCGAGGCACACGGAGCGCGGATCGTCCACCGTGACCTCAAGCCGGACAACGTGCTCCTGACCAAGGACCGCGTCATCCTCACCGACTTCGGCATCGCCCACCTCGCGGACGCCACGACCAGGCTGAGCCACAGCGGGACCGTCATCGGCACGCCCCAGTACATGGCGCCGGAGCAGCTGGAGGGCAAGCGCCCGACCGCGGCGAACGACCTGTGGGCGCTCGGCGCCACCCTCTACCACGCCGTCGAAGGGCGACCGCCGTTCGACGCGGACGGTCTGCACGCCCTCGCCGTGGCCGTGTTCACCCGACCGCACCGGCCGCCCGTCCACGCGGGCCCGCTGGCACCCGTGCTGGACGCCCTCCTCACCAAGGACCCGGCGCAGCGGGTGGAAGCGGCGGAAGCGGCCGAGATGCTGGCGTCGGTGCTGCGCACCGCCTCCTCCCCGTCCGGTGCGTCCACCGGGCGGGAGTCCGGTGCGCAGCCCGGTCACACGCCCCTGCCCGACCCGCGGACGCCCTCCGTACCGCAGGCACCTGAGCCGGGGCCGGGGCCGGAGCCGGAGCCGGAGCCGTCCACGACGCCGCTTCCGACGCCCACGGTCCCCGAATCCGCGTCCTCCGCCGGCAACACGCCGCCGCCCTCCGCGCCGGGCCGGCCGGCCGACCCGCCCGTGCCGCAGGTCCCGGCAGAGGACCCGGCCGTACCGGGGACCAGGCCCGAGACCAGGCAGGTCAGGCAGCCGGCCGCCGCCGGGCGCGGCCTCACCCGGCGCTCGGTGGTCCTGGGCGCGGCGCTGGCGACCCTCGCCACGGGCTCGGTCCTGACGTGGACCCTCAGCCGTGACGACGACCCCGGCAGCGGCGGCAAGTCCACTGGCAGCGGGGCACCCGCCGGCTCCGTCACGGTGGTGATCGGAGTGGACGCACCGCTCAGCGGCGGAATGTCCTCGATGGGCGCCGGCATCAAGAACGCCGCCGACCTCGCGGCCAGGACCGCCAACGAATCCGGACACGTCCCCGGCGTGAACTTCGAGATCAAGGCCCTGGACGACGGGGCCGATCCCGCCAGGGGCGCCTCCAACGCCGCCCGGTTCGTGTCCGACGAGAAGGTGCTCGGCGTCGTCGGGCCCCTCAACTCCGGTGTCGCCAGGACCCTGGTGGCACCCCTTGCGCAGGCGGGCATGGCCGTCGTGTCCCCCGGCAACACCGACCCCGTGCTGACACTCGGCTCCGACTGGGCGTCGGGCAGCCGGTCGCGTCCGTACTCCACCTACTTCCGTACCGTCGCCACGGACGTCGACCAGGGGCCGTTCGCCGCCGGGTATCTGCACGGCGAGGCGAAGAAGACCAAGCTGTACGTCGTCGACGACGGCGGCGCCCACGGCACCGCCCTCAGCTCCCGTTTCACGGCCGCGTTCACGAGACTCGGCGGAACGGTCGTCGGCACCGAGCAGGTCGATCCCGCAGAACGCGCCTTCGAGGGCCTGGCCACGAGGGTGCGGGCGTCAGGAGCCGACGCCGTGTACTTCGGCGGCTACTACGACACCGCTGCGCCCATCTCCCAGCAGCTCAAGCAGGCCGGGGTGAACGTCCCCCTGATGGGCGGCGACGGCATCTTCGACCAGCAGTACCTCACGTCGAACCCGAAGGCCGAGGGCGACCTGGCGACCAACATCGGCGTGCCCGCCGGGGAATCGGCCGCGGGACAGGACTTCCTCGCCCGGTACGAGAAGGCGGGCTATCCGGAGGCGGCCGGCTGGTACGGCCCGTACGCCTACGACGCGACGTGGTCGCTGATCGAGGCGGTGAAGACCGTGGTCGCGGGCAACGGCGGCACCCTCCCCGGCAACGCCCGGGAGAAGCTGCCGCAGGCCGTCGCGGGTCTGGCCTTCGACGGTGTCACGGGCCGGGTCGCCTTCGACGGCAGCGGCGACACCGTGAACCGCCGCCTGACGGTGTACACGGTGAGCGGCGGCAGCTGGACGGCCGTACGGAGCGGATCAGCCGCCGCCCGCTGACGCACCACGCGGCCCGGCCCCGCCGCCGGACACCGCCCTAGAGCTGCGACCGCAAAGGTTCACCGGGTCACGGCGCCCGGCACGGCACCTCGCCGCGTTGTCGGACCACGCACGTACGTCCGGTACGAGCCGTGGGGCCCTCCGCCTTGCGATGCACCGCACTGAACACCGCGCCCCGGCAAACCTTTCCGGCCACAGCACTAGCCGATTCGTTCTGCCAGAGCGACGATGATTCCCGCCGGGCCTCGGAGGTTGCAGAGGCGGTAGACGTTCTCGTACTGCGCCACTTCTCCGAGGAGTTCGGCGCCGTGGCGGCGCAGGCGCGTGATCGTGTCGTCGATGTCGTCGACGGCGAACATGACGCGGTGCAGGCCCAGTGTGTTGGGTGGCGGGGCCGGCGGGCCGGCGGTGATCGCCGCGGGGGTGTGGAACTTCGTCAGCTCCAGCCTGCTGTGGCCGTCGGGGGTGCGCATCATCGCGATGGCGCTGCGCACCCCGTCGAGGCCGACCGTCCGGTCGGCCCAGGTTCCCTCGATCTGCGCCTCGCCTTCAAGTTCCATGCCGAGTTCGGTGAAGAAGGCGACGGCAGCCTCCAGGTCGTCGACGACGACGGCCACGTTGTCCATCCGCTGGATCGCCACGGTGTGCTCCTTCTGTGTTTCGCGGGCTGTTGCGCGTCAAGTAGTCGGCCCCCCTTACCGGCCGCCATCGCCGAGATCCAGGTCGCGGAGGGCGTTGGAGACCACCTCGGTGGGTGCGGGGTGGATCCACAGAGGGGAACGGGCCAGGTCGAGGGCCTTGATGCCGAAGCTCATGGCGATCACCAGCGGCTGGATCAGGCTCGCGGCCTGCGGGCCCAGGATGTGGGCGCCCAGCAGCAGTCCCGTGCGGCGGTCCGCGAGTACCTTGCAGAAGCCGGTGGTGTCCTCCAGCGCCCAGCCGTAGGCGGTGTCGGCGAAGCGGCGTACGGAGACGGCGTAGTCGAGTCCTTCCTGACGGCACTGCTGCTCGGTCCTGCCGACCTGCGCGATCTGGGGGCGGGTGAACACCGCTGCGGGGACGGCCTCGCGGGAGGTGCGGACCGGCGCGTCGGGGTGGAGCAGGTTGTGCGCGACGACCTGGGCCTCCCGGTTCGCCACGTGCTTGAGCGGGAAGGGGGTGCACACGTCTCCGAGGGCGAACACGCCCGGCGCGCTGGTCCGCTGGAAGGCGTCCACGACGACACGGCCGTCGTCGTGCAGGTCGATCCCGGCTCGGTCGGCGTCGATCCGGTCGCTGTTGGGGGTACGTCCCACCGCCACGAGCAGGGTGTCCGCCTCGACGGCCGGGCCGTCGTCCAGGACGAGGCGGAGGCGGCCCGGTTCTCCCTCGACGCCGGTCAGCGCCGTGCCCGTACGCACGTCGTAGCGCTCGGAGGCGACGGCGGTGTAGGCGGCGGCGATCGACTCGTCCTGGTCGGAGAGCAGGGTGTCCTCCTGCTCGATGACCGTGATGCGGCTGCCGGCCGCGTGGAAGACGTGCGCGAGTTCGGCGGCGATGTAGCCGCCGCCCAGCACCGCGAGGTGCTTCGGCGGGCGGTCCAGGCGCATGACGGTGTCGGAGGTTTCGTACGGCAGTCCGCCGTCCCGGACCGGCGGAGGAACGGCCGGACGGCTGCCCACGGCCACGACGATCTGCTCTGCCCGCAGCGTGACCGTGTCGGCGCCGGTCCCGACGGTCAGTGTCCGGTCGCCGGTGAAGCGGGCGCGTCCTTTGAGGACGTCGATGTTCGGCGAGCTGCGCCGGCCCTGCTCCCCCTCCGCGGCCTCCCGGTCCAGGCGGCCGAAGACCCGGTCGCGGACGGCGGGCCAGTCCACGCGGCCCGGCGGCGTCCGGACGCCCGAGCGGGCGGCATCGCGGATCGTGTCGGTGAGGTCCGCGACGTGCACGAGCATCTTGCTCGGGATGCACCCGCGGTTCAGGCAGGTGCCGCCGAACGGCCCCTCGTCGACGACGGCCACGTCCAGCTGCGAGAAGCGCTCGTCCACGACGGCGTTGCCGGAGCCCGCTCCGACGATCACGAGATCATGAGTTCGCATGCGCCGGAACGTACCCCCGCACAGCGGGCATATCCGTGCCCGGCGCGCGGGGAGTGGCGCTCGGCCCCAGGCCCGGCACGCCGTGGGTCGGGCCGCCCGGCCGTCTGCGTCACGGCGTGGCCGCAGGGGTCCAGGCGGGGTCGCGTCCGCTCAGCCCGACGGCCCGGTCCAGCAGGGGGGCGCCGTCCGGTACGGGCACGAGCGGGCCGTAGATGCCCCCGCCGCGGGTCTCGTCCTCGGCGGCGGCCAGCAGGAAGTCGTACGCGGCGCGCAGCGCGGCCTGGTCGGGTGCGTACTCCTGGCCGGTGGCCCGGGCCAGGTCCCAGCCGTGGATCACCAGTTCGTCGACGGCCACCGCGCCCGCGATGTCGCCGGGCAGGTCCACGCTGCCGGCCCGGGTCATGCCGGTCCAGGCGGACGGCTCCCGCCAGGCCTCGGCCAGTTCGGCGAGCGCCCGGGGCAGTTGCTCGCGCCAGTCGGCGGGCAGCGGGGTGGAGACCGGGTCGGGGACGGTGTCCGTCGTGGGGCCGAGGTCCTTGCGGGCGGCGTCGCGGAAGGCTACGGCCAGGCCGGTCAGGTGGACCAGCAGGGCGCCGACCGGGTACTCGGGGCAGGGCGTCGGGTCGTCCAGCCGCGTGTCCGGGACGCGTGCCGCGAGGCGGGCCACGACCTGGGTCTGTGCTTCCAGGTCCAGGATCGTGCTGTCGGTCATCTGGCGCTGCTCCTTGGCGGTGGGCGGGAAGGGGGTGCACGCCTGGCCGGCCGTCGGCCGGCCCGTCCGGTCGGCTCACTCCTCCTGGCGCACGTCCTGGTCCGCCTGGTCCTGTGCGCGCTTCATGACGACGGCCGCCGCTGCGAGGCCGCTGGCGGCGAAGGCCAGGGCCAGCATCCACCGCTGGTCGAAGGTGTGGCCGGTGGCGTGGTCCAGGGAGTAGCGGCCGGGTCCGGCGAGGCCGATGGCGGCGGCGGTGAACCCGAGGAACGCCGGATACTCGAACCCGCCGCCCTGGGCGAAGAAGCCGGCGGGGGCGTGTACGGCGACGGCGCCCGCCATGGCTCCGGCGGCCGCGGCGCCGGCCGCCGGCGTGGCGAGGCCCAGGGCGAGCAGTGCCCCGCCGCCGGTCTCGCCGAGTCCCGCGGCCAGGGCGCTCTGCCGGCCCGGGGTGTAGCCCATGTGCTCCATCGCGGCCGCGGTCTTGTCGAGTCCGGCGCCGCCGAACCACCCGAACAGCTTCTGCGTGCCGTGTGCCATCAGCACCGCTCCGGTTCCGGCCCGTAGCGCCAGCAGCGCGAGATCGCGTCGGTTGATGCAGCTCATCGTCAGTCTCCCTGGGGCGGCGGTCCGGTCGTGGGGGGATGGCCGTGCGGCGGGGACATCCGTATCCCGTCAGGACCGCGGCGACCCGCGCCCCTCGCGCAGGTACGCCGAACGGACGACCGCCCGGCGGAGCAGCGCGCGCCGCGCGGGTACGCCGTAGGGCCTGAGGTCAGCGTGGGCCGCCGTCGAGGAAGGGGCGGAAGTCGGAGGCGGAGGAGGCGTGGGAGGCGGAGGAGGTGTCGGCTGCCTGAAGCCACACGTAGCCGACCGGCTGGGCCTCGTTCCAGGCCGCGGCGAGGGCGGGGTCGACGGGGGCGAAGCCGGCCCCCTTGTAGCACCGCAGGGCTCTCGCGTTGTCCGGGTGCACGCGCATGAAGACATCGGAGAAGCCCGCCTCGACGGCGCGGGCGAGGAGGCCCCGGACCAGCACGCGGCCCAGGCCGGTGCCCCGGACACCAGGTGCCACGATGACGCGGGCCAGCTCGACCTCGTCCTCCTCGGTGTCGAGCCAGAGCTCTCCGTAACCGAGGATCTGCTCGCCGTCCACGAGGACGTGGGCCTGGAGGTCGGCGTCCCGCTGCCAGTCGGTGACCGCCCGGGCGGGCACGGGGAACTCCCGGCGGCCGCACCACAAGGCGACCTCGCCGGCCGAGGCGGGCCAGCCGGCCACCAGGGTGGCGTGAACAGGGGAAAAGGGGAGAAGATGCATACCCGCCGGTCCGTCCGGAGTCACGTTCCGGCCGTTGCCGCCCCGCAGGGCGACACTACGTGGTCCCGCCTGGCCGTCGTACCCGGATTTCGTGCGCGTTCCGTCACCGCGGCGGGGCGGCACCCCCGCTCCGCAGGGCGCGCGGCGCCCGGCGCGTTCACACTGGCAGGACGACGAGTGCGTGTGCAGTGCGGCAAGGAGGCCGGATGAGCTGGGCATCGTGGACCACCTGCGGGATCTTCGCCGGCCGGGACGGAGTCATGACCGGCGAGTCGGGGCCCGTGCTCACGGGTGAGCTCGACATCCACACCACGTGGACCGAGGTCGAGGGCATGGCCTACGTGACGGTGCAGTACAGCGGGGCGTCGGACTGGCTCCCCCTCGCGGGGAGCCCCGTACCCTGCGCCAGTGAGGAGGCGAGCCGCGCCCTGCACGAGGCCGTCATCAACTCCGTACGTGCCGGGGCCCGCCTTCCCCTGAGCACCGGCCGCCCCTGAGGTCCGGACTTCCCTGCCCTTTGGCCCGGCCTGAGCGCCTGAGGTCCGGCCTTCCTGCGCCCTGGTCTTGGCTGCGGTCCTGCGGTCCGCCGTGCCGTCAGGCTGCCGTGCCCACGGTCCGGCGCGCCGCGTGGGCGCGGCGTTCCTCCGTGGTGAGCCCGCCCCACACCCCGTACGCCTCTCCGGTGTCCAGCGCATGGCGCAGGCATGCGGCTCGCACCGGGCAGCGGGCGCATATCTCCTTGGCCGCCTGGTCGCGGGCGGCGCGGTCCTCTCCGCGCTCCCCCGCCGGGTGGAAGAACGTGCGCGAACCCATGCCCCGGCAGGCCGCTTCCGTCTGCCACGCCCAGTGGTGCTCGGCCAGGCCCGGGAGTCGGGACACGTCGGACATTGCTTGCTCCTTCCGCGGGATGGTGATGACGAAGGCTCGCCTGCTCACGATCCGGCGGATGAAACGTCCGTCGCGGCGGGACCGCCGGCGGGGTCCGCCGGCCGCAGTGGGGGGTTTGCGGCCGACGGACGTCCCCCGGGCCCCGCCGTCCTGGCTACTGGTGCGCGGCGGCGGCGGGCTACGCGGCGTCCGCCATGCGGGCGAAGACCACCACGTTGCTGTCGTAGTAGTGCTTCTTCGGGTCGAAGTCCCCGCCGCAGGTCACCAGGCGCAGGCCCGCGTGGTCGAGGTTCTTGTAGACCTCCAGCGTGGGGAACTCGGCCTTCGGGTACTCGCTGACCCGGTCCACCTTGAAGGTGACCGTCTTGCCGTCCTTGCGGGTCACCTTGATGGTGTCTCCGCCCTTCATCGTCTTGAGCTTCTCGAACACCGCTGCTGCTCCGTTCCACGTGACGTGTCCTGCGATCACGGCCGGCCCTTGGGAGCCGGGCGTGGGGCCCGGCTCGTACCAGCCCGCGAGCGCGGGGTCCTTCGGGGTCTGCATGGTCCCGTCCGCGTTCTGCCGCAGCGTCTCCAGGGAGCTGGTCAGGTTCAGGGAGGGGATCGAGATCTTCTGCGGCTCCGACCGGGCGAGGGCCTTCTCGGCCCGGCCCGAACCGGCGCCCGCACCGGCGCCCGCGCCGCCCGCTTCCGTGCCCGTACCGCTCTGCGATCCGTCCGCGGACGCCGGGGCGTCACCGCCGGCGGGGGCGGCCTGCCCGGCCTGCCCCGGCGGGGCGGGCGGCTTGGCCGCGTCCTGGCCGCCGCACCCCGCGAGGAGGATGGCGGCAAAGGCCGCGGCTGCCAGCGGGCGTACGGTGCGGCGCGCGGTACGGCGGCCGGGCCGCTCGGCCGACGGGCTGGCCGTGGCGGGTGCGGCGGGGTCCTGCTTCACGCGCCGCCTCCCGTGGTGTCCTGGCGTACGGGGACGGCGGAGTCGCGCTTGCGCGTGAGGGCCACCGCACCGGCTGCCACGGCGAGCACGGTGAGGGCCACGCCGTCGCGCATCGTCACCTGCACCGAGGCGTTCTCCAGGGCACCGCCGCCGGTCTCGATGGCTCCGACGGGGATGGACCCGACGGCCGCGCCCTTGACCTCTCCGCAGTTCGTGGGGGCCGTGGCCTCCTGGGGCAGCTTCGGGTCGAGCTCGCTCTTGCCGGCGCCCTCGAAGTCGTACTTGCCGTTCTTGTTGCGGTCGATGCCGTGCTGGACGACGTGGAGGTCCTTGATGTGGTCGACCACGTCCTGGCCGACGGTGATGGTCCGCTTGTAGGACAGCTTGCCCCTCTTGTCGGCGACGGGCATGCGGTCCACGGCGAGACCGCTGGCGGGCTTGGTGTCACCCGACGTGGTGAGGGAGATGTTGATGTCGCCGTAGTCGTGCGTGGCCTCGGTGTTGCTGAGGACTCCGTCACGGTTGGTGTCGTCGGTCGCGTCAGGGCACTTGAAGTCGTGTCCCTTCGTCGAGCCGTGCAGGTGCTGGGCCGACGGCGATCCGGGCACCATGCCTTCCGACTCGATCTGCACGGTCAGCTGGTTTCCCTTGAGGCTGAGCATGACCGTGCCGCGGGACCCTGACTCGTTGAGCTGTGCCAGGTCGATCTGGTACGCCTTTGCGTCTTGCGCGAGAGCTGGTCCGGAAAGACCGAGGGTCAGGAACACGGCGGCGGGTACAGCGGCGAGAACCACGTGGCGACCGGCACGCTTGACTATCACATTCGCTCCTGTTCCGTTGATCCCCGGGACGGGAATCGCAGATCGTACGGGGTGGAAACGAGCCCCCGGAGAGGGCCTCGTTCCTTCTTCGGCGCCCCGACGCCTTTGGATTGGTGTCTGTTTGAAGATTTTCCGGCGCCCACTGCGTCCGTCAGCCTTCCCCCGGTCATCCAGATGCGTGACATCGCATCGGCCAGTGCGGGAAATCGGGCGGCGTCGCAGAGCATCACCGAGAGCACGAGCATTCCGTGCGCGGTGGATTTCGGATCACGGTTCCGGTGCAGCCACATGACCGCGTCGCCCAGGGGGCGGCGCCCCAGGAGGATTCCCGGGCCCCGTACGCCCGCGGCCGCCATCAGGTCGCGGCGCCGGCCGCCGAACGGCAGTTCCTGCGTGCGGCGGATGCCGGGTGGGGGGGCCGTGTCCCGCACGTGGCGGACGTAGGCTTCGGGCGGGGCCTGCCCGTTCTCGAAGGTGTTGCGGAATCCGATGATGCGGGGGCCCGCGTGGTGCGGGCGGAGCTCCATGTAGAGCTCGATGAACAAACCTCGAAGTTGAATACGGAGAGGGAGGTGGGTTCTCCCGTCATCTCCCGGGCCGGCCATGCTGAAAGGACCGTGAGCAGCTGCCGCTCTCGACCGGATGGCCGACGTCAGGAGCCGATACTCTTCCACCGATGCGTACGCCGAGGAAAACGACACGGGTTTCAGCATGGCCGCCTGCATCAGGAGGAGGAGCCGGGACCCGGACTCCTCGTCAGTAATCTGAACGGAATCGGTTCGGCCTCGCTGTACTCACGCACGCGCATCCACCGCCTTCGACATCATTTCCGGTCGCCGGCGGGTGACGTGGTCCCCATCGCCGGTTTCGGTTTCGGTTCGGTCTCGACCTTTGTAGTCGGCCCGGCGGTGAACGGGCCAATAGTTGGCCTCTGTTGCTAAGAAATCAGCGCATGGTCCGGGCGGGTGGGATGCGGTCAGCGCGCCGGGCCGGCGGTGGCCGTCCCGGCCGCCTGTTCGAGGGCCTCCAGGACGGTGTCGCGGAACAGCGTGGTCTTGTAGCCGGTCTGCGGCAGCGGCCGGCAGCGGTCCAGTACGGTCGCCGCCGCCTCGGCGAGGGTCTCGGGGGTGGCCTCGCGGCCGATGAGCGCGGCCTCCACCTCCGGGAGCCGCAGCGGGACGCGGGCCACTCCGCCCGCGGCGACGGCGGCATGCGTGACGGTTGCCCCGTCCAGCGCGAGCCGGGCGGCGGACTCGACCAGGGGCCACTCGGCGTGGGCCCGGCTGGTGGCCCGGTGGCAGGCGGCGCGTTCACCGGGCAGGGCTGCGGGCAGCCGGACGGCGGTGAGGATCCGGTCCGGCGGCAGCAGGTGGTCGGCGTGGTGGAGCCGGTCGCCGTCGCCGTACAGGTCGGCGACGGGGCGCGGGGATTCGCCGTGGATCTCGGCCTCGGCGTCGTAGGTCAGCAGGGCCATCGCCAGGGTGGACGGGTGCGGGGTGACGCAGGGGCCTCCTCCGCTGACCACGCCGAAGTGGTGGTCGCCCTCGCGCGCGGGGCAGCCGGAGCCGCCCTTCTGCAGGCAGCTGACATGCGGGTTGCGGTAGTACCAGCAGCGGTTGCGCTGCAGCAGGTTGCCGCCCACCGTGCCCGCGGCGCGGATCTGCGGGGTGGCCGCGGTTGCGGCGGACGCCGCGAGGGCGGGCCAGCCCGCCCGTACCTGCGGATCGGTGGCGAGCGCGGCGAGGGTGGTCAGCGCGCCGATCCGCAGCCCGCCGCCGGGCAGCGGCCTGGCGCCGTACAGGTCGGCGATGCCGTCGAGGTCGGTGAACGGCCCGGTGGAGACGCCGCTGCGCTGCCGGGCGCCGGTGTCGGTGCCGCCGGCGCGCAGCTCGCCGCCGCGGGCCCGTACGGTGGCCGAGAGGTCGGTGAGGTCGGGCTCGGTGCTCACGTACGCAGTCCTTCCAGGAGCCGGTCGGGGCGGATGGGCATGTCGTACGGGCGCCAGCCGGTCGCGTCGCGGACCGCGTTGGCCAGGCACGCGGCCGTGGGCAGGGTGGCGATCTCGCCGAGGCCGACACCGCGGCCCGGGACGTGCTCGAAGCCCTCCTGGTGGAAGTGGACGGTGATCTCGGGGGTGTCGCCGATTCCCGGGATGCGGTAGTCCTCCAGGTTCTCGGTCAGCACCCGGCCGGTGACGGGGTCGGCGCGCCGTTCCTCGTACAGGGCGTAGCCGATGCCCTGGATGACGGCGCCCTCGCACTGGCCGCGGGCCAGCCGGTCCTCGTGGATGCGGCCGGCTGCGATGCCGCTCCAGACGCTGAGGGGGCGGATCCGGCCGAGGCGGGTGTCGACCTCGACCTCGGCGACCTGCACCGATCCGGTGAAGCCGCGGCCGACGGCGAAACCGCCCACGGCGAAGGGGGTGACGAAGCCGCGGCGGTCGCGCGGGCGCCGGCCGGTCACCCGTACCCCGTGTGCCGCGTCGAGCCGGGCGGCGACGTCGGAGCCGCCGAGGGCGTCGCGCAGCCGGGCGGCGGCGTCGAGGGCGGCGGGCACGAGGGAGGGTGTGGTGCGGCTGCCGCCGGAGACGGGGCCGTGGACGGCGTCGCTGTGGCCGATCTCGGCGCGTACGCGCGTCTGCGACAGGCCGAGGGCGTCGGCGACGGCCCGGCGCAGCACGGTCCGCGAGCCGGTGCCCATGTCCTGTACGGCGCAGCGTGCGACGACGGTGCCGTCGTCGACGGTGAGTTCGACTTCGGTGACGGGGTCGAGGAAGTACAGCCAGTTGCCGGCCGCGACGCCGACGCCACGGCGGAAGCGCCCGGTGCCGCCGCGGGGGCCGGACCAGACGGGCAGGGCCGCGGCCCGCTCGTACAGGGCGTGCCGCTTCGGGTTGCCGTCCCAGCGGCGGCGCAGGGCGATCGGGTCCTGGCCGAGGCGGCGGGCCATCTCGTCGACGGCCTGTTCCAGGGCCCAGCACAGGGTGGGTCCGCCGGGGCCGCGGAAGGGGGCGCCGGGGGGCCGGTGGGTGACGGTGTCGAAGTCGCGGAGCCGGCGGGGGGCCTTGCCGTACATGAACCGGGCCAGTGCCGCCACGGAGCCGCCCACCGAGACCCCGCCGTCGTGGTCCGCGTCCATGGCCAGCGCGCTCAGCTCGCCGGCCGCGTCCGCGGCCATCGCCAGCCGGATCCGGGTGCCGGGCCGGTAGCCGCCGTCGGTGAGTTCCTCGTCGCGGTCGAGTACGACCCGTACGGGTGCTCCGTGCAGCCGGGCCAGTTCGGCGGCGGCGACGACGTCCGGGGTCAGGCCCATCTTGCAGCCGAAGCCGCCGCCCACGTGGACGGCGCGGGCCACGACCCGTTCGGGGGGCAGGCCGAAGCGTTCGGCGGCGAGTTCGGCCACGCGCTGCACCGACTGGGTGGAGACCTGGAGGTGGAGGGTGCCGTCGGCCCAGTGGGCGAGGCAGGCGTGCGGTTCGAGCGGGGTGTGGGTCTGCGCGGCGGTGGTGAACACGCCTTCCACGACCCTTTCGGGGCTGTTGGTGCGGGCCTCCCGGATGCGGCGTACGGCGGTGGCGGGCCGCTTGCTCATGGCGGACGGGCCCCTCAGGTTGCCGCGCCACCGGGCGGGCACCAGCTGGGGTGTCTCACCTGCCCCGGGCGCCCGTTTGCGGGCCGCCTTGTCCTCGTAGACCAGCGGGCCCTCGCCGGTGCGGGCCAGGCCGGCGTCCAGGGCCGCCGGGAGCACTTCGTAGTCCACCGTGACGCGCGCGGCGGCGGCTCGGGCGGCGGCCCGGCCGGGGGCGGCGACGGCGGCGACGGGCTGCCCGACGTACCGCACCACGCCGTCGGGGGGCAGCAGCGGTACGAAGGGCAGGTCGCCGGCTTCGAGGGAGCGTACGTGCGCGTGGGCGTGCGGCGAGCGGATGATCAAGCCCTCCAGCAGGCCGTCGGGGTACAGGTCCGTGGTGTAGCGGGCCGATCCGCCGGCCTTCTCGGGGGCTTCGGTGCGCGGGACGGCCGGCGCCTGGCTGCCGGCCGGTGCCGTGTCGTAGTCGCCGGCGCAGGCCGCGGCCACCGCCCTGAGGATGCCCTCGTAGGCGCCGCAGCGGCAGAGGTGGCCGGCGAGGGCTCCGGCGATCTGCTCACGGCCGGGCCGGGTGGGGCCGTGTTCGGCGCGCCACCGGTCGTGGAAGGCGGCCGCCTCGACCACGAACCCGGGGGTGCAGTAGCCGCACTGGAGGGCGTCCTCGCCGGCGAAGGCGCGTGCCATGGGGTGGTCCGCCAGGCCCTCCACCGTCGTCACGCGCCGTCCGGCCAGCCGGGCGGCGGGGGTCAGGCAGGAGACCCGGGGCACGCCGTCGACCTGGATCGTGCAGGCCCCGCACACTCCGCCCGCGCAGACCAGTTTGGTGCCGGTCAGGCCCAGGCGGTCCCGGACCACCTCCACGGCGGCCGGGTCGCCGTCCACGTCGACCGTGCGGCGGGCGCCATTGACCTCGAACTCCACGAGATGCACTCCTCAGCCGTGGGGTGGTGACCGTCGGAGCCGCACGCTCACCGTCACACTCCTTGATAGCCGGTGTCCGGGGGCGGCGCAGTGCGGTGCTCACCCGGTCGCGGGCGGGACGGCGCCGGCCGGGAGCGGGTTCAGGTCCCGGGCCGTGGCGTGGAGGCCGTTCGCGGTGGCGTGGAGGCCGTCCGCCGTGGCGGGGAAGCCGTCCGGTGGTTGCTCCGTTCGCGGGGCACGTAAACCGCTTCGGGGTGCGCCGGGGCGCGCAGTAGCATCCCGGGATGCCGAACATCAGGACCTTGGCCCCCGAGGCCGGCCGGATCGACGCCGCCGGGCTGCGGGCGTACGACGCCGACCGGCTCGCGCGCTGCGCCGTCGACCGTGCGGCCCCGTGGTGGCGCCGGACGGCCTGCGTGGAGGCCCTGACGGGCCGGGTCCCGCAGGCGCGGCTCGGTGAGCTGCTGGCGTGCGTCCGCGACGGCGGGGACAACGGGACGGTCCGCAGGGCTCTGCTGGGCCTGCTGTCGGACCGGGCCGAACTGCTGCCGTGGCTGCGGCACGAGGACCGCCGCGGTGAGGAGGCGTACGGCATGCCGGAAGCGGTGCTCAAGGCACGCGGGGCTCTGGGGGACCTGACGGCGGCGGCGGAGTTGGCGACGCTCGCGTTCAGCCACTGGTCGTCCCGGCGGGCCGTCGGTGAGGCCGGGATGGACGCGCTGGTGGAGCGGTACGGGGCCGGGGCGGTGCTCGGCGGGCTCGCGGCCGGCCGGCCGGAGGACCGGGCCGCGGCCGTGCGCCTGCGGGACCGGGCCGGCGAGGACGTCGTCGACGCGCTGGCCGACCCGGACCCCGCGGTGGCGCACCTCGCGCAGTCGCTGCTGACGTGCCCGGACCGGATCCGCGCCTACCTCGCCGAGGCCCCGACGGCCGACGCCGCGCTGTGGGCGGCGTACGCGCTGCACCGGCTGACCGGTGACGCGGCGCGGACGCGCGCCGTGTACGAGTCCCTGGGCCGTCCGCGGGTGGAGGTGGAGGGCCTGGACGAGGAGGTGCGCCGGGCGATCGTCCACGAGTACGGGCACGAGTGCGAGAAGCAGAGCGATCCGCGCTGGCGGATCGAGGCCCTGTGTACGGACTCGCCGCATCCGCCGGACGAGGAGCGGCAGGTGGCGGAGGAGGAACGGCGGCTGGCTCTGGCGGGTGCCGCGCTGACCGCGGCGGGGCTGATGCCGCGTCCCCCGCTCTCGTGCGGGCAGGTCCACCGTCAGGGCGGCGGGACGTACCACGTGATCGGGTACGGGGAGGGCGGCCGGAGCGAGGTGCTCGTCAGCACGCTGGGTCCGTTCGCGGGCGGCGACGGGGACGACCCGGCCGCGCGCGCCGCCCTGGAGGCGGCGGGCTTCCACTGGATCGACGGGCCCGCCGGCGCGGTCCGTGTCACGGGCCTCGGCGTCTACTACTTCGGGGCGCGCGAACCGCTCGACGTCAGCACGCTGCTGTTCTACTGGCAGGACTGACGGCTGACGGCTGACGTTCGGGACCGTCCGCGCGGGGGCGGGTCAGGCGGGCTGCCACAGTTCGACGCGGTTGCCTTCGGGGTCGGTGACCCAGCCGAAGCGGCCCACGCCGTCCATGTCCTGGGTTTCGGCCGCCACGTCGGCGCCCTGGGCGCGCAGTTGAACGAGCATCGCCTCCAGGTCCGGTACCCGGAAGTTGAGCATGGTCTGCTGGGCGCGGGTGCCGAAGTAGTCGGTCCCGGACTCGAAGGCGGCAAAGACCGTCGGCCCGTTCTCCTGGTGCCACAGGTCGTCGGCGTCGAGGCCCAGGCAGTCGCGGTACCAGGCGGTCAGGGCCGCCGGGTCGGCGGCACGCAGGAAGTAGCCGCCGATTCCGAGCACACGTTCCATACGGCCATCCTGCCAGGGCGGTAGGGCCTGCGCCGCGCGGTCAGGTGACGGGGCGCTGGGCGCCCGCGCCATCACCGTCACCATCGCGGGGGTGGGTTGCGGTGTGCAGGGCCGCGGCCGCGTGGACGGCGGCGCCGACGGCCATGGCGTCCTCCTCGAAGACCACGCGGTTGGAGTGGATGTCGGGGGCCTGCGCCGGTGGGGTGCCGGGCGGACACGCCCCGAGGAAGGCCATCGCGCCCGGCACTTGTTGCAGGACGTACGAGAAGTCCTCGGCGCCCATGATCGGCACGGGCAGGCGGTGGACCCTGCCGGGGCCGAGGAGCGCGGCCGCGGCCTCGTGGAGAGCTGCCGTGCGGGCGGGGTCGTTGACGACGGGCGGGTAGCCCTCGGTCAGGGTGACCTCGGCCTGTGCTCCGTGGGCGGCGGCGACGTGTCGGGCGATACGGGTGATGCCGTCACGCACCGACTGCCGGGTGGCGGGCGTGAGGGTGCGGAAGGTTCCGTGGATCTCGGCGGTCTCGGGGATGACGTTGCCCGTGGTGCCGGCGTGGATCGAGGCGACGGTGACCACGGCCGGGTCGAAGACGTCGACCGTCCGCGTGACCATGGTCTGCAGGGCCTGGACGATCTCGCAGGCGACGGGGACGGGGTCGAGGGCCCGGTGCGGGGCGGAGGCGTGTCCGCCACGGCCGCGTACGGTCACGTGCAGCCCGTCGGACGCGGCGAAGGTGGGTCCGGGCCGCAGGTGGAGGGTGCCGGCGGCGAAGCGTGTGGTGACGTGGAGGGCGAAGGCGGCCGCGACACGTCCGCCGTCGGCGGTCTCCAGTACCCCTTCGTCGATCATGTGCCGGGCGCCGCCGCCGACTTCCTCCGCGGGCTGGAACATGAAGACGACGCCGCCGGCCAGTTGGGGGCGGCGGGCCGCGAGCAGCCGGGCCGCCCCGACGAGCATGGCGGTGTGCATGTCGTGTCCGCACGCGTGCATGGCCCCGGGAACCGCGGAGGAGAAGTCGAGGCCGGTGTCCTCCTCCATGGGCAGCGCGTCCATGTCGGCGCGCAGCAGCACCGTGCGGCCCGGCCGGTCGCCTTCGAGGCGTGCGGTGACGGAACTCAGGCCCACCCCTGCCGCCACGTGCAGGCCCAGCCCGTCCAGGGCCTCCAGGACCGCCTGCTGTGTGCGGGGCAGGTGCGCGCCGGTCTCGGGGTGGCGGTGGATGCGGCGGCGCAGCGCCACCATGGCGGGCAGGGCGGCGCGCGCATCGGCGAGCAGCCCCTCGAAGGCGGCCGACGTCATCGCAGTGCTGCCCGTAGCGGTGGCGCGGGGGTGTGCGCGGGGTGAGTCCGGCGGGTGTGCGGCGCGGCGGGGCCACCGCCGGGCGGCGAAGCGACGTGCACGGCGCCTCCTCCACGGGAGCGGGACGGGAGCGGGAACGGGCGTATGGGGCGCCTGCCATGGTGCCCCGTGCCCGGCCGCCACGCCGAGATGCCGTATGCGGCGCGCCGCGGTGGCGACGGGTTCGTGTCGGTCCGCACCTGTCCACGGTGCCGTGACCGTGGACAGGGCGGGCGTGGAGGGCCGGCGTCAGGGGACGCGCAGTGCGGCCAGGCGTTGCTCGAAGGGCACGGTCACGAAGCCCTCCGCCGGGTCCACGGACGTGATGGCCCCGGTCAGCGAGCGGGGGGCGATGGCGGCGGCGGTGTCCACGTCGACGGCGCCACCCGGGCCGGCGTGCTGGACGGCCGGGGCCGCGACTGTGGCGGCCGTGCCGGCGGCCGTGAAGCGTGCCAGCTCTGCGCCCGCGCGGGTGATCCGCTGGGCCAACCCTTCCCCGCCCCAGTCCTCGGAGGCCGCGTACACGGCGGTCGGCAGGACGAGGGCGCGCAGGTAGGTGAAGAGCGGGCGCAGGGCGTGTTCGGTGACGAGGGAGTGCCGGGCCGTGCCGCCTGTCGCGCCCAGGAGCACCGGTTTGCCGGTGAGGGCGTTCTTGTCGATGACGTCGAAGAACGACTTGAACAGTCCGCTGTACGAGGCCGCGAACACCGGTGTCACGGCGATCAGCCCGTCCGCGGCGGCCACCGCGTCGAGTGCGGCGGCCAGCCGGGCGGACGGGAATCCGGTGACGAGGTGCTGGGCGATCTGTGTCGCCAGGTCCCGCAGCTCGACGACCTCGGTCTCGGCGTCGACGTGCTCCAGGGTCGCGGCGGCGAGCCGGTCGGCGAGCAGTCGCGTGGAGGAGGGCGAGCTCAGCCCGGCCGATACGACGACGATCTTCATGCCTGTGCCTCCTGCGTCTGCTGCTGCGAGGTGTTCTCGTGCTGCGGGGCCTTTCGGGCCGCCGCCGCTGCCACGCGGGCGGAGTGCGTCGGCGCGTCGGGCACGCCGGGGGCGCGCAGGTTCGCGAACTCCTTGCGCAGCACCGGCACGACCTCTTCGCCGAGCAGGTCGAGCTGTTCCAGGACGGTCTTCAGGGGCAGGCCCGCGTGGTCCATCAGGAACAGCTGGCGCTGGTAGTCGCCCACGTAGTCCCGGAAGGACAGGGTCCGCTCGATGACCTGCTGGGGCGAGCCGACGGTCAGCGGCGTCTGGGAGGTGAACTCCTCCAGGGACGGGCCGTGGCCGTAGACCGGCGCGTTGTCGAAGTACGGGCGGAACTCGCGCACCGCGTCCTGCGAGTTCCTGCGCATGAACACCTGGCCGCCGAGGCCGACGACGGCCTGCTCGGGGGTGCCGTGGCCGTAGTGGGCGTAGCGGCGGCGGTAGAGGTTCACCATCTGCTCGGTGTGGGAGGCCGGCCAGAAGATGTTGTTGTGGAAGAAGCCGTCGCCGTAGTAGGCGGCCTGCTCGGCGATCTCCGGCGAGCGGATGGAGCCGTGCCAGACGAAGGGGGCGACGCCGTCGAGGGGGCGGGGAGTGGAGGTGAAGGACTGCAGCGGGGTACGGAACTTGCCCTTCCAGGTGACGGAGTCCTCGTCCCAGAGGCGGCGCAGGAGCGCGTAGTTCTCGATGGCGAGGTCGATGCCGTCGCGGATGTCCTTGCCGAACCAGGGGTAGACCGGTCCGGTGTTGCCGCGGCCCGTCATCACGTCGACGCGGCCGTCCGCGACGTGCTGGAGCATCGCGAAGTCCTCGGCGATCTTCACCGGGTCGTTCGTGGTGATCAGCGTCGTCGAGGTCGACAGGATGAGGTTCTCGGTGCGGGCGGCGATGTAGCCGAGCATGGTCGTCGGCGAGGAGGGCACGAACGGCGGGTTGTGGTGCTCGCCGGTTGCGAAGACGTCGAGGCCGACCTCCTCCGCCTTCTGCGCGATGGCGAGCATCGCCTTGATGCGTTCGTGCTCGCTGGGCACGCGTCCGGTTGTCGGATCGGCCGTGACGTCGCCGACGGTGAAGATTCCGAACTGCATGGCTCCCCTTCCCAGGGTTGTTTACGATTCAACTATGCGTGGGAACGAGGGGTGCGTCCGCGGTATTCCCGACCCGCCGGGCAGGGCGGCCCCGCCGCCCGGCGGGCGGTCTCCGGACGGCGGAGGTCAGCGAGGCCGGCAGGTGGGTCAGGCGGGGGCGTTCCAGGCGGTGGTGAGCCCGTCCAGCCATGCGGGCGGCAGCTCCACGGCGTCCCACTCCTCCCGCAGCTCCCGCGGGGCGGCGGCGAGCCGCTCCAGCACGGCGATGCTCGTGGCGGAGTGCAGGAGCGAATACCGGCCGTGCATCGTGATGGCGCTGTCCGGCCCGTACCCGGCGAACATCCGCTCCAGCCGGGCCCGGTGGTCCGCGGCGAACTCCGTCAGCCGTCCGGCGTATCCGGCCCGCTGCCGGGGGCTCATGGTGCCCAGGACGGCGGCGAGGACCTCGTCCGTCACCTCCGGGTCCAGCTCCGAGACCGTGGTGAACGTCAGGTACAGGGGCGTGAGCGCCACCCGCGCCCGCTCCACCTCCATGCGCCGGGGCCGGGGCCGCTCCCCCGCCGGGCCCGGCTCGCCCTCCGCACCCACGGCCCGTGCCAGGGCCCGCTCGGTGACGGCGCCGAGCTCGTCCAGGACCTCCCGGGCCCCGTCGAGCCGACCCGACTCGTACGCCTTGTCCTCGCCCTCGTCCTCGTCCCGGTCCCGGTCCCCGTCCCCCGGCACGGTGCGGGTGGGGCCGCCGGCGCCGCTCAGCTCCCCGTGCGCGAGCGCCAGCGCGCCCGCTTCCAGGAGCCCGATCAGTTGCCGTGCGTCATCGGACGGGACCCCCGCCCGCGCCAGGAGCTGCAGCAGTGTCGCCCTCGCGTTCTCGACGCTGACCTCGTCCGGCCACTGCCGCCCCCCGTCGGCCACGCTCATCAGATCCTCCTCATCACATGGGTCAAGGGCACCGTAGGCCTTGATCCTTCCAGACCGCCGCCGGCCCCGCAGACCCGTGCGCGGGCGGCCGGACGGGGCGTTCGGCCGCCCGCGCCGTCAGGGGCGCAGGCCGGCCCGCCTGAGTGCGATCGCGGACAGGGCGGAGATGGCCTCGGGGTCGCCGCGGCGCCAAGCGTCCGCGAAGCCGCCGGGCGGGGCCGGGATCGCGGACAGGTCGCCCGGCGGACCGGTGAGGGCGCGCAGCGCGAGCAGGTCGGCGCCGCCGGGGGCGGTCAGCAGGCTCCGGACGGCGGCGCTGCGGCGGATCCAGCGCAGCCGCAGGGGCAGCCACAACAGGAGGACGCAGGACACGGGGACGACGATCAGCGCGAGCGCGGCCAGGAAGGCCACCTGGCCGACGATGTCCTGGAACGACTGTCCGGCGTCGGCGATCCCGGTACCGGCCTCGGCCGCGGAGCGGAAGGGGGTTTTCAGGAGATCGCCGACGAGCGGCACCCGTGATGCGGTCTCGCCGGCGTCGTCGAGGGCGGCGGCCAGGCTGTCACCGGAACTCTCCACCTTCCGTCCGGGCTCGGCCAGCAGCATGATCGCGTCATGGACGGCCAGGGCGAACGCCACCGCGGCGGCGATCAGGAGCAGCGCGGTCAGGTCGGCGAGGATCTGGCGGTTGCGGCGCGCGGGGGTCTGGGCGTAGAGAAGCAACGACTGCTCCCGTCACTGGCGTCGAGAGGACCCGGTCCCCCGACCGTACGCGGGACCGGGCCCTTCCACAGGGCCATCGGGGCACGGGTCCCGGACACCCTGCCAGGTTGGCGCAGCGCCGTCCCCCGCGGCGGGAGGTGTGGGCGTGCCCTCCCCACCAGGTGGGGAGGGCACGGGCCGGTCACGTCGGGCGTAGGTCAGGTCAGCCAGGGCTTCCAGACGGCCTCGTTGCGTTCCACCCACTTCTTCGCCGCCTGCTGCGGGGACAGCTTCTCCTCGGCGATCATCAGCGAGACCTCGTTCTGCTGCTCCTTCGTCCAGTGGAACTTCTTCAGGAAGTCGGCGGCCTCTCCACCCGACTCGGCGAAGCGCGTGTTGAGGTACTTCTGCAGCGGGGTGTGCGGGTAGGCGCAGGCCACCTTCTCCGGGTCGTCCGCGCAGCCCTCGGTGTACTCCGGCAGCTTCACCTCGGTCATCGGGACGCGCTCGAAGAGCCACTGCGGCTCGTACCAGTACGTCAGGAAGGGCTTGCGCTCCTTGGCGAACTGCTTGATCTGGGTGATCTGGGCGGCCTCGGATCCGGCGAAGACCACCTCGTAGTCCAGGTCCAGGTTCTTCACCAGCGCCTTGTCGTTGGTGATGTAGGACGGTGAGCCGTCCATCAGCTGGCCCTTGCCGCGGCTCTCCGGTGTGCGCAGCCGGTCGGCGTACTTGTCGAGGTTCTTCCAGTCGGTGACGTCCGGATGCTCCTGCGCGAAGTACGTCGGCACGAACCAGCCGATGTGGCCCGTCACCCCCAGGTCTCCGCCGCGGGTGATGGTCTTCTTGCCCTCGACGTACCGCTTCTCCTGCTCGGGGTGGCCCCAGTCCTCCAGGATCGCGTCGACGCGGCCCTGGCTGAGGGCGTCCCAGGCGGGGACCTCGTCGACCTGGACGGTGTCCACGCGGTAGCCCAGCTCGTGTTCGAGGAGGTAGGAGGCGACGGCGGTGTTCGCCTGGGCGCCGACCCACGACTGGACGGAGAGGGTGACGGTCTTCGCCCCTTCGGCGGCGGCGTACGGAGAGGACTGGCGGGTCATGTCGGCGGCCCCGCAGCCGGTGAGGACGGCGAGTCCGGTGGCGGCGGCGAGGACGGCCGCGCCGCGGCGGTGGCGCATGGGGCGCCGGTGACGGGTGTCGCGCATGTCAGGCCTCCTTCGCGGGCTGGGTGACACGGTCGAGGAGCAGGCCCAGGCAGACGATCGCCGCGCCTGCCACCAGGCCGGTGGCGAGGTCGCCCTGCGCGAGGCCGAGGACGACGTCGTAGCCGAGTGCGCCGCCGCCGACGAGGCCGCCGATGATGACGACGGCGAGGACGAGGACGACGGCCTGGTTGACGGCGAGCAGCAGCGCGGGCCGGGCGAGCGGCAGCTGTACCTGGCGCAGCAGCTGTGCGCGGGTGGCGCCGAGCGAGCGGGCGGACTCCACGGCGGCCGGGTCCACCTCGCGCAGGCCCTGGACGGTGATCCGGACGACGGCGGGCAGGGCGTACACGATCGCGGCCGCGGCGGCCGGGGCGCGGCCGACGCCGAACAGCGCGACGACGGGGATGAGGTAGACGAACTGGGGCAGGGTCTGACATATGTCGAGTACGGGCCGCAGCATCCGCTCCGCGCGTGCACTGCGCGCGGCGCCCACGGCGATCGCGAATCCGAGTACGAGGGTGACGGCCACGGCGGCCAGGACCTGGGACAGGGTGTCCAGGGAGGCTTCCCATACGCCGAGCACGCCGACCGCGCCGAGGGCGAGGACGGCGGTGACGGCGGTGCGCCAGGTGCCGGTGCGCAGGCCGAGCGCGCAGGCCAGCAGGAGGAGCAGCCACCACGGGGCGGCCTGGAGTCCGCTGCGCAGCGGGTCGAGGATCCAGCCGGTGAAGCGGGCGGCCCAGTCGGCGGTGCCGCCGACGACGGGTACGCCGGAGTAGAGGTGGTCGGTCATCCAGGCGACGGCGGAGTTCACCGGATCGGCGACGGAGACGGTCCAGGACTCGGGCCATACGGGCGTGCCGGCCATCCGGCCGGCGACGGCGGCGGCCACCGCCGCGAGGAGGGTGAGCAGGCGGCCGTACCAGCCGGAGAACACCCGCCGCAGGAGGTGTTGTTCGTCGAGGGGTACGGGGTCCGCGCCGAGGCGGCGGCCCGCGGCGTCGGCGATGCGGTCCAGCACGACGGCGAGCAGCACGATCGGGATGCCGGCGGCGAGGGCGGCGCCGACGTCCACGGTGGCGAGGGCCTGGTAGACCCGGTCGCCGAGGCCGCCCGCGCCGATGACGGAGGCGATGACGGCCATGGACAGTCCCGTCATGATGGCCTGGTTGACGCCGAGGAGGAGTTGGCGGCGGGCGAGCGGCAGTCGGGCGGTGAGCAGCCGCTGGCGTCCGGTGGCGCCGAGCGAGGCGGCGGCTTCCATGACGCCCTTGTCGGCCTCGCGCAGGCCGAGGGCGGTGAGGCGGGCCATGGGCGGGGCGGCGTAGACCACGGTGGCGAGGACTGCGGCGGGTACGCCGATACCGAAGACCAGGACCATCGGCAGCAGGTACGCGAAGGCCGGCAGGATCTGCATGGTGTCGAGTACGGGGCGCAGTACGCGGTCGGCGCGCGGGGACAGCCCGGCGGCGAGGCCCAGCAGGGCGCCGAGTACGACGGAGGCGGTGACGGCGACGACCATCAGCGCGAGGGTCTGCATGGTCGGCACCCACATGCCGAGCAGTCCGCAGGCCGCGAAGGCGGCGGCGCAGGTCGCGGCGAGGCGGACACCGGCGAGGCGCCAGGCGACCAGGGCGGCCAGGGCGGTGACCCCGGTCCAGCCGGCGGCCAGGAGGAGCAGGTACACGGCGCGGACGGACACCACGACGGCGTTGCTGACGTGGCCGAAGAAGTGGAGGAACAGCGGGTGGCTGTCGCGGTGGTCGATGATCCAGTCGCCGGCGCGGCCGAGCGGGCCGGAGAGGTCCACGGCCAGTGCGGCGGGCCAGCTGCCGGCGCCCGGGAAGGCGAGGGCGAGGGGGATCAGCAGGGCGGCGGCGACACCCATCGGCAGGAGGAACGCGCGGCCCGCGGCCAGGCCGCGCGGACCTCTGCGGGGGCGGTCCGGCGCGGTGGGTGCGGTGGACGCGGTGCCGGAGGCGGCAGGGCCGTCGGCGCGTGTGGCGGCCGGCACGGCCGCGGAGGGGGCGGCGGCACGGGAGCCGGGGATGCGGGTCTCGGCGGGGGCTGTCGTGTGGGCAGGGGTCGCGGTCATGCGCACCACCTCCGTGTGCCGGGGACGGGGACCGGGGGACGGGCGGGGCCGGTCACGCCGCCACCCCCCGTCCGGTCGGGGCCGGGAGCCCGGCGACGACGGCGAGCAGCCCGGCGTCGTCGACGACGCCCAGGCAGCGGCCGCCGTCGACGACGCGGGCCGGTCCGCCGCTGACCGCGACGGCCTGGATGGCGTCGACGACGGTGGTGGCGGGCGCCAGGGCGGGGCCCTCTTCCGCCTCGGTGCCGGTGGGCGGGCGCATGGCGGTGCGGACGGTGAGGACCTGTTCGCGGGGTACGTCGCGGACGAAGTCCCGTACGTAGTCGTCGGCGGGCGAGCCGACGATCTCCTCGGGTGTGCCGAGCTGGACGATCCGGCCGTCGCGCATCAGCGCGATCCGGTCGCCGAGGCGGAGGGCCTCGGCGAGGTCGTGGGTGATGAAGACCATGGTGCGGCCCTCCTCGTGGTGGAGCCGGGCGACCTCCTCCTGCATCTCGCGACGGATGAGGGGGTCGAGGGCGCTGAACGGCTCGTCGAACAGGAGCACTTCGGGGTCGGCCGCGAGGGCGCGGGCGAGGCCGACGCGCTGCTGCTGGCCGCCGGAGAGCTGGCCGGGGCGCCGGTGCTCCAGTCCGTCCAGGCCGACCTTGGCGACGAGTTCGGCGGCCTTGTCGCGGCGGTCGCCGCGGCCGACGCCCTGGATCTCCAGTCCGTACGCCACGTTGTCGAGGACGGTGCGGTGCGGGAGCAGTCCGAAGTGCTGGAAGACCATGGCGGCGCGGTGGCGGCGCAGGGTGCGGAGCCGGGTGGCGTCCATGGCCAGGACGTCCTCGCCGTCGATGGCGAGGCTTCCGGCGGTCGGCTCGATCAGCCGGGTGAGGCAGCGTACGAGGGTGGACTTGCCGGAGCCGGACAGGCCCATCACGACGAAGACCTCGCCCTTGCGGACGTCGAAGGTGACGTCGCGGACGGCCGCGGTGCAGCCGGTGCGCTCGCGCAGTTCGGCGGCGGGCAGGTCGGCGTCGGCGGAGCCGGGGACCTTCGCGGCGGCCTTGTCGGGGCCGAAGACCTTCCAGAGGCCGTTCACGGAGAAGACGGGCTCTGCGGCGGAGTCGGGGGCACCGTCGGGCGCCGGGGCGGTGGCGGTGGTGTTCATCGGGTACCGCCGTCCGCGGTGATGAGTTCGGCTGCCTTCTCGCCGACCATGAGCACTCCGATCATCGGGTTGACCGCGGGCATCGTCGGGAAGACGGATGCGTCCGCGATGCGGATGCCTTCGAGTCCGCGGATCCTCAGGTCCGGGCCGACGACGGCTCCGGGGTCGTCCGCGGCGCCCATCCGGCAGGTGCCGGCCGGGTGGTAGACGGTGTGCGCGACGGAGCGGGCGTAGGCGCTCAGCTCCTCGTCGCCGGTGACGTCGGGGCCGGGGCACACCTCGCGCCCGAGCCAGCCGGCGAGCGGCTCGGTCGCGGCGATCTTCCGGGCGAGCTTGATGCCGTCGACCAGGGTCCGGCCGTCGTAGTCGTCCTCGTCCGTGAAGTAGCGGAAGTCCAGGGCGGGCTTGACCTCGGGGTCCGCGCTGGTCAGGTAGAGGCGGCCACGGCTGCGCGGCTTGGGGATGTTGGGGGTCATCGACACTCCGTGCGCGGGGCGCTCGTAGCCGAGGCGTTCGGGGTTGTCGGTGAAGGGGACCTGGTAGAAGTGGAACATCAGGTCGGGTCCGGCGGATTCGGGGTCGCGCCGGACGAAGAGTCCCGCGTCGCTGTCCATCGCGGAGTTCTCCGGTATCGGGCCGTCGGTCTCCCACACGATCACCGACTCGGGGTGGTCGAGAAGGTTCTCCCCGACCCCGGGCAGGTCGTGCACCGGCGGGATGCCGAGGGCTTCGAGGTCCGCGCGCGGGCCGATGCCCGAGTGCAGGAGGAGGCGCGGGGTGTCCACGGCGCCGGCGCACACGATCACCTCGCGGCGTGCGGTGACGACGGACTCCGTACCGTCGGCGGCTCGTACGCGGACTCCGCGCGCCCGGGTGCCGTCGAGTTCGAGGCGGCAGGCCCAGGTCTCCAGGAGGATGCGGAGGTTGGGGCGTTCGTCCATGACGGGGTGGAGGTAGGCCACCGAGGCGGAGGAGCGCTTGTTGTCCTCGGGATGGTAGGCGAGGTCGAAGAAGCCGACACCCTCGTGGAAGGGCTTGCGGTTGAAGCCCTCGACGCGCGGGACGCCCAGGGCGTTCTGAGCGGAGTCGACGAAGTCGCGCGCGATGGCGTTGCGGTCCTTCTCGGCCACCGGGACGATGTTGTTGAGCAGTTTGTCGAAGTAGGGGTCCATGGCGGACGCGTGCCAGCCCTCGGCGCCCGCCTCCTCCCACTCGTCCCAGTCGGACGGGAGCGGCTTGAAGGAGATCAGGGTGTTGTGCGAGGAGCAGCCGCCGAGGACGCGGGCGCGGCTGTGGCGGATGTGCGAGTTGCCGCGGGGCTGCTCGGTGGTGGGGTAGTCGTAGTCGAGTTCGCCGCCGAGCAGGCCCATCCAGCGGCGCAGGGTGAGCACGTCGGGGCGGTCGACGTCGCTGGGGCCGCCCTCGATGACGGCGACGGTGACGTCGGGGTCCTCGGTCAGGCGGGAGGCGATCACCGAGCCGGCCGTGCCGCCGCCGACGACGACGTAGTCGTACCGGTACTCGGGCAGGGACTCGTGCCGGTCCGCGGGCGCGGGGACGGGTGCGGGGGTGGGTGTGGATGTGGTCATGCGCTGCTCCTCCTTCAGCCCGCGAACCAGCGCACGGGGCGCGGAGCGAGGTTCTGGTACACGTGCTTGGTCTCGCGGTACTCGGCCAGGCCCGACGGGCCCAGCTCGCGCCCGATGCCGGACTTGCCGAAGCCGCCCCACTCCGCCTGCGGGAGGTAGGGGTGGAAGTCGTTGATCCAGACGGTGCCGTGGCGCAGCCGGCCCGCCACGCGGCGGGCGCGTCCGGCGTCGGTGGTCCACACGGCGCCGGCCAGGCCGTACTCGGTGTCGTTGGCGAGCGCGACGGCCTCGGCCTCGGTGTGGAAGGTCTCGACGGTCAGGACGGGCCCGAAGACCTCTTCCCGTACGACGCGCATCTCCCGGTGGCAGCGGTCCAGGACGGTCGGCCGGTAGAAGTAGCCCGGCTCGTCGGGTCGTACGCCGCCGGAGCGCAGTACGGCTCCCTCCGCGAGGGCGGAGGCCACGTACTCCTCGGTGCGTTCGCGCTGGGCGGCGGACACCATCGGTCCGCACTCCACGCCCGGGTCGGTGCCGCGGCCGAGGCGGATCCGGTCGGCTCGGCGGGCGAGTTCGGCGACGAAACGCTCGGCGACGCTCTCCTCGACGATGAGGCGGGAGCCCGCCGAGCACACCTGGCCGCTGTGCATGAAGGCGGCGTTGAGCGCCTGGTCGACGGCGGTGTGGAAGCCGTCCTGCGTGGTGCAGGCGTCGGCGAAGACGATGTTGGGGTTCTTGCCGCCGAGTTCGAGTGCGACCTTCTTGACGGAGTCGGCGGCCGCGCGCATCACCTTCGTACCGCTGGTGAGACCTCCGGTGAAGGAGACGAGGTCGACGTCGGGGTGGGCGGCGAGGCGGGCGCCGACGGGGTCGCCGGCGCCGGTGACCAGGTTCGCCACACCGGCCGGCAGGCCGGCCTCCACCAGCAGGCCGATGAGGGCGGCCGTGGACAGGGGGGTGATCTCGCTGGGCTTGATCACGAAGGTGTTGCCGGCCGCGAGGGCCGGGGCGATCTTCCAGGAGGCCTGGAGGAGCGGGTAGTTCCAGGGGGTGATCAGGGCGCAGACCCCGACGGGTTCGTGGACGACGACGCTGTGGATGTCGGGGTTGCCGGCGTCGACCACACGGCCCGCGTTCTCGCCGGAGACGAGGTCGGCGAAGTAGAGGAAGGCGTCGGCGACGCAGTCCACGTCCACGCGGCCCTCTTCGAGCGTCTTGCCGGCGTCGCGGCTCTCCAGCAGGGCGAGGCGTTCGCGGTCGCGGTGGAGCAGGACGGCGGTGCGGCGCAGCAGTGCGGCCCGCTCCAGGACGGGCGTCCGCGGCCACTCCCCGCCGTCGAAGGCCGCGCGGGCGGCGCTGACGGCCGCGTCGGTGTCCGCGGTGCCGCCCTCGGCGACGACGGCGAGGACCGTGGCGTCCGCCGGGTCGAGGACCTCTCGGGTGGCTCCTGATATCGCGGAACGCCAGGTCCCGGCGATGTGGATGGTCGGCTGCTCGGACACGACGCGCTGTACCTCCGAATCGGGCACCGCGGCCTGCCCGCGGTGGTGGTCATCGGGCGCGCATGCCCCGGTCCTCCGAACGCATGCCCCATCAGCCCCTGGAAGTGACGGGAGTCACTTTCCGTCACCTCACAGGGACTTGGGTCATTTATTTACATTTCGGACATCGTGAGGCGCCGACCTGCGTGCCGCCCAGGCGCGGGGGCGCCGGCCTGGGCGGAACGGGAGGGGCAGGTACGGACGGGGTCAGGGCCGTGGGTGTCACACGTGCGCGGGTGGTCGCGCGGCCGCACGACGGTGCTTGATGTTGACGGTCGCGGCCCTGGCCACGGCCGCGGGGTTGAGGAATCTCGCCGGCCCGATCAGGCGGGATCCGAAGAGGTGCATGTGGCGCGCCAGCGATGCGTCGCGCGCCGCCGCCGAGAACATCAGCCTCTCCATGGGGTTGAAGGGGCGGGCCCTGGCGAAGTCGGCCGCCAGGTACTGGTGTCCGCGCAGCGAGCGGCGGTGTCTGCGTTCGTAGGCCACGAGGGAACCGTCGAGGTCGCCGCGGCCGGTCGCGGCGGAGGCGACGGCCTCCGCCAGCCATTGCGCGGACTCCAGGGCCCAGCCGCACCCCACGCCCCACAGGGGGTCGCCGGTCAGGGCGGCGTCACCTATGAGCGCGACGCCGGGAGCCGTCGGCTTGCGGGTGTGCAGCGGGTGGTCGACAGTGCCGGTGATCTTCGTGATGCGTTCGGCGGAGTCGATGGGCGGCGCCTCGGGCAGGGCGCGGACGAATGCGAGGAAGCTGCCCTCCAGGTCGTCGCGGAAGGCGGGCAGCCGCTGTTTGCCGGGGAGCACCGCGATGACCGTGACGCCGTCCTCGTTGGGGAACCCGTACGCCATGTCGGGATCGAGGAACCACGTGTGGCCGAGCCCTCCCGGCAGCGGGAGGTCGCGGAAGTGCGCGAAGTAGCCGAACCGCCCGTTCTCGTACCGCCGTCCGGGCACCCCCGCGTACTTCGCCACGGCCGAGTCCTTGCCGTCCGCGCCGACGACCAGGCGGGCGCGGATCTCACGCTCGCCCTGCGGCTCCTTCACGCGTGCGCCCACGGTCCGACCGGCTTCGCGGACCAGTCCGGTCACGTGGTGGCCGAGCAGCAGATCGACGCCCGGAGTCCGGCCGGCGAGGGACCTGAGCATCGGGTCGAGGGTGCTGCGCCGGATGTTGTACGCGTACGGCAGCTCGGGTCCGCCGGGCGCGGCCCGCGGCTCGATCCATCCCCAACGGGTGTACCAGCGCACCTCGTTGCGGACGGCTCCGGCCTTCTCGATGGCGGGCACGAGGCCGAGTTCGTCCAGGACGGGGTAGGCGTTGGCGGTGATGGAGTGCGTGCAGAGCACCTTGTACGCCTGTGGGTCCGAACGCCGTTCCAGCAGTGCGACGCGGACACCGCGCCGGGCCAGCAGGATGGCGGCGGCACTGCCGGCGAGGCTGGCTCCGCAGACGACGACGTCGTACTCGCTCTCGTCCGCGTCGCCGTGTCCGGCGCTCTCGGGTCTGGTCATGTACCGGTCGCTCCCTTCGGGGTGTGGTGCCGTGCGTGGGAGTGCGAGCGCCTGCTGTCAGGCACATGACGAATTATGCAGAGCGCTCGGGAGCGGGGCGGCCGGCGTGGCGCGGGAGCCCGCGGGCGTCGTGCGGGCGGGCTCCCGCGCGGTCCTGAGGGAGTGTCAGTGGGAGCGTTTATCCTGATAGGACAGGGTGTGGGGAAGCTGACATGGGGGTCGTCATGCTCGGTTGGCTGCTTGCTGTACTGATACCGGCCGGTCTGCTGGGGGTGGGGACGTGCGCGTTCCTGATCTGGGCGAAACTCGGGACGGACCGGCCGGTCGAACACCACTCGACGATGGGCAGCAGTTGGAAGGGACCCGAGGGCGGGGGGTGAGGGGGTTGGTCATGCCCCCAGGCTGTCGACGAGAAGGAGGTGGCGCTCGTCCGGGGTGAGGCCGCCGCGTACGCCGTGCGGGATCCGGGCGGCGAGGGCGTGGCGGCGGCACGGAAGGCGGACCGGACAGCGGTGGCAGACGGCCTTGGCGGCCTGTTCGCGCTTGCGGGCGGCTTCGGCCGGCTCGTTCGCGCCCCGCTCGAAGACCTCCCGTTCCCCGGAGCGGCACGGTCCGACGAGCGGCGCGTCGTGTCGGGGGTCGAGGAGCACGTCCGTACGGGAGTTGTCGGTCACGCCCGGTTCCTTCCGGCAGGGGGCGGCCCGTCATGGCCGCCTGTGCCGCTCGTATCTCCGCAACCGGCGCGTTCATGCGCGGGCGAGGTCTGCGCGGTGGGTGCGGATAGTGGCCGACAGCCGGGGTGCAGGCCGGGGACCTGCGGTTTCTCGGTGGACGGGTGGGTGCTCGCTGCCGTAAATTCCCTCTGCGCGCTCATCCTCGGGCGTCTGCTCCAGCGTGCCCGTGGGGGGTTCCAGCGTCATGTCCTCGTCCCATCCGAACGACCTCCGCCCTCGTCCGCCGCTGGCCCGCCCGTCCCCCAGTCCCCGACGTGCGCTGCTCGGGGTGCTCCACGCCACGCTGACGGCGGCCGCGGCGGGCGACGTCCTCTCCCTGTACGCCGGCTTCCGGGCGCACTTCGCCGTGGAGGGGGACGGGGAGTTCGCGTATGTCCCCGAGGAGCGGTGGGATGCGTTGAACTCGATGTTCACCAGGGTGGAGGGGTACCAGATGGTGACCGTGCTCGTGTGCGCGGTCGTCTTCATCATGTGGTTCCACCGCGTCCGGCTGCGGGCCGGCATGCTGGCGCCCACGGCGTTCCGCCGGGGTCCGGGCTGGGCGATCGGCGGCTGGTTCATCCCGGTGGCCTTCCTCTGGGTGCCGTACCGGATCGCCAACGAGGCCTGGACCGTCGGCCTGCGGGGTGCCGCAGGCCCCTTCTGGCCCCTGAACCTCTGGTGGGCGGCGTTCGCCGGCTCGATCGTGCTGGGCCGGTACGCGAGCGTCAGCTACCGGCGGGCCGAGGGCCTCGGTCCCTTCCTCGACGCGGTGACCGTGGGCATGGCGGCCGACGCACTGAGCATCGTCGCGGCGGCCGCGGCCATGTTCTTCGCGGCGCGCCTGACCCTCATGCTGGACGGCGACGGCACCCCGGCCGGAAGCAGGTAGCCGACAGCCGTCCGGCCGCACCGCTCGCGGAGGACGCTGCCCGGGAGCGGACAGCGGGCGGTGCCGCTCGTGCGGCACCGCCCGCGTCGTCGTGCGTGACCGGGTACGGCACATCTCGTCCGAGGCCGGGAATCCGGCCGCCGGACATTCCGGTGCCGGTCGCAGCACGCCCTAGGGTCTGTATCGAGTTGCCCCGTGGAGCAAGGAGCGGCGTTCGGTGCGTGCCCTCGGCGTGCGGGACGAATGTCCTCGTAGCGGAGCTACCAGGGCATTCGGCTCGTGCGCCGAGGGTGCGTGCCGGGCGTCGCGACGCCGCGGGGCAACTCGATACAGACCCTAGCACCGGTACCGGCTGCGGTACGCGCCCGGTGGCATGCCCTCCCACCGGGTGAAGGCGCGGACCAGGGCCGTCGCCCCGCTCAGGCCGACGAGCGGGGCGATCCGGTCCAGGGGCAGGGCCGTGGTCTCCAGCAGCCGCCTGGCCCGGCCGTGGCGGGCGGTGTCGAGGAGCGCGCGCCACGTCGTGCCCTCGGCGTGCAGGGCCCTGCGCAGCGTGCGGACGCTGAGGTTGAGCTGGCGGGCGGGCCCCTCGGGGTCCGCTTCCTCCAGCGCGGCGTGCTCCAGCCACTGCCGGACCCGCTCCGCGACGGTCGGGGACGCCGCGGACAGCTGGTGCAGGAGGCGGTCCGCGTAGGCCTGGTGGAGGCGGTTGAGCGCCGGGTCGTAGAGGGGACGGCGCCGGTCGAGGTCCTCGCCGGTGACGGTGATCGCGTTCTCCGGGGCGCCGAAGGTGACGGGGCAGCCGAAGACGCGGGCGTACGGCTCGGCCGCGCCCGCCCGGGGGTGGGCGAACGACACGGCCACCGGTGCCCAGTCGTCGCCCGTGATCCAGCGGGCAGCCCGCACCATGCTGCTGACGACCGCTTCCACCTGCTGGGGAAGCATGGCGGTCGGGCCGACGGTCGGCCGGTAGCAGATGCGGCCGACGCCGCCCAGGCGGCGCAGGGTCACCGTGCCCGCCTGGCTCACCAGGGGGTGGTAGCGCTCGGCCGCCCGCGCGGCGTCCGCGAGGCTGGCGCAGGTGAGGATCAGGTGGCCGAGGATGTGCAGGCCGTCGGGCCGTAGGCGGTCGCCCACGAGAAGCCCGGTGTGGGGGCCCGCGTCGCGGGCGGTCAGCACCTCGTCCCACAGGGCGCGCATCTCGCCGTACTCCAGCCGGTCCGTGGGCATGGCCCAGGAGTCGGTGCCGCCGGGGCCCGCCTCGGCCGTCGCGCTCAGGACGGCGAGGGCGTAGGACGCGTTGACGGAGGGCCCGGTGAGGGAGCGTCCGGTGAGGGAGGGCCCGGTGAGGGGGGTGGGCTCTGGGATGGACACGGCCGTCAGTCAAGGCGGGCGCACCACCCGCGTCAATAGGGTCCGCGGGACGGGCTGCCCGCGGTGCGGGGGCGGCGGCGGGCGGACGCCGGTCCGGCAAGTCGGTCCGGGGAGTCAACGCCTTGGCCGTCGGAGTGAATGACGGCGCCACCGGCCCCTTCTAGGGTCGTCCTTCGGACACCGAGGAGATCAGGGGGTCGGGCCCCCGGGGCCGCGGAAGCGAACGCGCTGCCCTGATGACCAGCGCTCAGAGGAGTACGCCGTGATTCTCTTCCTGCTCCCGGCAGGCGACTACGACCCCACCGAGGCCGCGGTGCCGTGGGCCGCGCTGCGGGACGCCGGCTTCGAGGTGCGGTTCGCGACCCCGGACGGCAAGGTCGCGCTCGCCGACCCCCGCCTCACGGACCTCGGCTTCTCCTGGCTGTCGCCGTGGCTGATGACCCGCCGCGCCGAGCTGGCCGCCTACCGCCGCCTCACCGAGGACCCCTCCTTCCTCGCCCCCTTCTCGTACACGGAAGCCGAAGCGGAGGCCGAGCCGTCCGACATCACCGGCCTGTTCGTACCCGGGGGCCACGCCCCCCGGATGCGGACGCTGCTCGAAGACGCCACCGCGCAGCGGCTGTTCGCGCGGGTCTTCACGCGGGGGCTGCCGGTGGGGGCCGTCTGCCACGGGGTGCTGCTCGCCGCCAGGGCGCAGGATCCCGCCACCGGGCGCTCGGTGCTGCACGGCCGGCGGACCACGGCTCTGACGTCCCTGCTGGAGCTGACGGGGTGGAACCTCACCCGCCTCTGGCTCGGCCGTTACTACCGGACGTACCAGGCGACGGTGCAGCAGGAGGTCACCGCGGCGCTCGCCGATCCGAGCCACTTCCTGGCCGGTCCGCCGCTGCCCGTCCGCGACACCGCCGCCCGGCCCGGGCGCGGCTTCACCGTCACGGACGGCAACTACGTCTCGGCGCGGTGGCCGGGTGACTGCCACCGCCTGGCGGCGGACTATCTGTCCCTGGTCCGTGCGCATGCGGCGGCGGGAGCGGCCGACCGGCCGGGGTGACCCCCGCGGGCGCGCAGGCGGTGTCCGGGACCGACGAAGACCATCTCCGCAGTGTCGTGCACGCTTCGTGGAAGGGATGGGGATGAACCGACGAAGAGCCTCTAAACGGAGCCGGTACCGGTACCTCCTGATCGGCCTGGTCCTCGCACTGGTGACGCTGGCCCTCGGCCCGGCGGCCGCCGGCGCGCCCGCCGGGCCGCAGTGGTGGGAGCCGGTGGCCCGCCCGGCCCCGGACTCGCAGGTCAACGTCACCGGGGCGCCGTTCACCGGGACGGACGACCAGGGCCGCGTCCGCGGATACGTGGACGGGCATGTCCACCTGATGTCCGACGAGGGCTTCGGCGGGCGGCTGGTATGCGGAAAGGCCTTCTCCACCGCGGGCGTGGCCGACGCGCTGAAGGACTGTCCCGAGCACTATCCGAACGGGGTCCTCGCCCTCTTCGACATGATCACCAAGGGTGGTGACGGCAGGCACGACCCGAACGGCTGGCCGACGTTCCGCGACTGGCCGGCCCATGACTCCGCCACCCACCAGCAGACGTACTACGCGTGGGTGGAGCGGGCCTGGCGGGGCGGCCAGCGGGTCCTGGTGAACGACATGGTCACCAACGGGGTGATCTGCTCGCTGTACTTCTTCAAGGACCGCGGTTGCGACGAGATGAGCGCGATCCGGCTCCAGATCCAGAAGACGTACGAGCTCCAGGCCTACGTGGACACCATGTACGGCGGCGCGGGCAAGGGCTGGTTCCGGGTCGTCACCGATCCCGGCCAGGCGCGCAAGGTCATCCAAGAGGGCAAGCTGGCCGTCGTCCTCGGGGTGGAGACCTCCGAGCCGTTCGGCTGCAAGCAGGTGCTGGACAGCGCCCGCTGCACCATGGACGACATCGACCGCGGGCTGGACGAACTGCACCGTCTGGGTGTGCGCAGCATGTTCCTGTGCCACAAGTTCGACAACGCGCTGTGCGGCGTACGGTTCGACTCGGGCACCCAGGGGATGGCCGTCAACGCGGGCCAGTTCCTGTCGACGGGCACCTTCTGGAGCACGGAGCCGTGCACCGGGCCGGAGCACGACAACCCGATCGGCTTCGGGCCGGCCGCGGGACCGGACGGGCACGCCGGGCACGCCGCGGCTGCCACCGCCGCAGCCGCCGGCCCCGCGGGCGCCGGAACCGCGCCGTCGGAGGCGGAGGCGGCGGCCCGGATCCGGGCCGCCCTGCCAGAGGGCGTGGAGCTCCCCGAGTACGGCGGCCCCTCCATGCAGGCCGCTGCCCAGTGCAACCGCCGCGGGCTGACCGCGCTGGGCGAGTACGCGGTGCTGGGCATGACGAAGCGCGGCATGATGCTGGAGATCGACCACATGAGCGTCAAGGCCGCGAACCAGGCGCTGCGCGTGCTCGAAGCCGAGCGCTACTCCGGGGTGCTGTCCACGCACGGCTGGATGGACGAGAACTGGACCGAGCGGGTCTACCGCCTGGGCGGCTTCATCACGGGCCACATGTACGAGGCCCCCGCGTTCGCCGCCGAGGCGCGTGAACACGCCGCCCTGCGCGCCCGGTACGGCGCGGGGTACGGCATCGGCACCGACATGAACGGCTTCGCCTGGCTGCCCGGCCCCCGGGCCGCCGGCGGAGAGCAGGTCCGCTATCCCTTCCGCAGCGCGGACGGCGGTTCGCTCCTCGACCGGCAGGTCACCGGCTCGCGCGTGTGGGACGTCAACACGGACGGCGGCGGCGCCCACTACGGCCTCGTGCCGGACTGGATCGAGGACATCCGGGTCACCGGCGGCCAGGACGTGGTGGACGAGCTCATGCAGGGCGCCGAGGGCTACCTGCGCACATGGGGGCGCGCCCACGGCCACAGCACCCCGTACGCGCCCCTGGTGCGCGGCTACCGTCCGCACGCCGGGCACCTGGCCTCCCCACGGCCGCTGCCCGCCGGCTTCACCCACGAGGCGGTCTGGAAGGTGCTGCGCGACCCGGCGCCCGGCACGGTCCGGCTGTACGAGTGCAAGGCGGCGAACCACTCGCTGCTGACCCCCGATCCGGGTTGCGAGGGGCAGCAGCCCCTCGGCGCGATCGGTTACGTGTACACGGAGGCGGTGCCGGGCTCGGTACCCCTCTACCGGTGCTACATACCGTCCGTCTTCGACCACTTCGTCTCCAACCGCGCCGACTGCGAGGGGCCGTACGTGCGGGAGGGCCTGCTCGGCCACGTCATGCCGGCGGCGGCGTCGCCGTAGCGGCGTACGGGCCGAGGTGCCCCCGGCGCGTGCGGCCCGGGGGCACCTCGCCGTCGCGCGGGCCGCGGGGCGGCCCGTTCGGGGGCGGCCGTTCGGGGGATCCGGGGACCTGACGGGCCCTTCCCCGGGCGGCTGCGGGCACCTCTTCCACACAACGGAAACGAGGTGCACGATGCCGCTCTACCTGTCGAGGTTCAGCTACACCCCGGAGACGTGGGCACGGCTGATGAGCCACCCCGAGGACCGCGCGACGGCCGCCAGGTCCTACATCGAGTCCGTCGGCGGGAAGCTCCACGGCTTCTGGTACGCCTTCGGCAGCCATGACGGATACAACCTGTGGGAGGCCCCCGACAACGTCTCCATGGCCTCGGTGGCGCTGGCGATCAGCGGGGGCGGGGCGCTCAGCTCGTTCGAGACGACCGTGCTCCTCTCCGTCGACGACACGCTGGACGCGCTGCGCAAGGCCGAGCAGATCCGCTACCGGCCTCCCGGCCGGCCGGAGTGAGCGCCTACTGACCGCTGTCTCCGCCGAGGACCCTGTCGACGTGGGCGGCGAGCGAGGAGCGCAGGGCCTCCGGGGACATCTTCCGTTCGTCGACCAGGTGTGCGACGAGGTCGGCGCGGATGGCGGCCAGCAGGGCGTGTGCGGTGAATTCCGGGTCGTGGACGCCGGGTACCTGGTCGAGCGCCGCCCGCAGCGTTTCGTGCCACCAGCCGTAGTGCGCGGCCTGGTAGGGGCTGCTGAGCCCGGCGTCCTCGGCGGCCGCCATGAGGTGCCGGTTCTCGATCTTGAAGGTCAGCGAGGCGTCGAGGAGGGCCAGCACCCGCCGCCTCGGTGCGGAACCGGTCGACTCCTGCACCTCCCGCACCGTGTGCTGAAGCGGTTCGAGGCGGGAGGTGATCACCGCGGCGATCAGGCCGGCGCGGTCTCCGAAGCGGCGGAAGAGGGTGCCTTTGCCCACGCCCGCGGCCGCCGCGATGTCGTCCATCGACACGCTGTGCGGGCTGCTGCTGGCGGCGAAGAGGGCGTCGGCGGCCGCCAGGACGGCTTCCCGGTTGCGCTGGGCGTCGGCGCGCTCCGTACGCTCCGCGGGCTCCGGTCGTCGGGCCACTCGTCCTCCTTAAGTCTACGGCCTCTGCGGCCCCGGGGAATGATATTCGGCCGGTTCGTGTGCGCGGCTCGCGCCCGCTCGCAGTTCCCGTTCGACGAAGGCGCGCAGAGTGCCCGGGGGCCGGCCGGTGATCCGCTCGACGGTGTCCGAGGTGCGGTCCTCGGCCCCCTCGGCGATGGCACGGTCCATCCGCGCCAGCATGGTGGCGAACTCAAGGGGTATCCGGGCCGCCCACCGGTCGCGCAGCTCCTCGTAGGTCAGCTGCCGGTGCACGACGGGCCGTCCGGTGACATCGCTGATGATCGCGGCGGCGTCGGTGTAGCTGAGTGCCTGCGGCCCGGTGAGGATCAGGTCGGTGTCGGGGGCCCGTTCACCGGTCAGAGCACGTACGGCGACGGCGGCGATGTCGTCGGCGTCGACGAATCCGACGCGGCCGTCGCCGGCGGCGGTGAGGATGGCGCCGTCCTCGCGGATGGTGCGCGCGTGGGGGGCGGATCCGGCGAAGTTCTGCATGAACCAGGAGGGCCGCAGCACCGCCCACTCCTCGAACAGGGCGGGCAGTTGCTCGTGGACCCAGCCCACGGCGGGGCCGCCCGCGGGGATCGCGGAGGAGCTGAGCAGCACGGCGCGGCGTACGCCCGCCGCGCGGGCCTGGCGGAGGAACGGCAGCATGACGGCGGCCGGGTCCGGTGAGCCGGTGGGTGGAACGAGGTAGGCGCGGTCGACGCCGTCCAGGGCTTCGGTCCAGGTCGCGGGCTCGTTCCAGTCGAAGCGGACGGCCTCGGCGCCGGTGTGCGCGGACCCCCGGCCGGCGGTGCGGGCGGCCGCCTTGACACGTGTCCCTTCGGCGATCAGCCCGGCGGTGACGCGGCGGCCGGTGGTACCGGTGGCTCCGGTGACCAGGGTGGCGGGGGCTGCTGCGGTGCCCGCACTCGTGCTCGTGCTGGTGGTGTTCGTCATCGGTTCGCTCCGGTGAAGTCGGTGCCGGGCGCGGCGAGGGGGTTCCAGTAGTCGCGGTAGGAGGTGATGAGACCGTCCTCGACCGTGACCACGGCGATGTACTTCATGTCGTAGGGGGTGTCGGTCTTCACGAGGCGGCCGACTCCGCGCATCTCGACCACGATCGTTTCGGGGACGGCGGTCTGATGGATCATCACCTCGGGGAAGTCGTACAGGTCGACGTGGTCGGGGTAGTGGCGCATGTACGCGCCGACCGCGGCCTTGCCTTCGAGACGCGAGGGCCAGCCGTCGGGGGCGAAGGGGAATTCGAGGACGCCGCGGGTGTCCCACAGGTCGATCCAGGCGGCGAAGTCCGACCGCAACAGCAGCTCCAGGCCGTGGCGGTAGAGCTCCGCGGCCGTCATGGGGATCGTCGTCGTCATCGTTCGGGGTTCCTGTCTGCCGGTGGGAGGGGGGCGCGGGCCGCCCGCATAAGCGGACCGCTAGTCCGTATGATCGTGACCTTACGGACCGGCGGTCCGTTTAGCAAGCGGAGTTCGGGACTGCGCACGCGACGAAGCCGTAGCCGATCCCGGGAGGGTCGGCTACGGCTTCGGCAGGACTCTGTGACGGTCGGGAGCCGCCGGCTGCGATCAGCCGATGGGCTGCCGGGATTCGGAGCGCACCTTGAGGGTGGCCGCGGCGAACGCGGCGAGGTCGACGGAAGCGGGCTTCTGCTGCGCCGTCTCGGGGGTGACGAATCCGACCGAGGCTCCGGTGTTCGCGTCCGCCCAGGCGCACATCGGCAGGGAACCCTCGGCCGCGCCCTGCTTCATGGTCAGCACCTGACAGGACAGGGTGATGTCGGAACCGACGGGGGTGATGTCCCTCGCGGGGACCGCCACCGTCGCGCCGTCGGACTCTCCGGCCCCCTTGAGCATCTTCCTGCGGGCGCCCGCGGGGTCCTTGAACCGGCCGTACATGCCCGAGAGCACGAGGGCCCCCGTACCCTGCGGGGACTCGGAGCTGTACTGGCCGACGACCGGCTTCGGATCACGGATCTTGGAGTCGTACGTGCCCTTCAGGGCTTCTTCGCCGGCGGTGGCCGAAAGGTCCTGGTCCAGCTGGTACTTGCCGTCCAGGAGGGTCTTGGGGACGGTGAGGCGGTGGGTGGCCTCCGGGAAGCCGCCCGCGGATCCCGTCAGCAGGTTCGCCGCGAACCCGAGGACCCCGAGCACCACCAGCGAGCCCACGGCGATGCCGATCACCAGCCCCGTCCGGTTCTTGCGCTGCGGCGGACCCATCGGGGGCTGACCCCATGCGCCCTGGCCGGGGTACGGCTGGGCAGGGTACGGCTGCCCGGGGTGTGGCTGACCGGAGTACGGCTGCGCGGGGTACGGCTGGGCCGGAAAGGGCTGCTGGTGGGCGGGCTGCGGGGGCCCGTACGGGCCGGGGTGCTGCTGGGGCGGGGGCGTGCTCATGCCCGAACGCTACGTCAGCCCGGCACCGGCAGCCGACGAGGGGTCAGCCGCCGTTCTGCACCAGGCTGAAGAGGACCCGCTTGTTCTTCTCGGGAAAAGCGGGGTCGGCGCGTTCGAGCCTGACCCGGACGCTCGCACCGAGCTTGAGGTCGGCGGCGGCGGAAGTGACGCTGCCCAGCACGGCGGGCTCCGCCAGCTGGACCTTCCCCTCCCGCGGGTTCGGCCGGTCCTCCTCCGCGTCGGTGTCGATGACCACGGCGTCGAATACGGCTCCCACCCGGTCCATGAGCAGCGCCGCCTCCACCAGGTCCACGGACTGCCGGTCCGCCGCACTGCCCTTCGCCTTCGCCATGGTGTCCGGCAGGGCGTCGAGGGCCGCGAGCACCCACTCGGGTGTGTCCTGGCCCGCGGCGGCGGCCACGCACACCTCGCCGGCGTACCGGTCGACCAGGCGCCTGAGCGGCGCCGTGCAGTGCGTGTACGGGGCGGCGATCGCCGCGTGGACCGTCTGCGCGGGGATCTGGTCGTGGTCGCGGAAGGACCGGTAGACCGATTTCAGCAGCAGCGCCCCGGCCGCCTCGTGGAGGAAGGCCGCGTGCCTGTGCTCCCGCGGGTCCAGCGAGCGGATCAGCTCGGCGTATGACACGTGGTGCGGCCAGTCGATGCCGAGGCCCTGGGCGATGAGGCGCAGGCGTGCGACCTCGTGGGTCGGGGCCCGTTCCTGGGTCCGCAGGATGCCGGGGCCGCCCGCCAGCATCATGGTGGCGGCGGCCATGCCGGTCATGAGGGAGATCTGCTCGTTCCAGCCGTCCACGGGCAGTGCGGCCCGGTAGTTCAGCCGGAACGATCCGTGCGCGAAGGTGACCTCCTGGTCCGGCAGGTTGAGCGAGATGCCGCCGCGTTCGGCCTCGACGGCTTCGCGCAGGGTGCCGATCTCGCGCAGCAGGGCGACGGACTCCTCGGCGGTGCCGGAGTCGATGTCCTGCTGGACGCCCGTGTAGTCGTACTGGGCCTTGCTGCGGACCAGGGCGCGGCTCACCGACGACCTGGTCACCTCACCGTGGGCATCGAGGTCGTGCTCCCACAGCAGGGCGGGGACCTTCTGGTTCGGCAGCAGGCTGGCCGCGCCCTCGGACAGGACGGGCGGGTGCAGCGGCACTTTGCCGTCGGGGAAGTACAGCGTCACGATCCGCTTGTGGGCCTCGGCGTCGAGCGCGTCGCCGGCGGTGACGAAGGCGGCCACGTCGGCGATGGCGTAGTGCACCCGGAATCCGCCACCGGGCCGCCGCTCCAGGTACATGGCCTGGTCGAGGTCCTTGGACCCGAGCGGGTCGATGGTGAAGAGCGGCAGGTCGGTGGCGTCCTTGTCGGGCAGCCGGGGCGCGCGGGCGGCTGCCTCGGCCGCCGCGAGCACGGGGTCGGGGAAGACCGGGCGTGCCTGCAGATCGGTCCGGAGCTTCTGCAAGGCGGTGGCGAGCGCGGCCTTGGCCTCTTCGGACATGCGCATCGGGCGGCGTGGCATGCCCCGAGCGTAGGGCGGCGGCCGCACCCCGGCACGGCGGGGAGATCCGTCCGGGTGGAGCCGGCCCCGGTGCGGAGCCGGCTCCTCGTGCGGTGGGACCTGGGTGCAGCGGGCCGGTCAGGCGCCCACTCCGAGGACGGTTCGGATGAGTGTGCGCTGGGCGTCGGACAGGCAGGGGTCCTGGAGGTCGAGCACCTCGTCGTCGACGGTGATCCGGTAGTGGTAGCCGTCCGCGACGGGCGCGACGGCCCGCTTGGCGAGCTCTTCCAGGTCCGCGGCGTCCGTGCGGCCGGAGGTGTCGAGTGCGCCGAGCTTCTCCTGGCCGGCGAAGCCTCCGGAGCGGGTGACCGTTATCAGCATGGCCGTTCCTTCCTGTTCGCTGGGGTTCGCTGGGGTTCGCTGGGGTGGCACACGGTCTGCGTGTCGCAGCCACTGCCGCGCCTGCCCCGAACGGCGGCCTGTTGTCACCCGGCGGGGGCCGTGCCCCGCGAACGTCCGGAAAGCGCCGTTGCCGCCCGGCCGTCCTCACATGCCGTAGGTGCCGTGCCGTGTGGAAGGCGGCGTACGTACGGCTCCGGCCGGTCAGAGTGAGCGCTCGACTCGGGCGAGCCGGTCGGCGAGGAGAGCGCGCAGGAGTTCCGGCTGCTCGTACGGGAGGGCGTGTCCCGCGTCGTCGATCACGCCCGGCCTGGACCGGCGTGGGGCCCGGGGTCCGGTAGGTCGCGCACGCCGGGCAGCAGCGGGCGTACGAGCGCCAGGCCGGCGATCCGCGCCGGGCGGCCATCGCCTGTGTCGACTACGTCGTCCGCGCTGTGACGGTCCTCCCGGATTGGCCGGTTCTCGATCTCCGCCGGGGAACCCCGCGTGCCGTCCCGTGAGTTCAAGGGATGGAACCGGGGCGCGCCGCACGGCGGGCCCCGACCGACACACCATGGGCAAGGAGAAGCAGCAGTGCGGATACTCTTCACCGGTCCGGCCTCGGCCGGGCACCTCTTTCCGATGATCCCGACGGCGCAGGCCTTACGCGCCGCCGGCCACGACGTGTTGTTCGCCGGCTCGCAGCCGCTGCACCAGTTGCGCCAGGCGGGCTTTCCGCTCGTCGAGATAGGCGACGGCCGCAGTGTCCGGGACGTGTTCGAGGAGTCCACGGACGACGAGGTGCGCTACGTCTCGCCTGACTTGACCCCAGACCAGATCCTGGACCGGGCTGCGCACGGCTTCGCGCTCGTCTCCCGTCCCACGGTGGGCGGTCTGCTCCAGGCCGCCGAGAGCTGGCGTGCCGACCTGCTGGTCTACGACTCCTTCCAGGCCTCCGCCCCGCTGGTCGCGGCCAAGCTCAAGATCCCGTCGGTGATCCAGAACTTCGGCGTCACCTCCGGCCTCGACATGGCCCGCCGGCTCGCGGCCAACTTCACCGAGGCGTACGAGGCGTACGGAGTGGACGGCCCCGCCGAGTCCACTGCGCTGAACATCGTCCCCGCCTCCCTCGGCGGCGATCCGGGCGGCCTGCGGATGCGCTACGTCCCATACAACGGGGGCGGCGTCGTCCCTCTGGAACTGCTCAGCCGCGGTGACCGCCCGCGCGTGGCCGTCACCCTGGGCACGGTGCTCACCGAGTTCGACGGCGTGCGTGCCATCGTCCGCCTGATCGAGGCGGCGGCGTCGGTGGACGCCGAGTTCCTGCTCGCGGTGGGTGATGCCGACCTCGCGCCGCTGGGTACTCTTCCGGACAACGTCCGCCCGCTGCCGTGGGTCCCGCTGGCCGAGCTGCTGACCGCCTCGGACGCACTGGTCCACCACGGCGGCTCGGGAACCCTGCTGACCGCCCTCCAGGCCGGCCTGCCGCAGCTCCTGCTCCCCCAGGGTGCCGACCACTTCACCAACACCGACGCCCTCACCGCGACCGGCGCCGCACTGCGGGCCACCTCCGACGAGGCGGATGCCGCCCTCCTCACCCGCCTCGTCTCCGACCCGTCCCTGCGCGAGGCCGCCGCACGCCTGCGCGCGGAGAACGCCGCCCTGCCGAGTCCGGCCGAAACGGTCCCCACCCTGGAGGCCCTGGCCGCCGCCTGAGCCTCCTCGAAGGTTTGCCCGCGAACCTTCGCGGTCGCAGCACCAGCCTTCCGAGACCAGCGGCTGCAACAGTTCATGCCGTCCTCGACCTGGCCCGTCGAGGACGTCCGGGCCCGGCCGGCCTGGCGGGCGGTGGTGGCGGTGTGGCCACAGGTGTGGGGGGTCGACGACACCGGCTTTCCCAAGGACGGACGTGCCTCGCCCGGGGTGGCCCGGCAGTACTCGGGCACCCTGGGCAAGGTCGGCAACTGCCAGATCGGCGTCAGCCTCCACGCCGCCTCCGACAGCGCCTCGTGCCCGCTGTCCTGGCGTCTGTTCCTGCCCGCCGCCTGGGACGGGCCCGACGCCGAAGCTGCAGGGGGCACTTTCCGGATCTGGCGCAAGGGGCTCAGACGTTCTCAACGGCTGTGGTCACCCGGGTCGTCATACGGACGAGGCGGTAGGACACCGCGGGCGGGGCAGGCACCCGGCACCACTGAAGTCGTTCCAGTGCCGTGTACCGCCCGTTGCAGGGCTCGGAGACCGAGCGCCACTGCCCTTCGGAACCGGCCTCGACCCACCAGACGACATGGCGGTCCGCCCCGGGTCTCTTTCCCGCCATCGGCCGGCACGCCGCAAGACCACGACCGTTCAGCCGCGCCGAGTTCGGCAGGAACGTCCGTCTCCACGGTCATCCGCTACGCCGAGAACGACGCCGCGTGTATCGCAGCTGCTCGTTGCCGGGCCCGGTCAGCCGCTGGTGGCGAGGGCGTCGTCAGGAACGGCGTCGGCGCACTGCAGAGCCGTTGCCCGCTGCGCGCTGTGGAGTCTTCTGGGGAATGTGGCGTTCCAACGCCTCGGTGTCCGTCGCTTTTCAGTGATTGGCTGTGAAGAGGGCCTGGGCGTGTCGGATGAGCGCTTGGCGTACCTCGTCGGGGGACAGCACGGTGAGGGGTGTGGCCAGGCTGAGGAGGTAGGTGGTGAGGCAGTCGGTGCTGTTGCCGCCGATCCGGACCGTGGTGGCTTCGGGGCCGTCGGGGCTGTGGGTGCCGATGGTGGGCGGGATTTTTTGCAGGGCGTGGTCCAGGGACAGCGGAAGGCGGATCGTCGTGTACACCGGGTAGACGACATGTGCGATCCCGTGGGAGACAAGTGCCGCAGCGTCGGGCGGATCGGTCAGGTCGGCCGGTTCGGTGGTGGCGCGCATGCTCACCACCCGGTCGGCGCGGAAGGTGCGCCATTGTCCTTTGGTGACGTCTCGGGCGACCAGGTACCAGCGCATGCCGGTATGGACCAACCGGTACGGGTCGATGGCCCGCACAGAAGCCCGGCCGGCGTGATCCCGATAGGACAGGGTCGTGCGCACTGAGTTGTGGCAGGCTCGCGCGAGTTCCAGCAGCACGAGCAGGTCCACCTGTGGTTCGCCGGAGCGAGGAGTGTGTTCGAGGGCACCGTCCAGTGCGCTCAACTGGTCCGACAGGCGTGTGGGCAGGCTCTGGCGGAGTTTGAGCAGAGCGGCCAGGGCCGCCTGCCCCGTACCGAGTACTCCGCTGAGCGCGGCCTCGCGCAGGGCGACAGCGACGGCCAGGGCCTCCTCGTCGTCCAGAACCAGCGGCGGCATCCGACTGCCAGGACTGAGCCGGTAGCCGCCCCAGGGACCGGGCGCGGACTCGACACCGTAGCCGAGGTCCCTCAGCCGGGCGATGTCCCGGCGGACCGTGCGGTCGGTGACCTCCATGCGCTCGGCCAGTTCACGACAGGTCCACTCGGGACGCGCGGACAACAGCGACACCAAGCGCAGCAGACGGGAGGAAGTCTTGATCACAACCAGCCAGTCTTCCCTATGACCAGGACATGCCCTGTCCGGATCATGACCTACGGTCCCGTCCCATGAACACCCCAGAGATCCGTCTGCTTTCCGTTGACTTCGACTGCCTCGACCCGGCCGACTTGGCCCGCTTCTACGGCGAAGCCCTGGACCTGCCCGTGCTGTACCGCAGCGACGACTATGTCCTGCTGGGGCGGGCCGGCGCCCCCGGAGTGGGCTTCATCCGCCAAGAAGGCTTCCAACCCCCGGCCTGGCCCGACCCCACCCACAGCAAGCAGGCCCACCTCGAACTGGGCGTCCAAGACCTGGACGCCGCGCAGGAGAGGATGCTCGCCCTCGGCGCCGTCCTGCCCTCCTTCCAACCTCAGCCCGATGTGTGGCGAGTGCTCCTGGATCCGGCGGGCCACCCCTTCTGCATCGCGACACACGGGATCTGAGTCCGCCGCAGGGCAGCAGCGGCAGCGGCAGCGGCAGCTTCCTCCTGGGCGCGGGGGTAGTGAGGGGTCCCGCCCGCAGGCGCGTCTGGGCGGGAAGAGTTCGCCCCACCGTCTGGCGGGCGCGTTGCAGCGGCCCGTTGCGCAGCGCCCCCAGGATGGGCCCGGGCTCGGCGCCGGCCCGTTGGCGGCGTCTGACTCATCGTCCTCAGCGTCGGTTGGGCCCTATCCCCCTGGATGAGGCGGCCTGGGCCGCGCCTCGATGATCAGGCTCGTACGGGCCTGATCATCGAGGCGCAGACCGGCCAGTCGCGGCAGGGCTGCTGCTCACCGATCTTGGAGTAGTCCCACGCCTCGTGGACGGCCTGATCGGCGCGGCGGCGTGGTCACCGTAGGACCACGCTTCGCCCGGGCGCGGTCAGGAAGAGGCGGTCGGTGCCGTGAGCGCGGCGAGTCCGCCGAGGAGCTCGGCCGCCGGGGCCGGGTCGACCAGCCATTTCAGGTGGCTGCCCGGCAGGGTGTGGACGTCGTACGGGTTCTCCGGCGTCAGGGCGTCGCCCTCGCGGATCAGCCGGTCCTGCTGGGCGAGCGGCATGCTCGCGTCGTCGGCCAGGCGCACGAAAGTCTTCGGGATCGTGCCCCATGTCGCAGCCTGCGCCCGGTCGGTGGAAGTGCCGACGTCGAGGTTCTCGTCGGGCTGGAAGGTGTTCAGGAAGGTCAGGAACTCCTCGTCGGTGCCGTCGGCGAGGAACGCGGCCTTGAACGCGGCGAGGGCCGCGGGGTCCGCCGAGCGGAAGTTGACGCGCAGCAGGCCGAGTTCCGCGGGGTTCCCGACCAGTGCCTGGGCCAGGGAGGCCGCGTCGACCGTGGCCATCTCCGGTTCGGCGTAGTAGTCGCCGACCTCCAGGTCGACGGGGGCCCAGGCGGCGACGTAGACGATGCGGTCGATGAGGTCCGGCCGTGCGTTGGCGGCGGCGGTGGCCGTGACTCCGCCGCGGCTGTGGGCGACGAGGATCACCGGCCCGTGCTGCTTGGCCCGTTCCAGGACGCCGATCAGGTGCTTGGCGTTGTCGGCGAGTGTGACGCCCTGGATCGATCCGGGCGCCACGGCGAGGCCTTCGAGGTCCTGCGGCGCCTGGTAGGCGCGCTGGTAGGTCGCCGCGAAGCCGTGGCCGGGCAGGTCGACGGCTACGGAGCGGTGCCCGAGCAGGCCGAGTTCGGCCTGGAGCGGGGCGAAGGAGAAGGAGTTCGCGAAGGCGCCGTGTACCAGCACGAACGTCGGAGTCGGCTGCATGTGTCCGGTTGCTCACTCTCTGTCGGCTACGAGGACCCGCCGGGAGGCCGGCGGCACATCGGGAGGCGGCGAGCGCCTGCCCGGAATCCCCGCAGGACAGTACGCAGGGTGTGATCATCAAACCAATCGGTACGCGTTCCTCCGCTTGCGCCCGCCCGCCTGGCCGTCGCCCGGCCGCGTCCCGCCGAGGTTCTGGGCATCCGGCTGGCTCAGGGCATCTCGTCCGGGTCGCAGCTGGCCCGGCGGAGCCCGATCGTACGGAGGGCCCGCATCAGGGCCTCGAAGTCCCCTTCGCGTACGACGTGTACGGCTCCCTCGACTTCGAGGCCCGACACCGCCCGGGGCACCCGCGCGGAAGGCGTCCGCAGCACCACCCCGCTCGGCGGGTCCAGGCCCCGCACTCCGCGGAACACGCGAAGGACCTCGCGGTGCGAGTCGATGCTGTCGACACCGGCGGGCAGGGACAGGACGGTGATGTCGGGCAGCAGGACCCGGGCGTGTGCGAGGGCGACGTCGGGGTCGTCCGCGTGCGACACGACCTGGAAGTGGGGGTTGCGCTGGATGCCCGAGCGGAGCAGTTCCAGTTGCTCGCCCTCGGGGACGCCGACCACCAACACGGTCATCACCCTTCCCATCGTGCTTTCCGGCGCGGCGCGGGGCGACCCGAGAGGGACGGGAGGGGGGCGGGGAAGGACGGGGCCGGCGGGGCGGCCGCGGCGGATACGGCAGATGCGGCGGGGTGTCAGAGCGCCGCCACCTCGTCCGCCGCCGCAAGGTGCGGGTCCGCCTCGGCTGCGGTGTACGAGGAGGCGAAGGTGAAGGCGCGGGGCGACGGACCGTGCGCCCGCAGGTCGTCCAGGCGCTCCAGTGCCTCGCCGACGCCCGGCAGGTGCCCGGCCGGAACCCACCAGAGCACCATGTGCGCCTGGACATGCCGCTCGAACCACTCGCGACGGCGCCGCATCACCTCCAGGTGGCCGCTGCGGTAGGCGAAGTCCCACAGGGCCTCCTGGGTCTCCCACACCGACAGGTTGACGATGACGTCCTCGCCCGCCGGGCGCAGTGCGGTGGCGTCGGCTTCGCCTTCTCCCATGAGCCGCCACACGAAGCCCGGTGCTTCGTCGGCGGCGGAGTTGACCGGGTCGAGCAGATCGACGAAGGGCGCGATACGCGGGTCGTCGATGGGGTGGAGGAGCGTGGCGACGTTGAGCTGGGCGAGGTGGAAGGCGCGCGCGGGTGTGGTCATGGCGTCATCCCAGCACGCACCGCATTTCTATGTCAATGCACATTGTTTTTAGAAGCTTCGACGACGACGCAGCACTCCCCCGGCCGGGCGTCCATGCGGGCGCGGACCGGACCGTCGACGCCGAGAAGCCCCTCCAACAGGGCGAGGTTCATGCCGCAGACGAGCGGGGGAAAGCGTTCCGCCACGGCATGGAAGGGACAGTTGCGCATTCGCACGACGCGCTCCCCGCCACCCCCGCCATCCCCGCCACCCCCGCGCCCTTCCCCGGGTGCGCCGTCCCCGCCGCCCTCCAGGTGCGGTTCGTAGCCTCGGGAAGCGAGTACCGCCATGGCCTCCTCAAGGCCGCCGCAGGGCTCCGGAGTCCCGCGCAGGGACTCACCCCGGCGGCGCGCGGCCGCGTAGAGGCCGGCGTCCAGCCCCGCCTCCTCGGCGGCCTCGGCGAGCAGCTCGGCGGCGGTGCGGTAGTCGCGGGCGGGCAGCGAGACCGACCGCTCGACGCGCGCCCGCGTGTAGACCTTGGCCGGGCGGCCGGCCCCCGGACCCGAGCGTCCCGTCAGACGGCGGCTGCCGCTCTCCAGCAGTCCCGCCTCGGCGAGCCGGTCCAGATGGTGCGCGGCAAGCGTCCGCGCCACCCCGGCAGCCTCGGCCGCCTCGTTGCGCCCGACTTCGCGCCCCTGAGCGGCCACGTACTCGTACAGCCGGCGGCGCACCGGGTCCTGCAGCACCGCGATCACGTCGATGTCTTCCACCCTGCCATTCTAGAAACGACACGGGTTGGAGATAGAAGGCAGTCGCGGCCCGCCTCGGGGCAGGCGACAGGTGGCAGGCGACAGGTGGCAGGCGGCCGGGCGCGCGGCCCGCCCGGTCTACGGCGCGGGAGGAGTCTGTTCCTGCGGGGCAGCCGGGCGGCGGCAGGAGGGCGCGGCGTCGCCTTCCTCCGTGCGCGGCCAGTGCCGCCCTTCTAGGGCCTCGGCGCTGCGGTTGAGCCGGACGAGGGCGTCCGCGAGCTCTCGTACCTCCTCGGGCGACCAGTCGGCGACGACCCGGGCCAGGCAGGAGCAGTTGACCTCGCGGTCCTCTTCGAGCCGGCGCGCGCCTTCGACGGTGATGCGCAGCTTGCGGGCCATGCCGCCGTCCGGATCCGGGACGCGCTCGGCCAGTCCGCAGCGCAGCAGTGCGGCCGTCTGGCGGTTCACGGTCGAGGTGTCCAGGCCGAAGGCCTCCGCCAACTGCCCGATGGACATGGGCCCTTGGGTGTCGATGCGGCTGAGCAGCAGGTACGCGGAGCGGTCCAGGCGCTCGGCGTCACGCTCGCGCCGAGCGAGCACCTGGTGCCGTGAGAGCAGCATCAGCTCCCGCTCCAGTTTTTCCAGCACTGCGCCTCCCGCTCCTTTCCGGCGCCCCATTATCGCGGACCGGCGGGCTCCCGCGGCCCGCCCCAGCACTGATATGCATGATACATAGCGTGTGTACTATGCACTTCTCGTCGTCGTCCGACGAGCCACTGCCTCACACCGGAGGGCCCGCATGTCCGTCACCACGTCCACCGCCTCGCGCGCGTCCGAGATCCTCTCCCGGCCCGTCACGCTGAACGGCCTGACCGTCCCCAACCGCATCGCGATGGCTCCGATGACGCGGATGTTCTCCCCCGGCGGCGTGCCCGGCGAGGACGTGCAGGCGTACTACGCCAGCCGGGCCGCAGCGGGTGTGGGCCTGATCGTCACCGAGGGCACCTACGTCGGCCACGACTCCGCCGGGCAGAGCGACCGGGTGCCGCGGTTCCACGGCGAGGACCAGCTGGCGGGCTGGGCGAAGGTCGCCGCGGCCGTGCACGAGGCCGGCGGAACGATCGTTCCGCAGCTGTGGCACATCGGCATGGTGCGCAAGCAGGGCGAGGCCCCCTACGCCGACGCGCCCGCCGTCGGCCCCTCCGGCATCCGCGTCGACGGCACCGAGGGGACCGGCAAGGCCATGACCCGCGCCGACCTCGACGACGTCATCGGCGCGTTCGCCGACGCCGCGGCGGCCGCCGAGCAGATCGGCTTCGACGGCGTCGAGCTGCACGGCGCCCACGGCTACCTGCTCGACCAGTTCCTGTGGGAGCGGACCAACCGCCGCACCGACGCGTACGGCGGCGACGCGGTGGCCCGCACCAGGTTCGCCGCGGAGATCGTGGCGGCGGTGCGCGAGCGCGTCTCGGCCGGCTTCCCGGTGATCTTCCGCTACTCGCAGTGGAAGCAGGAGGCCTACGACGCCCGGCTGGCGCAGACCCCGCAGGAGCTGGAGGCCATCCTGGCCCCGCTGGCGGCGGCGGGCGTCGACGCGTTCCACGCCTCCACCCGGCGCTACTGGATCCCGGAGTTCGAGGGCTCGGACCTGAACCTGGCGGGCTGGACCAAGAAGCTCACCGGTCGGCCGACCATCACGGTCGGCTCGGTCGGCCTGGACGGCGACTTCCTCCGCGCCTTCGCCGGCGAGGGTGCGGCGCTCGGCGACATCGACAACCTCCTGGACCGCATGGAGCGAGACGAGTTCGACATGGTCGCCGTCGGCCGGGCGCTGCTCCAGGACCCCCAGTGGGCGGCGAAGGTCCTCGGCAACCGCTTCGACGAGCTGAAGCCGTACGACGCGGCGGCCCTCCGCTCGCTCAGCCGCTGACGGCGGCCGCGATCGGGCCTTCGGCGCGGCGCGCGGACCTCGCATAGTGACTGCACGGAGCCCGGCCTGCCGCATGCGTGTTCGGTTAGGCTAACCTCGTTTGACGTGGCAATCCGGACGGCGGAAGCGCGCAGGGGCAAGGCGCGGGCGAGAGGTGGTGACCGGGCTTGTGCGCGTCGTACACCCGCTGGGACGGGTCGGCCCCAGCCGTGTCGGGCATGCCGGTGGCGGGCGTGCCCCAGACCGGTATGCCGGTGACGGGCATACCGGGGTGCGGCTCGGGGATCGGACCGATGCCCCGTGGATAAGCTCGCGCTCACGGCCGGAGCCCTGTACGTCATCGTGCTGCTTCGCGCCGGAGGGACGTTCGCCGTCGGATGGCTGGCCGGCGCGGGAGCCCGGCGCAGCCGGCTCGCCGGGCGCATCTCCACGCCGAGGTTCCAGCGCGCCGAGCGGGCGATCCAGCGGTGGGGCGCGCCGGTCGTGGCCGTCTCGTTCCTGACCGTGGGCTTCCAGACCGCCGCCAACTTCCTCGCGGGCAGCATGCGCATGCCCCTGCCGCGCTACCTCCCCGCCCTGTTCGTGGGCGGTGCCGCCTGGGCGCTGATCTACGCGACGGCGGGGCTCGGCGTGCTGGAAGTGCTGGGGCGGCTCTTCGCCCAGCGGCCGGCGCTCGGGGCGTTCGCCGTGGCCACCCTGCTCCTCGCGGCCTGCGGGGTGGTGGTGTACCGCAGAAGAAGGGCGGCCCCGTCCTGCGGTGACACCGCGGCCGACGAATCGTAGGTCCGCCCGCCGGCACGCGCACGCCGGAAGCGAGCAGCGACAGCCTCCGAGCGCACCACCTCGGAGCCCCGGAGGCTGCGCTCGACCATTAAATCGAACATGTGTTGGAATGATGGTGTGACGGCATCATTCCGGTTTCCCGAGGACCTGGTCGCGCTGCAGCTGGCGTGGCAGCGTACCTACGGCGAGCTCGCACGGGTGCCTCCCGGAAGCGGGACGACCGTGCTGCGGCGGCGGCTGATCGCGCTGTCCGGCCGGCTGTGCACCCATCCGCACTGGGCCGCTCCCGCCGGCTGGCGGTCCGGGGGCGTCGAGCTGCGGCGCGTCGTCCGCGAGGCCTCCGACGACTCCTTTCGGGCGAAAGACGCGGCCGACCCCTCCCCCTCGGGCCCGACCCGGGCCAAGGTCTGTCAAGAGACAGCGGACTCGGCCGTCTCGACGGACCCGACGGACTCGGTGAAGGGCATGGAACGTTGCATCTGAGGCGCATCGGAGCGGTCCTGGCCGCGGCAGCACTTACCGTCTTGGCGGTCCCGGGCACCGCGGACGCCGCGGCGGTCGCCTGCGGGGGCGGGACGTCGACCGGTCGGGTGGCCGTCAACGGGTGCATCAGCGCCGAGAGGGGATCCGCGGGCCGGTTCCCCACGCGCGAGATCACGGCATACGTCAAGGCACGCAACACCGGGAGCAAGGGAGTCGGCGTCGCCTACGAGGCCTTCTTCCGCGTCGTCGACGGTGGTCACTGGGAGAAGCTGGGCAGCGGCCGCACCCACGTGCGGGCCGGGGAGTCCGTCGGACCCCTCGAAGTGGGAAGCAGCACCCGCGTGTGCGGCCCCGTGAAGGTCGAGATCCGCGTGCACGCCCGGGCCGACGGCGCGGCCTGGAGCGGCTGGTCCCCCGCCGCGACCAGGCAGTGCCAGACCTGAGTACCGCTCCGGGGTGTCAGCCGGCGCTCCGGTCGTCCGCGTGGGCGGCATCGCGCCACATCGGCCACAAGGTCGGGCCGCCGCCCGGGAGCCGGATCTCACCGGTCACCCGGAAGCCCAGCCCCTCGTAGAAGGGGACGTTGGTGATGTTGCTGGACTCCAGGTAGGCCGGTTGGCCGAACCGGTCGCACCGGGCCAGCTGCTGGCGCAGCAGCGCCGACCCCACGCCCATCCCCTGGAGCCCCTGGTCCGTCCCCACCGACGGCAGGTACCAGTGCGGCGTGTCCGGATGGGCCTCGTGCATGGCGTTCTGGACCTTCCCGGCCCGCGGCATCCCGCGCAGCCCGAAGGCGCGCGCGTAGAACGGCAGCGCCGCCAACTCCCGCACCCCGGAGGTCTTCCAGCACCCGGGGCCCGACCACAGAGCGGCGGCCAGCAGCCGCCCGTCGGCCGTCGCGGCGACGCGGACTCCGCCATGGCGCGGCCGCTGCTGGCGCTGGGACAGCCGGAAGTACCGCGCCGTCCTGCGCTCCCGGTCGGCAGCGGGGATCATCCACGCCATGACCGGGTCGTCGGCGAAGGCGCGGGCCAGGAGCGCGGCGACCGCTCCGGCCTCGGAGGGCCGGGCGGCCCGGATGCCGTACCCGGCCAACGGCGCTGCGGGTCGTGTGCTCATGGGAGCACGGTAGGCAGCCGGACCCGGCCTTCCCCTCCCCGCAGCGGCGGACACGCCGTACGCGCCACCCGCTCACCGGTCCCCCGGGGTGAACCGGCTCCCGCCGTACCGGTGCGCCGGCCGTACCGGTACGTCGCCGGACCGACCGTGGACCGCTGCCCGGTGCTGCGGATCACCGCACTGCGGGCGGACGACGCCACTGTCGCAACGCGCCCTGGGCGGGTCACCCGTGGTGCTCCGCCATGTGGGCGAACGTCAGCCTCGCGAGCACGCCGAGGGTTTCCGGTGTCGCGTCCGGTACGAGGTTCCGGAACGACCGGGCGAAGGCGTCGGACTGAGCGAGGAGCGTCCGAGCCTCCAGCGCCTGGGTCAGGCGGGGGATCAGTTCGTCGTGGCAGTAGGGGTGCCCGGCTCCGATGAAGGCCAGCAGGCTCTCCTCGTAGGAGCCGTACTCGCCGTCGTACGCCCACGAATCCAGGTCGAGCAGGAGTGGGAACCGGGCCCGCACCTCCCAGGCGGCCAGCGGGACCTCGTCGTAACCGGCGGTCGCCTCGCGGTCGGAGAGCCGTAGCAGCATCGCGAGCGCGGTCATGAACTCGGGCACGGTTCCGGCTCCGGCGGCCGCGGTCCATGCCCGCCGCGCGTTCTGCGGGCACCTCGCGAAGAACTCCTCGCTGAACGTCGTGGCCAGATGGTCGAGGTGGGAGGCGAGGGTCTGAAAGCCGGTCCGCCAGGTCGGATCCCAGTGGTTGGCCTGGGTGACCCGCGCGAGCCGCAGCACCTCCCACTCCAGCGCGTCTGGTCCGCCGGCCGCGAGTCCGACGAGGTGCGCGATCGGTCCGCTGGTGTAGACGCCTTCCGGATGCAGTGCCACGGTTGCCCTTTCGTAGTCCGCGAGCCATCCAACCGCGCCGCGGTGAACGCCTGCGCGGCGGGGGTGGGCGGTCGCGTGCGCCGGCGCCACGGCCGGTCGGGGAGAGTCCGGTTGCCGCTCGGTGTGTCTGCGCGGCCGGTGCCGCCGGGCTCCCTTGAATGGGCAGCCTCCTACGGAAACGGGCACCGTATGACCCTCCGCGCACCGCACGACCAGCCGGCACCCGCTGCGGGCCGCTACTCCCGCCGGTCCGTCCTCACGGGCGCGTTCGCCGTGGCCACCGCGGCGGCGCTGCCCGTCGCCGCGGCCGGGCGCGCGTACGCGGCCGCCGGCCCGGACATCATCGCCTGCGCCACCTGGGGTGCGCGGGCCGCGTCCGAACCCGTCGTCGTCCTCGCCAACCGCCCCGAGCGGATCGTCGTCCACCACACGGCGACGGCGAACGTGACGGACTACTCCAGGCAGCGCGCCGTCGCGCTGGCCCGGGCGATCCAGACCTACCACATGGACGCGCACGGGTGGATCGACACCGGCCAGCACTTCACCGTCAGCCGGGGGGCCTTCGTGCTGGAGGGCCGCCACAACAGCCTCGCGGAGCTGCGCAACGGCACACGCCAGGTGCGCGCGGCGCACTGCGTCGGGCAGAACACGGTGTCGATCGGCATCGAGAACGAGGGCACCTATACCTCGCAGGCGCCGCCCGCCGCGCAGTACGCGGCGCTGGCGGACCTGTGTGCGCACGTCTGCGACCAGTACGGTCTGCCCGCGTCGGAAATCTACGGGCACCGCGACTTCAACGCCACGTCCTGCCCGGGCGATCGCCTGTACGCCCTGCTGCCGAACCTGCGCAAGGACGTCGCCACCCGCCTCGGCACGACCCTGTCCGACCCGGAGCAGGATGCGGAGCAGGGCCAGGAGCGGGACCCGGTCTGGGATCTGGTACGCCAGGCCACGGGCCGGCCGGCGGCGACGATCGGGGAGTACCTGCCGGCGGGCCTCCTGCCCTGACGGGCTGTCCGCGGGTCGCCGCGAACAGCCCGTCAACCGCCGGGGCGGAAGGTCAACCGCCCGGGCGGAAGGTCACCGGGAGGCTCAGGGGGCCGCGCAGTCCGCCGCCACGCCAGCGGATCTCGTCGGGCTCCACGGCGAGGGCGAGGCCGGGGAGCCGGCGCAGCGCGGTGCCGATCGCGATCTGCCCCTCCAGCCGGGCCAATGGGGCGCCCATGCAGTAGTGGACGCCGTGGCCGAACGCGAGGTGGGCGTTGTCCTGCCGGGTGATGTCGAGCCGGTCGGATTCCGGGAAGCGTGCCGGGTCGCGGTCGGCGATGGCCGTGGCGATCAGGACGGTCGCGCCGCGCGGGACGGTCACGCCCGCGATCTCGACGTCCTCGCGGGCGAAGCGGGCGATGCCGGGGCTCACGGGGCCGTCGTAGCGGAGGAACTCCTCCACGGCGCTTCCCAGGAGTTCGGGGTCGGAGCGCAGGAGGTCCAGCTGGCGGGGGTGGGCGAGCAGTATCGCGATGCCGCCGCTGATCAGGTTGACGGTGGTGATGTAGCCGGCGGCCAGCAGCAGGAACACCATGGCGATGAGCTCGTCCTCGCTCAGCCGCTGTTCCTCGTCCCGGGCGGTGACCAGGCCGCTCAGCAGGTCGTCGCCGGGGTGGGCCCGTTTGTCCCGGATGAGGTCGGTGACGTAGGCGCGCATGTGCCGCCATGCCTCGTCCACGACGGCGGGGTCGGGCGGCTCCGCACCCCGCGCGATCATTCGGTCGGTCCAGCGCTGGAAGTCGTGCTGGTCGTCCACCGGCACCCCCAGCAGTTCGCCGATGACGGCGACGGGGAGCGGCAGTGCGAGGTCCGCGACGAGGTCGGCGCGGCCGGCCGGCGTGACCGCGTCGAGCAGGCGGTCGGTGAGGGTCTGGATCCGGGGCCGCATCTGCGCGACCCTGCGGGCGGTGAACGCCTTGGAGACCAGGCGGCGCAGGCGGGTGTGGTCGGGCGGGTCGCTGCGGAGCATGTTGCTCATCATCGACTCCCGCTCGGTCGCGGGCAGCTGGGCCAGGAGCCGGGGGTCCGACGCGTCGCGTACGTCGCTGCTGAGGCGCGGGTCGGACAGGGCCGCGAGCCCTTCCTCGTAGCGGGTGACGAGCCAGGCGTCGAGGCCGCCCGCGACGACGACGCGGCGTACGGGGCCGTCCTCGCGCAGCTTCCCGTAGAGCGGGAAGGGGTCGGCTACGAATTCCCGGTCGGCGTAGGGAAGTAGGACCGGCTGTTCACTCATCGTGCCTCCCGGAATAGGTCACCCTCTCCATGGGAAGTGAGGATATGCGCCCGAGTCTCCATGAATGCTGCTTTTCGGTCATGCCGGATCACGGGACGCTCCTCGGCCGTCCGGCGGGCACCGCGGTCCGTCCGTGGGGGGCGCGACAGCCCGGCAGCGGGGCGCGGCGACGGCGACCTGACGGCCGGTCGATTTCCGATGGCCGCATGATCTGGGCCAGGACCACTGCGGAAAGTATGATCAAGAAATGGCTGACATGACCGAAACCACGCCAGGCTGGCTGACCAGTGACGAGCTGGACATGGCCAGGGCTCAGATGCCGATCCTGTACGTCGAGGCCGTTCCCGTGCGGGTGAACGACACCGGCGAAGTCACCAGTGTCGGACTGCTGCTGCGGATCGGCGCGGAGGGGACGATCAGCCGGACGCTGGTGTCCGGCCGTGTCATGCACCACGAGCGGATCCGCGACGCGCTGCTGCGCCACCTGGAGAAGGACCTGGGCCCGGTGGCCCTGCCGCTGGTACCGGCTTCGCTCCAGCCCTTCACGGTGGCCGAGTACTTCCCGACGGCCGGCATCACCCCGTTCCACGACCCGCGGCAGCACGCGGTGTCGCTGGCCTACGTCGTGCCGGTGACGGGTGACTGCCGTCCCCGGCAGGACGCCCTGGACCTGGTCTGGTTCAGCCCGCAGGAAGCGGCCTCGGCGGCCGTGCAGGGCGAGATGCCGGGCGGCCACGCGGTGCTGCTGAAGCAGGCACTCGCGCATGTGGGACTCGCCTACTGAGTGCCGGGACCGGGAGGGCTCGCCGGGCGCGCCGTGAGCCCCCGGTGAACCCTCGCGCTCACGGCGCCACCGGCCGGGAGGCTGCCTGCGCCGGCGTGAAGTCGGTGAGGACCAGCAGTGTGTCGACCAGGTCCTCGGCGGGGGCCCCGGTGGCCAGGCGGCGCAGCTGCTGCCCGAACACCAGGGCCACGGCCGCGCCGGCCAGGCGCTCGGGGTCCGGCACGCCCAGCTGGGCCAGGATCCGCGTGGCCAGCAGGTCGTAGGCGGCGAAGCACTCGGCCGCGGCGGCACGCAGCCGTTCGTCGCGGCCCGCCTGGACGTACAGCTCGAATGGCGCGATGTGGCGGCTGTCGAAGGCGTTGCCGCCCGCGACCTGTGCCACCTCCTCGGCCGCCCGGCCGATGTCGAAGTGCTCGTCGGTGCATTCGTCGGCGAGCGCGGTGAAGTGCCGGGTCTCCTCGGCCACGAAGTGCAGCAGGCTCTCGCGCAGCAGCTCGTGCTGGGTGGCGAAGTGGTAGGTGACGGAGCCCAGGGAGACCGCTGCCTCTTTGGCGATGCGCCGGTTGGTGACGGCCGCGATGCCGTCCTGCCCGATGATCCGCAGTACGGCGTCGATGATGCTCTGGCGGGTGGCGGAAGCGGGGGGCATGTCCGCATTCTGCCCCATCGGCCGACGAGGGCGCCGTGCGGGGCCGCGCGGAGGGGGGTGGAGGCGGGTGCCGCCTTGTGGGGCCGGGGAGTTGGGACGGGTGCGGTGTGGACAAGGTGGGGTGTGGACAAGGTGCGGCGCGGTCCCTACTGTTCGTTCGAACGAACAGTTGAAGAACGCCGTAACGCCGTACGGGAGTCGTCGTGAAGATGTCCGGATCGAACGTTCTGCTCACCGGGGCCACCGGAGGCATCGGCGCCGCCCTGGCCGCGCGCCTGACCGCGCAGGGGGCCCGCCTGACGGTCACCGGCCGGCAGGAGGCCGCCCTGAAGGCCGCCGCGGACGCCTGCGGTGCGCGGAGCGTGCTCGCCGATCTCGCCGTCCGGTCGGACGTCGTGCGCCTCGCCGAGGCCTGCGCCGAGTCGGACGTCCTCATCGCGAACGCCGCCCTCCCCGCCAGCGGCGACCTCCTGGACTACACCGAGGAGCAGCTCGACCGCGCCCTCGACGTCAACCTGCGGGCGCCCCTCCTGTTGTCCCGGCTGCTCGCCGAACACATGGTGGCCCGCGGCCGCGGCCACATCGTACTGGTCGGTTCCATCTCCGGCAAGGCCGCGACCAAGTCCACCTCCCTGTACAACGCGACGAAGTTCGGGCTGCGCGGATTCGCGCTCGCCCTGCGCCAGGAGCTCAGGGGTACGGGGGTGGGGGTGTCCCTGGTCCAGCCCGGTTTCGTCCGGGACGCCGGGATGTTCGCGGCCACCGGTGCCGCCACCCCCAGCGGCATCCGGACGGTCACGCCGGGCCAGGTCGCCGACGCCGTCGTACGGGCAGTCCACCGCGACCTGTGCGAGGTCAACGTCGCACCGCTGGAACTGCGCCTGCTCAGCGCCGTCGCCGGGCAGTTCCCCGGCTTCGCGGAGCGGATCCAGGCACGGACCGACGTCGACGGCTCCGTGCGACAGATCGTCGACGCCCAGCGCGGACGCCGCTGAGCGGTTTCCCCGCCCCTGCGCACCTCGGGCCGTCAGCACGACGTTTGCAGACACACCTGCACGCACACGCACACGCACGCCTTCCATGCCACGCCATGTGAACGCAGAGCACGGCTGTGCCGAGTGAACACCTCCCGAGTGACGGACCCGGGGTCCGCCCCGAGGTCGAGCGCAGGTCCCTGCTGCGACTGGGGGCTCTGCTGGCCGCGGGCGGGGTCACCGCGGCTGGTGCCCGCACCGGTCGCGCGGGCCGCGAGGCGGGGGCAGGGGACCGCTACGGCGACCACCACCTACACGGGCCGCTCCCCCTACGGCAACGGCCAGTGGTCGTACGTCCCCTTCGACGTCCCGGTTCGCGGGAACGCCGGACGGCTCGGCGCAGGTCGTGGCGGTCGGGCTCGACGGGCGGGTCCGGCACGACGTGAGGAGGCCGGACGGCTTCTGGACCCCGTTCGTCCGCGTCCCCGGCCCGAACGGCGCGGCCCCCCTTCCCCGCGGGCCAGGTCGCCGTCGCCGCCCTCCCGACGGCACCACCCACGTGACGGCCGTCGGCGCCCGCTGAGGCGTGTTGCGAAAGTGGCGTCGTCCGCCCGCAGGGCGGTGCTCGCGATGTCTGGTGCGGTGCCTCGCAAGGCGGAGGGTCGGCAGCGTACCGCGGTCGTACGCCGACGATCCCGACAACGCGGCGGGGTGCCGCGACCCAGACGAGACTTTCGCAACACGCCCCAGTCGCCCGGCTACGCGGGCCGGCCTGGCAGAAAAGTATCTCCGCATGTCAATCCTGGCTCTGGGGCGGAGACGGACCGGCCGCGAGCATGATGCACGCGCACGGCACAACGCTCCCTCACGCGTTCATGCCCTGTCGGCGCGCAGCCGGCCCGAGTTCGGCCGGCAGACCCGCCCAGTGAAGGGATTCACCTCTCATGTTCGGCACGCTCATGCTCCTCGCCGTACCCACCGTGCTGTTCCGGCTGCTCGGCATGTTCGGCGTCGGACGGTTCGCGACCTGGCGGGTGTCCGTCCTGCACGGCCTCGCCGCCATGCTGGTGTTCACGGCGAGCGCGCACTTCGCGCCGTCCGACCTCGGCCCCCTGCCCGGCCATCACGACCTGGTCGCGATGGTCCCGACGTTCGTACCGCTCCCCCGGGTCGTGGTCTACCTGACCGGCGTACTGGAACTCCTCGGCGCCGCCGGACTGGTGCGGGAATCCACCCGGCCGGCGGCCGGACTCGGCCTCGCCGTGCTGTTCGTCCTGATGCTCCCCGCCAACATCCACGCGGCCGTCGAGCACATCGCACTCAACGGGAAGCCGGCGACACCGCTGTGGTTCCGGATTCCCGAGCAGGTGCTCTTCATCGGCATCGCACTGTGGGCCTACCTCCCGACACGCGCCGCGTCCGCCCGTCGGCCCGGCGGGCACCTGACCAGCTCACACGACGTCAGATAGGCTCAATGCGCGAGCTGATCAGCTCGCGGTTCGCATCTCACCCCTCGCAGTCACCATGGGCCTCGGCGTAGGCCGGTTCCGTCTGCGCTGGGGGCTCCCGACCGTCGGTGCGGCACCGCGACGCATGGCGCGTACGGGTGGCAGGGCGCCTGGGTGCGGGGCATCTACGCTGGTAGGGCCATCAGGCACGCGCCGACGGAACAGCGGGGGTTCCCTCCGGGAGCCCGCTCGGACGGGGTGAAGCCAGGACGGCGCAGCGCACAGGAGCACCACGGACGGCCCGTCGGCTCCAGGCCGTCGCCGCCGCGCTGGCCGTTGCCTCCGCCGGTCTGGTGTCGGTCTCCGGGTATCCGGACCCGGGTCGGGCGGCGGCCGCGGCTGAGGCCTGGGAGACCGCGCTGGCGGACAGCTTCTGGCGTGCGCCCGTGGACACGCTGCCCGTGCACCGCGACTCCGCCCGGTAGCTCTCCTCGATCGGTGCCGCGGAGCCCCTGCACCTCGACAGCCGATCGGCATCCCCATCACCGTCACGGACACACCGGTGCCGGAATCGAAGGTCACCTTCGACATGCCGAGGAAAGCCCCCTCAAGGTACCGGATCCCGCAGGACGCCAAGATCGAGAACCGCCCGGCGAGCGAAGGCGACCGGCACGTCGTCGTGTGGGACCGCGGGCTGTGCAGGTCCTACGAGCTCTGGGACGTTGAGCCACGGGGCGGAAACGCCTGGCACGCGGGCGGCGGCGCGGTCTTCGACCTGCGCAGCCACCAGCTGCGGCCCGACGGGGGGACGTCGGTGGATGCCGCCGGACTCGCCATCCTGCCGGGCCTGGTGCGCCACGAGGAGGCGGCGTCCGGGCGGGTCGACCACGCGATCCGCATCACGGTGCCGCGCTCGGACCAGAGCTACGTGTGGCCCGCGCGGCACCAGGCGGGCGCCGCCGCGGACCCCGCGCTGCCTCCCATGGGACTGCGGCTGCGGCTTTGGAGCTACGTCGACACCTCGACGCCGGCCCCGCAGGCCAAGGCGGTCGCCGAGGCTCTCAAGAAGTACGGCGCCATCGTCGCCGACAACGGCTCGGCCTGGTTCATCTCCGTTGAGGAGAACTCCGGCTGGGACAACGACCAGCTCGCAAGGGCTCCGACTTCGAGGCGCTCGACGCTTCCGGACTGCAGCATTCCCCGGACTCGGGAGCCGTCGCGCCGCAGAGAACGCACCGCCTCGGCGTCCCCCCGTCCGCGCCTCCCGTCCGCGCCTCCCGTCCGCGCCCTCAGCCCTGCCGCAGGGTCGTGACCAGGTCGCGCGGCAGGCCATGGGTGTCGTGGAGGTAGTGGAAGTCGTCCTCGGTCAGCGGGCTTCGGAACCGGGGGCGGGCGAGCACCCGCCGACCGCGCTCCAGCAGGCCGCGGAAGCGGTGTTCCTCCTCGCGCAGCAACCGGAGCACGTCGCCCGGCGGCATGTCCTGCCGGAAGTGGTCCAGGGTGTGCCGGACCAGCTCCTCCGGCAGGTCCCCGAGACCGCGCGAGACATCGTCGCGCCACAGCACGGTCAGTACCCGTCGCACGAGCCGCCTCAGCACGTAGCCGCGTCCGGTGGGGGCCGGGCGCACGCCGTCGCCGAGCACCACGACGGCCGAGCGCAGGTGGTCGCAGACCACGCGCAGGGACGTCTCGTCCAGGTGCCACAGGGGTGGTACGAGGCGGCGCCAGGGGTCGAAGACGTCGCATTCGAACACGGAGGACTTGCCCTGGAGCAGTGAGGCCAGGCGTTCCAGACCGAGTCCGGTGTCGACGTTGCGCTGGGGCAGGGGCACGAGGGAGCCGTCGTCGAGGCGCCGGTGGGTCATGGTCACGTGGTTCCACACCTCCACCCAGCGGTCGTCGCGGGTGGGGGTCGACCGGGGCGGGCCGTCGCCGCTCCACAGGAAGATCTCCGAGTCGGGGCCACAGGGGCCCACGGGTCCGTTGGACCACCAGTTGTCCGTGGTGGTGAGTTCGACGGGGACACCGCGGTCCTGCCACAGCCGGAGGGAGGCCGTGTCCGGCCCGGTCCGGTCGTCGCCGGCGTGGACGGTGGCGTACAGGAGGCGGGGATCCACTCCGAGTCCCTCGGTGAGCAGCCCGTGTCCCCAGTCGAGGCTGAGCGGGCCGTCGTAGTCGCCCAGCGACCACGTGCCGAGCATCTCGAAGACCGTCAGGTGGGTGTCGTCGCCGACTTCCTCCAGGTCCGTGGTGCGCAGGCAGCGCTGTACGTTGACCAGCCGCCTGCCCTGCGGATGGGGGCGCCCCTCCAGGTACGGGGTCAGCGGGTGCATGCCGGAGGTGGTGAAGAGCACCGGGTCGCCGGGAGGCGGCAGGAGCGTCGAGCCGACGATGCGGTGGTGTCGGCGCTCCTCGAAGTACTCGACGAACGTGTCGCTGAGACGTTCGGTGTTCATGGGGTGGCTCCTTCGCATCACAGCGGGAGGGCACCGGAGAACGGGACCGGAGGCACCGGCCGGGGCGGGGGTGCCACGGCATCGCCGGCGGACCGTTTCCGGTCGCCGGGGAGAGGGGAAGGTCAGGCGGCGGCAACCGGCGAGCTGGTCGCTCGCGCGGTCGCGGTGGTGCTCGGGCCGTTGACGTTCATGCCGGCAACGGTAGCGCGGCCGTGCCCGCCGGGCATGCGGTTTTCGCCCGCCCTGGACCCCGGCACCGGAAACGATCACCTCGCTTCGGGGACGGGACGGTCCTGCGCCCGCATCAGCAGGTGGCCCCGACGGAAGCGCTCCTCGGCGCCCGGCTCGCGCAGCATCCGCCCGACCTCCGTGAAGCCGGCCTCGCGGGCCAGCCGCGCGAGGTCGTCGACCGGCCACCGGTAGGCGGTCGTCACCTTGTGGTCGAACGCCGCCACGGGGCCGCCTTCGGCCTCGAAGAAGGCGAGCAGGAGGGGTGCGCCCGGAGCCAGCACGCGGCGGAACTCGGCAAGGTAGGAGGGGAGTTCCCGCGGCGGGGCGTGGATCACCGAGTACCAGGACACGATGCCGCCCAGCCGGCCGTCGGCCAGCTCCAGGGCGTCCATGGAACCCACTTCGAACCGCAGGACCGGATGGGCCTCGCGGGCGAAGTCGATCATGGCGGGTGACAGGTCGACGCCGAAGACGTCGAGCCCCAGATCGTGCAGATGGGCCGTCACATGGCCCGGACCACACCCCAGCTCGGCCACGGGACCGGTGTCGGCGGTGCGGGCGAGCTCCGCGAACGCGGCGAGGACGGAGCGGTCCAGCGGAACACCGTCGAGCCAGTCGCGGGCGAGATCCGCGTAACGGACGACCACGCTGTCGTAGGCGTCGGACGTCGCACGGAGGTACGCGGGGAGCGAAGCGGGAAGTCCGGCGCGTCCAGGGCCTGCCGGGCGCCCTGGCTGTTCCGGGCACCCAACAGGTCCGGCACGCTTGGCGAGTTCGCGGACTTCGGGGACTTCGCGGACTTCGCGGATTTCGGGGACTTCGGGGATTTCGGTGACTTCGGGGATTTCGGGGACTTCGGCGATTTCGGGGAGTTCGGCCACGAGGGACGACCCTAAGGGCTGTCCCGGCAGAGCCGTCCACCGCACGCCGCCTACGGCCGGTTCAGCCGGCCAGGGCGACCAGCCTCCGGTAGGCCAGTTGGTCCGCGCGTCGGGCGGTGAGGTGGACGTGTACGTCGGCCAGGTACTCCTTCAGAGCGGAGTACCCGGCCGTGTAGGCGTCCTCCTGCTCACCGGCCGCCGCCGGCATCCAGAGGACCAGCAGGAGCTCGTTGCGCCGTGTGCCTTCCGGGCTGGCGAAGGACAGCTCGTGGAGGACCAGCCGGGGCTCGTCCGAGGGCAGGCCCTGTACCAGCTCGTCGTGGGTGAGATTGGCTTCCAGCTCCGGAACCAGTACGCCCGGGGCGTCCGCGGTGCGGAAGACCACGGTGTTGACCTCCCGCAGCTCCCTCAGGTGCCGGATCGCGGCGACGCAGCCTTCCGACAGTCCGATCGGGCTGCTCACTGGGTCTCACCCCTCGGTGCTCGTCGGTGCGGCGCGGCGTCGGTGCGGCGCGGTGCGGCGCCGGGCGTGGCAGGTCAGGGCAGGGCAGGGCAGGGCTGGAGGCCGGGAGCGGCTGCCGTCAGGTGTGGATACGGCCGTTCCTGCCGTCGTGGGCGTCGGCGTGCTCGTCGTCGAACCAGTAGTCGCCGGCCGCGAGGTAGCGGAAGGAGTGGGAGCTGTGGGCGGGCAGGGCGACGGTCGCGGCGCGGGTGCCGTCGCCGCGGGGCTCCAGGGGGTGGGCGGCGGGATTCCAGTGGTTGAAGTCCCCCACCACGCTGACCGGCCCGTCCGGTGTTTCCGCCGGGAGGACGAAGGTGACCTTCGTACGGCCCTTGAGCTTCTTGCGTTCGAGCACGGGGACACTCCAGCCGTCGGGAAACGGGAAACCGGCCCGTGCATCCTCCTGTGGGGGCGGGTGCGCCGTGGGGCACCGGGCCGGGGTACGGGCAGAAGTCACCCGCCTGGCCGCCCCCGCCGGCCGCCGACGGCGTGGTGACGCCCGGTGGCGGGGACAGAAGGTTCGGCCGCGCGGAGATCCTCGGCGCCGAAGATGGGTAGGAGCTGCCTGCCGTCACGCACCGAACGTGCGGCATCAGGCGTCCGGTTCGGGGAGGGACTGTGGCACTGCTCGATCAACTGCCCGCGCTCATAGGTGTGGTGGTCGGCTCGTTCGGCTCCTACGCCGTACAGACGCTCACCGAGCGCCGACGGTGGAGGCGGCAGCGGGAGGAGCGGTGGGACGAGAAGCGCTTCGAGACGTACGGCCGTTACGCCAACGCCCTCAAGGCGCAGCTCCGGCTCACCCAGCGCATCGGCGCCTCGCTCGGCTACTCCGACGTGGTCGACCCGCTGGCCCCGGCCGACGGACTGCCCCTGCTCGCCGACGCCGAGTCCCACCGCGCGACGGAGTGGGAGGCCGTCCTGCTGGTGGGGGACGCGGCGACGGTCGCGGCCGCGCGGCGCTGGCACGAGACGATCTGGACCATACAGCTGCTGATACGGGAGGACTCGGTCGACGGCGAGCTGTGGACCAAGGCGCACCGGCTGGCGAGCTCGGCACGCGACGCCTTCTACGAGAGTGCGCGGCGCGACCTCGGCATCGGAGGTGCTCCACCGCCGTCGGGGCAGTGGCCGCGACAGTGGCAGGCCGAGCTGGCCGGCTGAGCACGGTCCGGGAGAGCTGCCCGCGCGCGACGCTGTACTCCACCCGGTGTGACATGGGCGGTGGCGCGCGGGGGCTGCGCCGACTGCGGGTCCCGGGCTGTTAGAGAGGCCGTGCGGTCCGCCCGATACCGGAGGCCGGCCGACGGGCTCCGCCCGCAGGAGGAACGAGGGGCGCGATGCGCGACATGTCCACGCACGGCCGACGCCGCCACCGTGGTAGCCCGCTGAGGGGAAGGGTCGCGGTCGTGACCGGGGCCGCGCGCGGCATCGGGGCGGCACTGGCACGGAACCTGTCCCGGGCGGGGATGTCCGTGGCGCTGCTGGGCCGCGAGGAGGCGTCGCTGCGTGCGACCGCCCGGACCCTGCCGAACCGGAGCGTCTGCGTCGAGGCCGACGTCACCGACAACGCGGCGCTGGAGGCCGCCGCGCGGCAGGTGGAAGAGATGCTGGGACCGGCCGGTGTGGTCGCGGCCAATGCCGGGATCGCCGTCGGCGGGCCCTTCGACCGCACGGCGGCCGACCTGTGGCAGCGGGTCATCGACGTCAACCTCACCGGATCCGCCAACACCGCCAGGGCCTTCCTGCCCCAGCTGACCCGCACGCGGGGCTACTTCCTCCAGGTGGCGTCCACCGCCGCGCTGGGCTCCTCCCCCATGATGAGCGCGTACTGCGCATCCAAGGCCGGCGTCGAGTCCTTCGCCCTGGCGTTGCGCGGCGAGGTGGAGCCCGACGGTGTCGCCGTCGGCATCGCCTACGTCCACTGGACCGGTACCGACATGGTCAGCGGCATGGACGAGCTCCCCGTGCTGCGGGCACTGCGCCGCCACCAACCCCGGTTCGCCCGCCGGGTCCGCACTCCGGAGCAGGTCGCCGCCTGGCTCGCGCAGGGGATCACACACCGCTCCCGCTCCGTGTACGCGCCGCCGTGGCTGCGCTGGTGCCAGCCGTTGCGGCCGCTCTTCCCGCCGATCGTCGCCCACGTCGCCCGGCGGGAGCTGCGTGGCGGCGGGCGCGGCGAGCTGACGGCCGGCGCCACCGTCCTGGGTGCCGGGGGCCTCGCCGACTGGCACGCCTGGAACCGCCCCGGGGACTCCTGAGCCGCCGCCGGCGGGCAGGCGTGGGCCCTCCTTGAGCAGGGCCGGGTGCGACCCGCGGCTGGGGAGTTCGGCCGGCCGCGGGTCAATGCAGCCGGGGGTGTCGTCAAAGTCCCGTCTGGGTGGCGGGGCCCGGCACCCCCGCCCTCACGGGCGGCCGACGCCACTTCGACGACACCCCCTGGGGTCGTGGCCGCATAGGTTCGCCGGGTCGCGGTGTCCGGTGCGGTGCATCGCAAGGCGGAGGGCCCCACGGCTCGTACCGGACGTACGTGCGTGGTCCGACAGCGCGGCGAGTCGCCGTACCGGGCGCCGTGACCCGGTGAACCTTTCCGGTCGCAGCATCAGAGCGCGCCGGGGCCGGCCTCCAGCTCCGACTTCAGCTTGCGGAGCGTCGCCCGGATGTTCTTCCGCTGGAACTCGGCGAAGGTGTGCCCCCTCGTCGCGATCCTGTCGAACGCGTTGGCCACCGGGTCCGGCCAGCCGCGCCGGTCGTCGGTCCACGTCTCGGTCACCTCGGTGCCGCCGGGCACGGCGGCGAAACGGTACTCCCAGGTGGCGATCGGGCCGCGCAGCCACGGGCGGCGCAGTCCTATGGCGTGGACCCGGAACCGGAAGACCTCGCCCGGGTCGGCTGCGGTCACCGTGCAGCGGGTCGTCCAGCGGAACGGGCCGCGCTTGTTGCGGCCGTCGAAGACCATCCCGACGCGGGTGGCGGTGCCGGGGCCCTCGACCGGGGTCGCCCCCAGGTTCTCCGGGCTCCAACGGCCCATCAGGGCAGGGTCGGAGACGTGCTGGTAGACCGTCGACGGGTCGGCCTCGACGATGACGCGGTCGTGGACGCTGAACGTACGGGGCATGTGGCTCCCTCCTCGGGGCACGACGGTAGCGGTCGCCGCCGCGCCCGGAAGCGGCGCCCCCGCCGCGCCTGCCCGCCGCGCCTCCCCGCGCGTCTGCCCGCCGCGCCTCCCCCGCGCCCCGTCAGGTCCGTTCCAGCATGCGGCGCCGCAGCGTGTCGTAGACGGGTTCGCTCCCCATCCGGTCCGCCGTCACGGCCGCGGCGAAGCAGGCCGCCAGCAGGGGCAGGAGGAGCTCGCCGGCCCCCGTCATCTCGGTCACCAGGACGATTCCCGTCAGCGGTGCCCGCACCACGCCGGTGAACACGGCGGCCATCCCCACCACCGCGAACGCGGCCCGGCCCGGCGCGTCCGGCGGGAGCAGGGGCGAGAGCAGGACATGGCTGAGGCTCCCCCACAGGGCGCCGAGGGCCAGCAGCGGGGCGAACAGCCCGCCCGGAGTCGCGGCCGCGTAGCTGAGCGGGCCGGCCGCGAACCGTACGGCGAGGCACAGCACCAGCGCCCCCGCCGTCAGCCCCCCGCCCGCCAGCAGGCGCTCGCTGAGCTGGTCGCCTCCGCCCGTGAGCAGCGGATCGAAGCCCATCAGCGCACCGACCAGGGCCCCGATGGCGGCCGCCCGGGCAACGAGCGGCACCCGGGGCAGCCGGTCGCACGCCTCCAGCGTCGCCACGACCAGCGTGTTGTACGCGGCGCCCAGCGCTCCGGCGGTCACCCCGCACAGCAGGAAGATCGGCAGTGTCCACAGCGGCGGGGCGGTGACGGCCGCGGCCGGGAGGACCAGTCCCTCTCCCACGAGGGGCTGGGAAACGGCGACGGCTGTCAGGGTCCCGACGAGGGTCAGCAGCACCAGGCGGGGCCGTACCGTGCCGGTGACCTCCTCGCACACGAACACCAGTCCGCCGAGCGGGGCCGTGAACGCCACCGCCAGGCCGGCCCCGCCGAGCGCGGTGTGCAGCATGCGGGCGTCCTCCGCGCCCAGCCGGCCGCGCCGGCCGGCGCCGGAGCCGATCGCGGCGCCCATGTGGACGATGGGGCCCTCCCTGCCCAGGACCAGGCCCGAGCCGATGGCGATGAGGCCTCCCACGAACTTCACGGGCAGCAGCAGGGCCGAACCGGGCTCCGCCTCCTGCCGCCACACCGCTTCCACGTGCTGGATTCCGCTGCCCGGGGCGTGCGGGACCCGCCTGGCGAGCGCGCAGGCCGCCGCGGCGCCCGCCGCGGTGACGGCGACGGGGATCAGGCGGCCCGCCCACCCCAGGGCGCCGGTGGCGTCCAGCAGCATCGCGCGCAGCAGGTCGGCGTGGTCCAGGCACCAGCGGAAGCCCCCGCCGACCAGCCCGACCGCACAGCCCGCGAGCGCCGCGGCCACGAAGGCGCGGCCGCCGTCTCTCCCCCGGCCTCCGACGGTCATGGGCTACTGCTGGGGCAGGTGGGACTTGGCGTCTTCGTACGTCGCCTCGCCGGGCGCGGCGGCCAGGGCGTAGGAGAGGTTCAGCACGCCGGTGCGGAAGGTCTCGGCGGACACCAGCTCAAGCGGGACCGGGGTGGCGTCCTGCTCGAACAGACGCATGCCGGTGCGTACGGCGATCGGGTGGAGGAGGAGGTTCAGCTCGTCCAGGAGCCCGTCGGCGATCAGTCGGCGTACGACGGAGACCGAGCCGCTGATCCACACGGGTGTATCGGCGCCGGGCTCCTCCTTGAGGGCGGCGACTCCCGCGGTGAGGTCGCCGGCGAGCTGTTCGCAGTTGCGCCAGGTGAAGGTGAGCGGGCTGTTGGACACCACGATCTTGCGGGCGTCGCCGAGCACCCTGGCGAACGGCGCGTCCTCCCCGCCGGCTGCCTCCCGTTCGGGCCAGGCGCCCGCGAAGCTGTCGTAGGTTCGGCGTCCGAGCAGCAGGGTGTCGGCGCGGCCGAGGGTGGCGTCGACGGCGGCGCCCATGTCCTCGTCGAAGTAGGGGAAGTGCCACTGGTCGGGTGCCTCGACGACGCCGTCGAGCGAGATGAACAGCTGCGCTTTGATCTTCCTCATGGCGGTCTCCGGGAGCTGGTGGTCGGGGCCGTTGCCGCGTACGGGCCCATCCAAGGGCACGCGGTGGCCGCTACCCGGGGCATTCACCCGCACGGCGGCTGCGTCGGCTCCGGCGCCGTCTCGGAGCAGTCCGTGCGCAGAAAGTGCAACCCGATCGGGTGCTTTCCCGGAAGGGGAGATGAGGCACCGTCGTTGCCATGGACGGTCTTCACCGGCCGACGCACCTGTCAAGACCCGAGGACTCGCCTTGAGAAACACACCCCGCTGGGCCCGCTGGATCGTTCCCCTCGCCCTGCTGCTCGTATGGCTCGGCATCGGCGGGACGCTCGGACCGTACGCGGGGAAGCTGAGCGAGGTCGCCACGAACGACCAGGCGGCGTTCCTGCCGCGGAGTGCCGAGTCGACGAAGGTCATCGAAGCCCGCAAGGCGTTCGAGGGCGCGCAGTCCGTTCCGGCGATCGTGGTGTGGACGGCGGACGGGGCCCGGGTGACGGCCGCGCAGCAGGAGGCGGCGGCCCGGGCCGTCGGGGGTCTGGCCGGCCGGCCCGGGGTCACCGGTCCGCCCTCGCCGGCGGTGGTCTCCGCCGACGGGCTGGCCGTGCAGGCGGTCGTGCCGCTCGCGCCCGACCTGGGCGAGGAGCTTCCGGCGGTGCTGGACGAGGTGCGGGAGGCGGCGCAGCGGGTGCCGGGCACCTCGGTGGGGATCGCCGGGCCGGCGGCCACCCAGGCGGACCTGTCGGACGCGTTCGCGGGGATCGACGGGCTGTTGGTGGGGGTGGCCCTCGGAGCGGTGCTGCTGATCCTGTTGCTGGTCTACCGCAGTGTGCTGCTACCCCTGGTGATCATCGTCAGTGCGGTGTTCGCGCTGGGCCTGGCCTGCGCGGTGGTGTACGCGCTGGCCGACCGGGGCCTGGTCCGCGTGGACGGCCAGGTCCAAGGGATCCTGTCGATCCTGGTGATCGGTGCCTCGACGGACTACGCCCTGCTCGTCGCGGCGCGCTTCCGTGAGGAGCTGGCCGTACGGGGCGACCGGGCGGAGGCGGCGTGGGCCGCCGTGCGCCGGTCGGCGGGGGCGGTCACCGCCAGCGCGGCGACGGTGGCGCTGGGGCTGCTGGCCCTGCTGGCGAGCGATCTGACGAACAACCGGGCGCTCGGGCCGGTGGGTGCGATCGGCATCGTCTGCGCGGTGCTGAGCTCGCTGACCTTCCTGCCGGCGGTGCTGGTGCTGCTGGGCCGCACCGCCTACTGGCCCGCCGTGCCCGGGCCGGCCGACGCCGCGGGCGAGGGGCGCGGCGTGTGGCGCCGGATCGCCGGGCTGATCGACCGGTCGCCGCGGCGCGTGTGGGTGTCCACGTCCGTGCTGCTCGTGGTGCTGGCGGGCTTCTCCCCCGCCCTGTCGTCCAAGGGTGTGCCGCTGGACGAGATCTTCGTCAACGACGCCCCTTCGGTCGGCGCCCAGCAGACCCTCGCGCGGCACTTCCCCGGCGGCTCGGGCAATCCGGCCGTCGTCATCGCGGACGCCGACCGGGCGGCCGAGGTACGGGCGGCCGCCGAGGGCACGGACGGGGTCGCCGCGGTCGTACCGGTCACCGCGGGCGGCCGGCCGGGCGGCCCGGGCGCTCCGCTCGTGGTGGACGGCCGGGTGCGGTTCGACGCCACGCTGGAGGCGGCCGCCGACAGCGACGCCGCGAAGCGGACGGTCGAGCGGCTGCGCGAGCGCGTGCACGCGGTGCCGGGGGCGGACGCGCTCGTCGGGGGTTACACAGCCCAGCAGTTCGACACCCAGCAGACCTCGGCACGCGACCGTACCGTGATCGTCCCGATCGTTCTCGGCATCATCCTGCTGATCCTGATCGCGCTCCTGCGGTCGGTGCTCGTGCCCGTCCTGCTGGTGGCGACGGTCGCGTTGAACTTCCTCGCGACGCTCGGCGTGTCCGCGCTGGTCTTCGGGAACCTCCTGGGCTTCAGCGGCACGGACGCCTCGGTGCCGCTGTACGGGTTCGTTTTCCTGGTCGCCCTCGGCGTCGACTACAACATCTTCCTGATGTCTCGGGTGCGTGAGGAGACCGTCCGCTCGGGCACCCGCGCGGGCGTGCTGCGGGGCCTCGTCACGACGGGCGGGGTCATCACCTCCGCGGGCGTCGTCCTCGCCGCCACCTTCGCCGCGCTGATGGTGATCCCGCTGGCCTTCCTCGTGCAGATCGCCTTCATCGTCGCGTTCGGGGTCCTCCTGGACACCCTCGTCGTGCGCTCCCTGCTGGTGCCGGCCCTCATCGTCGACATCGGGCCGCGCGCCTGGTGGCCCAGCGCGCTGTCCCGACCGGACGGCGGCTCCGGCGCGCGCACCGAGCGGGCGGCGCGGGCCCGGTGATCACCGGGCCGGGGGCCGGTCCGTTCCCGCCGTGTGCCCGGCGGGGTCGGCGGGAGCGGCGAGGCCGGCCGGATACGGGCCGAGTCCCAGGAGCGCCGCCGCGGCTCCGGCCGTGATCCGGTGCCACGGGCCAGCGCCGCCGATCATGGCGTGCCCTCCGCGGGGCATCCGGACGCCGTGGACCCGTGCCCCGGCCTCACGGGCACGCGTGAGGTACGCCCAGGTGTCCGCCGCCCGGGTGACGCGGTCGCTCTCGTCGTGGAGGGCGACGACCGCCCGGGCGCGCAGGTGGGCGGCCGGTTCGTCCGGCGGGCACCAGGGGGCGAGGGCGACAACTCCCACTACCTGCGGGTCTGCGGCGGCGCGCAGGGCGGCTCGGCCGCCCATGGAGTGGCCGACGAGGACGACGGGTACCGGTCCGGCGGCGGCGCGGAGTTCGTCGAGGGCCCGGAGGGTGTCGGCGACCGGATGCGCGTGGCCGCCGTTCCAGCCGCGGTGGCGGTAGCGGACGTGGGCGACGAGCACGTCGGCGTGCGCGGTGGCGCGCGTGACGGCGGTCGCGAACGGCCGCATGCGCAGGGCGGGCAGGTTCAGCCGGGGCGGTGCCTGCAGGGCGTCCGCGCGGCCGCCGTGCAGCAACAGGACGGCGGCTTCGGTCCGCCGCGACAGCCGGTGGCCGCAGGCGGGGACCAGGGCCGGCCCGGACGGCTCCGGGGCGGGCTCCCCGCCCCCGCCGTGTCCGCCTGGGGGCTCCGGTATGGGGTTCACCGGCTCACCTCCTGAGTTCCGAGAGGTCGTGGCGGGGTGGCAGAGGCAGGAACCCGCTCGTGCGGGCAGCGTACTCGGCGTATCCGGGGCGGTCCCCCATGTGCTTCTCCAGCAGGCGTTTGCCGCTGCCGGCGGTCAGCAGCGCCGTCATGACGACCGGGGAGACCAGGAGCGGCAGCGCCGACGTGAGGCTGGTGCAGGCCAGCAGGTACAGGCCCCACCAGACGAGGCAGTCGCCGAAGTAGTTGGGGTGCCGGGTCCAGGCCCACAGGCCGCCGTCCATGATGCGGCCCCGGTTGGCCGGGTCCTCCCTGAACCGGGCCAGCTGATGGTCGCCCACCGCCTCGAAGCCGACTCCCGCGGCCCACACGGCGAGCCCGAGCACTCCGAGGACTCCCACCGGGGCGTCCGCGTACGAGGCGGCCTGGACGGGCAGGGAGACCAGCCAGACCAGCGCGGCCTGGAGGAGGTAGACGGTGCGCAGCGCGTACCAGGTCCGGTTTCCGCGTGCCTGGTCGAGGAGGGCGGTGTAGCGCGGGTCCTCTCCGTGGCCGCGGGAGCGCCATGCGAGGTGCGCGGACAGCCTCAGGCCCCACACGACGGTCGCGGCGGCGACCAGCAGCCGCCTTTCGGGGTCTCCGTGTCCGGCGGACAGCAGGTAGGTGGTGACGGCCACACCGCTGAAGGCGAGGCCCCAGGCGATGTCGGCGACGCGGTGCAGGCGCAGGTGCGTGCCGATGGCGAACGCGGTGAGCAGTACGGCCGTCGCGACGGCCGCGCCGGCGGCGAGGCCGGCGCCGAGGGCGTGCCACGCGGTGCCGTTCACGGCCGTGCCGCCCTCGGGGGCTTCTCGGCGAGGGCGATCTGGCGGACGTCCAGGTAGCGGGAGCGGAAGCCGGCTTCCGAGTAGGCCAGGTAGAACTCCCACATCCGCTGGAAGACGGTGTCGAAACCGAGGTCGGTGACGGTCTGCCGGTTCGCGGTGAAACGCTCCCGCCACAGGCGCAGGGTCTGCGCGTAGTGCTCGACGAATCCCTCGTCGGACACCATGCGCAGGCCGGCCGCCGCCGCGTGTTCGGCAATGGCGCGGCGGGAGGGGATCACACCGCCGGGGAAGACGTACTTGCTGATCCAGGTGCGGGTGGCGGCGGTGTTGCGCATCTGCCGGTGTCCCATGGTGATCGTCTGGAGGGCGACGCGGCCTCCGGGCCGGAGTGCACCGCGCAGGGCTGCGAAATAGGAGGGCCAGTACTCGGCGCCGACCGCCTCGATCATCTCGACGCTGACGACGGCGTCGTAGCGGCCTTCGGCGTCCCGGTAGTCGCGCAGTTGGACGTCGACGCGGTCGGTGAGTCCGGCGGCGTGGATCCGGGCGCGGGCGAGCTCGGCCTGTTCGGCGGAGAGGGTGAGGGTGGTGACGCGTGCGCCGCGGGCGGCGGCGCGCAGGGCCAGCTCTCCCCAACCGGTCCCGATCTCCAGGAGTTCGGTGCCGTCCGTGACGTGCGCGAGGTCCAGGAGGCGGTCGATCTTGCGCTGTTGGGCGGCGGGGAGGTCTTCGGACCGGGCGGGGAAGACGCTGAAGACGGCGGAGGAATAGGTCAGGGTCGGATCGAGAAAGGCCGCGAACAGGTCGTTGGACAGGTCGTAGTGGTGGTGGATGTTCCGGCGTGCGCCGCTGCGGGTGTTGCGGTCGCGGCGGGGGCGGGACGGCGCCCACAGCGGACGCAGTCCCCGCAGCCGGGCCGGGACGAGGTCGTCGACGTGGGTGGCGAGGACGGTCAGCAGGCCGGTCAGGTCACCGCTGTCCCATTCGCCGGCCATGTAGGACTCGCCGAAGCCGATCAGGCCGTCGCGTCCGATGCGCCGGAAGAAGGCCTCCGGGTCGTGGATGGTGATGTCCGGGCGGCATCGGGTGGCGGAGCGGCCGCCGGCGGTGCCGGGGTTGACGTCCAGCGGCAGCCTGTCCAGGGCCCGGCCCACCAGGTGGGCGGCGACCGCGGTCCGGGCGCGCCGGGCGGGCGGCAGCCGGGCCACGTCCGGCCAGCGGGCGGCGGAGACCTGACCTCGGATCACGGCGCCGGGGTCGGGTGTCCGGGGCTCGGGCTCGGGTTCGCCTTCGGGTTCGGACGGGAGCGGCCCCCGGTCGGACGGGCGTACCTGGTGGTCGGCGGTCCGGGGGTGGTCGTCGGGCGTCCGGTGGTGGTCGTGTGGGGTCCGGTGGCGGTCGTGGGCTGTCCGGAGCTGGTGGTCTGGCCTGGTGGCGGGGCGGGTCACGGAACCATTCCCTTCTGCGGGGTGTGCCGGGGGCGGGGCTGTACGGGCAGGCCTTTAAGGAGCAGGCGGATGCCGTGGAGGCGGATCCCCGCCCACACGGCGGCGGTCGACCAGGGCCGGCGGGCGGCGGCCCGTAGGAGGCCGCGGGCCGTTGCGGGCCGGGCGCGTCCGCGCACGGTGGCGGTGAACGGCCGGCCGGCCTCGGTGTCGAGGTGCACGGTCAGGTGGAGGCGGTCCTCGGGGAGCGGCAGGCGCATCCGGTAGTGGCCCTCGACCGGGAAGAAGGGGGAGACGTAGAACCGCTTCTCCGCCCTCGCCCGGCCGCCCGCGTCGGGGTGCAGCAGGTAGCAGTGCCGCTGCCCGTACGTGTTGTGGACCTCGGCGACGACGCACACCAGGGATCCGGAGGCGTCGTGGCACCAGTACACGCTGAGGGGGTTGAAGACGAATCCGAGGACGCGGGCGTGGGCGAGCATCATCACGCGCCCGCCCTCGATGTCGATGTCGCGGGACGCGAGGAACTCCTCCAGGCCGGCACGGATCGTGGGTGCCCGGCCGGCGAAGTGGTCACGCGGGTCGAACCGGGCGAGCGGGCGCAGCGCGCCGGGCAGGGCCGGGAGCCGGTCGAGGTCCACGCACCACAGGTAGGTGCGGTGCCGGACGTCGTGGCGCAGGGGTGCGGTACGGGTGTGGACGACCAGGCATTCGTACAGCGCGGCGGCGGGTGCCGCTGCCCGGGTCACCAGCGCACCCCCAGGGCGCGGGCGGCTGCCACGCCGGAGCGGCAGCCGTCCTCGTGGAAGCCCCAGCCCTGCCACGCTCCGGCGTACGCGGTCACGCCGGTGTTCAGGAGCGGCAGTTCCTTCTGCGCCGCGACCGAGGCGGGCGTGTGGACGGGGTGTTCGTAGAGCATGCGGCGCACCACCCGGCCGGGGTCGACGCGGTCGTCGGCTCCGAGGGTCACCACGTAGTCGGCGCCGTCGGGCAGGTTCTGCAGGCGCTTCATGTCGTAGCTGACGCGGACGGCTTCGGCGGAGGGGGCGCAGTCCGGCAGGTGGTAGTTCCAGCAGGCGCGGGCGCGGGGCGAGCGGGGCAGCAGGCTCGTGTCGGTGTGCAGGACCGTGGGGTTGGGTGCGTAGGTGAAGGCGCCGAGGAGCCGGCGTTCGTCCGGGGTGGGGTCGGCGAGCAGGCGCAGGGCCTGGTCGGGGTGGGTGGCGATCACGACGGCGTCGTAGCCGTCGGTGGCGCCGTTCTCGGTGGATATCCAGGCGCCGGAGCCGCGGGCGGCCCGGTGGACGGTACGCACGGGACTGGAGGTGCGGACGCGGTGCACGCTCTTGGCCACGGCCTCGACGTAGGCGGCCGACCCGCCGGTGACGGTCTTCCACTGCGGGGAGCCCGTGACCGACAGGAGGCCGTGGTGCCGGAGGAAGGTGAAGAGGTGCGCGGCCGGGTAGGACAGTGCGGTGCGTGCGGGGCACGACCACACCGCGGAGACCAGCGGGAGGGCGAAATGGCTGACGAAGTACGGGGAGAAGCGGCCTTCGCGGAGGAAGTCGCCCAGGGTGACGTGGTGGGAGGGCGGGTCGGCGAGCAGCCGGAGGGCCCTGCGGTGGAAGACGGGTACCTGGGCCAGCAGGCGCAGGTAGCGGCCGCGCAGCGCCGCCCGGCCGGTGAGCAGGCCGGCCGGGCCGCGGGCGCCCGCGTACTCCAGGCCGCAGCCGTCGCACCGTACCGACATGCTCATCTCGGCGTCCTGGGTGGTGATTCCCAGCTCGCGGAAGAGCCGTAGCAGGGTCGGATAGGTGCGCTCGTTGTGGACGATGAATCCCGAGTCCACACCCATGGGCCGCCCGTCCGGGCCGGAGAACTCATGGGTGTGGGCGTGGCCGCCGAGGCGGCCGTCGGCCTCGTAGAGGGTGACCTCGTACGAGCGCGCCAGGACGTGGGCGGCCGTCAGGCCCGCGACCCCGGCGCCGATCACCGCCGCTTTCCGGTGTTCCACCTCAGCACTCCCGCCACTCAACGCGCCGCCGGGTGCGGTCGCTCACCCCTACTTCGCAGCAGAGGGGCGGGGGGATTGGTGGAAGGTGGCCGTCAGGTGGGCAGGGTGATCAGGAGCAGGGGGGCGGAGGTGGGGCGGCGGGATCCCCCGGCCGGTTCGACGGTGAGTCCGAGGGCACCGGCGCCGGCGGTGTCCCCGTCGACGAGGACCGTGCCGTCCTGGCGGATGAACCCGGCCGGGCGCATCGTCCCGTCGTGGTCGAGCCAGAGCTGGTAGGTCGTGCCGGGGGCGGGTGCGGGCAGTCCGGCGGCGGTGAAGACGGCCCTGTTCTGCCGCTTGGAGGCGACGACGGTGGTGGCCGCTCCGTTGCTGGCCCGGCCGTGGGCGGCGCGGGCGTCGGGCGCGGCCAGGACGGTGCTGACGTCGTCGAGGCGCTGCTCGGCCTGGGCGGCCCGCTGCCGGTGCTGCTCGATGTGCTGGTTCTGCCAGGCGGCCAGGCCGGCGAACGACGCGGCCGCCACCACGCTGGCGGCCAGCGCCAGGGGAACCGCCCGGCGCCGCAGTGCGCTGCCGACCGTCACGCTCGGCGCGGTGTGGGGGACGCGCGGGGGCAGTTGGCGTACTCCGTCGACCGCGGCCATGACGTGGTGCTTCAGCGCGGTCGGCGGGTACTCCGCCGCGGCGTCCGCCAGGCGCGCGGCGGTCGCCTCGAACTCGGCCACCTCGTCGCGGCACGCCTGGCAGTGCGGCAGGTGGTCGGTGAACGCCTTCCGCTCGGCGGGGTCGAGGGCGTTGAGGGCGTAGGCGGCGGCGAGGGTGTGGACGTCGGAGTGGTGTTGCTTCATGTGGTCACCCCCATGCAGTCGCGGAGCCGGATCAGCCCGTCGCGCATGCGTGTCTTGACGGTCGGCAGCGGCGTGCGCAGGGCTTCGGCGACCTCACGGTAGGTCAGGCCGCGGTAGTAGGCCAAAGTCACTGCCTGGCGCTGGAGTTCGGTCAGGCCGCGCATGCAGCGGCGTACCTGCTCGCTCTCCAGGCGGGTCTCGACCTGCTCGGAGACCTCGTCGAACGCGGTCTGGTGCTCGCGCGCCGCCTGGGCCTGTTCCCGGTCGGCGGACGCCTGGGCGGAGCGGACCCGGTCCACGGCCCGCCGGTGGGCGATCGTCGCCGCCCACGCGGTGACGCTGCCGTGGTCGGCCCGGTAGCGGGCGGCCTGCCGCCACAGGTCGATCATGACCTCCTGTGCGACCTCCTCCGACTGGGCCCGGTCGCGTACGACTCTGACCACGATGCCGAACACCATGGGTGCGAGCGCGTCGTAGAGCACGGAGAAAGCGTGTTTGTCGCCGTGCGCCACCTCGTCCATGACCTCGCAGAGGTCGCTGCGGCCGGCGTGACTGGCACGGCCGGTGCGGCCGGTGCGGCCGGTGCGGCCTGGGCCGAACGGGAGTGGGTGGTTCACAGGGCGGGCTCCGGCTGCGGCGACGGGGCGTAGGGGCAGCGGCCGGTGCCGGCCTGCCGGGGGCGGGGTGTCCGTCGCATGGTGGTCCTTGTCCTTGTCCTTGCCCTGTTACGTGGAACCGGGCCGTCGGGGGCTCAGAGGGTTCTTCGTAGCGCAAGTGCGTGCGGATGGCCGGATTTTTGGCAAACGGAGCAGATGAGCGTGCCGGCGCAGCTTCTGGGTAAGGGGGGCGCGCCGGGTGGATCGGCGGGGGTTCCGGGGCCGTGGCTCCGGAACCCCCGCCGGGCCGGGGGCGGGGCTACCACTTGTCGTGGCAGTTCCAGTGCCCGGGCACCCAGTGGCTCACCGGGTGGCCGGGCACCCAGTGCTGCTTCCAGTAGCCCTTGCTCCACCAGCCGTCGTGCCACCTGCCGTGGTGGTCCCGGTGGCCGGGGAGCCAACTGCCCGGGTGCCACTTGGCTTCCCAGTGACCCTTGCCCCACTTGCCGGTGACCCAGTGGCCCTTGACCCAGCTGCACCGGTCGTGGTGGTCACGGCGGTCCCAGCGGTCGTGGCGGTCGTGGCGGTTGTGGCGGTCCCAGTGGTCGTCCCGGTTGCGGTCACGGTCGTGATCGTGGTCACGGTCGCGGTCGTTGGTGCTGGTGCTGGTGCTGGTGCTGGTGCTGGTGCTGGTGGGCATCGAGTTCGCCGTCGCCGGGGCGGCGTTCGCCGTACCGGACAGGCCCAGCAGCGAGCCGCCTGCCAGCAGCCCGGTGGATGCGACTGAGACGGCCACGCGCTTGACGTTCGTCGAAGCGGTCATCTGGCTCGCCTCCTCCCTTTCGTCGAACAGGTTCGTCATGCATTCGGCTTCGTCTGCTCCTTCACCATCTGGAGCGTCACCACGGATTCGTGACGAACGGAGTGAAGGATTGCCAAGACTTTCAAACCTCCATATCTCTCCCTTCGGAGTGCGTGCCGTGAACCCTGTCGCCGCTGCTCGGACCGTGTTGCACTCGCCGCCGGTTCGGGGACCTGGTACGGGAGTGACACCGGCCTCGGCCTCGGCATGCAGGGCGCTACCTGAGCAGCGGCTGGTCCTCCCGGCTCCCCGAATCCCCGGTTCTGCTCGGCTGCTGTTGCGTACCGCCGCCGACAGGGCCGTCCTGGACCCGCTTGCTCCCGGGTCCAGGACCGTCCCGGCCGGTCTCACGGCTCTGGTCTCCGCCGCCCGTCTCCTGGGCGGGCGCCTGCCCCGAGCCCGGCCCCTGTCCCCCGCCCTGGACCTTGCCGCTGCCGTTGCCCGCCTCGTGGCCGGGCGCCTTGCCGGTGCCGTCGCCGGGGCCGGGATCGGGTGCCTTGCCCGTGCTCTGGCCGGGCGCCTTGCCCGTGCCCTGGCCGGGCGCCTTGCCCGAGCCCTCGCCGGTACCGCTGCCGGGCGCCTTGCCCGAACCGCCGCCGGGCTCCTGACCGGGGGTCTTGTCCGTGCTCTGGCCGTTACCCGTACCCGTGCCGTGGCCGGGCGCCTTGCCCGTGCCCTGGCCCGGCGCCTTGCCCGAATCCTTGCCGGGGGTGCCTCCGGGCTCCGGCGGCACCTTCCCGGGCGGCCGGCTCGACCCCTGGCCGCCGGAGCCCGGCTCCTGCCGTCCGGGAGTGGTCTCCGGGTCCTTGCCCTGGCCGGTGCCCGATCCCTGACCCGGCGCCCGGCCCTCGCCCTTGCCTTTGCCGGATTCCTGACCGGGCGCCTTGCCCGTGCCCTTCTCCGGCACCCCGCCGGGTACCCGGTCCGACCCCTGGCCGGTGCCCGGCTCCTGGCCCGGTTCCTGGCCGGGGGACTTGCCCGGGCCCGATTCTGAATCCTGTCCGGGCGCCTTGCCGGGAACGCCCGCGGGATCGCGGCCTGGCTTCTCGCCCTGGCCCGTTCCCGGATCCTTCGCCGGTGTCTCGTCCGGCGCCTTGCCGGGGTCCTTCCCCTGGCCCGTGCCCGATTCCCGGTCCCGCGCCTTGCCGGGTCGCTTGCCGGGATCTCGGCCGGATCCCTGGTCCCGTTCCCCGCCTGGAACCGTCCCGGGCGGACTGCCAGGGCTTTGCTCCTTCGCCGGAGCCTCCTGCGGGGCCTTGCCCGGGGCCTTGTCCGGAGTTGTGTCCGGGGCCTTCTCCGGAGCCGTGTCCGGGGCCTTCTCCGGAGCCTTCTCCGGAGCTGTGTCCGGGGCCTTCTCCGGAGCTTTGTCCGGGGCCTTCTCAGGGGCCTTCTCAGGGGCCTTCTCCGGAGCTTTGTCCGGCGGCGCCTTGCCGGGTTCCCTGCCGTGGTCCGGGCCCCGTTCGTGCGGAGACTCGTCCCGTGTCGTGTCAGGCCGCTTCGGGGCGTCCTTCTGCGGAGCCTGCTGCTTGTCCCCGTGGTGCTGCCCGCCGGGCTCCTGGGCCGGCTCGGGGTTGCGGCCGGGCGCAACCCCCGGCGCCGGTTCAGGCGCGCGGTCCGGGCTCTTCGCCGGCTCCCGGGGCTTCGTGTCAGCGTCGCCGGGGCTCGTCCGGGCCGATCCCTGGTGGGCCGGCGGCAGTGCCGGGTACGACGAGCCGGCCGGCTGGCTCGGCGGCGGCTCCACCTCGCGGTCGGACCGGCCCCCTGCGGCGCCGCTCGGGCGCTGGTACCAGCTCTTGCGCGCCGGGTCGAAGACCGTGACCGTCTTCACCGGCTTCGCCGCGGGCTTGACCGCCACCAGCTCGGCGGACCGGAACGAGGACCACTCCGTACCGCTGATCCTGGGCTTGCCGCGGACCGCGACCGGCGGCGTCAGCGGGTTTCCGCAGGCACACCGGACCCTGGGGACGCCATGTCCGTCGACCAGGACCGACGTACCGGCCTGCAGGATCGCCTGATAGCCCGTGGGCGCGTCGTTCCTGTACCCGTGGTTGGTGACCCGGGTGTCCCAGCCCAGCCGGACCGGCGTGAGCGACCGCAGATAGGAGGGGATCCCGGCCTGCCGGACGCCCAGGGTGGCGGCGAAGGCACCGCCCTTGTCCGCGTGCTCAGCGAGGAACTTGATCTGCTTTTCCACGTCACAGCTCGCGACGTTCCGCGTGCCGCCGTACAGGCCCGGGTGTCCGCCGTCGACTTCGAGGGTGCGCGCGCCGCCCGTACCGCCCTGGACCGTCCCGGCCGTCGCGGGCGCGGCCACGGCCTGCTCCGGTTCAACGGCCGTCGACGGGGTGAAGGGATCCGGCCCGGCAGCCGCGGCGGCCTCCAGGAAGACCTCGCCGCCGGCCGCGGTGTTGCCTCCCAGCACCGTGAAGCTGACGACGGCCGCCGAGACGACGACGGCCGCGGTGCTCGCACTCACCACGGTCCTGCGTGACCGCCAGCGGGACCTCGGCCGCCGTTCCCCGTTCCCGCCCGCGGGCGGCGCGGAAGGCTCCGTCGGTTGGGACGGCGGCGGAGGCGGGGGCGGCACCGGCGGCGGAGCCTCCGGTGGAGGCGCGGGCTGCGGCTGCGCCCCCCGGCCCGACAGCGGGCCGGGCGGGGGGCCCGAGGGGTGCTCGGAAGACGAAGAGGGCATGGAACTCACGACACTCGCCCCCTGTCACAGGGCACTGGGACAACGATGGTGACTCGCATGCGCTCGCTCCTTCTGGCCGTCAACGCCTCCACATCCCGGAGGGGATCCTCGAAACCGTGCCGCGATGCCGAAGTCGCCGAAGGGACGGTCCCGGGCGGGGCCGTCCGATCACCCGCGGCATCGATGGGGCCACGTTGTGGGTGTGAACCCGTACGTCGAGTAGGCCGCCCGCCCCCGCGCCGCGTCATGTCGCGACCTTTCGGGACTTGACACGACCAGTGGACGCCGGGCCGCCCGTCCCCGTCGGCGAAAGGCATTGACTCCCACGAGTGTGAGTGGTTTATTACTCACATGAACACGGAACGACGACGCCAGCTCTCCTCGGCCGAAGAGCGCCGCGAGACCGTCCTGGGGACGGCCATCGGAGCCTTCGCCGCCCGCGGCTACTTCGGCACGACGACCACCGAGGTGGCCAAGGCCGCCGGGATCTCCCAGGCCTACGTCTACCGGCTGTTCCCGAACAAGGAGGCACTCTTCACCGCCGTCGTCGAGCGCTGCTTCACCCGCGTGCGCACCAGCCTCGAAGAGGGCGCGGCCCAGGCGCAGGGAAGCAGCCCCGAGGCCGTCCTGCACACCATGGGCGACACGTACGCCCGCCTGATCGCCGACAAAGACCTGCTCCTCGTCCTGACCCACGCCCAGGCCGCGGCCGTCTCCGAGACGGCCGTACGCGAGGCGGTGCGCGCCGGCTACGCCCGAATGGTGGAGTACGTGCGCGGCGCGTCGGGCGCGGCGGAGGCAGACGTCCAGCAGTTCTTCGCGACCGGCATGCTCTGCCACCTCCTGGTGTCGCTGGACGCGCACGAGGTGGACGCACCCTGGTCCCGGACGCTTGCGGACGGCATCCGGCACTACTAGTGCTACGGCCCGGCGGACCCACACGGTCCGCCCTTCTTTCGGACCCAAGAGTGAGTGGTCAACCACACACAGGAGATCGCAGCATGGACGCCACACCGCCCGACCGCCGAACCCCCGCTCCCGCCGCCGCGGCCCTGGTGGCGCTCGCCGCCGCCCAGTTCGCGGTCACCCTCAGCACGTCGATCGTGAACGTCGCCCTCCCCGCCGTGCGCGACGGGGTCGGCCTGTCCGACGCGGGCATGTCCTGGGTCGTCAACGCGTACGGCCTCGCCTTCGGCGCGCTGCTCCTGCTCGGCGGCCGGGCGGCGGACCTTCTCGGGCGGCGCCGCGTACTGACGGCCGGCCTCGCCGTCTTCACCGTGGCGGCCGTCGCCGCAGGGCTGGCGAGCACGCCCTGGATGCTCGTCACCGCCCGCACGGCGCAGGGGGTCGGTGCCGCGGCGATCGCCCCCGCCGCACTGTCCCTGGTCATGCGGCTCCACCCGCCCGGCACCGCCCGCGCCAGGGCCCTCGGGGTGTGGGGCGCCGTCTCCGGCGCGGGCGGCGCGGCCGGGGTCGTGCTCGGCGGCGTACTGACCGAAGGCCCCGGCTGGCCCTGGGTGTTCCACGCCTCCGGCGTCGGCGCGGCGGTGGTCCTGGCCGCCACCCTGCGGCTCGTACCCGCCGACCGGAAGGAGGACGCCGAGCCCCGCTCACGTCTCGACGCGACCGGAGCCCTCACCGTCACCTCCGGGCTGGTCGCGCTCGTCTTCGGGCTCACGGCCGCGGGCCGCTCCGGCTGGACCGACCCCCTCGTCCTCGGCTCCTTCGGAGCGGCGGCCGTGCTGCTCACCCTCTTCGTGCGGCTCGAACGGCGCCACCCGGCGCCGCTCCTGCCGCCGAGGCTCCTCACCCGCGGCGCCGCGGGTCCCGCCAACCTCGTCATGGCGCTGCTCGGTGCGGTCTGGGTCGGCCTGTTCTTCTTCCTCCCCCTCTATCAGCAACAGGTGCTCGGCGCGAGCGCCTTGGAAGCGGGCCTGTCCCAACTGCCGCTCGCCGCGGCGAACATGATCGGCTCGGGACTGGCGCCTGTCCTCGCCCGCCGCATCGGCCCGCACCGCACCCTCCTCGCGGGCCTGGCGGTCCAGGCCGCCGGATTCCTGTGGCTGGCCCGGATTCCGGCCGACGGCACCTTCCTCGTCCACCTGCTCGGCCCCGTCCTCCTCGTCGGCGCCGGCCTCGGCACGACCTTCGTCCAGCTCACCGGAGCGGCTGTGGACGGGGTGGAGCCCGCCGACGCGGGAGTGGCCGGCGGCCTGGTCAACACCACCCGCCAGGTCGGCGGCGCCGTCGGCCTCGCCGTGCTGGGGACCCTGGCAGCCGCCCGCACCGCCGCCTCCGACCTGCCGCACACCGCGGCCCTCACCGAGGGGTACCGCGCCGCCTTCCTGATGTCAGCCGCCGTCCTCGGCGTCGGGGCGGCCCTCACTCCACTGCTCGCCCGCGGAACCCGCCCGCCGCGGGGAACCGTCCCCGCCGCTCCCCCGCCGCCGACCGCCGTCCGCCCGCCATCCCGCACCCGCTGACCCCACCACCACCGAAGGAGCAACCCCCATGACCACGCACCCCACCGCCGTCGACTCCGAAGCACCGGTCGTCGTCCGCGTCGAAACCACCGTGCACGCCCCGCTCCCGACGGTCTGGAGCCTGCACACGGACATCGCCGCCTGGCCCGACTGGAACACGGACGTGGACCGGGTCGAGTACGCCGGCCCGCTGACCCCCGGCACCGCCTTCCGCTGGCTGACCCACGGCCTGGACATCACCTCCACCGTCCACCAGGTCGTCCCCGGCGAGCGGATCGTTTGGGGCGGCCCGGCACACGGCATCGACGGCATCCACGTCTGGACGTTCCAGGAGACGGCGCCCGGCACCGTGACGGTCCGCACCGAGGAGTCCTGGAGCGGCGCACCCGTCGAGGCCCGGCCTACGGAGATGGAACAGGTGCTGCGGCAGTCGCTGGACGCCTGGCTCGCCGCACTGAAGGTCCGGGCCGAGGCCGAGGCCGCTGCGGCCGCCACCGCCACCACCGCCCCCGAGCGGGACTGATCGCACCCGCTTCCCCAGAAACCACTCACCCACCGTTCCGCTCCGCCGTCCCAGAATCGAGGACCCGCCGTGACCAGCATCCCGAAGCCATATCTGACCGGCCACTACACCCCCGTCACCGACGAGATCACCGCCACCGGACTCACCGTCGAAGGCACCATCCCGCCCGAGCTGTCCGGCAGGCTCATCCGCAACAGCCACAACCCCAAGCCCGGGATCACCCCCACCCACTGGTTCAAGGGCAGCGGCATGGTCCACGGCATCCGCCTGCGCGACGGACGCGCCGAGTGGTACCGCAACCGCTGGGTCCACACCCCCGCCCTCGACGGCGCCCCCTACATGACCGACAAGGGCCCCGACCTCACCGCCAGCACGGCCGGCACCCACGTCATCGAACACGCCGGCCGGCTCCTCGCCCTCAGCGAAGCGGCCCTGCCCTTCGAGCTGACGGCGGACCTGGACACCGTAGGGGCCTACGACTTCGGAGGCAGGCTGACCTCGGCGATGACCGCCCACCCCAAGGAGGACCCGGTCACCGGCGAGCTGCACTTCTTCGCCTCCTCCCCCTTCCCGCCGTACCTGGTCCACCACGTCGCCACCGCCGACGGGCAGGTGCTGGAGAGCCAGGAGGTACCGGGCGCGAGCGCGGCACTCAAACACGACTTCGCCCTCACCGAGCACTACGTGGTGTTCCTGGAGGGCTCCGTGACGTTCGACCCCGCAGAGCGCTCGGGCATCCCGTACAGCTGGGACGACGAGCAGATCTCGCGCATCGGCGTCATGCCGCGCACGGCCGCGGGCGCGGGCGGCGGCGGACGGGCCCGCGAGATCCGCTGGTTCGAGATCGGGCAGGGCTACGGCATGCACTTCGCCAACGCCTACGAGGACCCCCACGGGCGCATCGTCGTCGAGGGCCCGAGCGTGGGCCGGGAGGGCTGGCAGCGCTCCTGGAACTGGTGGGTCGGCGCCGAGGACCGGGGGGCCGAGCCCAACCACGGCTCGCGCAGCACCCGCTGGACCGTCGACCTGGCGGCGGGCGCCGTCAAGGAGGAGGTGACCGACGACCTCACCGTGGAGTTCCCGACCATCAACGACGCCTTCCTCGGCATCGAACACCGCTACCAGTACGCGCTCGCCTTCCCCGACGACATGGGGACGGCCGCCCACACGCTCGTCAAGTACGACCGCTCCACCGGGGCCCGGCAACTGCTGCCGTTCGGTGCCGGGCGGCTTCCCAGCGAGGCCGTGTTCGTACCCGCCGAGGGCGCGGGCGCGTCGCAGGAGGACGCCGGGTACCTGCTGACGGTGGTCAGCGACCTGCACGCGAACGCCTCGCAGCTGCTGGTCCTGGACGCCGGCGACCTGACCGTCCCGCCGGTCGCCACGATCCACCTGCCGCGCCGGGTCCCGGCCATGATCCACGGCTCCTGGATCCCCGACGCCTCCGCGTGAATCCCGCCCCTGGCGGCGCCCGGGTGAGCCGCGTCTCACCTGGGCGCCGCCGCTTGTCCATGCAACGAGTTGCATAGCAGGATCGGGGTATGGCGCTCGAACACGCGATCCTCGTCTCCCTGCTGGAGAAGCCGGGCTCCGGCTATGAGCTGGCCCGCCGCTTCGACCGGTCGATCGGCTACTTCTGGACCGCCACGCACCAGCAGATCTACCGCGTGCTCAAGCGCATGGAGAGCGACGGGCTGCTCGCCGTCCGTACGATCCCGCAGCAGGGCCGGCCGGACAAGAAGGAGTACTCGGCCGCCGGTCCCGGCCGGGCCGCGCTCGCGCGGTGGCTGCACGAGCCGATCGAGCCGGAAAGCCTGCGGCACGACCTCGCCGTGAAGATCCGCGGGGCGGCCTTCGACGACCCGGCGTCCCTGATCCGCGAGGTGGAACGGCACCAGCAGGCCCACCGGGACCGGCTGACGCGCTATCTCGCCGGGGAACTGCGCGACTTCACCGGGCCCGACGCCCCGGCGCCGCTCGACGCCGGCCAGGAACTCCAGCACGTCGTACTGCGCGGGGGCATCGCGCAGGAGCGGATGACGATCGCCTGGCTCGACGACGTCCTGGCCACCCTCCACCGGCTCGGCCGCACCGCGCCGCCCGCACCGCCCGCACCGCCCGCGCCGCCGGCCTCGTAGCCCGCGCGCACCCCCGCCGCCTCCCGCTTCCTCCCCCGCTTCCTCCGCGCACCCGCGCGGACCCGACTCCGACCCCTCGGAAGGTGATCCGCCATGTCCGACCCTCTGCTGTTCCACCCGCACACCTACGACCCGGCGCACTTCGACCCGGAGACCCGCAGGCTGCTGCGCGCGACCGTCGACTGGTTCGAGGCCCGCGGCAAGCGGCGGATCATCGAGGACTACCGCACCCGAGCCTGGCTGGCCGACTTCCTCGCCTTCTCCGCCAAGGAAGGCCTCTTCGCGACGTTCCTGACCCCGGCGGCCGCCGCCGGGGAGGACGAGCCGGACAAGCGCTGGGACACCGCGCGGATCGCCGCCCTCAACGAGATCTTCGGCTTCTACGGTCTCGACTACTGGTACGCCTGGCAGGTGACCATCCTCGGCCTCGGCCCCGTCTGGCAGAGCGACAACGCCGCCGCCCGCGAGCGCGCCGCACAACTGCTGTCGGAGGGCGAGGTGTTCGCCTTCGGCCTGTCCGAGAAGACCCACGGCGCCGACATCTACTCCACCGACATGCTGCTGGAGCCGTCCACCGACGGCTCCGGCGGCTTCCGCGCCAGCGGATCCAAGTACTACATCGGCAACGGCAACGCCGCCGGGCTCGTCTCCGTCTTCGGCCGCCGCACCGACGTCGAAGGCCCGGACGGTTACGTCTTCTTCGCCGCCGACAGCCGCCACCCGGCGTACCGGCTCGTGAAGAACGTCGTCGACTCCTCCAAGTACGTCAGCGAGTTCCGCCTGGAGGACTACCCGGTGTCCGCCGAGGACGTCCTGCACACCGGGCGCGCCGCCTTCGACGCCGCGCTCAACACCGTCAACGTCGGCAAGTTCAACCTCTGCACCGCCTCGATCGGCATCTGCGAGCACGCGATGTACGAGGCCGTCACGCACGCGCACAACCGGATCCTCTACGGCCGGCCCGTCACCGCCTTCCCGCACGTGCGCCGCGAGCTGGCCGACGCCTACGTCCGCCTCGTGGGGATGAAGCTGTTCAGCGACCGCGCCGTCGACTACTTCCGCTCCGCCGGGCCGGACGACCGCCGTTACCTGCTCTTCAACCCGATGACCAAGATGAAGGTCACGACGGAGGGCGAGAAGGTCATCGACCTGATGTGGGACGTGATCGCCGCCAAGGGGTTCGAGAAGGACAACTACTTCGCCCAGGCGGCCGTCGAGATCCGCGGACTGCCCAAGCTGGAGGGCACCGTCCACGTCAACCTCGCGCTGATCCTCAAGTTCATGCGCAACCACCTGCTGGCCCCGGCGGAGTACGAGCCCGTACCGACGCGCCTCGACGCCGCCGACGACGACTTCCTGTTCCGGCAGGGGCCGGCCCGCGGCCTGGGCTCCGTACGCTTCCACGACTGGCGCCCGGCGTACGACTCCTACGCCGCCGTGCCGAACGTGGCGCGCTTCCGCGAACAGGCCGACGCACTGGCCGAGTTCGCGGCGACCATCGCACCCGACGAGGCGCAGGGACGCGACCTCGACTTCCTCCTCTCCGTGGGGCAGCTGTTCGCCCTGGTCGTCCACGGACAGCTGATCCTGGAGCAGGCCCGCCTGACGGACCTGGACGAGTCCGTGCTGGACGAGCTGTTCTCGGTGCTCGTGCGGGACTTCTCCCAGCACGCCGTGGAACTGCACGGCAAGGACTCCAGCACGCCGGAGCAGCAGGCCTGGGCGCTGGCCGCCGTCCGCCGCCCGGTCGTCGACGAGGCCCGCTCGGCCCGTGTGTGGGCCCGGGTCGAGGCCCTGTCCGGCGCGTACGAGATGGCGCAGTAGGACGGGCGTCCCTGCGGTGGTCGCCACGGCAGCGCCGCGGCGACCACCGCAGGGAATCCACCCAAGGGGATTCCGCCGCCGGCGGGCCGGGCGTCTCAGCGGAGTGATTCGGCCGGGGGACGCTCGCGGAGGGCTCCGTAGGCGATGAAGTACGCCGGGATACGGTTCAACCAGGGCGATTCGGTGACGAGTTCCGTCATCCGCTGGGCGCGCCGGGGATCACCGAACGCGGTGCGGCCTTCCAGGATGGGTTCGAAGACCTGGGCGTGGGCCAGTCGTTGGAGCCCCTGGGTCGCCACGGTGGTGGGCCAGCGGCGGAACTGGACCCGGCGTACGTCGTTCAGGCCCACCCTGCCCTCGCGGAGCGGGCGTACGAGGTGGCGGGCCGTGGCGACCGCGTCCTGCACGGCGAGGTTGATGCCGATGCCGCCCACCGGGGACATCGCGTGGGCGGCGTCGCCGATGCACAGCAGACCGGGCCGGTGCCAGCGGCGCAGCCGGTCCAGTCGTACGTCGAGCAGTTTCACCTCGTCCCAGGAGCTGACGGCGTGGCTCCGGTCGGCCAGCCAGGGGGCGGCCTCCGCGAAGCGGTCCATGAAGCGCTCCAGGCCCTCGGCGCGGCGCTCGGCGTCGGTCCCCTTCGGGATGAGCGCCGCGCACTGCCAGTAGTCCCCGCGGTCGATGAGCGCGGTGAAGAACCTGTCGCCCAGACCGCCCACGAGCCCGCTGGGGTCGCTCTCGTGGCGCGGCAGGCGGAACCACCAGGCGTCCATGGGGCACGGGAAGTGCTCCAGGCCGAGTTCGGGCAGTGCCCTGGCCAGTGAGCCGCGGCCGTCGCAGGCAACGGTCAGGGTGGCCCGGAGTTCGCCGGTGGCGCCGTCCGCGGTGCGGTAGCGCACGCCGCGCACCCGTCCGCCCTCGACGAGGAAGCCGGTCGCCTCGGTGTCCATGCGCAGGTGGAAGGCGGGCTCCCGGCGCGCCTCGTCGGCGAGGAGGTCGAGGAGGTCCCACTGGGGCACCATCGCGATGTAGTTGTACTTCCCGGGCAGGGCTCCGATGTTGCCGACGGTGACCAGCGTGCGGTCGGGTCCGATGGGCAGCTGGACGGTGGTGACGCGGCGCTGCGGGAGCCGGGCGAAGCGTTCGGCGAGACCGATGTCGTCGAGCAGTGACAGGGTGGTGGGATGCACGGTGTCGCCGCGGAAGTCGCGCAGGAAGTCACCGTGTTTCTCCAGCACCGACACCTCCACACCGGCACGGGCCAGCAGCAGCGCGAGCACCATTCCCGCCGGGCCGCCCCCCACCACGCAGCAGGTCGTTCGCTCCACGGCAACCACTCCCTTCGCGGAGGTCGGTCGATCCTCCAGGGCACGTATACCCCACCGCGGGCGGCGGCCCGGGCGGGACACTCGCCGGCTGCGCTCAGGAGCCGTCCGGCAGGCGGGCGTCGTGGGGTCCGCGGATCCGCTGACCGGCCGGCTTGTATCCTCCACGAAGTCGACCGCGGCACTGCCGACGCGTCGCAGCCGCCCGTCACACAGCCGGGCGCCACCCCACTCCGGGTACGGCTACCCGGCAAGCGATCGGGAGTTGACCGGTGATCAGTCTGGCCGCGGTGGGCGGAGTGGCCCTGATCGAGCTGGGCATGGCCCTGACTCCGGGACCGAACATGATCCACCTGGCGTCTCGCGCGATCACCCAGGGCCGCAGGGCGGGCCTGGTCAGCCTGAGCGGGACCGCGGTGGGATTCGTGTGCTATCTGGTGGCCGCGGCCGCGGGCCTGTCCGCGCTGTTCGCCGCCGTGCCGCTCGCGTTCACGGTGGTCAAGCTCGCCGGGGCCGCCTACCTGGCCTACCTGGCCTGGGGGATGCTCAAGCCCGGTGGCCGTTCGCCCTTCGCGCCGGCCGGGGACCTGCCTCCGGTCTCCGACACCCGTCTGTTCTCGACGGGGCTCCTGACCAACCTGCTCAACCCCAAGATCGCCCTCATGTACGCCGCTCTTCTGCCCCAGTTCATGGATCCGCAGGCCGGCCCGGACTGGGCGCAGCTGCTCCAGCTCGGTGGTGTGCAGATCGTCGTGGGGATCTCCGTGAACGGTCTGATCATGCTGGGCGCGGCACGGGTGTCGGGGTTCCTGGCCGCCCGGCCCCGCGTGATGACCGCTCAGCGGCTCGCGTCGGGCGGCCTGCTCGGCTTCTTCGCGCTGCGCACCGCCCTGTCGCGTACGCCCGCGGCGGCCTGAGCCGGATCCGCCCCGGGACTGCCGCGATGGTCCCGGGCGGGCGGGCGGCGCCTGATCCGCCGGACACCCCCTAGGCTCGGTAGCGTGCCAGCCTCCCCTCTCCACCGTGTCGCCGTCCTCGTCCTGGAGGGCGCGAAGCCGCTCGACGTGGGCATCCCCGCGCAGGTCTTCACGACCCGCGCGAGCATGCCGTACGAGGTGCGGGTGTGCGGCGCTGCCCCCGGGCTCGTCGCGGGCGGCGACGGGCTCTCCTACCACGTGACGCACGGGCTGGACGCCCTCGCGTGGGCCGACATCGTCTTCGTCCCCGGCTACCGCTTCCCCGACCGCGAGGACCCGCCGCGGCCCGTCATCGACGCGCTGATCGCGGCCCACGAGCGGGGCGCGCGGCTCGCCGCCATCTCGACGGGCGCGTTCGCGCTCGCCGCGACGGGCCTGCTCGACGGTAAGCGCGCGACGACACACTGGCACTACGCGCGGGCGCTCACCGCCAAGCACCCGCTCGTCCGGGTCGACGAGAACGTCCTGTTCGTCGACGAGGGCAGCGTCCTCACCTCGGCGGGCGCCGCGTCCGGCATCGACCTGTGCCTGCACATCCTGCGCGGCGATCTCGGCGTGGCCGCGTCGAACCACGCGGCGCGGCGCCTGGTGGCCGCCCCCTACCGCAGCGGCGGCCAGGCGCAGTACGTGCCGCGCAGTGTGCCGGAGCCGCTCGGCGAGCGGTTCGCCGCCACCCGGGAGTGGGCGCTGCGCCGGCTGGGCGAGCCCCTCACCCTGGAGTCGCTGGCCCGGCACGCCGGGGTGTCGCCTCGTACGTTCTCGCGGCGGTTCTCGGAGGACACCGGGTACACGCCGATGCAGTGGGTCATGCGGGCCCGTATCGACGTGGCACGCGAGCTGCTGGAACGCTCACAGCGCGGTGTCGAGCAGATCGCGGCCGACGTCGGCCTCGGCACCGGGGCGAACCTGCGGCTGCACTTCCAGCGGATCCTGGGGACCAGCCCGACCGAGTACCGGCGCACCTTCACCAAGGGCGAGTAGGGGTGCGGGCGTCGGCGACCGACGACAACGCGGCGAGCGCGCGTGCCGGGCCCCGCCACCCAGACGGGACTTCGACGACACCCCCTACGGCCGTGAGGATCGCGCCATCGCCGCTGGCGGGATCCTTTTGAACAGTGGCGATCACGCCGCTGTCGCGGGCGGGCACGGGAGGCGAACCTGATGGCGAACGAAAGGGACTCGCTCATGACTCGCATCGCCATCAACGGATTCGGCCGCATCGGACGCAACGTGCTGCGCGCGCTGCTGGAGCGCGACAGCGACCTTGAGGTCGTCGCCGTCAACGACCTCACGGAGCCGAAGGCCCTCGCGCGGCTCCTCGCGTACGACAGCACCTCCGGCCGGCTCGGCCGCCCGGTGACCGTCGACGGGAACACCCTGGTCGTCGACGGCCGCCGCATCACGGTGCTGGCCGAGCGGGAGCCGGAGCAGCTGCCGTGGGCCGACCTCGGCGTCGACATCGTGCTGGAGGCCACCGGCCGCTTCACCTCGGCTGACGCCGCCCGCGCCCACCTCAAGGCGGGGGCGAAGAAGGTCCTGGTCAGCGCGCCGTCGGACGGCGCCGACGTGACGCTGGCGTACGGTGTCAACACGGACGCCTACGACCCGGCCGTGCACACCATCGTCTCGAACGCGTCGTGCACGACGAACGCGCTCGCCCCGCTGGCCGCGGTCCTGGACGAGCTCGCGGGCATCGAGCACGGCTTCATGACCACGGTGCACGCCTACACGCAGGAGCAGAACCTGCAGGACGGCCCGCACCGCGACCCGCGCCGCGCCCGCGCCGCCGGCGTCAACATCGTGCCGACCTCCACGGGCGCCGCGAAGGCGATCGGCCTGGTCCTGCCGCAGCTCGACGGCAAGCTGCAGGGCGACTCGATCCGTGTGCCGGTCCCGGTGGGTTCCATCGTGGAGCTGAACACGACCGTCGCCCGCGAGGTGACGCGCGAGGAGATCCTTGAGGCGTACCGCGCCGCGGCCGAGGGCCCGCTGGCCGGTGTGCTGGAGTACTCGGACGACCCGCTGGTGTCGTCCGACATCACCGGCAACCCCGCCTCGTCGATCTTCGACTCGGAGCTCACCCGCGTCGAGGGCCGCCACGTCAAGGTCGTCGCCTGGTACGACAACGAGTGGGGCTTCTCGAACCGCGTGATCGACACCCTCACGCTCCTGGCCGCGGGCTGAGCAGCCGCCCCGCCGTCAGTGACCCGCGCTCCGGCCGGCCCCTCGGGCCGGCCGGAGCGTGCCGTTACCCTCCTCAGTAGTCCCCGTAGCGCATGCGGCCTAGCGCCGACATCGGCAGGTCGTGCGCGGCGATCGGGGCCGGCAGGCACGTCGAGCCGGTGAGGTAGCGGTCCACGGCGGCTGCCGCCGCCCGGCCCTCGGCGATGGCCCACACCACGAGCGACTGCCCCCGGCCCGCGTCACCCGCGACGAACACCCCCGGCGCCCGGCCGCCGCGCGCCGCGAAGCCGGCGTCCCGCGCGAAGTTGCCGCGACCGTCGAACTCCAGGCCCAGCTGCTCACGCAGACCGCCCGCCCGCTCGGGGCCCGAGAAGCCGAGCGCCAGCAGGACCAGCCCGGCCGGCAGGACCCGCTCGGTACCCGCCAGCGGGCTGCGGCCCACCGGCTCGACGGCGGTCAGGTGCAGAGCCCGTACCCGTCCCGAGGCATCCCCCTCGAAGCGCAGGGTCGCGCAGGCGAACAGCCGCGGGTCGCGGCCTTCGCGGCCGCGGGCCTCGGCGTGCGCGTGGGAGATCCGGTACGTCCTGGGGTACACCGGCCAGGGCTCGTCGTCGGTGCGGCCGGGGCCGGGCTCCGGGTTGATGTCGAGCTGGGCCACGGAGATCGCGCCCTGCCGCAGGGCCGTACCCATACAGTCGGATCCGGTGTCGCCGCCTCCGACGATGACCACGTGCCTGCCCTCGGCGGTGACGGGCGAGTCGACCCGGTCGCCCTCCTGGACCCGGTTCGCGCAGGTCAGATAGTCCATGGCCTGGTGGATGCCGCGCAGCTCGCGGCCGGGGACGGGCAGTTCCCTGCGCTCGCCCGCTCCGACCGCGACGACGACGGCGTCGCACCGGCCGCGCAGCTCCGCCGCGTCGGCGTCGGCGCGGGTACGGGCGCCTCCTTCGGCCGCGGCTCCGACGTCGTGGCCGGTGACGAAGACCGTGCCCTCGGCGCGCATCTGCTCGATCCGGCGGTCCAGGTACGCCTTCTCCATCTTGAACTCGGGGATGCCGTAGCGCAGCAGGCCGCCGATCCGGTCGGCCCGCTCGTGGACCGTGACCGCGTGGCCGGCCCGGGTCAGCTGCTGCGCGGCGGCCAGTCCGGCCGGGCCGGAGCCTATGACGGCCACGGTCTTGGCGCTGTGCCGTCCGGGCGGCCTCGGTTGCATGTAGCCGCGCCGCAGGCCCTCGTCCGCGATCGTCTGCTCGACGTTCTTGATGGTCACGGGGTCGGCGTTGATCGAGAGGACGCAGGCGTCCTCGCAGGGGGCGGGGCAGAGCCGTCCGGTGGCCTCGGGGAAGTTGTCCGTCGCGTGCAGCCGCTCGTACGCCTCGTGCCAGTCGCCGTGGGCGGCGTACGCGTTCCACTCGGGTATGAGGTTCCCGAGGGGGCAGCCGGTGTGGCAGAACGGGATTCCGCAGTCCATGCAGCGGTCGGCCTGCCGGGAGACGAGCGGGAGCAGGGCCTGGCCCGCGTGGACCTCGTGCCAGTCGCCGAGCCGTTCCTCGACGGGGCGGGGCGGGACGGGCTCGCGGGGGATCCTGAGGAAGCCGAACGGATCGGTCACTCGCCGCCTCCCTGGATCGTTCGCGGCGGGGTGTACGGGTGCGCGCACCGCGCTTGCGGCGCGCGCGTTCAGTGGCGGTCCGACCAGGTTACGCCGCCTCCGTGTCGGGCGCGCAGGGCCGCTCGGCCGTGCGCGCCCGCCAGCTCAGAGGCTCAGGCTCGGGGGTGCGGGCTCGGGGCCGGTCACCCGCGCAGCAGGGCGCACACGAAGTCCTCCTGGACGTCCCGGACCCGCGCGAGCAGGTCCGGGTTGGCGGTCAGTGACGTCTGGGTGGTGATCGTGAAGGTCAGCGAGCGGCTGCCGTCCGCGGTGGCCGCCGCGAGCTGTGTGTAGCCGGGCGTGTTGCCGGTGTGACCGTACACCGTCCCGCAGCGGGTGGTGTAGCGGTAGATGGCCAGGCCAGCGTCGGTGCGGCCCGGGCCGGGGGGCTGGGACAGCGCACCGGGGATGAACCGGAACTGCTGACGGCGGGTGCGGTCGGAGATGAGGGCGCCGCCCGCGTAGCCCCGGATGAAGGCGGTCAGGTCCTTGGGGGTCGAGACGATGCCCCCCGCCGCCCAGGCTCCGGAGGCGCTCACGGCCTCGCTGACGTCGACGGGCCCTTCCTCCGGGTCGATCTGGTAGCCGTGGAGGAAGGGTACGGGCAGCCGGTAGCCCTGGGGCAGGCTGGTGGCGGTCAGGCCGAGCGGCCGGTACACGAGCTCGCGCAGCAGCGTCTCGTACCGGCTTCCGGTGGCGGCCTCGGCCATGAGGGCGACGGCGATGTTGTCGGAGTTGGAGTACTGGTAGCGGCTGCCCGGCCGGAACGCGAGGTCCTCGCCGGCGACGAACTCCAGCAGGCGGCGCGAGTCGAAGCGGTGGCGGGGATCCGCCGAGACGATGTCGCGGAACTCCTGGGAGGCCGAGTAGTCGGGCAGCCCGCTGGTGTGGTTGAGGAGTTGGCGCAGGGTCACCTCGTGCCAGGCGGCGGGCTGGTCGGGCAGGACCTCGCCGATGGTGGAGTCCAGGCTCAGCCGACCGCGGTCGACGAGGCTCAGGGCCACGGCCCCGCTGAAGGCCTTGGCGACGCTGGCGATGCGCATGTGGTCGGTCGCGCTCGGCGGCCGGCCGTTCTCCAGGTCGGCCACGCCCGCGCGGTAGACCTTCGTACGGTCGCCGTCGCGCAGGACGGCGATGACTCCGGGGGGCCCGTCGGGGCGGTCGACGAGGTCGCGGAGCTCCTGGCGGAGGTCCGCGCCGGTAAGCGGCGGCGGGTTGCGGTCCGCGACGGCCTGCGCGGGCGGCACACAGACGCCGAGCAGGGCGCCGCACACGACGGTGGCGGCGGCCAGGGACGGACCGATCCGGCGGGCGTGGCCGTACGGGCGTGGGGACACGGCGGGACCTCCAGGGAGACGGAGCGCGGGGGCCCACGATGGCACCGGCGGCGTCGATGCCGGTGCAGACACGGCCGCGCGCGGGCGGCCGTGGCCCATCCGGCCCTGGCCGGGACCAGACCGCCTGCTCGGCGGCCGGGTGTCCCCGCAAGGTGCTCCGCCGCTGATCGCGGGTGGTCGGAGGGTTTCAGGGCGCGGCGAGCGAGCAGGCGCGAGGAGACCGTGAACACCGATCGAGGAGGCGTGTGGAATGGCGGACCAGGGCAAGGGCCAGGACGTGGTCGCGGTGATCCTCAAGGACCACCGCACGATGGAGGAGCTCTTCCGCCGGATGCGGAGCATCGAGGCCGACCGCGAGGCGGCCCGGGACGAGTTCTCGGCGTTGCTCATCGCGCACGGCGAGGCCGAGGAGGCCGAGGTGTACGGCGCGCTCAAGCGTTTCCGGGGCGTCGACGACGACGAGGTGGAGCACGGCGAGGAGGAGCACGCCGAGGGCAACGAGGCGCTGCTGAGGCTCCTGGAGGTGGAGGACGTCGGCTCCGAGGAGTGGGACGAGCGCCTGGAGGACCTCGTCAAGGCGGTCTCCCACCATCTGGACGAGGAGGAGCGGACCATCCTCAACGGCACCCGGGAGAACGTCCCCGACGAGCGCAGGGCCGAGCTGGGCGCGGCGTTCCTGCGGGAGCGGGAGAGGCAGCTCGCGTCGGACTGCGGCAGCATCGAGAACGTCCGCAAGATCGTGGGCAGGTGACCGGCCCGGCCGGGGCGCCGGCCCTCAGGGCGGCGCGGTTGGCCGTGCGTCGGGGCCGTCCGCCCGCAGGGACAGGGAGCTCGGGGCGAGGGGCGCCGGGGCCGGCAGTCGTAGCGGGCCGCTGCCGGGGGTGATCGACCCCAGGACCCGGGGCCCGGCCGCCCCGGTGCAGCCGGGTGCGTTGCCGGGGAGGCCGTGCACGGTGAGGTAGCCGAGTACGGCGAACGCGTACGCCTCCTTCGCCGCGGCGGGCAGCCCCAGTTCCTCCGAGGCGCGCAGCCGCGTGCCGGCCAGTTCGGCGCGCAGCATCGCGGTCAGCGTCGGGTTGCGCACCCCGCCTCCCGAGGCGAACACCTCGGTGGCGCCCAGCGGCCGCAACGCGTCGGCGACGGTCCGGGCTGTGAGGCGCGTCAGTGTCGCGACGACGTCCTGCGGCGGCAGCTGCCCGAACTCCCCCAGGTGGGAACGGAGATACCCCTGGTGGAACAGTTCCTTGCCGGTCGTCCGCGGGGCGGGCAGCCGGTAGTACGGCTCGGTGAGCAACCGTCGCAGGAGGCCTTCGTGGACGCGTCCGGAGGCCGCGAGCGCGCCGCCCTCGTCGTACGCGAGCCGCCCGCCGCTCAGCTCGCGTACCGCGGCGTCGATCAGGGCGTTGCCCGGGCCGGTGTCGAAGGCCACGGGAGCGCCGTGCCGGGGTACGACGGTGACGTTGGCGATGCCCCCGATGTTCAGGGCGGCCGGCACTCCGGTCCGGCCGCGCAGCAGCATCAGGTCGATCAGGCCGACGAGGGGGGCGCCCTGCCCGCCGGCGGCGACGTCGCGCGTCCGGAAGCCGGAGACGACCGGGCGCCCGGTGGCCTCGGCGATCCAGGCGGGCTCGCCGAGCTGGAGGGTTCCGTGGACCCGTCCGTCCGCGGCCCAGTGGTACACGGTCTGCCCGTGCGAGGCGATCAACTCCGCGCTCCCCCGGCACAGTTCGCGGTCGGCGCGTACGGCGAGCCGGCCGAAGGCCTGTCCGATGCGGGTGTCGAGACGGCACACGTCGGCGAGTGCGGTGGGCGCCGGGGGCAGGGCCCGCGCGAGCTCGCCGCGCAGGTCTTCCGGGTACGGCTCGCTCACCATGCCCAACGGGGTGAGGTGCAGCGTGCCGTCCCCGGGCCGGTGGTCGAGGTCGCAGGCGGCCGCGTCCACGGCGTCGTACGAGGTCCCGGACATCAGGCCGATCACCCTCATCGCAGCGGCTCCCGGTGGTCGTCGCCGCGCAGGGTCAGCAGCGCCGCGGCGCTGACGGCGCAGGCGCCGGCGGCGTAGTGGGCGGGGACCGCGGTGTCCCCGGTCCTGGCGGTGAGCGTGGTGACGACGAGCCCCGCACAGCCGGAGAACACGGCGTTGGCGAGGGAGTAGGAGAGTCCGAGCCCGGTACAGCGGACGCGTCGGGGGAACATCTCGGCCAGCATGGCCGGCCCGGGTCCGGCGAGCAGGCCCACCAGCGCGCCGGCCGCGAGGACGGCCGCGGCCCGGGTGTGCGGGGACACCCCGGGCGACTGGAGCAAGTCCAGCAGGGGGTGGGCGAGTACGGCGATCCCCAGCGCGCCGGCGAGCATGACGGGGCGCCTCCCGACGCGGTCGCTGAGCAGTCCGGCGGGCAGGATCGACGCGGCGAAGCCGAGGTTGACGAGGGTGGTGGCCAGCAGGGCGTCGCGGAACGACGCGCCGAGCGCGGACTGCAGATGGGACGGCAGCACGACGAGGAAGGTGTAGCCGGCCGCCGACCAGCCCAGGATCCGTCCGATGCCGAGTGCGACGGCACGCGCCTGTTCCGCCAGGGTGGTTGTGCCGGCCCGGCGGAGCGCGGCGGTGGGCGGCCCGCCCGGGGGCTCCTCCAACGCCGTGCGCAGCCACAGCGCGACGATGCCCAGCGGCAGGGCCAGCAGGAACGGGATCCGCCACCCCCACGCGTACAGCGCCCCGGCCGGCAGGGCGGTGGCCAGGGCCGCCGCCGTGCCGGCACCGGCCAGCAGGCCGAGGGCGACGGTGAAGGACTGCCATGCGCCGTAGAGGCCGCGGCGGCCGGGTGGCGCGTACTCCACCATCAGGGACACCGCTCCGCCGAACTCGCCTCCGGCGGACAGCCCTTGGAGCACGCGCAGGAACGTGAGCAGCCAGGGCGCCGCGGCTCCAATGTCGGCGCGCGTGGGGAGCAGTCCGATCAGGGTGGTGGCGAGCGTCATGAGGCCGACGACGAGCACGAGGGTGGGGCGGCGGCCGAAGCGGTCACCGATACGCCCGAACAGGAGGGCTCCGACGGGCCGGAAGAAGAAGGCGAGGGCGAACGAGGCGTAGGTGGTGACCAGCGCTTCGGCGCCGCCGCCGGGGCTTCCGGCGTGCGGGGTGAAGAAGTTGGCCGCGATGACGGTGGCGAAGCAGCCGTAGACGCCGAACTCGTACCACTCGACGAGGTTGCCCGCCGAACCGGCGAGCAGGGCTCGGCGGGCCGCGGTGCGGGGCGGCGGCGCCGGGAGCAGTTCGGTCGGGCTCACCCGTGCTGCGTGCCCGCTCCGCGGCGGGCCGATGCCTGTCGGCGTCCCGATTCAGCACAACGGCGGCGGCCTGATGGTCATCTGTTCGTATCATCTCGAATCGAACGCAAAATCGGGACAAATCACATCGTGTCCGATGCGGCCGAAACAGGGCGTGCGGGAAAACTGGTCCGCCGTCAGAGCCAAGACGACTGCCACCGAGAACAGGACCAGGCCACTGATCTGAATCGTCGCCTGCCAACCGATTGCGGAGGTGTCACGATGTCCTGCTCCAGGACCGACTTCCGAAAGGCCCTCAAGGGCACTTCTCCGATGTGCTGTTGCCCCAGAGCACGCGCCGTCTTCTTCATACTGCTCCTCGCGGCCGGCGCCCTCGCCGGCCCCACGGACCCGGCTCACGCGGCGCCGTCGTACGGCGCGAAAGCCGTCAAGGTGGCCGCCTCCAAACAGGGCTCGCCGTACGCCTACGGCGCCACCGGCCCCAGACGCTTCGACTGCTCGGGCCTGACCCTCTACGCCTTCAAGAAGGCCGGCAAACGCCTCCCACGCACCGCCGACCAGCAGTACGAGCACACCCGCCACATCCCCGCCGCCGACCGCACGGCCGGTGACCTGGTCTTCTTCCCCCGGGGAGCGACCATGACCCACGTCGGCATCTACGCCGGCAACAACAGGATCTGGCACGCTCCGCGTCCCGGCACGACCGTGCGCCTGGAACGGATCTGGAGCAGAGCGGTCCGATACGGACGCGCCACCTGAGCGATCCTCCGCACCGCCTGCCCGGCAGTGACCGGCGCACGCGCGTCGACGTCGAACGCCCCCTGGTCACCGATCCTTTCTCGGTGGTGCGTGTGACCTGCAAGCGGGCGACGGCACGGCGCAGCCGCCCGGCACAGTGAAGGGCTAGTGCAGCCGCCAGGTCAGTTTCCCGCCGCCGACCCAGCGGACCGCGTCCGGATCGTCGAGGTCGTGGATGGTGATCCCCGCATCCGCGGCAGCCAGGATCACATCGGTCATGGATGTCGCCATACGGACCACCTCCCCGTCGATCTCGACGATCCGGAACGGCGGGTCACCGGGCTGCACCCCCAGGACTGTGACCCGCGCCGAGGACATGTACGGGCTCATGCTCTCTGTCATGCGGAGATCGTTCCATGCCGACCGCCGTGTCCCGCCCATTGGCAGCGCGTCGGCCGCCCGCAATGAGTACGTCCACTGAGTACGCGTACTCTGACGCGCCCGGCGGGCCGGCCCCACCATGGTGATCATCAAGGCCGTCCCACCCGGGCAACACGAGGAGTCCCATGCGTTCTGGACCGGTGCGCACCTTCGCCGTCCTCACCTTCGGCAACTGGCTGTCGGGGACCTACCTCGGCCTGGCCGCGCTCCTGCTGCTGGCAGGCGCCGGCGACGGAGGCGACCAGACGGCCGGGATATTCGCCCTGATGCTGGCCGTCCCCACCGGGGCCCTCCTGCTTTCGGTGGTCAACTCGCTGGGGGCGTGGGCGCAGACCGGCGCCGTCATCTGGTGCATCCTGGCGTTCTCGTACCTCTTCCACGCCTACCTGCTCGGCCTGATCGCCCGCGCGGTCCGCCGGAAAGGGGAGCGCGTCAGCCTCTGACGGCCGGCGGCGTACCGGTATCCGGCGAGGTCAGAGCCTCGCGGATGCGGCCAGGTCGATCATCGGCAACCCTTGCCGTGGGGGACGAACCCGAAGGAGGCCGTCATGTCGATGATGGACAAGCTCAAGCAGATGCTGCGCGGTCACGAGAGCCAGGCCGACCAGGGCATCGACAAGGCCGGCGACTACGTCGACGGCAAGACGCAGGGCAAGTACAGCCGCCATGTGGACACCGCGCAGGACAAGCTCAGGGAGCAGATGCGGCGCGACCAGGGCAACCCGCCCCAGACCTGACCGGCTGCCCCGGGCGGCTGCTGGGGCTCCGCCCCAGACCCGGCGCCCTTCCGCTCCCGCGGGGGTGGCGGTTTCGGGCGTCGGCCCGGGTCGGTGGTGCTGGGGCGCTGCCCCAGACCCCGCGCCTCAATCGCCGGCGGGGCTTGGGTGGTGTGGGGTGGTGCCCCGCCGGAATGTCTCCTCGGCTCGCGCGGTGCCCAGGATTGCGGAGGTGGGTCGGTGGTGCGCGCTCGTCCTGCGGGGACACTCCGCCGTGTCCCCACCCCACGGCAGTGCATTCGCCCGTACCCGGCAGCCGCCCAAGGCGCCTCCTGACACCCCCTCGTCGCGGTTGGAGCGGGGACGGGCAGGGGTGTCCCCGCAGGACGAGGCGTCACCACCGAGCACCGTGGTGATCGCTCGCGCTCGCCGAGCCGAGGAGACACCCCTGCCCGGCCCCGCGACCGCCCGCACCACACCAGCCCCGCCGGCGCTTGAGGCGCGGGGCCTGGGGCAGAGCCCCAGCACCACCGGCCCGGGGGCCACCCCCAAACCGCCACCCCCGCGGGAGCGGAACGGCGCGGGCCCTCCTGGAGCGCCTGCGTGCCGCCCTGCCGCAGGCGTCCCCGGCGGAGGACGGGCCGGCGGATCCGGTTTCAGTGCGCTGACCATGTGGTGGTGGCCGTGCCCAGGCCGATCACGGCACGGGGCCGCATGGGCTCGTCACCGCGGCGGGAGAGCAGCACGATCTCGTCGACCCGGGCCGCCGTGCTGCCCAGGCGGGCCGCGCATTCCGCGGCCAGGGGCCGGGGGGTGCGGGTGCGGCCGAGCGAGAGGTGCGGTGTGAACACCGGGAACCGGCCGCGGCATGCCGGGAAGGGCTCCGCGAGGCTCTCCTGGAGCGCCGTCCACGGTGCGAGGCCGGCGGCGGCGGGGTCGAGCCACACGGTGGCGCAGCCGCGGTGCCGGAACGCCCGCACTCCGCTGAGCCTGATGTCGAACGGCTCGATGCCGGCCGCGGCGGCCGCCAGCAGTGGCGCGGCGCGGGCGAAGTCGGCCTCGGGTACGAAGCCGAAGAGCAGGTTGACGTGCGGCGGCCAGCGCCGGATCTGGGGGTCGTGCTCGGCCCGGATGCTCTGGAGGGCGGGCCACAGTGCCGCCGGGGGGAGCCACACCACGGCGGTCCGGGGCGTGGGGGCGACCCCGAGGAAGCCGGGGACGCCCGCTCCGCCGCCGGCGGCCTGGGACACGTTCACACCGCCATGATGCCCCCGGTGAGGCGGCACAAGGAGCGGGCAGGCGGGCGGCCTCAGCCGGCGAAGGAGCCGTGGCGGCCGGCTCCCGCGGCGAAGCGGTCGGCGCCGGCCTGCGTCTCGCCGGAGGTGAGCGCGGCGAGGCCGTGCCGGTGTTCGGCCGCCAGGGCCTCCCGCTCCCCCAGGCCGTGCTGTTCCCGTACGGAGAGCCGGTCGTGGCGCAGGCACGTCTGCGGGAACCGGGCGATCTCGCGGGCGAGGCGTTGCGCCGTGCGCCGGGCTTCTCCCGGCGGGACGAGGCGGTTGACGAGCCCCATCCCGTGGGCCTCGGCGGCGGTCACGGGGCGGCCGGTGAGGATGAGGTCCATGGCGCGGCTCTCGCCGATCAGGCGGGGCAGCCGCACCGTACCGCCGTCGATCAGGGGCACGCCCCAGCGGCGGCAGAACACGCCGAGGGTCGCGTCCTCCTCGGCAACCCTCAGGTCGCACCACAGGGCCAGTTCGAGCCCGCCCGCCACCGCGTGCCCGCTGATCGCGGCGATCACCGGTTTGCCCAGTTCCATCCGGGTGGGTCCCATGGGGCCGTCTCCGTCGGCCCGCACCCGGTTGCCGCGGTCGGTCCCGACGGTCTTGAGGTCCGCGCCGGCGCAGAACGTACCGCCCTCGCCCCACAGGACGGCGACGGCGGCGTCCTCGTCCGCCTCGAAGGCGCGGAAGGCGTCGGCGAGCCGGGCCGCGGTCGGGCCGTCGACCGCGTTGCGGACTTCCGGGCGGTGGAGGATCACCGTGGTGACGGGGCCGTCCCGTTCGACGCGGACGGCGCCCGGTTCTGCGGACGCGGCGGCGGATGTCGTCCCGGGCGGTTCGGAGGTCGTGGCCACGGCGGAGCTCCATGGGTCGAGTGGTGCCGGCGGATGCGGAGGAGGTGCGATCGACCACTCTGGGGCAATCACGCGGCCGGCACGAGAGGGCCCGGATGGACGGGACCGACGGCTGTCCGCGGACGCATGTTCGGAGCAGGCCGAACGGGGTATACGCCCGGTCCGGATCCGATGAAGCGACGCAGACGGCGAGACCTGAGATGTCCCAGTGCAAGATCCCCGACTACCGCACCGGCCACCGCGGCCGCCACTGGACGCATGCCCTGCGCAGCGCCCAGCGGGCCGGAGCCGTGATCGTGACCGACGACACCCGGGAGCCGGTCGGCTACGCCCACGACAGCACGGGGCCCGGCCGCTTCCGGCCGTGGATCACCCCCGCGGGCGACCGCTACGACAGCCGTGACGTCCACCCGGAGTGGTAGGCCGGGGCCTGCGCTCTCAGGCGTGGGGCGGAGCGGCCGCGCAGGAGGGGCACAGCCCGCGGTAGACGATCTCGACGTCGGACACCGTGAAGCCGAAGCGCTCCTGCGCAGGCAGGCCGGCCAGGGGGTCGCCGCCCGGGTGGACGTCCCGGATGAGGCCGCAGCCGGAGCACACCAGGTGCTGGTGCGGCCGGTGGGCGTTGGGGTCGTACCGTTTGGCACGCCCGTGTGCGGAGAGTTCCGCGACCTCGCCGAGGGTGACCAGCTCGCCCAGGGTGTTGTAGACACTGGCGCGGGAGATCTCGGGCAGCCGCAGAGCCGCGCGTGCGTGCACCTCGTCAGCGGTGAGGTGCACGTGCTCTCCGTCGAGGACCTCCGCCACGACACGCCGCTGGGACGTCATGCGCCAGCCGCGTCCCCGCAGCCGCTCCAGCAGGTCACTCATTTCGGCTCACCAGTTCACGCTCGGCGGGACAAAGGATCCAGACGGACCTGTGAGAGGCCCGAAAAGGCGAGCTACAGGTTACCCGGCGGTGATGCCTGAGAGGCATTTCGTCGCGACAGAGCGATAACGATGATCGCACGATCTCTGCTGTTCTCCCTCTTTCCCGCGCGGGCGGGAGCCGGAAAGCGTCTTGGGCGGGGAAGCCCTGCGTGTTCTCTGCGCCACGCGGTCTGCGGTGCGCGACCATACGGACGCCGTCAAGAGCGAGCAGCCAGCAGTGGGAAGCACCGAGACAGGAAGAAGGACGGACGTGTCCGGCAGCGAAAGCGAGAACCCAGCAATCCCCTCCCCCACCCCCGCGCCCACTCGTCCCCGGACGAATCGGGACTGGTGGCCGAACCAGTTGGACCTCCAGGTTCTCCACCAGAACTCGCCCCAGGCCAATCCGATGGGCGAGGACTTCGACTACGCGGAGGAGTTCGCGTCCCTGGACGTCGACGCGCTGAAGCGGGACGTCTTCGAGGTGATGACCACCTCGCAGGACTGGTGGCCCGCCGACTACGGCCACTACGGGCCGCTCTTCATCCGGATGAGCTGGCACGCCGCGGGCACCTACCGCATCGCCGACGGCCGCGGCGGAGGCGGTTCCGGCGCGCAGCGCTTCGCCCCCCTCAACAGCTGGCCGGACAACGCGAGTCTGGACAAGGCGCGCCGTCTGCTCTGGCCGGTCAAGCAGAAGTACGGCCGTAAGATCTCCTGGGCCGACCTCCTGGTTTTCGCGGGTAACTGCGCGATGGAATCGATGGGGTTCAAGACTTTCGGTTTCGGATTCGGACGGCAGGACATCTGGGAGCCGGAGGAGGTCTTCTGGGGGCCGGAGGACACGTGGCTCGGCGACGAGCGCTACAGCGGTGACCGGGAACTCACCGGGCCTTTCGGCGCCGTGCAGATGGGCCTGATCTACGTCAATCCAGAAGGCCCCAACGGCAATCCGGATCCGCTTGCGGCCGCCAGGGACATTCGTGAGACGTTCGGGCGCATGGCGATGAACGACGAGGAGACGGCCGCGCTCATCATCGGCGGCCACACCTTCGGCAAGTGCCACGGCGCGGTCGATCCGGAGTACGTCGGCCCGGAGCCGGAGGCCGCTCCGCTGGAGCAGCAGGGTCTCGGCTGGCACAACTCGTACGGCAGCGGCCGGGGTGGCCACACGATCACCAGCGGGCTTGAGGGCGCCTGGACGAACGAGCCGACGAAGTGGGACAACGGGTACCTGGACAACCTGTTCGGGTACGACTGGGAGCTGACGAGGAGCCCGGCCGGGGCGCAGCAGTGGACGCCCAAGGACGCCTCGGCGCAGGGCACGGTGCCGGACGCGCACGATCCCGCCAAGCGGCACGCCCCGATGATGCTGACGACGGACCTCGCGCTGAAGCTGGACCCGGTCTACGCACCGATCGTGAAGAGCTTCCACGAGAACCCGGGCAAGCTTGCCGAGGCGTTCGCCAAGGCCTGGTACAAGCTGCTGCACCGCGACATGGGGCCGCTGTCACGGTACCTGGGCCCGTGGGTGGCCGAGCCGCAGCTGTGGCAGGACCCCGTCCCCGCGGTCGACCACGAGCTGGTCTCGGCCGGTGACGTCGCCGCTCTGAAGGGCCGGATCCTCGCCTCCGGGCTGTCGGTCTCCCAACTGGTCACCACCGCTTGGGCGTCGGCGGCCAGCTTCCGTGGCACCGACATGCGGGGCGGGGCCAACGGTGCCCGGATCCGGCTGGCGCCGCAGAAGGACTGGGAGGTCAACGCTCTGCCCGAGGTGACCGAGGTGATCGGGGCCCTGGAGGGGATCCAGCGGGACTTCAACGGCTCGCAGGACGGCGGGACGAGGGTTTCCCTCGCCGACCTGATCGTCCTGGGCGGCTGTGCGGCGATCGAGCAGGCAGCGAAGAACGCCGGGCACGACATCACGGTTCCGTTCGCGCCGGGGCGCACGGACGCCACGCAGGAGCAGACCGACGTGGAGTCGTTCGCCGTGCTCGAACCGAGGGCCGACGGGTTCCGCAACTACCTTCCGGCGGGAGAGAAGCTGTCTCCGGAGACCCTGCTGCTGGACCGTGCCTGCATGCTGAACCTGACGGCTCCCGAGATGACGGTGCTGGTCGGCGGGATGCGGGCGCTGAACACCGGCTTCCGCGGGTCCGCGCACGGCGTGTTCACCGACCGGCCGGAGACGCTGACCAACGACTTCTTCGTCAACCTGCTGGACGTGGGGACGCAGTGGAAGGCGTCGACCGCGGACGAGAACGTGTTCGAGGGCCGGAGCGGCGGCAAGGAGGAGCCGAAGTGGACGGCCACCGCCGTGGACCTTGTCTTCGGTGCGAACTCCCAGCTCCGGGCCATCGCGGAGGTGTACGCGTCCAAGGACGCGCGGGAGAAGTTCGTCCGTGACTTCGTGGCGGCCTGGGACAAGGTCATGAACCTCGACCGGTTCGACCTCGCCTGACGCGGACGTCCCGGCCGGCTGCGCGGGGCGGCCGGCCGGGACGTCAGCGGTGTGTCAGAGGGAGCTCTTGGAGGCGCTGGAGACCACGCACTCCTTGTACTCGCTGCCGTCGCCCTTGCCGGTGTACGGCGTGGTGGCCTCGGTCTGCTGGGAGGCGCCGGCCTTGACCTTGAGTCCGGTGACCCGGGCCTGGGCGGCGACCGCGCTGGACCCGGGGCCCGGGTTGAACTTCATGGTGATGCTGTAGGTCTGGTCCAGCGAGCCGCTGTTGGTGACGGTCAGCCGGGCGACCAGGTTCTTGCCGGCGCTGTCCAGCTTGCAGCTGTCGATCTTGATGTCGCGCTGGGCCTTGTCCCGGCTGGTACCGCCGGTCGTGGTGGTGCCGCCGGAGCTGCTGCTCGTACCGCTGGTGCTGTCGCTGCCACTGGTCGTACTGCCGCTGCTGCTGTCGCTGCCGCTGGAGGTGCTGCCGCTGCTGCTGCCGCCGGAGCTGCTGGAGCTGGAGCTGCTGCCTCCGCCACAGCTGGCGCCGTGGGAGCCGCGGGCACCCGTCAGAGCGACGACGGCGATGCCGAAGACGGCTATTGCACGGACATGACGAAACTTCACGTTTGTACCCCGTTGGAATGTCAGGAACCGAAATGCGCTCGCCTTGACGAGCACACGTCACCCTAACAGCGGATTCGGACAACCTCATTCCGCCACGCCCGGTCCGCGGAAGCACGCGGGCGGGCGTCAGCCGGTGTCGACGACGAGGTCGGCACGGTGACGGCAACGGGCGACGAGGCGGGCGTTCGCCTCGTCCGAACGGCCCACCCACGCGCGGGCGTCGGCCGGCCCCTTCCCGTGCCGCACATGCCGTTCGATCAGGCGGCGGATCCGCGTGTCCTCGTCCGGGGCGCAGTACCAGCTCTCGTCGAGCAGAGGCCGCACCGCGGCCCACTCCCCCGCGTCGTGCAGCAGGTAGTTCCCCTCGGTGATCACCAGCGGCACGTCCGGGGGCACGGGGATGCTGCCCGCGATCGGCTCCTCCAGGGAGCGGTCGAAGGCGGGCGCGTAGACCGTGGCGCCGTCGGACGCGCGCAGGCGGAGCAGGAGCGCCACGTAGCCGGCCGCGTCGAAGGTGTCCGGGGCGCCCTTGCGGTCGGCGCGCCCCAGGCGGTGCAACTCGGCCTGGGCGAGGTGGAATCCGTCCATCGGGACCACCGCGGCCGTTCGCGGGCCGAGTGCTTCGGCCACCCGGGCGGCGAGGGTCGACTTCCCGGATCCGGGCGGTCCGGCCACGCCGAGGATCCGCCGACCGCCGCGGCGGGCCAGCCCGGCCGCCCTCTCCACCAGCTCAGTCGTCCTCTGCACGTGCGTATCCTGCCCGAGGATCGGGCGGTGCGGGGACGGGGCGGCGGCGGGCCGGGCCGGCCTGGGGGTCAGCAGCGGGGGCAGGCGTCGCGAATGACGCGCCAGGTGAAGGTGGTCGAGGCCGGGGCGCCTGCGGCGTCCCGGACGGTGACGGTGACCGTGCGGGTTCCGCTGCCGCGTACGACACCCGAGATCAGACCGGTCGAAGCGTTGATCGTCGTGCCGAGGTGCAGGTTGGAGGCCGACCAGGTGTACGGCGCGACGCCACCGGTGGCTTTCATCTGCAGGCGGACCGCGTCCCACTGGAGGTTCACCTGGTTGCCCGGGCTGGCCACGACGGGGGCGGCCGCGGCGTCCCGGACGACACCGGTGGCGGCCTGCGGTGCGGCGACGGCCTGGCCGGCGGGAGCGGCCAAGAGGGCCGCCAGGCCGATGGCCAGGGCCGCGAGTCTGCGCTGGGTGGGTAAGTGCGTGCTCAACAGGACCTCCGAACTGGTCGTGGTACGGGCGGTTGCGACAGGAGTCCCCGACTACGTCAACGCCCGTGCCGGATACGTGTGTTCGAGGTGCGATATGGCGTCGGCATCATAGGCTGCCCGGCCCGCCGCGTCGATGGGTTCTCCCGCGGGCGTCCGATGCCCGATTGGAGTGGATCTCCTCGCGCGGACGCCGTCTGAGGGCCCCGGACAGCCTGATCGGCGCCGATCGGCGCCGAGCCCAGGGGGCCCGCCCACGGCCGGGCAGCCGTCGGTCAGAGCACGCCTTCGGGCGCGGGCTTGCGGCCCCAGGCCGTGAGCATGCCGGGTGACAGTCCCACGCATTCGGGGGAACCGAGGTGGCGCAAGGCCTCGTCGAGCTGCCCGTCGTCGATGAGGCCGGTGCCCACCATGGCTCCGCGGGCCCGCTCCCAGGTGTCGGCCCAGAACCGGCTGATCGGGCTGCCCGGCTGGAGGGGCGGTACGTGGATCTCGGCCGCCACGGATTCCAGGCCGGCCTCCCGCAACAGCTCGGGGTGCCGGGGCACTTGGGACACGTCCGTGCCGATGCTGTCGCGCAGCCCCTGCCACATGGCCCGCATGGCGCGGGTGTACGGCGTGTCGGGGGCGGAGGCGGTGGTCAGGTCGACCGCGTCGCTGACGACGAGCACGCCGCCGGGGGCGAGGAGCCGGCTCAGCCGGGTGACCATGTGCCGCGGCGAGGGCAGGTGCATGAGTACGAACCGGGCGTGGACCAGCCGGAAGACGCCCGGGGCGAAGTCGTCGGCGGTGACGTCCGCCTGGAGCACGGTCAGGCCGGTCACGGGGTGCGCGCCGAGGAAGCGGACGTCGCGGTCCACGGCGAGGACTTCGGCGACGCCCGCTTCCTCCAGCAGGCGGCGGGCCACCGTGCCGGTTCCCGCTCCCACGTCCAGGCAGGTCCAGCCGGGACCGGCTCCGAGCGTGCGGAGCCGGGCCATGGTCGTGTCGTCGTACGTGAGGGCGCCGAGGTCGATCCGGTCGCCCTCGCCTCCCTGGTCCGGCCGGAAGACCCGTTCGCCGTAGCGCCCCTCGCCCGGGGAGCCGGCACCGTCCGGTGACGTCCCTGTGTCAGCCATGGGGCAATTGTCCTCTCGATCGGCCGTGCGTGCGCGTGGCGCACCCCCACCGGGCGGACCCGGCGTGCCCGGGAGCCGGGTCCCGGGCACGCCGTCAGGCTCCGCCCGCCCGGGTGGCGAGCGACAGGCGCCAGGCCGGGGGCTCCACGGCCGGCCGCGGCACGGCACGGCGGCCGCCGGTGGCGAAGAACGCCGACAGCGGGAGCGTGGCCGCGCCGACGGTGACCGCGTCCGGTCCCAGCGAGCCGAGGCCGACCGCGACCCGTCCGGCCGGGTGGCTCAGGGAGTAGCGGGTCGTGTGCTCCCGCACCGACGGCAGGAGGTACGGGCCGAGCAGGAGGCCCGCCCAGCCGCCGATCAGGATCCGCTCCGGCCGGAACAGGTTGACCAGGTCCGACAGGCCGGCGCCCAGGTACTCCGCCGCCTCCTCCAGGATCTCCACGGCCACCGGATCCGCCGCGCGCGCCGCCGCGAGCAGTTCCGCGAGGGCTTCTTCCTCGTCCGCCGTCCCGGACCGTGCGGGGCCGCCGCCGCGTTCCGCCCACCGGGCCAGCAGTGCCTCCGCGCCCGTGTAGGCCTCCAGACAGCCCAGCGCGCCGCACCGGCAGCGCCTGCCGCGCACCGAGACGGTCAGGTGGCCCCCTTCGAGCGGGGTGCCCCCGGTGGTCCCGCCGGCCGGTGAACCGTCCGTGATCATGCTCGCGCCGACTCCCGAGCCGAGGAGCACGACGACGGCGTCGCTGGCCCCCCGGCCGGCGCCGAACCACATCTCCGCCTGGCCGAGGGTGCGCGCGCCGTTGTCGATGAGGTACGGGACCTCCTCGGGCAGCGTCCCGGTGGCCCGCAGCAGCCGCTCCAGCGGGACCGCGTCCCAGCCGATGGTCTGGCCGTGGACCACGGTTGCGCCCGTGGCGTCCCGGTCCACGATGCCGGGCACGCCGACCCCGACGCCGAGCAGCCGGTCCGCGCCGATGCCCGCTTCGGCCAGGACGGTGGCGATGCCCGCCGTGACCTGCTCCACGATCGGGCCGACGTCGTAGCAGCCGCGGGGCAGCAACGGCATCTCGGTTCGGGCGAGTTCGGTCAGTGCGAGGTCGAACAGCTCGACGCGGACCCGGGTCTCGCCGACGTCGACGCCGATCATGTACGCGCTGCCGGGCCGGACGCGCAGCAGGGTGCGCGGCCGGCCGCCGTCCGAGTCGACGACGCCGGCCTCCTCCAGCAGCCCGTCGGCGACGAGTTCGCCGACGACGTTGCTGACGGAGCCTGAGCTGAGGCCGGTCACCGGCCCGAGTTCCTGGCGGCTCATCGGGCCCCCGAAGTACAGCTGCTGGAGCACGGCACTGCGGTTGCCGCGCCGCAGGTCCCGTACCGTGCGTCCGCTTCGCCCTGTGGACATCTGGCCCCTTCCGCCGTCACGTCCCCGTGACACCGCTCGCAACATACCCCTGCCCGGCCACTTGACGCGACCCTTGCCCGCCGCTTAACTCACGATCTGAATTAAGGCCTGGATCAGCCCGGTCGGCCCTCAGGAGCGCTCGTATCTGGGGGCCGGACTCACGGCAGGAGCCCTCATATGCCCCTCTCCGAAAGCCTTCCCGGCACCGGCACCGGCGTGGACGCCGTCGACGTCGCCGCGCTGCCCCGCGACTTCCTGTGGGGCACCGCCACCTCCGCCTACCAGATCGAGGGAGCCGTCGACGAGGACGGCCGGGCCCCGTCCATCTGGGACACCTTCTCCCGCGTCCCCGGCGCCGTCGACGGCGGCCACACCGGGGACACCGCCTGCGACCACTACCACCGCTGGCCCGGGGACATCGCCCTGATGCGGGAACTGGGCACCAACGCCTACCGGTTCTCCGTCGCCTGGCCGCGCGTCGTCCCCGGTGGGGACGGCCCGGTCAATCCCAAGGGCCTGGACTTCTACGACCGGCTCGTCGACGCGCTCCTCGCCGCCGGCATCCAGCCCTGCGTCACCCTCTACCACTGGGACCTGCCGCAGGCCCTCCAGGACCGCGGGGGCTGGCCCGAGCGGGAGACCGCCGAGCACTTCGCCTCGTACGCGGGCCTCGTCGCGGCGCGCCTCGGCGACCGCGTCATGCAGTGGGCCACGCTCAACGAGCCGCTCTGCTCCGCCTGGATCGGCCATCTGGAGGGCCGGATGGCACCCGGCCTGACCGACCTGACCGCCGCCGTCCGGGCCTCCTACCACCTGCTTCTGGGTCACGGGCTCGCCGCCGGCGCCGTCCGGGCGGCCGCACCCGGAGCCCGCATCGGCATCGTGAACAACCTCTCCACCGTCGAGCCCGCCACTCCCCGCGAGGCCGATCTGGCCGCCGCCCGCCGTATGGACGGGCACGTCAACCGATGGTGGCTCGACCCGGTCCACGGCCGCGGCTTTCCCGCCGACATGCGCGAGGTGTACCGGGTCGACCTCCCCGAGCGCGGCGGGGACCTGGCCGCCATCGCCACCGCGCTGGACTGGATCGGGCTCAACTACTACTTCCCGCAGGTCGTCACCGCCGACCCGGACGGCCCGGCCCCCTACGCCCGGCAGGTGGCGCGGGTGGGCGTGCACCGCACGGGCATGGGCTGGGAGGTCGACGCGGACGGCCTGGAGACTTTGATCATGCGCCTGCACCTGCAGTACGGGGCGGGGCCCGTCCACATCACCGAGAACGGCTCGGCCTACCCCGACACCGTCGCCCCGGACGGCACCGTGCACGACCCGGAACGGGCCGCCTACCTCACGGCCCATCTCGCCGCCTGTGCCCGCGCCGCCCGCAGGGGCGCGCCGGTGGCCGGCTACTACGCCTGGTCGCTGCTGGACAACTTCGAGTGGGCCTACGGCTACGACAAGCGCTTCGGCCTGGTCCACGTCGACTACGCCACCCAGCGGCGCACGGTCAAGTCGAGCGGCCGCCACTATGCCGCGATCATCGCCGCCCACCGGGCGGGGTGACCGCGGCTGCGGCGGTGCGCTGCGAGCGGTGCGCTGCGGGGCGGTTCCGGCCGCCCCGCAGCGCATCGTCACGGGATCAGGGAGGTCAGGGGAAGGAGACGATCGTGGACGGGACGGTGGTGGTGCCCGAGGTCGGGGCGCCGACGCTGTTGATCACGTGTTCGTACTGTCCTTGGCCGCCGAGGGAGACGACGAGCAGGTCGTGGAACCGCACACCCGGTGTGACCGGTGCCTGGAAGCCGTGCTCCTGACGGATCGTCGGATCCACGTTGTAGTAGCAGTAGCTGCCCATCCCCCAGCCCTCGTGGACCTGGACCGAATCGGCAACCTGGTAGGCGGCGTAGCCCTTGACCGAGCCGTTCTGGATCGCCGCCTGGTTGGGGGCGTCGTACGCCTTCTCGTTCTGGAAGAAGATCGTCCGGCCGCGTTCCCCGTTCCACTGCACGTCGTACTTGTTGAAGTGCTCCACGAACAGGCCGGTGGCGAGCACGTCGTCGCCGTTGACGCGGAAGCCGTAGTCGGAGCGGTTGGTCTCCCACCCGACTCCGTCGCCGTGGTCGGCGCGCCAGATCCAGGTGTGGTCGACGATCGTGTCGTGGTTGTTGACGATCATGCCGACGGTGGCCCTGCCCGGACCGGCGCCGCCGACGCGGATGAACACGTCCTGCACGGTGGTCGGGTCGGCCGCGTGGTCGGTGGTGGTGCCGGCGGGTCCGACCTCCAGCAGGGAGGGCGAGTTGACGGGGCCGGCGTCGATCAGGAATCCGGCCAGGCGCACGCCGTCGACGTCGCCGACCTTCATGGCGGTCACCCCGTTGTCCGGGATGATCGTGGCGAGGCCGAGGCCCAGGACCACGGTGCCGGGCCGGTCCACCTGGATGGTGCGGTCGACGTGGTAGACACCGGGGGTGAACAGCAGGTGCAGGCCCTGGGCGAGCGCCTGGTTGATCGTCGCGGCGCTCGCGCCGGGCTTGACCACGTAGAACTGGCTGAGCGGAAGCGAAGTCCCCTGCGGGGCGGTCCCGTTGCCCCATGAGGTGCCGCGCGCACCGACCCGCTTGGCGGGCACGAACACCTTGTAGTCGTTGCCGTCGAGGTACAGGAAGGGCTTCTCGCGTGATGTCGGGGTGGTGTCCAGGGTGGTGTAGGGCGGGTTGGGGAAGCCCTGTGCGGGCGCGCCCTGGGTGCCGGAGAAGACCTGGTTCCAGACTCCGTTGGACCAGCCGCCGATCGAGCTGTCGCGGGTGTACCACTGCTGCTGCGAGTAGTTGCCCACCTGGCCGTCGATCTTCGAGTCGGCGATGTAGCCGCCGGAGGCCCAGCCGTAGCCGTTCGGGGCGAGGTTGAGGCCGCCCTTGACGTGCATCCGGCGGAACGGCGCGGCCTGGGAGACGGCCCAGCGGTTGGTGCCGTTGACGGGGTTGAGGGCCAGGTTCTCGGCGGAGCGCCAGAAGTTCTGGGTGGCGTTGCCGTCGAACCAGCCGGCGTCGACGGTCACGTCACCGTTGATGATGGTGTCGTCGGGGTTGAGGCCGAGGCCGGAGATGGACGTGTAGAAGCCGATCTGGGCGTTGAGGCCGTTGTAGGTCCCGGGCTTGAAGAGGAACTGGTAGCGGCCGGAACCGAACTGCGCGGCCTCCTGCTGCCGGAAGACCTGGTCCAGCTTTGCCTGGATGCCGGGGGTGGAGGGGTCGAAGACGATCACGTTCGGGCCGAGGTCGCCGCCGCCGGGGAGGGTGGGGCCGGTGTCGGTGGTCCCGTAGACCTGGAACTCCCAGAGCGAGTAGCCCCACGGGGTGGCGCGTTCGGTGCCGTACATCCGCACGTGGCGGGCCGTGCCGGTGATGTCGAGGGTCTGCACTCCGCCGGTTCCGGCGGTGGTGGTGTGGGCCGTGGTCCAGGTCGATCCGTCCGTGGACAGTTCGATGCGGTAGGCCCGGGCGTGGGCGGTCTCCCAGCGCAGCACCACCTGGTGGAGCCGGGCGGTGGTGCCGAGGTCGACCTGTATCCACTGGGGGTCGGCGAACCGGCTGGACCAGCGGGTGCCGTCGTCCCCGTCGACGGCGGCAGAGGCGGGGGTGCCGGCGCCTTCGATGCTGGAGGCGGTGGCCGGACGGCCCTGCGAGAGCAGGACGGGCGCCGCCTGGGCGGCCGTACTGCCGGGCAGCAGCACGAGAAGGGTGGCGACCAGCGCGGCGGCGAGGGCCGCGGCGAGGGACGGCCTGGGGCGTGGAGACATGGGGGTGCTCCTGACGTCGTGGATCCGGGGGATCGGAGCGTGAGTGAACTGCCCGCCGCGAAGGTCGTCAAGGCTTTGAGCATTCATGAACCGAAGGCTGGACGGGGTGTCACATGTGCGCCGTGGCCCTGAACTCGGGGTTTCTTCAATCCTTGTGAAAAGTGGTGACAAAAAAATTTTGCCGGGACTGAGCGGAGCGAGCTGACCGCACCACCCGGGGACGTCGCCGCCCCGGCCGCCAGGACTGATCGCCCGGAGCACTTCAAGAAGTAACCGCATGGTGGAACAGAGAGCCGTCGCATGTTCGAGCTTTGACATCGCTACCGCGCCCCGCCACGCCGCCCCCCGGGTCGGCGGAAGGGGGCGTGATCTTGAGACCGCGGGCAGCCCGTGGCAGGCTCATGCCGCATGATCGACGAATTCGCGAAGGACAACCTGCACCGGAGACTGCGGCGGGACCGCGAGGCGCTGCTCTGGAAGCTCGACGGCCTGTCCGAATACGACGCCCGCCGGCCGCTGACGGCGTCCGGGACCAACCTCCTCGGCCTGGTCAAGCACGTGGCCACCGTCGAGGCCAGGTACTTCGGTGAGGTCTTCGGCCGCCCTTCCCCGGAACCGCTGCCCCGGTGGCAGGACTCCGACGACAGTGATCTGTGGGCGGCCGAGGACGAGACCCGCGACCAGATCATCGCGTTCTACCGGCGCACGTGGGAGCACTCGGACGCGACGATCGCCGAGCTTCCCCTCGAAGCCTCCGGCCACGTGCCGTGGTGGCCGGAGCCGTCTCCCAACACGAACCTGTTCGCCGTCATGGTCCACGTACTCACCGAGTCCGTCCGGCATGCCGGGCACGCCGACATCCTGCGCGAGGGCCTTGACGGCCGGACCGGGCTCCGGGCCGAGCACGAGCGGCCGGTCGACGAGGAAGCCCGTGCGGCCTACCGCGCGCGGATCGAACAGGCCGCCAGGTCGGCCGCCGGGTCGGCCGCGGCGATCAGGGCTTAGCCCGCCGCACTCAACGCTGATCGGGCTCCGGGGCCGCCGGGGGCGGCGGGGTCTGGGTGTCCGCCGGAGGCTGCGGTGCGGCCGGTGTACGGACGTCGGCCGGGGCCGTCGCCGCGATCAGGGATTCCGCGAGGTTCTCCTTGCGGATCCGCAGGTCGACGTAGAGCAGACCCAGGACCAGGGGCGGGAAGCCGAACTGGAAGATCCCGCTGGCCAGGCCGCCGAGCAGGATGCAGAGCACGTACACGCCGAGTCCGGCGATCGCCACGGTCGCGTCCCCGGCCGGGTCTCCCGCCTCCAGCATGATCGGCAGGAACGCCGCCATGCCGATCATGCTGAACGGCATCTGGATGGCGTAGCCCACGGCCATCGCCACGACGGAGCCCAGCATCGAGATGCCGAACACCCGCCACCAGCCGTCCTTGACCAGCTGCGCGGAACGCCGCAGGGACGCGACGGCGCCGAGGCCCTCGCACACCGCGACGGCGGGCGCGAGGCCGAGACGGGTCATGAGCCAGAGCGAGAAGGGCAGGCAGACCAGGACGCCCAGGAGCAGCACGATCAGCGCGGCCGACGGTCCGGATCCGTCCGAGGACATGATGGCCAGCGGCACGCAGACCGCGTAGACGAGCAGCATCGGCCCGCCCGCGAGCAGCGCGGTGAGGAGCACGGTGCCGAGCACCGCCGGGAGCCGGGACCAGCAGCGACGCCACATCGCGCCGAACGTCGCGGTGCGGCCGACGACGGCCTCCTGGACCACGGCCGGACCCAGCGCGCTGAACATCGCCGCGCCGAACGTCAAGGTGACCACGAGGAGCACTCCGGCCGGTACGAAGGCCAGGAGCAGGGCCGTCACGTCCTCGCCGGCGGGGGTTTCCCCCGGTGGGAGGTCGAAGACGGCGGCGAACCGGTCGAGCGCGGCGACGACGGCGATGCCGACGGCGAGAGCCACGAGCAACATCCCGATGCCCTGCACGGCGAGGATGACACCGACCAGGGCCTTCCAGTTCTTGCGGACGGCCGAGAAGGCACCGCCGAGTATCTCGCCCACGCTGAGCGGCTGGAGGGGTATGACCCCGGGTTTCGGCGCAGACGGCGGTACCCAGCCGCCTCCCCACTGTGGCATCGGCTGCTGTCCCGGGTGTTGTGCCCACCCCGTGTTGTGCGACATTTCTGTGTCCCCCTCGGATGAAGGGCTACGGTAACCCGGCCCGGGGCGCGGCCGTACACGGCCCCCGGCACCCTGCCCCGTCGCCTCCGTGCAGGTCAGCCGCCCCGGACCGGCGGCCGTCGCGCAGGGCCCGGGTCGTGTCCGCCGGCGGTCGCGCGGAGGTGCGCCGCCGTCCGCCGACTCGGATAGGGTGCGGTTCGCACCGAACGGGCGGGACTGGGGAGCGGCAGGGTGATGAACGGTCAGCAGCCGGACGACGACGGCGGCATGCGGAGCGACAGCGACGGGGCGTCCGCGCATTTCGAGCCTCTCGGTCCCGACGACCCGACCACCGTGGCCGGTTACCGGCTCGGCGCCCGGCTCGGCGCGGGCGGCATGGGCAAGGTCTACCTCTCCCACACGCCCGGAGGCCGGCCCGTCGCCATCAAGGTGATCCGGCCGGAGTTCGCCGAGGACCCCGAGTTCCGGCGCAGGTTCGCGCAGGAGATCCGTTCCGCGCAGCGGGTGCAGGGCCTGTACACCGCGCCCGTCATCGATGCCGACACCGACGGCCCGCACCCCTGGCTGGCCACCGCCTACGTGCCGGGGCCCTCGCTCGCGGCGGCCGTGTCAGCGCACGGGCCGCTGCCCGTGGAGACCGTGCTGCTGCTGGTCGCAGGGATCGCGGAAGCCCTCCAGGTGATCCACGGTGCGGGCATCGTGCACCGTGACCTGAAGCCGTCGAACGTCCTGCTCGCCTCCGACGGCCCGCGCGTCATCGACTTCGGCATCGCCCACGCCGCCGACGCGACCTCCCTCACGGGCAGCGGCGTGTTCGTCGGTACGCCTGCCTTCATGGCGCCGGAGCAGGCCGCCGGGCGGGGCGTCGGTCCGGCCACCGACGTCTTCGCGCTCGGCCAGGTCGCGGCGTACGCCGCGGTCGGGGCGCCCCCGTTCGGCGAGGGGCCCTCGCACGGCGTGCTCTACCGCATCGTGCACGAGGAGCCCGAACTGTCGGGCGTGCCTTCGCGGTTGTCCGAGCTCGTCACCCGCTGCCTCGCCAAGGACCCGGCGGACCGCCCGTCCGTCGCCGAGGTCATCGCACTGTGCCAGACCGCGAACGACGCCACCACGCTGCGGCGGCCCGAGGACTGGCTGCCCGCGGCGGTCACGGCGGAGATCACCGCGCGGTCCGCCGCGCCCGCCCCTGATCTCACGCCGCCGCCTCCGACGCACCCGCCGACGGCGATGGCCACGGCTCCCGGCGGAGCGGCGTACGCGCCGACGGCGCCGTCCACGGCGCGTCCGCCCGCTGCTGCGCCGACTGGTCCGCACACCGGAGCGCATACCGCCCCGCAGGCCGCCGCGACGTCCGGACCGCTGACCCCGCCTGCCGGGCAGCAGGCCTACCCGCCCGTGAGCCCCTACGCGGCCACGCAGTTCGGCGGGCCCCAGCCCGGGCCCCAGGCCGTACAGCCTCTTCCCCACCCCCAGGCCCACCAGAACCCGGGCTATCCGCCGCTGCCGTTCCAGCCGCAGTCCGCACCCGCGCCGCAGGGGCGCAAGCGGGGTCCGGCCGTGGTGGCCGCCGCCCTGGTGCTCGCGGTCGTCGGCGGCACGGCCGTGTACGGGCTGGTGAAGGACAAGGCCAAGGACTCCGGCGCCACTTCCTCCGCTTCCGGCGGCACGGGCAGCGGCGGCACGGCCGACGGGGGCACGGGCGGCGGCGAAGGCACCAAGGGCGACGGCGCCAAGGGCTCGAAGCCGTCGGCCGGCAACACCCGCCCCGACCCGGCGCCAGCCGACTACAAGAGCGTCAACCTCACCGCCGGCTACCACCTCACCCTGGGCGAGGACCCGCTGCGCCCGCAGAAGGGCGAGGACGGCGGCTACGAGCTGTCCTACGACACCGGCGGCTACCTCGACACCGAGAGCCGGGGAGGCAGCATGGTCCTCCTCGACCCGGGCCAGGAGGGCTCGCTCGCCACCTGCCGCGCCGAGACCCGCTTCACGGAGAACGTGTACGTGAACAAGCTCGGCACGGGCCGGCAGATCTGCGTGACGACCGGCACCGGCCACCTCGCCCTGGTCACGGTGCGCGGGATGTCGCCGGAGGACTCCCCCAGCACCTACCTCACCCTGGACATGACGGTCTGGCGCAACGGCGCGGTGGGATCCGGCTCCCGCTGACGCGCGACCGCCGTCACCCCGCGACGGGGTGGCGGCCGTCCGCCCGAAGCCGGTAGAGCACGCTCGGGCGCAGCGGCCCGGCGGGCACGGTGAGGTCGTCGAAGTCGTCGGCCGGGTCACGGGTCATCCCGAGGCGGCGCATCACCGCCTGGGACCGGTGGTTGGCGGCCGTGGTCACCGCGAGCACCTCCGGCAGCGCGAGGGTGTCGAACGCGAAGTCCACCGCGGCCCGGGCGGCCTCGGTGGCGAAGCCGTGCCCCCAGGCCGTGCGGGCCAGCCGCCAGCCGGCCTCCACTCCGGTGAACGGCATGCCCTCGTCCACCGGGTCCAGTCCCGTGAATCCGATGAACTCGCCGGTGTCCCGCACCTCGACGGCCCACCAGCCCCAGCCCCGCTGCTCGATGGCGGCCCGGAAGCGGGCCGCGGACGCCTCGCTCTGCTCACGGGTGAGCACGCCGTCGAAGTGCTCGCGCACCACCGGGTCGGCGTTCATCCCCGCCCAGGGTCGCAGGTCGCTGTCCCGCCACTGGCGCAGGACGAGGCGTTCGGTTCGCAGCTCGGGCATGGGGCGAACGTAGCACCGGTGGGGCGGGCGCCGTTCAGGGCGCCCGCCCCGGGCCGGCGGCGCCGGGGGGGTGTGCGGCGGGTCAGGTCCGCGGGGCCGGGCAGGCCTGCCAGGCGAGGTGGTAGAGGGTGCTCACGCTCGCGTCGGTGGAGTCCATCGTCATGAAGCTGGTCGCCGACTGCGGGTTGGACGTGCCCGCGTTGACGCGCAGTTCGGTGTTGATGTTGAAATTGCGTTTCTCACCGCACGGCGCCCAGACGAGATCCGCGTACTCCGTCCTGTCGGTCGACTGCCAGTTGTCGTTGAGCGGTCCGTGGAACGTGTGGGTGCGGCTGGTCGTCTGCGGCATTCCCTGGAAGTAGTAGTTCGCCTTCTCCTGCCCCCATGCACCGGGTTGGAGGAATGCGAATCCCCGGTAGTCCGCCTGGACGATGGCGTAGGTGAATCCCGAGGGAACGTGGACCCGCAGATTGAGCTGGCAGTTCTTACGGAATCCGGTCGGGGGCGCGCCGGGCCCGACCTGGGCCAGGTAGTCGCTGTAGGTGACGGTGAAGGCCGTGTTGTCGGGTGCGACGGCCACTTCCGCGGTGCCCTCGCGACATCCGGACCCGTTCACCGTGGCGAGTTCGATGACGATCTTGTCGGGCGGTGCGGTGACGATCGGCGGGACGGGTCCGGCGGCGCCGGCCGGGGTCGCCGTGGCGATCAGTGCCGCGGCGGCGGCGCCGGTGAACAGGGTGCGGGACAGGGGGTGGGACATCGTTGTCACTCCTGACCGTGATGTGCTGGTTCCGAGGATCACGCCGTGTCAGACCGCCGGGCATTCCTTCCACGCGAAGTGGTAGACCGTGCTGACGCTGCCGTCCGTGGAGTCCATGCTCATGAAGCTCAGGGCCTGCGGGCTCGATGTTCCGGCGTACACGCGCAGTTCGCTGTTGACGTTGAGGTTGCGTTCCTCGCCGCAGGGCGCCCAGACCAGGTCGGCGTAGTCGGTCTGGTCGCTCGCCTGCCAGTTGTCGGAGTAGGGGCCGTTGAACTGGTGGGTGCGGCGCGTTGTCTGGGCCATGCCCTGGAAGTAGTAGTTGGCGCGCTCCTGGCCGTAGGCGCCGCGCTGGAGGTGGGCGAAGCCGCGGTAGTCGGCCCGGGCGATGGCGTACGTGAAGCCCTGCGGCACGTGGATCTGCAGGGCGAGTTGGCAGTTCTTGCGGAAGTCGGTGCCGCCGGAGCCGGCGCCGGTCTGCGCGAGGTAGTCGCTGTACGTGACGGTGAAGGAGGTGTTGTCGGAGGCGGCGGCGACGCTCGCCGTGCCCTGGGGGCATCCCGAACCGTTGACGCCGACGACGTCGACGGTGATTCTTCCGGGCGGATAGGTGGTGTTGTGCGCCTGCGCCGGCATCGCCAGGGCGGACAACGCCGCCACCGCCGCGCCGACGGTCAGTCTGCGGAGCATCATCCTGTTTCTCCGTTCATCGGGGGACGCCGATCAATTTCGGCATGGACATGCCACCACGAGGCGCGGGTGCGGCGACAGGACGGGATATGGACAAACGCCCCGCGGCGATGCGCGCACCCGTCGGCTGGCCGGATTCCACTCCGGCGAGGCGTCCGCGGCGGCAGGCCGCCGGTGGCCTGCCGCCCGGCCGGCCACGGCGCCCGCGATGGGCCGGAAAGGCCCGGTTCGGCGGGGCGGCCGCCCACCACCCCCGCCCCAGCAGCCGCACGGGACCCTGGCCTGCCATGCCCGCGGAGCCGCGCTCGACGCGGCGCGACGCAGGTGGGGCGGGGCGCCGCCGGGCAGACCGGAGGGACACCCGGCGGGCACCCGGTGCGCAACTTGGCCGGACCGGGCGGGATGGCCGGCACCGCGGAGGCGGGCGGCGGGGCACACGGGCGGGTCTCACGGTCCGGAAAGGGGGCACCGACGCCCGGCGCCGGCCTGGTTCGGGTCCGGGCCGGGGCCGCCGGTCAGACCGCGGTGAGGCGTACGGCGGCGATGCGGCCCGATCCGTCGAACTCGATCTCCGCCGCGCTGCCGCCGGGCAGGTCGGTCCGGATCAGGTTGCCGTCCTCCCGGGAGGGCAGGCCGTGGTGCTCCAGGTATCCCGTCACCACCTGCCGCGCCGAACGGCCGATCAGGCCTGCTCCGGTCACGAGTTGACGCGGCAGCGACACCGCGTCGAGGCCGGCCCGCGGGACCTGCGGATCGTCCGGCAGGAAGTAGACCTGGCTGTCCGGCCCCGCCGGGAGGCCCAGGTATCCGGGCGCCTCCGTCACGCCCATGCCCGCGAAGGCCAGCGTCTCCGCGGCCCGGCGGGGGTCCTCGAATCCGGACAGGTCCAGGACCTCCTCGGTGAACTCGGCTATCCCGTGGGCCCGTCCGTAGCGCGCGACGGCGCCCGTCAGGGCGACGACCTCGCTGCCGCGCAGCCCCGGGTTGGCCCAGCCCCACATCCAGGACCGCTCCCGCAGGTCGTACGTGCCCAGCACGGCCACCCGGAGCTCCAGATCGCCCTGCCGGTAGCGGCAGGCCTCCAGGTCCGCCGTCCAGGGTCCCCCCGGCATGAACTCGGTGAGGGCCTCCAGTTGTGCCGCGCCCCAGGCCGCATGGCGTTCGGCTTCCAGCAGGAAGGCGTCGCTGAACTCTGTCTTCATGATCATGCCTACGACCTTAGGGCGTACCCCGGCGAAGTCCCGCCTGCCCGGCCCGGGGTGCGGCACCCCCACTCACAACCGGCCGTTCCCTCCGCGCCGACGTGCGGTCCCGTCAGCGGCGCCGGGCTTTCCGGGCCGCCGTACGGGCCCTCTTCGCCTCCCGTACGGCCTCCCGGTGGGCGCGTTCGGCGGCCTCCGCGGCGGCCGCGAGGCGCTCGCGCTCCCGTCGGGCGTCATCCAGCCGCTGCTCCAGCCGTACGATCTGCTCGTCGAGCGCGTCCACGCCGGTACGGGCCTGCTCCCGCTCCGCCTCCGCCCGCGCCAGGGCCTCCTCGGCCAGCTCGGCCTCCCGGCTCGTCCGCTGGGCCTCCTGCGTGTCGGGCTCCGCCTGCCGCCCCGGCTCGGGCTCGGGGCCGGGCTCCGGCTCCCGATCACGTTCGGGAGGCTGCGGTCGCGGCGCCGTACCCGGGGCGGGTGCCACCTCGGCGAAGCCCACGGCCGGGGGCGGCGCCTTCTCCAGCATCCCGCGCGCCCAGGTGTCGGCCGCCTCGGGATCGGCGAGGACGCTGCGCAGGATCTGCTCGACCTCCCTCTGCGCCCCGGCGGAGAGGTCCTGCCCCGCTTCGCCGGCCAGTCGGCGGGCCTCGCCGGCCATCGCCGCGACGACCACGTGCTGCTGGTGGGACAGCTTGCGCAGGTCCTCCCCCGAGAGGGTCCGGTGCGCCTCGCGCAGCCCCCGGCCGAGTTCCAGCAGGTGCTGGGCCTGGTCCGCGTCCGCGCGGGCGAGGCGGTTCGCCGCCCACACAGCGAGCGTGGGCTTGCGCAGGGCGGCGATGCGCTTCGCGTCGGCCCGCTGCCCCGCCTTGCGCGCGGTGGCCGCGTGAGCGTCCCGAGCGGCCGTGAACTCCTCCGGCCTGAGCCCGTACAGCTCGGCTGCCACCGCGTCGACGTCCACCACAGATCCACTGTCCCCCACCAGCGGTTGTGCGGCGACAGGGGCAGGGCACACCGTCCGGTTGGGGCCGCCCGGCCGGTGTCCGCGGGCTGGATCCCGCACCCTCAACCGCACTTGAGGTCTGACGTTATGATCATAATGCCGCATGACGACGAAGACCCTCTACCTGCTCTGCTCCGCCGCGCCACCCGTGTTCGACGTCGCCCACGTCATCGAAGACGCCCAGGCCCGCGGCTGGAACGTCTGCCTCGGGCTCACCCCCACGGCCGCACACTGGCTCGCGGAGAGCCTCGACGGACTCGCCGCGCTCACCGGCCATCCGGTCCTGTGGCAGTACCGCCTTCCCGGCGAACCGGAGCAGTGGCCGGCCCCCGACGCGCTCCTCTACGCCCCCGCCACCTTCAACACCGTCAACGCCTGGGCTCTCGGTCTCACCGACCGGCTGACGATCGGTCTCGCCGCCGAGGCACTCGGCAACGCGACCCCCGTCACCGCCGTCGCCTGCACCAACAACGCCCTCGCCGCGCACCCGCAGTACGACATATCGCTCGCCACGCTGCGCAACGCCGGGGTCCAGCTCCTCCAGCACGACAACACCTCCGCCGACGCGGCCCCCTTCCCGTGGGCCGCAGCCCTGGGCGGCCTCGACCACACCGCCGTCCCGCTCTGACCGCCGAGGGGGTACGCGCGTACGAGCCGCGGCTTGCGGGCCGGCGACGGCTGTCCCATAGTCCGAAGTGTGGACGCGCGCGAGGCCGCGCTCCTGCGGGCGCACGAGCATGCCGTCCGGTGGCTCGCGAGCCTGTCCGAGCGGCGGATTCCCGCACGCGCATCGGTCGACGAGATCGTGCGCGCGCTCGGCACCGAACTGCCCGATACCCCCGGCACCCCGGCCGACGTCGTCGATCTGCTCGCCACGGCCTGCGAGCCGGGACTGACCGCGTTTCCGAGCGGCCGGTTCTACGGCTTCGTGGTCGGCGGTACGGAACCCGCCGCGCTCGCCGCGGACTGGCTGGTCAGCGCCTGGGACCAGAACTCCGTGATGCGGGCCGCGTCGCCCGCGTACGCGGCGGTGGAGGAGGTCGCCGGCGCGTGGCTGCTCGATCTGCTGGGTCTGCCGGACGACAGCGGCGTCGGCTTCACCACCGGCGCCACGATGGCGAACTTCACCTGCCTCGCGGCCGCGAGGGACGAGGTCTTGCGGCGCGCCGGCTGGAGCGTCGCCCGCGACGGCCTCGCCGGAGGCCCGCGCGTACGGGCCGTCGCCGGCCAGGACCGGCACATGGCCGTGGACCTGGCGCTGCGTTACCTGGGGCTCGGCGCCCCCGCCCTGGTGGCGGCCGACGGCCAGGGGCGCATGGATCCGCAGGACCTGCGGCGTGTCCTGGCCGCGGGCGGACAGGGCCCCGCCGTCGTGGTCCTCCAGGCGGGGGACATCCACTCCGGCGCCTTCGACCCCTTCCCCGAGGCCGTACGCGCCGCTCGCGAGGCGGGCGCCTGGGTGCACGTGGACGGGGCCTTCGGACTGTGGGCGGCCGCCTCGCCGCGCCACGAACACCTGACGGAGGGCTGCGCGTCGGCCGATTCGTGGGCGACGGACGCGCACAAGACCCTGAACGTCCCCTACGACTGCGGTCTCGCCGTCGTACGCGACCCGTCCGCGCTCCGGGCGGCGATGGGTCTGCGGGGCGACTACCTCATCCAGCACGAACACGGCGACCCGGTCGACACGGTCCCCGAGCTCTCCCGCCGCGGCAGGGCGTTCACGGTGTGGGCGGCGCTGAGGTCGCTCGGCCGCTCGGGGGTCGCCGACCTCGTCGACCGGCTGTGCCGGCACGCCCGCGCGTTCGCCGGCGGCATCGCCGCGATCGACGGCGGCCGGGTGCTCAACGACGTGGTGTTCACGCAGGTGTGCGCCGAGTTCGGCGACGACGAGCGCACCGAGCGGGTCCTCACCCGGCTGCTCGACGACGGCACGACGTGGATCAGCGGCTCGACCTGGCACGGCCGTCGCGTCATGCGCATCTCGGTGAGCAACTGGTCGACGGACGACGACGACGTGACGCGCGCGCTGGACGCGATCCGGCGCGCCGCCGCCGGCGTCAGTGGATGACGCTGAAACTCCGCCAGGGCCGGGTCCTTGGGGCCGTCACGTCCGAGAGGGTCGTCGCCACGTAGATGCCGTTGTCCGGATCGTCGGTCTTCTTGCAGTCGTGGTTCTGGTACAGGACGACGTCGACGAGGGTGTTGTTCTCGACATGGGTGGCCCCGTCGGGGATGGCGATCCGGTGGCAGCCCCTGACGAGGGTGTTGTTGTAGTTGATCTCGACCGGCGAGTCGTGTCCGCGGAAGCTCAGCCGGCCGACGGTGGTCCGGCCCAGACCGGAGCAAGCGGTGGCGCTGAGCAGCAGCGCTGCGACCCCCGCGATGATGCCGATACGTCGCCTGTGGGACATGGTGCGGTCCTCGTCTGTGCGGTGGTGGCGGTCCTTGCCCACAGCGTGGCCCGGCGCGGCGCGGGTGGCTTGCTGTGCTCGGCCGACCGGATGAACGCGACCGGTAAGGGCGGCTCCCGCACCCGGGTGGACGCCGCACCCGAGTGCTGCGGCCGGGGGGCGCCGCCCGTCGCCGGGAGCGACGATGAAGGGGATGAAGGGGAACAGACGCAGCCGCGGACCGGGCTCGGCGAGCGGCCGGCGCGAGCTGCGCCGTGATCCGGGGCTGCCGTGCGGCAAGGCCGGGTCCGCCCGGAAGGAGCGGGTGCGGGATGCATGAGGAGATGCCGCTGCACGACCTGATCAGCAGCGCCGCGCAGGCCGCCGGCGGGTGGTTGGGGGCGCTGCCGGTGGCCCTCGTGGCCACGAGCGGCGACGGGATGATCGTGCGGTGGAACCACGGCGCGCAGGAGCTGCTGGGCTACGACCCGCCGCAGGTCATCGGACGCCACATCGCCGATCTCCTGCACCCCGGCGCGGACCGCAGTCTGGGCCGTTCTCTGTGGGAGACGGCCGCCACCGGCCGCGGGGTGATGGGCACGGTCACCGCCTGGCACCGCAACGGCCACCCGATGGAGCTGGAGATCTGGGCCTGCCCCGTACCCGATCGGCGGCACGGCGCCTCGGCCGTGCTGGTGTTCGCGGCGGACGCGCACGCGGCGCGCCGGATCCGCGGGGCCTCGGCGGTGTGGGACGGCCTGTTCGCCCGCTCGCCCGTCGGGATCGCCGTACTCGACACACAGCTGCGGTTTCTGCAGGTCAATCCGGCTCTTGAGGCCATGAACGGTCTGACGGAGTCGGCGCATGTGGGCCGGCGTCTGGCCGAGGTGCTGCCGGAGGTGAACGCGGGCGAGATGGAGGAGGCCATGCGCCAGGTGCTGGAGACCGGCGAACCGGTCCTCAACCGCCTGCGCACCGGCCGCACCCCCGCCGACCCGGACCACGACCACGTGTGGGCGTGCTCGTACGTGCGGGCCGAGGACCCAGGCGGGCAGCCGATCGGTGTGATCGCCTCCCTGCTCGACATCACCACGCAGCAGCGCGACCACACCGAGGCCGAGGCGGGGCGGCGCCGGCTCGCCCTGCTCACGGAGGCCAGCTCCCGCATAGGGGCCAGCCTCGACCTCGAACGCACCGCGCAGGAGCTGGCCGACCTGGCGGTCCCGCACCTCGCCAGTGCCGTCACCGTCGACGTCCTGGACTCGCTGGCGTGCGGCAACGAACCGGGCATGGGGCTGACCGGGGGCGTCGCGCTGCGCCGTCTGGGCAAGGCCCCGCTGACCGGGACCGCGGTCACGCAGATCCTGGCGCCGCTGGGCAGGACCCTCACCTTCCCCTCGACCGCCCCGTACACCCAGGCCCTCGCCGCCCGCCAGCCCTACCTGGTCGCGCACCTCGACGCCATGTCGGTGGCCTCGGCCGCCCGGCACACCCCCCGGTCGGCGCAGCTCGTGGAGGCGGGCGTGCACTCGTTCATGATGGTCCCGCTGATCGCGCGGGGCCTCGTCCTCGGGGTGGCCTCGTTCTTCCGCGCCCGTCCCTTCGAGCCGTTCGGCTCCGACGACGTCACGCTCGCCGGCGAGCTCGCGGCGCGGGCCGCGATCAGCATCGACAACGCGCGCCTCTACCATCACGAGCACGAGACCGCGGTGGTGCTGCAGCGCAGCATGCTGCCGCAGCACGTGACCCCGCCGCCGGGTATCGAGATCGCGCACCGGTACCTGCCGGCCAGCGACGTCAACGAGGTCGGCGGGGACTGGTACGACGTCGTCGCCCTGACCGGCGGAAGGGCCGGCCTGCTCATGGGCGACGTGATGGGGCACGGTATCGCCGCCGCCGCGGTGATGGGGCGCCTGTCCGCGACGGTCCGCGCCCTCGCACGGCTCGACATGCCGCCGGCCGCGCTGCTCCACCAGCTGGAGGCGGCGCTCGCGGACCTCGCGGAGCCGATGCTCGCCACGTTCCTGTACGTGGTGTGCGACCCGGCGACCGGCCGCTGCACGGTCACGCGCGCCGGCCACCCGCCGCCGGCCGTGGCCGAGCCCGACGGCACCGTCTACCTGGTGAAGACGCCGCCCGGCGCGCCGCTGGGGGTCGGCGGGGTCACCTTCACCACCACCGACATCGTCCTCCCGCAGGGCAGCCTGCTCGTCCTGTACACCGACGGGCTGATCGAGGCCCGCAACCGGGACATCGACGAGCGCCTGGGCGAGCTGACGGGCCTCCTCACGGAACCCCTCCAGCCTCTCGACCACCTGTGCGATTCACTGATCGCCCACCTCGTCCCGGCGTCCGCCGACGACGACATCGCCCTGCTGACGGCCCGCATCGGCGTGAACCACCGGATGGGCCGGTGAGCCCGGGTCCCACGCCGGCCCCGCCGCCCCGTTCTGCAGGCCGCGGCGTCATGCCCGGCGGTCGGACGCGTCGAAGCGGGCCAGGGCGAGGGCGCCGGCGAGGAGGGAGTCCTCCAGGGCCCGCTGGGTGGGCCCGTCCAGGCCGCCCAGCTCCTGGGCGACCTCCTCGGTGGCGTCCCGCACGATCTCGGCGGCCACCTCTCCCGGCGGGGTGCGCGGTCCCAGCTTGCCGACGGCCGACGCGGCGCGGGCCGGGGTGAGCAGGCCGGTGCCGTGGGCGAGCAGCCAGCCGGGGACGCCCGCGGCGCCTTCGGCCGGCGCCCGGTAGGGGCGTGCGCCGTCGAACCGCTCGTCCTCGGCGAAGGCCGGCTGCTTGGCCTTGGCCATGGGGCGGGCGGGCCCCCGGGACTCCTCCGCGGGTTTGACGACCAGGCCCTCCGCCAGGTTCCCGGGCAGCGCCGGCAGGCCGAGGAGGCCGGGCAGCCGGGTCGGGAAGAGCGCCGGCAGCTCCTGGAGCCGTACGAGCGGCCCCTCGGCCAGCAGCGGCACGCACCGCAGCCCCGCCGACTCCGCGGCCGCGCGCAGGGTGCGGTCGGCGACCCAGCGCGGCCCGTCGTCGTCGGTGACGGTGGCGTCGAAGGGCAGCCAGATCAGGTCGGGGGCGTACCAGACGCCGGTCTGTACGGCGGCCGCGGCGGGCACGGCCGGGACGTCGGGGTGGGGGTAGCGGCCGCCGGCCAGTTCGCCGTAGACGGTCACGACCGCCGCCGGCGCGGCGCCGGCGGCCTCGCGCAGGGCGTGCGCGCAGCGGGTGGCCGCGACCGCCAGGGCGGGCCAGATGCGGCCGACGCCGAAGAAGTCGTCGAGTCCGCCGTCGCCGAGCAGTTCGCGCCGTTTGGCGGGGTGGGCGCCCGCCGCGTCGCACACGACGGCGAAGTTGGCGCCGTGGATCTTCTCGTGGGCCACCCAGGTCCGGCCGCGGGCTTCTCCCAGCCGGGTGTTCGCGGGGATCTTGGGGTAGGGGGACCATCCGGGTTCGCTGTGCACCGGGCGATGGTAGCGATCACGGCCCGCGCCGAGCAGGTCCTTTTGCCCGGGGGGTGCCCTCGGAGGGTGCCGTCAGAAGCGGTGCCGTCAGAAGCGGTGCCGTCAGAGGGGGTCGACGTCGAGGAAGGCCGACAGGACGGCCTCGCCGGCGCCGGGGGCGCCCGGCAGGGCCAGTTCCGCCCAGATGACCTTGCCGTCGGGGGTGTAGCGGGTGCCCCAGTGCTCGCTGAGCTGGGCCACCAGGAACAGGCCGCGTCCTCCCTCGTCCGTGGTGGCGGCGTAGCGCAGGTGGGGGGCGGTGCTGCTGCCGTCCCACACCTCGCAGGTCAGGTTGTGGTCGCGCAGGAGCCGTACCCGCACCGGCTCGCTTCCGTGCCGGAGGGCGTTCGTGATCAGCTCGCTGAGGATCAGTTCCGCGGCGAATCCGAGCTCAGTCAGGTGCCATTCGTCGAGCTTCTTGGCGGCGACGCTGCGCATCGCGCCGACCGCGCTCGGTTCGAAGGGCACGTCCCACTGGGCGACCCGGTCCGGGCCGAGGGTCCGGGTGCGTGCGATGAGCAGGGCCACGTCGTCGGTGGGCCGGGCAGGGAGCATCATGTCGAGCACGGCGCGGCAGCTGTCGTGGGGGTCGCGGTCGGGGTGGCTCAGCGCCGCCCGGAGCAGTTCCAGGCCCTCGCCGATGTCCCGGGTGCGCTCCTCCACCAGCCCGTCGGTGTAGAGGACCAGCTGGCTGCCTTCGGCCACGTCCAGCTCCGCGGTCTCGAACGGCATGCCGCCCAGGCCCAGCGGCGGTCCGGCGGGCAGCTCGACGATCTGTGTGCTGCCGTCGGGGGCGACGAGGAGCGGGGGCAGGTGGCCGGCCCGGGCCATCGTGCAGCGCTGGGAGACCGGGTCGTAGACGGCGTACAGGCAGGTGGCGCCCAGGACGCCGCCGCCGTCCGCGTCGTCGGCGTCCCCGTTGTGGTCGTGGTCGATGCGCTGTACGAGGTCGTCCAGGCGGGCGAGGATCTCGTCGGGCGGCAGGTCGAGGGAGGAGAAGTTGTGGACCGCGGTGCGCAGCCGGCCCATGGTCGCGGCGGCGTGCAGTCCGTGTCCGACGACGTCGCCGACGACCAGGGCGACACGGCTGCCGGGGAGCGGGATGACGTCGAACCAGTCGCCGCCGACGCCCGACTGGGCGGGCAGGTAGAAGTGTGCGACGTCCATGGCGCTCTGTTCGGGCAGGGCGCGCGGCAGCAGGCTGCGCTGGAGCGTGACGGCGAGGGCGTGCTCGCGGGTGTAGCGGCGGGCGTTGTCCATGCTGACCGCCGCGCGGGCGACCAGCTCCTCGGCGAGGGACAGCTCGTCCTCGTCGAAGGGCTCCTGTTTCTGCGACCGCCAGAAGTTGACCACGCCGAGGACGACGCCCCGGGCCATGAGCGGGGCCGCGATGAGCGAGTGGATGCCGTAGTCGACGATGGCGCGGGCGCGGGGCGGGTCCTGGGCCTGCCAGCCGGGCGCCTTGGACAGGTCGGGGACCAGTTCCGCCCGGCCGGTTCCGTAGCCGCGGGCCTGCGGGGTGGACGGCAGGAAGTCGATCAGGCGGCCGACGGGGTAGAGGGGGTGGTCGGATCGGATGCCGCTGATCGCCGTACGCCGCATGTCCGCGCCCGGGGCGGGCTCGTCCCCGTCGATGACCTGGTCGGCGAGGTCGACGGTGACGAAGTCCGCGAAGCGGGGCACGGCCACGGCGGCGAGTTCCTCGGCCGTGCGGACCACGTCGAGGGTGGTGCCGATGTCACCGCCGGCGTCGTAGAGCAGTTTGAGGCGCCTGCGGGCGGTCTCGGCGCGCGTGGTGAGGATCTGCATCTCGGTGGAGTCGCGGATGGTGACCGCGGCGCCCTCGGGCCGGCCGCGGGGGTGGGTGGGGCGCTGGTTGACGACGAGGAGGCGGTCGCCGGAGCCGATCACCTCGTCGGTGGCCTCGCGGCCGGAGAGCAGCAGGTCGGCCATCCGGCGCTCCAGGCCGGGCACGTCGCCGATGTGGCGGCCCTCGGCGTCGTCGGGCAGGCCGAGGAGTCGTTTGGCCTCGTCGTTGGCCAGCAGGAGCTGGCCATCGCCGTCGGTGATCAGGACGCCCTCGCGGACGGCGTGGAGCACCGCGTCGTGGTGCTCGTACATCCGGGTCATCTCCTGCGTGCCGAGCCCGTGGGTCTGGCGGAGCAGGCGTCTGCTGATCAGCCAGGTGCCGCCGGTCGCCAGGGCCAGGCCCGTGGCGATGGCCAGGAGGATGACGGGGAGCTGGCGATCGAGGGCTCCGGTGACGTTCTCGACGGTCAGGCCCGCGGACACCAGGGCGACGACCCCGCCGTCGGGTCCCTTGACGGGGACCACCGCCTGGATCTCCTTGCCGAGGGGGCCCTCGACACTCTCGGTGTGGACCTCGCCCTGCAGGGAGGGCTCGATGGTCCCGACGAACCGTTTCCCGATGCGGTCGGGCTGGGGATGGCTGTAGCGGATGCCGTTGGTGTCCATCACCACGATGAAGTCCACTCCGGCGGCCTTGCGCGTCTGCTCTGCGAGGGGCTGCAGGACCTTGGAGGGGTCGGACGTCTTCAGCGCCGGCTGGAGGCCGAGCTGGTGGGCGAAGGTCTCGGCTACGGCCACCGAGCGGTTGCGCGCCTCGCGGTCGATGTCGTGCCGCGACTGGAGGACGAGGGCCAGGAGCGCTCCGGCGGCGAGCAACACCACGATCGCCACCTGGAGGACGAATACCTGGCCGGCGACGCTCCTGAAGCGGTTGCCTAGAGGTGACCGCACCGACGTGCCCGGCACGGGTGGCGAGGAATGGTCACGCACCCAGTTGTAGCACTTCCGGGCCGTCATGGCTCCCGGCACGCACAATTCGCGCCGGGAGTGTCACGCCCCGTCCGTGCCGCCGGTCAGGACGAGACGGGTGCGCCGGCGGCGCTCAGGCGGCCGCCGGTGGTGGCGGACGGGCCAGGGGCGGACGCAGTGGGGGCGGACGCAGTGGGGGCGGACGCAGTGGGGGCGGCTTCCGCCGTGGGGGCCGGGGCCGGCGTTGCCCCGGGGGTCTGCGGGGTGCAGACGACCTCGTCGCGCGGGGTGTAGTGGGTCTTGAACTCCTCGCTGCGGACCTCCTTGCCGCCCTGGACGAAGATGCGGCCGACGGTCACGTCGAAACCTTCGAGGGGGGTCTGGACCTCGCACGCCGGTCCGGTGCCCGTGCGCTTCGCGGGCGGCGTGATGTTGCTGCGCGGCCCCTTGGTCGCGCGTATCTCGTCGTACTTCCTGGTGCCGAGGAGGGTGATGGTCAGCGAGGTGTCGGTGGACGAGGCCTGTACGTAGACGGGGTGGCCGGAGTCGTTGATCCAGCGCAGGTCGAGGGTGCCCCAGGCGACGGTGGCCTCGCGGCCCTCGGGGTAGCGCTCGATGTAGAAGGAGTGGGCTCCGTGCTCGACGGGCTTGAGGCCCGCGAAGAAGACCGCGTTGTACATGGTCGTGGCGACCGCTGAAACGCCGCCGCCGGGCGACTTCACGTACTGGCCGTCGTTGATCATGATGCCGTCGACGAAACCGTTCTCCTTGGTGCGCTCGCCGACCGTGCGGTTGAAGCTCCACTCCCTGCCCGGCTGGACCACGGAGCCGTTGATGAGCTCGACGGCGCGGCCGATGTTGGTGCTGCGGTAGGGGGCGGCGGGGAAGTCGACGGTGAAGGAGGAGAGCTTCTCCTTGATGCCGAGCCGGGCCGCCTCGCTCGTCAGCTCCGGCTGGACGGCCACGGTGGCGACCTCGCCGCTGCGGGCGGCTCCCGTACGGGTCAGGAGCGGCAGTACGGCCTTGCCGAGGGCGTCCTCGGTGACCTTGTGTCCCGCACGGCTGTGCTGGGCCAGGACCACGGTGCCGTCCGGGGTGACCCGGGGTGCGGCGTCCAGCGGCGGACGGCTGGCCTCCTCGATCGGGCGGGCCACGGCGGGGTCGGCGAGCAGGCCCTTGGAGTCGAGGGCTGGCACGAGGCGGCCCTGGGCGTCGGGGCTCATCTTCAGGTGCTCGCCGAGCACGGCGGGGGCGATGGACATGCTCTTGCCCGCGACGGTGAGCGCGACCGGGCCCGACATGGCGGGCTGCGCGAACTGCTTCATCGCCCGTCCGGTCTCCTCGGCGCCGACGGCCGGCTCGGTGTGCTCGACCGGCAGGACGACCGGCGAGGTGCCCGGGCGCAGGTAGGAGTCACGGAGGGTGGTGAGGGCGCGGTCTTCGACGAGGGTGACGCCCGGGAGGGGGGTGACGGCCTTCGCCGCACCCTTCTCGAAGGCGACGGCTCCGTCGCGGGGCGCGCGGGCGGTGGATTCGGCGATACGGTCGACCGCGGCCCGGCCCTTCTCCTCGTCCGCGCGGATCACCGGTTCGAGGTCGCGCTCGCCGGATGCGAAGAGGCCGCCGATGACCGTCACGGGGTCGTATCCCTTGCGTGCGGCTCGCCCGGCGGTCGCCCCGGTGTCGAGCGACAGTCCGAGTGCGGCGGGATCCGCCTTCTCCACGCGGTCGCCGATCTTCATGGCGACGGGCGCCGTGGCGGCGGGGCCGAGCTCGCGGTCCAGCGTCCGGCGGGCCTGCGCCACGGTCATTCCGCCGATGTCCACGCCGCGCACGCGGGTGCCCTGGTCGATGTCGCCGCCCACCACCAGGCCGGTGACGTAGAGGCCGCCCAGCCCGAGGACGACGGCTCCGCCCGCCACCATCGGCAGGGCCGTCCGCCGGTTGCCCGTCCAGCCGTGCACGCGTCCCATGTCACTCCCAGCAGCGCCGACCGCGGTGGGGCGGCGCGGGCCGCGGCTCGCGCGGCGCATAGACGACAGATACCGGGAATCATGATTCCCCCAAAAGGGGCAATTGAGGGATGAATGTAACGGTTCTCACGATGGCGCCACGACGGCCAGGGCGAGCCCGGTCGGCGCGCGGGCGGGATGCGGCGGGGGCACGGGCGCGAACCGCCGACCGGGACGGCCCGGGGCTCCACCGCCGCCCGGCGGCAGCCGGCCCGCAGCAGCCGCGGACCGGCAACTCGACTGCTCACCAGGCTCGTTGCCCTCTTCGGATCACCGGGATAGATTCCCGGAGACGGTTACCGATCCAAGCGGGGCAGGCGACGTGTTAGAGCTGACGGGGAGCGGGGCCGAGCCACTGGAGGCGGAGGATCCGCTTCGGATCGGGCCGATCCCGCTGGCGGGGCGGCTCGGGGCCGGCGGCATGGGACGGGTGTACCTCGGCGTCCACGAGCGCCGCTACGTCGCCGTCAAGCAGCTCCTGTCCTCCGTCGTCGGCGAGGACGAGGACTTCCTGCGCCGCTTCGGGCACGAGCTGGACAACCTCGCCCGGCTGCCCGCGGGGGCCACGGCGCCGCTGCTCGCCGGCGACCGCGAGGCCAGACCGCCGTGGTTCGCCACCGCCTACGTCCCCGGGCTCACCCTGAGCGAAGCCCTCAGGCTGCACGGCGGCCCGCTCCCCGAGGACGCCCTGTGGCTGCTGCTGCGGGAGGCGGCGGCGAGCCTGGCGCCGGTGCACGCGCTGGACATGGTGCACCGCGACCTCAAGCCCTCGAACGTCATGCTCACCCTGGACGGGCTGACCCTCATCGACTTCGGTGTGGCGCGGGCCGCCGAGCAGAGCCGGCTGACCGTGACCGGCATGGTCGTGGGCACTCCCGCCTACATGGCTCCCGAGCAGGCCTCGGGGAAGCGGGCGCTGAGCGGCGCCACCGACGTGTTCGCGCTGGGTTCGGTACTCGCGTACGCGGCGTGCGGCCGGCCCCCCTTCGGAGACGAGTCCGGCCACGGTGTGCTGTACCGGATCGTCCACGAGCAGCCCGACCTGGAGCCGCTGCGGGAGCGGGCGCCGGAGCTGGCCGACATCGTCGAGGCCTGCCTCGCCAAGGATCCGGACAGCCGCCCCACGGCGCCGGAACTGCTCGACCGCGCCTCCCGGAAGGGACCGTTCACGCAGCCGCTGTGGCCGGCGGCCGTCGACGAGCGCCTGGCCGAACGGGCCGCCTTCGCCGAGAACGTGCAGGAGATCGACGTGCCCACGCTCCCGCTCTCCGGCGGGAGGCCGGAGGCGGAGGCGGCTGGCGAGGAGAAGGAGAAGGAGAAAGCCCCCGGACCGGACCCCGCGCCCGGGTCTCCCCCGGACGGGCCCGAGCGGGGTGTGCGGCGCGAGCGCCGACGCACCCGTGTCCTCCTCGCGGTCCTGCCCGTCGTGGTGCTCTCCGGCGGCACGACACTCGCCATCCAGTACCTGCCGCACACCTCTTCGCCGCGGGCCGAGGCACAAAACACCCCGACCGCTTCCGTGACGGCCCCGGCCGACCCCGCTTCGGCGGCCGGCGGCAGCCCGTCCGGTACGGCTCCGTCCGCACATCCGCCGGCCCAGGACCCGGGGCAGGCGCCGGGCGCCACCGGTGGTGACCCGGCCACCGCGGCCGGCGGCGCCGGAACCGGACCCGGCGCGGGCCCGGTGGCCGGCGGCGCCCCGCCGGGCACGGGCGGCTCCGCGGGCGCGGGCGGCGGCGACGGCGGATCCCGCCCCGCCGCCGGGGGGACGTCGGCGGCGCCCACCAAGGCCCCGGCGCAGCCTCCCTCATCCCCCGACTCCGGCACCTACCGCTATCGCAACGGCAACAACGGCAAGTGCATCACCCAGGTCTTCGGCTCCTCGGACTTCGGCGACTGCGCGAACGGCTCCGCCCGCTGGACCGTGCGGAGCATGCCGGACGGCGGTTTCAAGCTCGTCAACCAGCAGAGCGGAAGCTGCCTCTACTCCAACGGCCTCGGCCAGGCCGTCTTCGTCGGCGACTGCTCCCAGGACATCGGCCGGGTGTGGCGTACGGGTTCGAACGGCGCCCTGCGCAGCGACCTCGGCGGGGGCTGCCTCGACCTCGGCATGAGCAGCGGCCTGGTGACGAAGACCTGCGGCGGGGAGGCCTCCCAGCGCTGGACGAAGCAGACCTAGGGGTGTCGTCAAAGTAGCGTCGGCCGCCGCGCCCGTGTCAGAAGGCGCGTAGCAGGTACTTGGTGCGGAAGCCGCCGCCGGTCGAGCAGTCGAGGGTGTTCTGCGTACTGGTGTAGGTGAAGCCGGAGGGGACCGTGCACGCCCACAGACCGGTCTTCGGAGTGCGCAGCAGGTACTTGGTGCGGAAGCCGCCGCCGGTGGAGCAGTCGAGCGTGTTCTGGGTGGAGGAGTAGGTGAACCCGTCGGAGACGGTGCAGGCCCACAGTCCGTCGCTGGGCGGCTGGACGAAGTAGTAGGTGCGGAAGCCGCTGCCCCCGCAGTTCAGGGTGTTGGTGGTGGAGGAGAAGGTGTAGCCGGGCGGGACGGTGCAGGACCAGAACCCGGCGGCCTCGGCCGGGGTCTGCCCGGACGGGGAGGCGGACGGCGACGCGGACGCGGTACCGGGGACGAGTGCTGTGGCCAGCATGACGGCCGCACCGCCGCCGGCGAGCAGCAGCGTACGCAGTTTCGATCGGATCACGGGATGCACTCCTGGCTCGTTGTTCACCGGACGGAACCATGCGAGAGATGCGACGGGAGGTGCCGGGATCTGCTCCGGCCCCGGACCTCCGCGGGGCGCGCGCTGAATGCTGGCAGCCGCATAGTCCCCCGGCAAGGGCGGCCCCACCCCCGCCTGCCGACTTCAGGCCGCCCTGGACAAGCCCCTGACCTGCACGATCACCGAGGAGGGGTGGACGGACGGGTGTCCAATGCGTCCGGAAACCACACGGGCTACCCCGGCAGGGGCGGGAGCGGGGCCTCGTACAGCCAGGCCGAGTACAGGTCGTCCAGCGGATCGGCCGTGTAGCGGGCGGCGTGGGCGGTGAACGCGGCGGTGCTCACCACGCCGTGCCGGTGTACGGCGGCCCAGTCGCGCAGCATGCGGAAGAAGGCCTCGTCGCCGAGGGCGCGGCGGATCGCGTGGACGGTGAGACCGCCGCGCTGGTACAGGCGGTCGTCGAACATCAGCTTCCGGCCGGGGTCGACCAGCCGCAGGTCCTGCGGCCGGGCGGTCAGCGACCGGTGCGCGGCGGCCGCCTGCTCGTGTGCGGTGCGGCCGCCGGAGCGCTCCGACCAGAGCCATTCGGCGTATTTCGCGAAGCCCTCGTTGAGCCAGATGTGGCGCCAGTCGGCGATGGTCACGCTGTTGCCGAACCACTGGTGCGCGAGCTCGTGGGCGATCAGGCGCTCCGAGCCGCGGACGCCGTCCACGTGGTTGGCCCCGAAGAGGGAGAGTCCCTGCGCCTCCACCGGCACGTCCAGTTCCTCGTCGGCGACGACCACCGCGTACTCGCCGAAGGGGTAGGGGCCGAAGAGCTCCTCGAAGAGCCGCATCATGGCGGGCTGCCGGGCGAAGTCCCGGGCGAACCGCTGGAGCAGGTGGGCGGGCACGTGGGCGCTCTGGGTCACGCCGCCGGGTCCGGGGTCGCCCAGGAGCACCGTCTGGAACATGCCGATGGCGAGGCCGACCAGGTAGCTGGAGGTCGGCGCGGGCTGCTCGTACACCCAGGTGGTGGTGCTCGCGCGGGTGGTGCGGGTGAGGAGCCGGCCGCCGGCCACGACCGTGTAGGCGGACGGCGTGTTGACGGAGATCTGGTACGAGGCCTTGTCGGCGGGGCGGTCGTTGCAGGGGTACCAGGAGGGGGCGCCGACGGGCTGGCTGGCCACGAGGGCGCCGTCGGTCAGTTCCTCCCAGCCGAGGCCGCCCCAGGGGCTGCGCACCGGCCTGGGGTTGCCCGACCACTGCACGTCGACGGTGAAGGCGGCTCCGGGCGGCAGCGGCTTGGCGGGGCGGATGCGGAGCCTGCCGCCGCGGTGGGTGTACTGCGGCGGCCGCCCGTCGACCAGGACACGGCCGGTCTTGAAGTCGGCCAGGTTCAGGTGGAACTCGGTGAGCGGCGCCCGGCCGGCGATCGCGCTGAGGCGGCCCGTTCCCGCCAGCCGGTTGGGGGCGGGGCGGTAGTCCAGGGCGATCTCGTACCGGTGCACGCGGTAGCGGGCGTCCCCGTTGGCCGGGAAGTACGGGTCCGGTACCGCTGTGGTCTGGCCGCTCACTGCCGCTTCCGCTCCCTGCCCGTGCTCGTACCCGTGCTCCTGCTCGTGCGACGTGCCGGTGTGCCGCCCGTGCCGCCCTCGCCGTACCTGCCGCCGCTCGTGTGCCGGCCGGCGCCGCCGCCTGCTCAGGAGCGCCACGCCTCGATCGGGTTGCCCAGCCAGCGCGTGTCGGCGGGGACGGACTCCCCGGCCATCACGAGGGAGGCGGGGCCCAGGGTGCTGCGTGCCCCGACCGTGCTGCCGGGCAGGACGATTCCACCGGGGCCCAGGGTGGCGCCCTCGCGGAGGACCACAGTATCCGTCCGCAAGATCCGGTCGTGGAAGAGGTGCGTCTGCAGCACACAGCCGCGGTTCACGCTGACCCCGTCGCCGAGGGTGACCAGGTCGGCCTCCGGCAGCCAGTAGCTCTCGCACCACACGCCCCGGCCGATGCGGGCGCCGAGCCCGCGCAGCCACAGGGACATCAGCGGGGTACCGGGCACCGGTCCGGCGGGCCAGGGCACGGCCAGTACCTCGACGAAGGTGTCGGCGAGCTCGTTGCGCCAGACGAAGCCGCTCCACAGCGGGTGCTCGCCCGGCCGGTGCCGGCCGACCAGCAGCCACTTCGCGGTGACCGCCACACAGCACGCGGCCGTTCCGGCGGCCAGGAGTACGGCTCCCGACAGCAGCGCGGCCGACCAGAGGCCCAGGCCGCCGTGGGCGGTCAGCGCGCACAGCGCCGCCGCGCCCAGTACGGCCAGGGCCGCCGAGCAGAAGACGGGGAGGAGTCGGCACAGCTCCACCAGGCCGCGGGCCCACAGCAGGTGCGCGGGCGGGTCGTAGGTCCGGCTGTGGTCGGCGGCGGCCGCGGACCGGGGCAGTTTGACCGGGGGCAGGCCCAGGTAGGAGCTGCCCTTCTTGGCCTTCTTCGGGACGGCGGACAGTACGCCGACCAGCCCGTCGTCCGGCACGGCACGGCCGGGAGCGGCCATGCCGGAGTTGCCGAGGAAGGCCCGGCGGCCGATCGCGGAGTGCCCGATCCGCACCCAGCCGCCGCCCAGTTCGAAGGGGGCGGTGAGGGTGTCGTCGGCGAGGAACGCGCCGTCGCCGACGGTGGTGAGGCTGGGCAGCGCCAGTACGGTGGACACCTCGGCCCCGCGGCCGATCCTCATGCCGAGCAGGCGCAGCCAGACCGGCGTGATCAGCCCGGCGTACAGCGGGAAGAGTGCGCCCCTGGCGAGGTCCATGAGTTGGGTGACCGTCCAGGCCTGCCAGCCGGTCCGGCTGTGCGTCGGATGGCTGCCGGGGTGCAGGCCGAGGCTCAGCAGGCGTACGCCGGCCAGCAGCAGCAGTGCGTAGGCCAGGCCGAAGGCGAGTGTGGCGGGCACCACGGCGACCAGGGCTCCGCGCAGGGCCTCGGCGAGCGTGGCGTCCGCGGGCACGAACCGGGTCAGCACGAGCAGGGCGGGTACGGCGGCGAGGGCGGGCAGCGCCGTGAGGCAGAAGCCGGTGGTTCCGTACATGGCGCGCCAGTGGACCCCGCGGGGCGGGCGTTCACCGGGCCAGTTGTGTTTGGCCCTGCCGAGTTCGACGGCGGGCGCGCCGGCCCAGCGCTGGCCGGTCGGCACGGTCCCGGTGACGGCGGAGCCGGGGGCGACCTCGGCCCGCTTGCCGATCCGCGCGCCCGGGAAGAGCACACTGCGGGTGCCGACCACCGCTCCGGCGCCGATCCTCAGGGGGCCGATCTCCAGCTGGTCGCCGTCCAGCCAGTGGCCGCTGAGGTCGGCCTCGGCCTCCACGGCGCAGCCGCGGCCGAGCTTGAGCATGCCGGTGACGGGAGGCAGTGCGTGCAGGTCCACCTCGGGGCCGACCTTGGCGCCGAGGGCCCGGGCGTAGCGCTCCAGCCAGGATCCGGTCAGGGAGGTCGCGCCCGCGTATTCGGCCAGCCGCTCGGCGGTCCACAGTCTGAGGTGGACGCTGCCGCCGCGCGGGTACCGTCCGGCCTCGACCCCGCGCAGGAGCAGGCGGGCGCCGCCGGCTGCGACGGCGAGGCGGCCCGGCGGGCTGAAGAGCAGGACGGCGCCGGCGGCGACGAGCCACCAGGAGGCGGTCGGCGCCCACGGATACGGCCCGAACCGGTGCAGTACGTTGCCGAGCGCCAGCAGGGCGACCGTCCAGCGCAGGCCGAGCACGGTGAGCAGCGGCAGCAGCAGGAGGCACTGGACGGCTTGGGCGCGGCGGGGGACGGGTGCGACGGGGCGTGCCGCGCCGGCGTCCGGTGCGGACTTCTCCAGGCGGCGGGCCAGCTTGCGGAGGGTGGGCTGCTGGTAGATGTCGAGCACGGCTGCGCTCGGGTAGCGGGTGCGCAGCCGGGTGGTGAGCCGGGCGGCGGCGATGCTGTTGCCGCCGATCGCGAAGAAGTCGTCGGAGGCGCTGGTGACGGCTGTGCCGAGGGTCTCCCGCCACTGTTCGGCGAGCCAGGCCTCGGTGCCGTGGAGCTCTTCGGCGGGTCCGGCGCTCTCCAGGTCGGGAAGCGGCCAGGGCAGCGCGTCGCGGTCCACCTTGCCGGAGGTGCGGGTGGGCAGTTCGGGGACGGGGGCGAGGAGCGGTACGAGCGCGGCGGGCAGCTCGGCTCGCAGGCGTTCGACGGCGGCGGCCCGGTCCCAGCCGTCCTGGGTGACGAGATAGCCGACGAGCAGCTGGTTGCCGCTGCGGGCGGTGCGGACGGCTGCGGCGGCGCCCGCCACGTGCGGCAGTGCCTGGAGGGCGGCGTCGATCTCGCCGAGTTCGATGCGTCGGCCGCCGAGTTTGATCTGCTCGTCGGCGCGGCCTAGGAAGACGAGCCCTTCCGGTTCCGCGCGGACGAGGTCGCCGCTGCGGTAGGCGCGCTGCCAGCCGAGGGATGCGAGGGGGGCGTACTTCTCGGCGTCCTTGCCCGGGTCGAGGTAGCGGGCCAGGCCGACGCCGCCGATGACGAGTTCGCCGCTGCCGCCCATCGGGACCGGCTCTCCGGACCCGTCGACGACGGCGAGTTCCCAGCCGTGCAGCGGGAGGCCGATGCGGACGGGCCCCGTGCCGGTCAGGAGTGCGGCGCAGGCGACGACGGTGGCTTCGGTGGGGCCGTAGGTGTTCCAGACCTCGCGGCCCTCGGTGACCAGCCGCTGGACGAGTTCGGGCGGGCAGGCCTCGCCGCCGAAGACGAGCAGCCGGACCTCACCGAGGGCCTCGGGCTCCCAGAGGGCGGCGAGGGTGGGGACCGTGGAGACCGCGGTGATCTCCTGTTCGACCAGCCAGGGGCCGAGGTCGGCGCCGCTGCGGACCATGCTGCGCGGGACGGGCACGAGGCAGGCTCCGTGGCGCCAGGCCAGCCACATCTCCTCGCAGGAGGCGTCGAAGGCGACGGACAGGCCTGCCATGACCCGGTCGCCGGGTCCGAGGGGTTCCTCGGTGAGGAAGAGCGCGGCTTCGGCGTCGACGAAGGCGGCGGCGCTGCGGTGGGTGACGGCGACGCCCTTCGGCCTGCCGGTGGAGCCGGAGGTGAAGATGATCCACGCGTCGTGGTCGGGGCCGGGACGGGCGGAGCGGTCGCCGCGGGGGGCCGTGTCACTTGTGGTGTCGAGGATGTCGATGCGCCGTCCTGCGCCGACCACCGCCCGCACTCCGGCCTCGCCGAAGACGAGGGCGGCCCGTTCGTCGGGGTCCTCGGCTTCGACGGGTACGTAGGCGGCGCCCGCGGCGAGGACGGCGAGGATCGCCACGTACAGGTCGGCGGTGCCGGAGGGGACGCGTACGCCGACCCGGTCGCCGGCGCCGATCCCGGCGGCGGCGAGGGCGCGGCGGCCGCGGTCGACCTCGGTGGCCAGGGCGCGGTAGGTGAGGCGGGTGGCGCCGTCGTCGAGGGCCGGTTCGTCGGGGTACGCCCGAACGGTGGCTTCGAGGATGTCGACGAGGGTGCGGGGCGGGGCGGCGGGGCCGGTGCGGAAGCGGGCGGCCTTGCCGGTCTCCTCGTACGCCGCCGCTCCCGCGTCCGGGGCGGGGTGGAGGCTGCGGCCGTCGAGAAGTGCGAGTTCAGTGCGGTCGGGTGTGGCTGGCATCGGCCCTCGCGTGTCGTTCCGGCAGTCGGTCCGCTTCGTCGGCCGAGACCTGGTTTCACCCTGTCTGTCACGGTCTGTGGCCGAACAACCCACCAGCTTAGGGGGCTGTCGTCGAAGTAGCGTCGGCCGCCCGTGGCGGAGGAGGGAGTCGACGCGGGAGTCGGCGACCGACGCCAACGCGGCGAGCGTGCGTGCCGGGCACCGCCACCCGGACGGGGCTTTGACGACACCCCCTACGGCTGTCCCGTCGTCCCCGGCGGCTCGGCGCGCGCGGGGTCCTGCGCTCACTCCTTGACCGTGTAGCGGATCCGCGCCCACAGCGGCAGGGCGAACCAGCACAGCAGGTACCAGGCCAGCACCACGGCCACCAGCCACGGCACGACGGCGTTGTGGGTGGCCACCCGCAGGACGAGGAAGAGTGCCGCCGTGCACGTGGCCAGCAGCAGGACGAGGCCGGTGAAGGTCAGGCGCGAGGCCCAGGCCACGGCCTCGGGCTTGATCTGCCGGCCGGAGACGATGCGGTGGAAGGCCACCGGGCCGATGAGTGCGCCGGTCGCCAGGGAGCCGAGGACGACGGTGACGATGTAGATGATCTGGTCCGTCTGGGGGAGCTCGTGGAAGAGGGGGGTGAAGACCACGGTGAGGAGGAAACCGAAGAGGATCTGCACGCCCGTCTGGGCGACGCGGATCTCCTGGATCAGCTCCGTCCACTGCCGGTCGGCGCGCTCCTTCGGGCTCTCGTCCCGTCCTTCGGTGGTGCCGGTCATGTTCTCTCCCTCGTTTCGTACGGTCCGGGGCTCCGGCGCCCGGGTGCCTCGGCCGCGGTCCTACTTCCCACCTTCGCCGGACCCGTCGGCGAAGGGGCTGTCGTCGAGGCCGGCCAGCAGGTCGGCCGGGTGCCGGTAGACCACGCGGGCTCCGGCCTCCTCCAGGTCCCGCCTGGGGATCCCGCCGCTGAGCAGTCCCACGCAGACGACGCCGGCGCGCGTGGCGGCCTTCATGTCCCAGACCGTGTCGCCGACGAACACGGCGTCCCGCGCGGCGGCGCCGGCGAGTCCGAGGGCGTGGTGCACCGGGTCCGGTGCCGGCTTGCCCTCGCTGACGTCGTCGGAGCTGGCGGTCGCGGTGACGGCGTCGTCGGCGCCGATGGCACCTCTGAGCGCGGTGAGCTCGGCCTCGCTCGCGGATGTGACCAGGACGACCCGCCAGCCCCTGCGGTCGAGCTCGCGCAGCAGGTCGGCGGCGCGGTCGAGGCCGGGGAGGCGGTCGAACCAGGTGGCGTACAGGGTGTCGTGGGCGGCGGTGAGCCGCTCGTCCCCGCTCGTGTCGCGGTCCTCCCCCAGCAGGTGGGCGAGGAGGTCCTGGCCCGGCAGGCCGACTGCGCGGTGGATGTCGTGCATCGCCACGTCGTGGCCGGCCTGGCGCAGCGCCTCCCACCAGCACGTGACGTGCAGGTGGTTGGTGTCGGCGAGGGTGCCGTCGACGTCGAACAGAGCGGCGCGGTTCATCTTCCGCCTCCCTACGGGTCGGTGGCCGGGACCGTGCGGGGACGCCGGGGCCCCGCCACGTACGGGCGCCTACCCCCGGCGCCCCCTGTCACTCGTATGGCCTACTGCCGGGGTTTCGCGGGCGCCGGACGGGTTAGGTGCCTGCCGTCAGCGCGCGGATCCCCGGTCCATGCCGGTTCGAAGGAGCGAGGTCTTCTGTGAACATGCCTCCGGCCGACACCTCCGGCGGGGCCCCTCCCCCGGAGGCCCTGAGCCCGCCCACCATCACCGACGGTCAGCTCCCCGAGGACCACACGCAGGCCATCCTGCAGGTGACCAAGCGTGTGGCGGCGCTGCTGAAGCAGTCCGGGCAGCCGTTCGCGCTGGCCGGCAGCGTGGCCGCGTTCGCCCACGGCGTCCCGGCCCGCTTCCAGCACGACACGGACTTCTGCATGCGGCGCGAGGACGCCGACGCGGCGATCAAGGCACTGGAGGACGGTGGCATCGAGATGCGCCGGGCCGCGGAGGACTGGCTGGTCAAGGGCCGTACGGGTGGTGAGGAGATCGACCTGATCTTCGAGCTCGCCCGTCGGCCCGTCAGTACGGAGCTGCTGGAGCGGGCGCCGGTGAAGTCGGTGGACTCGGTGTGGATGCCGGTCCTCGCCCCCACCGACCTGATGGACAGCCTGCTGTCCGCCCTGTCCGAGCACTACTGCGACTTCGGCGACCTGCTGCCGATGGCCCGGATGCTGCGCGAGCAGATCGACTGGGGCCGGCTGGACCGCGTACACCGGGACTCCCCGCTGCCCGACGCCTTCCTGTACCTCCTCGACCGGCTCCGGGTCATCGACCGGGGGAAGGGGACCTCATGACTTCCGTCGAGAACCTCGACTACCGCGTGGCGCACCTGCGCGACCGCCTCGCGCGCGAGGACATCGCCGAGCTGGGCGTTCGGGTGGAGACGCGCGGCGCGTGGGTGATGGTCTGGGGCGTGCTCACCGACGCCGGTTCCCGGGACGCCGTCCTGCGGATCGTCGCGGAGGAACTGGAGGGTGTGCCCTGGCACGAGGACCTGACCGTGCACCGGATCGGGCCGCCCGGCCCGGCGGAGGTGCTGTCGTGATCCGCATCGCGGCCGTCGGGGACATCCACCTCGGACCGGACAGCGCCGGGGCCCTGCGGCCGGCCTTCGACACGCTCGGTGACTGCGCGGACCTGCTGCTGCTCGCCGGCGACCTCACCCGGCACGGGACCCCCGAGGAGGCCCGGGTGGTGGCCGCCGAGGTCGCCGGCCTGCCCGTGCCCGTGGTCGCCGTCCTCGGCAACCACGACTACCAGAGCGACCAGCCCGACCTCGTGGCCCGCGAACTGGCCGAGGAGGGCGTCCGCGTCCTGGAGGGCGACGGCGTCACCTTCGACATCCGCGGCGTCACCGTCGGGATCGCCGGGACGAAGGGTTTCGGCGGGGGTTTCGCGGGCCGCAGCGCCACGGAGTTCGGGGAACCGGAGATGAAGGCCTTCATCAGGTACTCCCGGGCGTGCGCCGACGGGCTCGGCCGCACCCTGCGCGAGCTGGACACCCTGGGCAGCGGAATCCGTGTGGCCCTCACCCACTTCTCGCCGGTTCCGGACACCCTGGCGGGCGAACCGCTGGAGATCTACCCCTTCCTCGGCAGCTACCTGCTGGCGGAGGCCATCGACGAGGCCGGTGCGGACCTCGCGGTCCACGGGCACGCCCACCTCGGCACGGAGCACGGGATGACGGGCGGCGGGGTGCGCGTACGCAACGTCGCCATGCCCGTCATCGACCGCGCATTCGCGGTGTACCACCTCTCCCCGTCGCCGGGCTGAGAGGCGCCGGAAGGGTCAGGGCGCCACGATGGGGTATATACCCGAACAGAACCCACGACGGCCCCGCCGCGCCTCGCGCGGCACCCCGACCCGTCGGAGGAACCCATGACCCCCCTGCCCCGCGACACCGCGGACCCCGTCCATACCGGGCTGACGGTGGACACCGTAGAGATTCCCGAGAACCCCCTGGCCGTCAGTACGGATGACGCCCGCAGCCTGTCCGTGGCGCTCTTCCACCGGCTGCGCTCCCTGGCCGAGGGCACGGCGGAGTACTCCTACGTCCGCAACACGCTGGTGGAGCTGAACCTCAGCCTGGTGAAGTACGCCGCCCGGCGCTTCCGCAACCGCAGCGAACCCTTCGAGGACATCGTCCAGGTCGGCACGATCGGCCTGATCAAAGCCATCAACCGGTACGACGTGGAGCGCGGGGTGGAGTTCGCCACCTTCGCCGTGCCGACGATCACCGGCGAGATGAAGCGCTTCTTCCGGGACACCAGCTGGTCGGTGAAGGTGCCGCGGCGCCTCCAGGAGCTGCGCCTGGACATGGCGAAGTCCTGCGACGCGATGGAACAGGACCTGGGCCGCCGGCCGACCGACCACGAGCTCGCGGAGCACCTCGGCGTCAGCGACGACGCCCTGGCCGAGGGCCGGCAGGCCGCCAACTGCTATGTCGCGGAATCCCTCAGCACCTCCGTGGGCCAGGACTCCGACGGCGGGTCCCTGCCGCGTTCCCTGGGTTCCGAGGAGGAGGCGTACCAGCGCATCGAGGACCTGGAGACCCTCAAGCCGCTCCTCGGCGCGCTCGGTGAGCGCGACCGGCTGGTGCTCCAGCTGCGCTTCGGCGACGAGCTCACCCAGTCGCAGATCGGCGAGCGCCTCGGCATCTCGCAGATGCACGTGTCGAGGCTGCTGAGCCGGATCATGGCGAAGCTGCGGGCCGGGATGCTGGAGGACACCGAAGGCGCCGGGAGCACGGAGACGCGGGACCGGCGACAGCCGCAGGGCCAGGAGGAGGACGGCGCGTACTGAGAGCCCGCTGCCGCCGTCGCGCCTGCGTGGCGGGGTGGCTACGTAGGGGTGGGTCAGAGGACGGGCTGCGGGCCGCGGACGTCCGGGGCCCGCAGCGGCGAGTCGATCTCCGCCCACACGCACTTTCCGTCGGCGAGGGGCAGCGTGCCCCAGCGCCGGGCTATCCGCTCCACGATCAGCAGGCCGTAGCCGCCCGGGCGGGCCGGATCCGGGCGCGAGCGCGGCATGGGGGCGGCCGGGTTGCCGTCGGTGACCTCGACGCGCAGCCGGTCGTCCGTGCACTCCAGCAGCAGCGCATGGGGTCCGCCGGCGTGCAGGCAGGCGTTGGCGACCACTTCGGACACCAGCAGCAGGACGTCCTCGGCGTCGTCGCCGGCGCCCGGCATCCACTTCCAGTCGATCAGAGCGGCACGGGTGAAGTCACGGCAACGGGTGACGACATCGGTCATGCCCGTCAGCAGGAGGCTCCGCGTCCGGTCGAGTGGCCGTGGCTCCATGACGCGTTCCTCCCTCACGCGGGCCGCGGCTCGGCCAGCGCGTGCGCCACGTCGGGGTGTACGGAGAAGATCCCGTCCGCGCCGGTGATGCGGAACATCCGTGCGACGGGCGGGCGCAGCCCCGCCAGTGCGATGCTGCCGCCCTCCTCCCGCAGCGAGAGCCGGCTGTGCAGGAGCACGTTCAGACCCGTGGAGTCGCAGAACCGCAGCCCGGAGAAGTCCAGCAACAGCCTGCGGGCGCCGCCGTCGACGGCCGCGGCGAGTGCCGCGCGCAGGGGCTCGGCCGTGTCGTGGTCCAGCTCTCCGGTCAGGGTGAAGACGAGCACGTCGTCCTCGGACCGCACCTCCACGGCGAATCGCTCACCGTCCGCCGGCGGGGCCATCGGGAACCACCTCTTCCCACTACGCAGGTACGTGAAGCCATCGTCCTGCCACCCTCCGCGCACCGCGACCGGTGATCGGCCGCGCCCGCCGAGGCCGTTCCGGCGTCGCTTCTCCCGGTTCTGCACGGCGCCTACCCCCGTGGGCGGGACGCCAATCCGGGCCTGGCGGCCGCCGCCTCAGGCACAGGCGGGGCACAGTCCCCGGTAGGTGATCTCGGCTCCGGCGACGGTGAACCCGAAGCGTTCGGCGGCGGGGAGCACCGCGAGCGGGTCGCCGTCCGGGTGGACGTCGCGGATGAGGCCGCAACCGGAGCACACCAGATGCTGGTGCGGGTGGTGCGCGTTGGGGTCGTACCGCTTCGCGCGGCCGTCCGTGGTGACCTCCGCGACCTCTCCGAGGGCCACCAGCTCGCCCAGCGCGTTGTAGACGGTGGCCCGGGATATCTCCGGCAGCCGCCGGGCCGCGCGGGCGTGGACCTCGTCGGCGGTCAGGTGCACGTGGTCGCCGTCGAGGACTTCCGCGACCACCCGCCGCTGGGATGTCAGGCGCCAGCCGCGTCCCCGCAGCCGCTCCAGCAGGTCGCTCATCTCGGCTCCCCCCATCAGGTCCGCGGAGCCCCTGCCGCTTCCGGGATCCGATCGAATATGGGCTTGGTACTCATCTTGACTTGGACTGGGTCCATCGTAGGATCGGTTCCGTTGATAACCAAGAGGCAGGGAGACTCCCGAGCGGCGGGAGTACGGGACGGCGGGCGCTCGGCGTCGGCCGGCCGGCGGAGCCGGGTCCGGCGGGCGGGGCCCTGTCCCCGCTGTCGGACCGCATTCGGTCCCGAGCGCCGCGTTCCGAGCACTGCGTTTTCGAGCACTGCGATCTGAGCACCGCGATTCCCCTGGTACGGAAGGATTTCCATGTCTGAGAACCACGACGCGATCGTCACGGACGCCAAGGCGCAGGGCGGGGGTGGCTGTCCCGTCGCGCACGAGCGGGCGGCGCACCCCACCCAGGGCGGCGGAAACCGGCAGTGGTGGCCCGAACGGTTGAACCTGAAGATCCTGGCCAAGAACCCCGCGGTGGCCAACCCGCTCGGCGAGGAGTTCGACTACGCGGCGGCGTTCCAGGCCCTCGACCTGCCCGCGGTGAAGCGGGACATCGCGGAGGTGCTGACGACCTCGCAGGACTGGTGGCCCGCCGACTTCGGCCACTACGGCCCGTTCATGGTCCGCATGGCGTGGCACAGCGCCGGCACCTACCGGATCAGCGACGGACGCGGCGGCGCCGGCGCCGGCCAGCAGCGTTTCGCGCCCCTCAACAGCTGGCCGGACAACGGCAACCTGGACAAGGCCCGCCGCCTGCTGTGGCCGGTCAAGAAGAAGTACGGCCAGAACCTGTCGTGGGCCGACCTGATGATCCTGACCGGCAACGTCGCGCTGGAGCAGATGGGCTTCGAGACCTTCGGCTTCGCCGGCGGCCGCGCCGACGTCTGGGAGCCGGACGAGGACGTGTACTGGGGCCCCGAGACCACTTGGCTCGACGACCGGCGCTACACCGGTGACCGCGAACTGGAGAGCCCGCTCGGCGCCGTCCAGATGGGCCTGATCTACGTCAACCCGGAGGGCCCGAACGGCAACCCGGACCCGGTCGCCGCGGCCCGCGACATCCGCGAGACGTTCCGCCGGATGGCGATGGACGACGAGGAGACGGTGGCCCTGATCGCGGGCGGCCACACCTTCGGCAAGACCCACGGCGCCGGCCCGGCGGACCATGTGGGCGACGACCCCGAGGCCGCCCCGATCGAGGCGCAGGGCCTGGGCTGGGCCAACTCCTTCGGCACCGGCAAGGGCGCCGACACGATCACCAGCGGCCTGGAGGTCACCTGGACCACCACGCCCACCCAGTGGGGCAACGGCTTCTTCAAGAACCTCTTCGAGTACGACTACGAGCTGACGACGAGTCCGGCCGGCGCCCACCAGTGGGTGGCGAAGGACGCGGAGGCGATCATCCCCGACGCCTACGACGCGTCGAAGAAGCACCTTCCGACGATGCTCACCACCGACCTGTCGCTGCGCTTCGACCCGGTCTACGAGCAGATCTCGCGCCGGTTCTACGAGAACCCCGCGGAGTTCGCCGATGCCTTCGCCCGCGCCTGGTTCAAGCTGACCCACCGCGACATGGGTCCGAAGTCGCTCTACCTCGGCCCCGAGGTCCCGGCGGAGACCCTGCTGTGGCAGGACCCGCTGCCCGAGGCCCAGGGCGAGCTCCTGGACGCCGCCGGCATCGCCGCCCTCAAGGAGGCGGTGCTCGCCTCCGGCCTCACCGTCTCCCAGCTGGTCTCCACCGCGTGGGCGTCGGCCTCCACCTTCCGCTGCAGCGACAAGCGCGGCGGCGCCAACGGGGCGCGCGTACGCCTCCAGCCGCAGGCCGGCTGGGAGGTCAACGAGCCCGACGAGCTGGCGCAGGTCCTGCGGGTGCTGGAAGGCGTCCGGTCGGAGTTCAACTCCGGCGGCAAGCAGGTCTCCCTGGCCGACCTGATCGTCCTCGGCGGCGCCGCCGCCGTGGAGAAGGCCGCCCGCGACGCCGGCCACGACATCGCTGTGCCCTTCACCCCGGGCCGGGTGGACGCCACCGAGGAGCACACCGACGCCGAGTCGTTCGCCGCCCTGGAGCCCACCGCCGACGGCTTCCGCAACTACCTCGGCAAGGGCAACCGCCTGCCGGCCGAGTACCTGCTGCTCGACCGGGCGAACCTGCTCGGCCTGAGCGCGCCCGAGCTGACCGTCCTCGTCGGCGGTCTGCGCGTCCTCGGCGCCAACCACGGCGACTCCGCGCACGGCGTCCTCACGGACCGCCCGGGCACGCTGACGAACGACTTCTTCGTCAACCTCCTCGACCTGGGCACGACCTGGACGTCGGCCAACGGGGACGGGAACACCTTCGAGGGCCGTGACGCCGCCACCGGCGAGGTCAGGTGGACCGGCACCCGTGCCGACCTGGTCTTCGGCTCCAACTCCGAGCTGCGGGCGCTGGCCGAGGTCTACGCGAGCGACGACGCGCGGGAGAAGTTCGCCAGGGACTTCGTCGCCGCGTGGGACAAGGTCATGAACGCGGACCGGTTCGACCTCGTCTGACCCCCGGAGTCCGGGCCGGCCCACACGGGCCGGCCCGGACCGTCGCATTCCGGCCCGCGCCGGGGTCGGCTGCCGGTGTCGGGCCGCCCGGCCGGGCAGGGGAAGGATGCCCTGGTCAACTGCTCTGTCCGCCTGGTGAGTTACTACCCAGGAGACATGGAACGTCGCTCAGAGTTCGGGTACCTTCCATCACGTCGCCGCCACACCCGGGGCACAGGGCCCCACGGGACTTGCGGCGCAAAGGACCCGACCCCTGTTGACGACAGCAACCGAAGTCTTCACAGTCCGGCCATACACCCCGCACTGCCAGGTGATCAACGACGAGGGCGATCACGCCGTCATCGGCATCTCGCCGGGCAACAGCTATTTCTCGGCCCAGCGTGTTCTCGACCTCGCCCAGTGGGGCATGCGCAACTTCGCGCAGGTCGACCTCATCTACACCGACATGCATGTCGCGGAGATGTACGAGGCCCTCGGATACGGCGAGGACGAAGCTCGCCGCAAGGCGGTGAAGAACCTGCGCGGTGTCCGCGCCAAGGTCAACAACGCCGCCGCCGAAGCCGACCCCACCGGCCTTCGCCTACGGGCCCGTCCGATGTCGTCCCTCACCGACATCCCGGCGTACCGGACGCTCCACAACCACCTGAACAACCTGCTCGACATCGATCCCGAGTTCCGCGAGACCTGCAACTCCCTTGTCGACGCGTTCCTTTCCTCGAAGGTGCTGGGCGGCAAGACGGCCACCACCCGTCAGCGCGAGGTCTGCCTGGAGTACGTCTGCGCGGAGGCGCCGCTGTTCCTGGACACCCCCGCCATCCTCGGCGTGCCGTCCTCGCTCAACTGCTACCACCAGCTCCTGCCCATGGCGGAACTGCTCTACTCGCGCGGCTCGGGGCTTCGTGCCTCACGCAACCAGGGCCACGCCATCATCACCCCCGCCGAAGGAGACTCCGATGACCGCTGACACCCTCCTCGACTTCCCGTTCTCCGCCCGCGGCGACCGGCTCCCGGCCGAGATCGAGCAGCTTCGGGACGAGCCGGTCAAGCGCGTGCGCACGATAGCCGGCGACGAGGCGTGGCTCGTCTCGTCCCATGCGCTCTGCAAGCAGGTCCTCGAAGACCCGCGGTTCAGCCTGAAGGACACCTCCGCCCCCGGCGTTCCCCGTCAGTACGCGCTGACGATCCCGCCCGAGGTCGTCAACAACATGGGCAACATCACCGGTGCCGGACTGCGCAAGGCCGTGCTCAAGGCGATCAACCCGAAGACGGACAACCTCACCGGCTGGATGCGCGAGCAGGCGGACTCCCTCGTCGAGGGCATCCTGCGCAGCGGTGCGCCGGTCGACCTGCGCGGCGCGTTCACCAACCCGTACGCGGAGAACCTCCACTGCCGCATCCTCGGCATCCCGCAGGCCGACGCCCCGCGGCTGGCCGCCAGCCTGGACATCGCGTTCATGAACTCGGCCTGCCCCGTCACGGGCGCCAAGCTCAACTGGGACCGCGACATGGCCTACATGGTGGAGCGCCTCGACGACCCGGCCACCGTCGGGCTGATGGCCGAACTCGCCGCGCTGCGCGAGGACCCCGACTACGCGCACCTGACGGACGAGATGCTGGCGACCGTCGGCGTCACGCTGTTCGGCGCCGGGGTCATCTCGACCATGGGCTTCCTGACCATGGCGATCGTCTCGCTTCTGCAGAACCCCGACGTGTGGGAGCAGCTGCGCACGTCTCCGGAGAAGATCCCGTCCGCCGTGGACGAGCTCCTGCGCGTCAACCTGTCGATCGCCGACGGCCTGCCCCGGCTCGCGCTGGAGGACGTCACCCTCGGCGACGTCCAGGTCAAGAAGGGCGAGCTGCTGCTCGTCCTGGTCGAGGCGGCCAACACCGACCCGGCCGTGTACTCCGACCCGCACACCTTCGACATCGACCGCGCGAACGCCGGTACGCACCTGTCCTTCGGCGGCGGACCGCACTACTGCCCGGCCACCGCGCTCGGCAAGCGGCACACGGAGATCGCCGTCGAGGTGCTGCTGGAGAAGATGCCCGGCCTGCAGCTGGCGGTGCCGTTCGACCAGCTCGTCTGGCGTACCCGGTTCATGAAGCGCCTGCCGGAGCGGCTCCCCGTCCTGTGGTAGCGGTGTCGGCGCGCGGCGGCGCGCTGACACGCTGAAGACCGCCCCGGCCGGGGGGAATCCGGCCGGGGCCGTCGCCGTGCGTACGGGGGGCGTACGGGCGGCAGCGTGCGGCGGCCGCGGACAGGCCGGGGCTGTGCTCCGCGGCCGGCCGGCGGGGGGCGGCCGCGGGCGGGCTCACCCCAGGAACGCCGCGGTGGCCGCCACGAAGCGGCCCGCGTCGTCGAGCCAGGGGTAGTGGCCCGCACCCGGCTGTACGACGAGTGTGGCGTGGGGGAACAGCTCCGCGCACTCGGCGACCGCCCCGGGCGGGCTGTTCAGGTCGAACTCGCCGGCGAGCAGGAGGGCCGGGGCCCGGAGGGCCGTGAGGCCGGCGCGGGTGGCCTCCGGGTCGAAGGCTCCCTCCGCCCCGAAGCGGGCTACGGCCTCCGGATTGTCCGGGCGGCTAGCGGTGTGGTGCCGCCGCGCCTCGGCGTCCCAACGACCGTAGAAGAAGGGGGCGATGGCGTCGGGGTCGCCTCCGGCGCCGGCGATGATGTCCTCCAGGGCTGCGAACGCCGCCGGAAACCATGGTTCGTGGGCGCGCCGTCGGGCGAGTTCCCTGCGCGTGTCCCCCGTGATCACCGTGCCGACGGCCCGGGTGCCGGGGGTGATCAGGGCGAGCCTGCCGATGCGGTCCGGGTACCGGGCGGCGTACTGCACGGCGGGGTTGGCCCCCGCGGAGTGGGCGAGCAGGTCGATCCGGTCGAGGCCCAGATGCCCGCGCAGGGCTTCGATGTCGTCGACGAGGCGGTCGCTGCGGTAGGACCCGGGGTCCTGCGGGACCGCGGAGCGGCCGGTGCCGCGCAGGTCCAGGACGACCAGGCGGCGGTGGGCGGACAGACCGCCGAGGTCGCCGAGGTAGGCGGAGTCCGCGGGGCCGCCGGGGATGCAGACGACGGGCTCTCCGCTGCCGCGGGCGCGGTAGGCGAGGAGGGTTCCGTCGGGCGCGGTGAACGTGGATGAGGCCATGGCGCGGATCCTGACATCCATAACCTGGTTGTACAACCTGGTTATGAGGACGGGTGTGCCAGGTGTATAACCAGGGTGTGGAACACGCGGACGAAGAAGGCACCGGGGTGCGGCACGAGCCCGGGGCACCGACCGGGGCCCTGACCGAGGAGCAGGCCGCGCGGATGCTCGCCGGAATGAACGAGGTCATCCGCGCCGGCGAGGAGATGCGCCGGCTGCGCACGGAGATGGTCAAACTGTTCGCGGGCTTCGGCTGGACCCAGGACAAGATCGCCCGGATCACGGACATGAGCCAGCCCGCCGTGTCCAAGCAGATCACGCGGCTGACGCCCGGCGAACCGCCGCCGCGCCTCGGACTCTCCCTCGACCAGCCCGACACCGCATGGCTCGAAGGACGCCTGTGGGCGCTGGCGGAGGAGGTCTCCGAGGCGCTGGACACAGCACGCTGCACGCGCTTCGTCAGCGCCCTCGCCAGGGGGCGGAGGCGGTTCACACCGGAGAGCTCGCAGGAGCTGCGGCGCCTCCTGGAAGAGGATCTGCGGCTGGGCGCCGCGGAGCTGCCCGCCGCCTTCCGCGCCGCGTACGACGAGATCAGCCGCGGTCTCGACGCCGGCCCGAAGGCGGCCGCCGCCGGGTCGGCGCCGGCGTCGGTACGCCGGGCCGTCGCCCGCCAGCTCCAGCGCGACCGTCTCAGGGGCGACGCCTGACAGCCAAGGCGACGCCTGGCGGCCGGTGGCCGCCCCTGCCCGTCACCTCTCGGCCAGGACCTCCCGGATCACGTGCCGGGCGTTGCGCGCCATCGCCGGATTGGTCCTGCGGTAGTAGGGCAGCGCGATCACGGCCTGCGAGAGCGTGCGTCCCCGGCCGCGGATCCAGGTCGCGTCGTCCACGCCGAGCGCTTCGCGGAACACCTCCCTCGCGGCGGCGGGCAGCAGGTTCCACGCCGGGAACAGGTCGCAGGCCGGGTCCCCCAACCCCGTGCACCCGAAGTCGATGACCGCGGTCAGCCGCCCGCCCTCCACCAGGACGTTGCCGGGCATCAGGTCGCCGTGCAGCCACACCGGCGGCCCGTCCCACTCCGGGACCCGCAGCGCGTCCTGCCACACGGCCTCCACGGCATCGCAGTCGACGCCCTCCTCCGGTATCAGCCGCAGCGCCCCGATCGCCTCCCGGGTCGGTGCGTCGAGCGAGGCGAGCGGCCCGCCGCGGTGCGCCTGCGGCGCCCCGGTCAGGGTGATGCCCCGCATCGCCACGACGAAGGCCGCCAGGTCCCGGGCCAGGGCCTGGGCGACGGACCCGCCCAGCGTGCCCGCCTGCGGGTTCTCCCCCGGCAGCCACCCGCAGACCGACCACCGCCACGGATAGCCCTGCGCGGGCTCGCCGTCCCCCAGCACCTGTGGGACGGCCGTCGGCAGGCGGGGAGCGAGGCGGGGCAGCCAGTGCCGCTCCGTCAGCACGTCCCCTGCCCCGCCCTCGTACAGCGGCAGCCGTACGGACAGGTCCTCGCCGAGCCGGAACATGGCGTTGACCGTGCCGCCGGACGGGAACCGCTCCACGCTCATACCCGCCCACTGCGGGAACTGCCCGGCCAGCAGCCGCCGTACGAGGCCTTCGTCGACGGGGTGCTGTCCGGGGTGCATCTGTCCTGTGCTCACGGCAGCCATCCGACCCGGCGGGAACGGCCGGGGTCAACCGGTTTCCGGACCGGCCGGGGCTCCGCCGGGTGCCTCCGGCGGCCCGCTCAGGGCCGGTCGTACCAGGAGAAGGCCGCGATCCGCCAGCCCTCGGCGGTGCGGACGAACTGGATGGTCTTGGTACCGACGCCCTCGAAGGGTTCGCCGTCCAGAACCCCCGCCTTGCGGTACTCGCCGAACCGCGAGGCGATGTCGCCCGCGATCTCGGTGCGTTCGGAGGTCTCCCACTCGCTGAACTCCACCAGCCGTCCCCCGGACAGCAGTTCACGGCGGGGTTCGATGAACTCGTCCACGGTGTAGACGGTGAACCGCGGACCGGTCATGACGATCACCGCGCCGGGCAGGGCGAGCTTGCGGATCCGGGCCACGTCGGCGGTCCTGCCGCCCCGGTTGTCGAACGACCCGAAGAACTCGGCGGTCACCATGTCGATCTCGGCCTTGGACATGGACGCGACACTAATTCGCCGGGCCCCCCGTCCGCAATCGCCCGGGCGGAACGGTCAGAGAGTGATCCAGTAGCGCCGCTTGGGGCCGATCAGGGTCTCGCGCACGTCCTCCAGTACGCCTCCGCACCGCTCGATGGTGCGCACGGACCCCTCGTTGCCGGGGTCGCAGGTCAGCAGGACGCGGTCCATGCCCATCAGGCGCGCCTCGTGGAGGACCGCGGACAGGGCCCAGGTGGCGAGGCCGCGCCTGCGGGCCGAGGGCCGGATGCCGTAGCCGATGTGGCCGCCGGCGTCGAGGAGGAAGCCGTTGAGGTAGTGGCGCAGGTCTATGGCGCCCAGGTAGGTGTCGCCCTCGGCTATCCACCAGTACGTCGCGTGGACGCGGCCGTGGTCGACCGGTAGCGAGCGGTCCCCGTACCGGCGGAGCCTCTGCGTCCAGGCGGCGAAGCCCTGCGGGCTCGCGACGTCGTCGTCGGCGCCGAGCCCGGCGCCGTCCAGGTGGGCCTCGGGCCCCCACTCCTCCTGCGCGGCGGTCCAGGATCCGTGCAGGCGGGGGGTGGGGGCGATGAGCTCGGGCATGCCTGGGACCCTAACAGCCGGCCGACCGGCCCGGTCAGTTCTTCGGCTCGGACGGCTTGTGGCCGGGGTACACGTTGCCGGGGCTCACGATGCCGGTGATCGCCTCGCCGAAGAGGGTGCTGGGCTCCTGGCCGTCGTGCAGGATGTCGGTGTTGAGGATGACGACCATGGTCGCCTGGGCCTGCGGGAGGTAGACGCCGAGGCTTTCGTAGCCCGGGAGCGAGCCGTTGTGTCCGATCCAGCCCTGTACGTCGAAGAGTCCCAGCCCGTAGCCGGCGCCGGGGATGCCGACCGACGTGGTCTTCAGGCGCTGGGCCTGGGTCGCGGGCGTCAGCAGCGTACCGGTGGCGAGGGTGCGCGCCCAGCTGCGCAGGTTCTGCAGGTCGGAGATCATCGCACCGGCCGCCCAGGCCCAGGACGGGTCCCAGTCGGTCGCCACCTCGACCTTGCCGGTGGCGGTCTGGTCGGTGTAGCCCTGGGCGTGCGGCTGGGGGAACTCCGCGCCGGTCGGGAAGAAGGTGCGGTTCAGGCCGGCCGGCCGTACGACGTCCTGGTTGACGACCTCGGCGAGCGGCCGGCCGGTGATCTTCTCGATCACGAGGCCGAGCAGGACCAGGTTGGTGTTCGAGTACTGGAACTGCGCGTTCGGCGCGAACTGCACCGGGTGTTTGAAGGAGTAGGCGAGCAGATCCTGAGGGGTGAACCGGCGGTCGGGGTCGCTGGTGAGCGCCTTGTCGAAGTCCGGGTCCTCGCTGTAGTTGAACAGCCCGCTGCGCATGCCGGCCAGCTCGCGCAGGGTGATGCGGTCGCCGTTCGGCACGCCGGACACGTAGTCGCCGATGGGGTCGTCCAGGCCCGCCTTGCCCTGGTCGACCAGCTGGAGCAGGGCGGTGACCGTGAAGGTCTTGGTCTGGCTGCCGATGCGGGTGTTGAAGTCGGTGCGCATGGGCGCGCCGGTGGCCTTGTCGGCGACGCCGAAGGCCTTGACGTAGCTTCCCTTGCCGGGGGCCCACAGCCCCACGATCACACCCGGGACCTGCGCCTCGCTCATGACCTGCCGGACGGCGGCGTCGAGTTGGCGCGCGACGGCCGGGGTGAGCTGCTTGAACTCCCCGCTCGGGGCCGGCGTCGGCGAGGGGGACGCGGAGGTGGCGGAAGCGGAGGGTCCGGGGGTGGGCGCCGCCCCGTACGCGGTGGCCGTGACGGCTCCGGTGAGGAGCAGGCCCGCCGCGGCGGTGGCCGCGCAGGCCCGGCGAAGCCTTGTGTGCGTCGTGTTCACCAGTGCCTCCTGCGGTACGAGGACCAGGGCAGGGCGTGCACGGTCAGCGTAGGCCGGTACCGGCGGGGCCGCGAGGCGAGCCGTCGCGGTCGGTCAGGGACCTGGCACGGGCGATGACCAGGGCGACGTCGTCGTGGTCGTCGGGCCGGCGCAGGGAGTCCAGGAGCCGGTCGCATGTCTCCTCCAGCGGACGTCCGGTGTCGGCGAGCAGGTCCAGGAGCAGGTCGAGCCGTTCGTCGATGGGCTGGTCCCGGGTCTCCACCAGGCCGTCGGTGTAGAGGACCAGTTGGTCCCCCGGGGCCATCGCGACGGTGGTGGCCTCGAAGGGGATGCCGCCCACGCCCAGGGGCGCGCCGGTGGGCAGGTCGAGCAGGCGGGGTGCGCGGCCGGAGCGGATGAGCACGGGAGGGAGGTGGCCGGCGACGGCGATGCGGCACTGTGCGCGGTGCGGGTCGTGGACGACGTAGACGCAGGTGGCGATGGTCTCCTCAAGGGCGGCGGTGGTGCGGTCCAGTTGCTGGAGCACCTGCGGCGGGTCGAGGGCGAGTTCGGCGAGGGTACGGGTCGCCGTGCGCAACTGTCCCATGCTGGCGGCGGCGTTGATGCCGCTGCCCATGACGTCTCCGATGACGAGGACGGTGGTGTCGTCGGGTCCCGCGATGGCGTCGAACCAGTCGCCGCCGATCTCGCTGCTGGCGGCGGCGGGTCGGTAGCGCGAGGCGACTTCGAGGCCGGGGGTCGGCGGCGGGTGGTGGGGCAGGAGGTGGTGCTGGAGCGCGAGGGCGGTGTGGTGCGCGTTGCGGTACCAGCGGGCGTTGTCGATGCACACGGCGGCGCGTGCGGCCAGTTCGCCGGCCAGGACGATGTCGTCGTCGTTGAACGGCAGCGGGTTGCGGGTGCGTTTGAGGTCGAGGGCGCCGAGCACCTCGCCGCGGGCGATGAGCGGGACGGCGAGGTACGAGCGCAGCCCGGCGCGGGTCAGCAGGGAGGCGGCGTTGCTGTCGCGGGCGATCCGGGAGATGTCCCGGGCCTGTACGTGGGCGACGAGGACAGGGTGCCCGGTCGTCACGGACTGGGTGACCAGCCGGTCGGCGGCGTAGCGGGCGATGTCGCCCGGGGGGTCGGCGGCGCGGACGGCCTCGCTCGGGTAGGCGGCCGCGACGGCGAGGGCGCGGAACACCGCCGGTTCGTGGGCCGAGGACCTGAGGGTGGGCCGGCCTTCGAGGACCGAGTCGAGGATGTCGACGGCCGCGATGTCCGCGAGCTCGGGCACGACGACGTCGGCGAGCTCGCGTGCCGTCTGGTCGAGGTCGAGGGTGGTGCCGATACGGACGGTGGCGTCGGCGATCAGCGCGAGGCGGCGGCGGCTGCGGGCGATCTCCAGGGCCGCCTGGTGGCTCTGGGTGACGTCCACCACGGAGGTGGCCAGGCCCAGGACCCGGCCGGTGGCGTCCTCCAGCCGGTAGTAGGACACCGACCAGGCGTGTTCGGCGCGGTGCCCGCCGTGGGTGCGGCCGGCGGTGAACTGCTCCAGCAGGGGTGTGCCGGTGGCCAGGACCTGCCGCATCGCCGATTCGGCGGCCTCGGTGTCGTCGAGGAAGGACAGCGCCTCCCGGACGCCCCGGCCGATGTGCTCGGAGGCGGGAAGCCCGTTGATCCGCTCCAGGGTGGGGTTGACCAGGACGTAGCGCAGCTCGGTGTCCAGGACCGCGAGCCCGATCGGTGACTGGGCCACCAGGCGGGCGGACAGGGCGAGGTCCCGCTCCAGCTGCCGCAGCGTGGTGCGGTCGGTGGCGATGCCCAGGGCGTACAGGTCTCCGCGTTCGTCGAGCAGCCTCATGTTGCGGAACTCCACGAGGCGTGTGCTGCCGTCCTTGTGCCGCACCGGGAAGGCGCCCGCCCAGTCGCCGGCACCGCCCATGACCCGGGCGAACAGCTCCGTCACCAGGCCCACGTGCTGCGGCGCGGCGAGCAGCCGGGCGGCGGGCTGGCCCAGGGCCTCGCCCGCCGTCCAGCCGAACAGCTGCTCGGCCTGCGGGCTCCACAGGGCGACCCGGCCTTCGGCGTCGAGGACGACGGCCGCGACGTTCAGGACGTCGAGCAGCCCGCTCGGCGGGGCGAGCCCGGCCGCGACGGGCCGCCTCCCGTTGGCCCCCGACCCGTCGATCGCACCCATCGGCGATGCTCCCTTCCGGCACCGTCGGCCCGGCGCCCACCCGCCCCGGGCCGCTGCGGCGCCCCGTTCGGGGCGGTCCGGGCCGGTCCAGGGCGCACGGTCACCTCTCATCGTCCCCCCGAATCCGCCGGGAAGCGTCCCGAGCGGCCGTGACCGGGCCCCGCCACGACGGCGTAGGCTCGGCGGATGGCGAAATACTTCGACGTGCACCCCGAGAATCCCCAGCGGCGCACCATCGACAACGTGGTCGGCATGATCCGCTCGGGCAAGCTCGTCGCGTACCCGACGGACTCCTGCTTCGCGCTGGGATGCCAGCTGGGCAACCGGGACGGCATCAACCGGATCCGGTCGATCCGCAACCTCGACGACCGTCACCACTTCACCCTGGTGTGCCAGAACTTCGCCCAGCTGGGGCAGTTCGTGCAGATCGACAACAACGTCTTCCGCGCCATCAAGGCGGCCACGCCCGGCAGTTACACCTTCATCCTCCCGGCGACCTCGGAGGTGCCGCGCCAGCTGCTGCACCCGAAGAAGAAGACCGTGGGCGTCCGGATCCCCGACCACGTGGTCACCCAGGCCCTGCTCGCGGAGCTCGGCGAGCCGCTGCTGTCCAGCACGCTGCTGCTGCCGGACGAGGCGGAGCCGATGACGCAGGGCTGGGAGATCAAGGAGCGGCTCGACCACGAGGTGGACGCCGTACTGGATTCGGGTGACTGCGGCACCGAGCCGACCACGGTGATCGACTTCTCCGGTGGTGACGTGGAGATCGTGCGCCGCGGGGCCGGGGACGCCTCCCGCTTCGAGTAGGGGCTGTCCCGCTGTCCCCGGCCGGCGCCGGGGACCGCGCGACAGCCTTCGGGCGCTCACGGGTCGGCGCGTACGTCCGGATACCGGCCCAGGTAGCGGAAGGCGCCCGCCTCGGCGCGGTAGAGGTGGGCCAGGGCGTCTCCGGTCAGGGCGCGCGTCCGGGTGTCGAAGGCGACCGTCTTGGCGAGGCCCTGGTAGGTCGTACGGAAGATCCGGCGGGACAGACCCGCCCGGTCGCGTACCTCCCCCTCCAGCCCGGTCAGGGCGGTGGCCAGCAGGCCGACCGCGTCGTAAGCCTCGGTGGCCCACCGGGCGGGCGGTTCGCCGTAGGCGCTCCGGTGGGCCGCGACGAACTCGGACGCGGCGGGCAGGGCGAGCGGGTCGGTGCACAGGGCACTGAACACCCATCCCTCGGCCGCCTGGCCTGCCGAGGTGAGGAAGGCCGGCTCCATGGCGTGCTGGAGCGCCACGCGGGGGCCCGGGAAGCCGGCGTCGGCCAGGGCGCGGGCCAGCTCGGCCGCGCGCTGCGGCGAGGTGCCGGCGTAGACGACGGCTTCGGCGCGGGCCTCGGTCAGCGCGCGTACGGTGGCCCCGAAGCCGGAGCCGGCGTCGGCGACGCGGTGGACGCTCACGCTGCCCTGCGCCGGGGGGCTCTGCTGGAGCACCCGGGTGACCTGCCATGCCGGTGCCCCGTTCGCCGCGTCCTCCACGACGGCCGTGCGGCGCGAGATCCGCACCCGGGACAGGTAGTGCAGGACCGGGAGGCCCAGGCCCTCGTCGGTCGGGCGGGTGGCGCACACCGTGCGCCACAGCGCCTGGGTGTTCTCCGGACTGTGCACCGACACCAGCGCCAGGGTGAGGTCCGCGGTGAGGCAGGCGCCGGCCAGCTCCGGTACGGCCGCGTCCCAGGTGGGGCCGACGAGGCCCAGCACGGCCGGGTCGGCGAGCAGCTCCGCGGCGGCCTGCTTGAGGCGCTGCGGGTCCCCGCCGTCGTCGGCGACGCGCAGGGCCAGCCGGAAGTCGGCGTCCGGGCGGGCGTTGTGCCGGGCCACGGCCAGCCGCATGCCCCGCTCGTGCGCCTGGCCGGTCGCCCGGCCGGGGCCGGTCAGGTCGGCCTGGAGGGCGAGGGTCAGGGACGGGAGGTCCCGGTCGGCGCCGGCGGACGGTGCGCCGCCGCCCGGTCTGCTGGTGGTGACCCAGGCGATCGGGGCGGCCGCGGCGGCCAGGGCCGCGCCGGCCGCGAGCAGCCGTCTGCGGGTGAACGGCCGGGCGGGGGCCGGGGCGTCGATCCGGGTGGGTTCGGGCGCGGGCAGGTCCAGGGCCCGGGTGGAGCGTTCGGCGATGATCCGGGGCAGCGGGGCGGGCAGCCAGTCGGCGGCCGCGGCGGAGCCCTCGCCTCCGGTGTCGGTTCCGAGGAGGGCGGTCAGCTCGCCGAGCGTCGGCCGGTCCGCCGGTTCCTTCCGCAGGCAGCCGCCGACGGCCTCACGCAACTCCGGTGGCAGTTCGCCGAGTTGCGGCTCCTCGTGGACGGTGCGGAAGACCACCGCGGCCGCGTGCCCGCCGCCGAAGGGGCCGCTTCCGGTGGCCGCGTACGCGAGGACGCAGCCGAGGGAGAACACGTCGCCGGCCGGTCCCGCGGCGGGACCGCCCGCGCGGGCCAGCTCGGGAGCCAGGTAGCCGGGCGTGCCGACGACCGCGTCCGCGGCCGTGAGCGTGGTCGCGCCGGCCGCCCGCGCGATCCCGAAGTCGATGAGGCGGGGCCCGTCCGGGGCCAGCAGGACGTTGCCCGGCTTGACGTCGCGGTGGACCAGCCCGGCCGTGTGCACCTCGGCCAGGGCCTCGGCGAGGCGCGTGCCCAGGATCCGTACGGTCCGGGCGGGCAGCGGCCCGTACCCGCCCACCGCCTCTGCCAGCGAGGGGCCGGGGACGAACGGCGTGGCCAGCCACGGTTCGCGGGCCTCGGGGTCGGCGGCGACGACGGGGACGACCCAGCGGCCGGTCAGCCCGCCGGCGGCCTGGGCCTCGCGGCGGAACCGGGCCCGGAAGGCGGGGTCCGCGGCATGGTCGGCGCGGATCACCTTGACGGCGACGAGGACGCCCTCGGGGGAACGGCCCAGGTAGACGGTGCCCATGCCGCCCGACCCGAGTCTGCCCAGCAGTCGGTTCCCGCCGATCGCGGCCGGATCGGCGGGGAGGAGGGGGCGCATCGCCCGCTACCCCGGCGGGGCTTCGGCGGCCGGGCCCACGTAGCGGATCCGGCCGCCCTCCACCCGGTGGAGGAAGAAGGTGTTGCCCTTCACCGTCCGCTCCTCCCCGAAGGCGTACTCCTTGGTCAGGCCTCGGAAGGTGCCCTGCGCGAGGGCGGTCAGCAGTTCGGCGCGGGCCGGCCGGCCGCCGCCGCGGGCGGCCGTGACGAGCCGGTCGGCGACGAGGTTGGCGGCGTCGTAGGCCTCGGCCGTCCACACGTCGGGCGCGGTGCCGTAGGCGGCCTGGTGCGCGCGGGCCACCTCGGCGGTCTGGGGGGCTTCGGGGCCGGTGTACGGGGCGACGAACTGCCAGCCCTCGGCGGCCGGGCCCGCCGCGGCGAGGAAATCGGGGCCCATGGAGGTGTAGTCGGCGGCCCGGTGCCCGTGATAGCCGGCGGCGGCGAGCAGGACGGCGGTCCTGGCCGCACCCCGGGGGGTGCCGGAGTAGAAGAAGGCGTCGACGCCGTGCGCGAGCATGTCGTTGACGACCGGGGACAGGTCCTGGGTGCCGCGCGGGACGACGCGCGGGTAGACGGTGGCTCCGGGAACGTAGGCGGCGATGGTGCGGCTCGCGTGCAGGATCGCCTGCCAGCCCTCCCCGTCGCCGTCCCGGTCGCACAGGACGCCGAGCCTGTTCACTCCCCGGCGGCGGGCCAGCGCCTGGTTGAGGGCCGAGCCCTGGATGAAGGAGATGGGGCTGACCTGGAAGAAGCTGCGGCGGTCGGCGACGCCGAAGGCGCTCGCCAGGGCCGAGACGGTGAGCAGGGGCAGGGCCGCCTCTCCGTACAGCTCCAGGCAGGGGGTGACCGCGGCGTTGCCGGTCGGGCCGATCACGGCGAGCACGTCCGGGTTGGAGATGAGGCTGGTGGCGGCGGCCGGGGCGCGGTCGGCGGCGCCCGCGTCGTCCGCGGTGGCGACGGTGAGCGTGAAGGGCTTGTCCTTGCGGGAGTTGAAGGATTCCACGGCGAGGCGCACGCCCCGCTCCTGTGCGAGCCCGGCGGGCTTCTGCGGGCCGGACAGGTCGGCCTGTACGCCGATCACCCACGGCCGGGGAGCGTCCGCCGGTGTGCGTCGGGGGTCGTCGTCCGCGCGCAGGGCCAGCCAGGTGGCGGTGCCGCCGCCGACCGCGAGCACGGCGCCGGCGGCGTAGCCGAGGAACCGCCGGCGCGACGGCGCAGAGGCGCTGGCGGGTGCGGGGGCGGCCCCGGGGTCGGCGACGGTCTCCTCGATGCCGGGCAGGGCGAGCAGGGCGGCGGCCCGTTCCGCGATGGTGGCGACGACCGGGTCGGGCAGCCAGTCGGTGCCCTCGCCCGGGGTGTCCTCGATGAGGGCGTCGTCGAGTGCGGCCGCGGTGGGGCGGGTGTCGGGGTGCTTGGCGAGGCAGGTCCGCAGCAGGGCGGTGAGTTCGGGGTCGGCGAGGAGTTCCGGTCCGAGGTCGGGCTCGTCGTGGACGGTGCGGTAGAGCACGGCCTCCACGGTGCCGGCGCCGAAGGGCAGCCGGCCGGTCGCGGCGTACGCGAGGAGGCAGCCGAGGGCGAAGACGTCGCCGGCCGGTTCGGCGGGGCGGCCCTCGGCCTGCTCGGGCGGGATGAAGCCGGGGGTGCCGAGGACGGCGTCGGCGGAGGTGAGGGCGGTGTGCTCGCCGCCGCGGGCGATGCCGAAGTCGATGAGCCGGGGCCGGTCCATGCCGAGGAGTACGTTGCCGGGTTTGACGTCGCGGTGGACGAGGCCCTGCGCGTGCATCACCTGAAGGGCTTTGGCCAGGGCCTTGCCGAGGATCCGGACGGCCCGCAGCGGGAGCGGACCGTGGGCGGAGACGGCCTCGGCCAGGGAGGGGCCGGCGACGAAGGCGGTGGCCAGCCATGGTTCGCGGGCGTCGGGGTCGGCGCCGGTGATCCGTACGGCCCACGGCGTGTCGACCTCGGCGGCGATCTCGGCCTCGCGGCGGAAGCGGGCCCGGAAGTCGGCCTCTTCGGCGTACTCGGCGCGGATCACCTTGACGGCGGCGAGCGCGCCGTCGTCGGTGCGGCCGAGGTAGACGACGCCCATGCCGCCTGCGCCGAGCCTTCCGAGGAGGCGGTGGCCGCCGATCCGGGACGGGTCCGAGGGGTGCAGCGCCTCCATCAGCCGGCCGCCTTTCCGAGGACCTGCTTGGCCTGTGCGAGCATGCGGCTGTTGCCCTGGACGACGAGCTGGCTGAGGGTCTCCTGCTTGAAGCCCTCGGCGCCCTTGCCGGCGATGGCCACGGTGACGGGGCCGAACTGCGCCTGGTACCAGAAGTAGCTCTGGGGTTCGCCGCCCTGGGGGCCGACGTACGTGCCGAACTCGCTGAAGGCGTCCTCGCTCCAGTTGTTCAGCTGTTCGCCCTGGTGGTTCACGGTGCCCAGCAGCCCCTTGAGTTCCTCGCCCTCGCGCAGCTTCTGGTCGGGGCAGCGCACGACCTCCTCCATGGCGCGGGCGGTCTCCCAGCCCGATTCGGCGCGGTTGTGGTGGACGGTGACCGTGGCGTTGATCTGGACGCGGCCGTGGCCGTTGCCTGCCGGGATCTGGAAGTAGCGGGTGTTGGTGGCGAGTACGTCCGGCGGCAGGCCGGTGGTCTGCCACACGCACCGCTCGTCGAGGACGGGCCAGCGGCCGGGGCTGCTCTCGAAAGGGGTGCGGCGCACGACGTCCGGGCCGAAGGCGTCCTCGGTGATGACGATCCGGTCGAGCAGCGCCTGGGCCTCGGCGGCGGTTTTCGGCTGCTTGGACTCGTCCAGATCCGGTACGAGGGAGACGGCCGTGGCCCCGGGTGCGGGTGGGGCGGTGGATGTGGGCGAGGGGGGTGCTGCGGATGAGACGGGCAGTGCCGGTGAGGCGGCGGGGGTATGGCTCCCGCCCGCCCCGCCTTCGGCCCCCCGCTCGGCGGTGCACCCGACCATGGCCGTGAAGAACAAGCCTGCCGCCGCGCAGCCGCAGGCGCGCAGCGCGACATCACGTCGTGTCACTTTTCCCCCCACGGCACGGATGCTACCCCGCTGGGGACGCCCGCAACTGGGTTATGCACAACTGCTGTTGAGGTGCGCAACCGGCACCGTTACCTGCGGGGGCGCATAAAAACAAACCGGCGGACCGGTATGCAACGCGTCGAAGGCGGGCATGCTTCCAGAGCTCGTGTGCTCGGGAAGGAGCGATGTGCTCACTCAGGTTCTCGACCGGATCCGACGGCTCCTCGGACGCTCCACCTCCACCTCGACATCCACCTCGACATCCGCCTCGGCGTCCGCCTCGACGTCCGCCTCGGCATCCCGCTCCGCTTCCGAAGGTGAGGGCACCGGCCCGGTGGGCGCCGCCCGGACCCCGGTCTTCACTGCGAACTTCGGCTCGACCCGCCAGTGGGTCGCCGGCCGTTCCTGGGCCTATCCGAACGGCGGTCCCACCAACCCGGGCGACAACAAGCTCGACCACCTCGTGCAGGACCCGTCCTTCAGCCGCAGCGGCACCTTCCGCGCCGTACGCCGCCCCGACGGCAACTGGAACGCCGGCCTGCTGACCACCGAGGGCAGCGAGGAGGGCTTCATGGTGCGGACCGGGGACGTCCTGGAGTCCCGCGTCCGGCTGCCTTCGGAGCTCGGGGCCTGGCCCGCCATCTGGACCTGGCTGGACGGCGGGAACGAGATCGACGTCTTCGAGTACCACCCGGACAACCCCGACCTCCTCGAACTGTCCAACCACGTCAAGGGCGGCTACCGTTACCACCGCGACGCCGCGGTCGGCCCCGGCCGCTGGGTGGACCTCAAGGTCGAGTTCGGCTCCCGCTCGGTCGTGTGGTGGGTCAACGGCAAGCAGGTCTTCGCCGACCGGCGCGGGGTGGGCCGCCGCTGGCGCGCGTATCTCATCGTCAACCTCTCGGTCTGCGCGGGCCGCTACCACCCCGCCCCCGACCGCGACGTGTCGGAGATGTCGTACGAGGTGGCCTACCTCCGCGTCATCCGCCCATAGGGCGTGTTGCGCAAGCCTCGTCCGGCTCGCGGTGCCGGGCGCACGGCACTCCGCCGCGTTGTCGGGATCGCCCGCTCAGGCCTCGCACGCCGTTGTCACTGCCGGTCGAGGGCGGTGGCGACCTGGTCCATGACGTGCTGCCAGTGCGCCCGTTGCCGTTCGCGCTCTTCAGCGTTTGCCAGGTGCTCCTGGTGGAAGCGGAGCATCGTCCGGGCTCCGTCGGCGGCGGGGGTGAGTGCGACCTGGACCGTGGTGTTGTCGTGTGTGACGCGGATGCGGTCCGCGGAGCGGTAGCCGCGCACCTCGCCCGCCACTCCTTCGGCCGTCCGGTAGGGGGTGCCACGTTCCGGGGCGAGGACCGCGCCGGGGCCGAGCCAGAGGGCAATGCCTTCGGGGCTGCTGATGAACTCCCAGACGATGGCCGCGGGATGGGGCAGGGTGCGGGACACGCCGATCTGCCAGCCGGCGTCCTTGGTGAGTCCTGTGGGCATGAAGGTCATCCTTCCTCGGTGTGGCGGGCGCGCAGCGCCCTGACCTTGTGGCGGTTGCCGCAGTGCTCCATGGAGCACCAGCGGCGGCGTCCGGGGCGTGAGGTGTCGACGTAGACGAGGTGGCAGTCCTCGGCGGCGCAGGTGCGGATGCGGTGCGCGAAGGGGCCGGTCAGCAAATCGACGGCGTCCCGGGCGACGGTGGCCGCCAGGTGCGTGCCGGTGGCGGTTCCGGCCCACTGTCGCATTCCGGTCGGCGTGATGGCGGGGGCCATGGCCGGACGGGCGGCCGCTTCGTTGATGACCTCCAGTTCGCGGGGCGGGTGAGGCTCGCCGCGCGTGTGGGCGATGACCACCCGGAACAGTGCGTCGCGCAGCCCTCGCACGTCGGCCACCTCCGCTTGGGAGATGTCCAGTGCGGGCGTAGGGGTCAGCCGCGACCGGCCCGCCCAGGCGGCCAGGTCGGCGGGCTCGTGCAGGACCTCGTACCGGCGGTAGGGGCCGGGGCCGCCGGTGGTCAGCAGTTCCAGGCACAGCGCGCCGGGGTCGAACCGGTAGGCGACGCCGGTGTGGGAGTACAGCGTCAGCCCTGTGGTTGCCGGGGAATCCATGTAACCACTATAACTGGTTACATGACATTGGGTCGGAAGCTGGTCATCGACATCACGAACGCATCCGTCCTCGGCGGTGCAGTCCACGGCCCACCTCCGCAGCCGGTCGTAGACACCCCTCCGGCTGCCGTACCTCTCCGGCAGGTGGACCCGCTTCGAACGAGTCGGCAGGTCGCCTCTCATGGGTGAGCTTGGACCCGTTGTCTGGCCTCCCGTCCGGTTGGGGACCGAGCGGCTCGTGTTGCGTGAGTCCGAGGCCCGGGACCGTGCGGTGTTCATCGACCTGTTGGCCTCGTCAGAGGTGCGGACGTACCTCGGTGGTCCCCGACAACGTGCTGCGCTTGAGAGTGGGGCCTGTTAACCGAACCAACTCAGCTGTCTTCGCAGGTCAGGCTAGGCATCTGCTAGCTTCCCGAGGTGCTTGATGAGCAGCGGTCCGGAAGGGACCTGAAGAACTTTGTCCTGCCTGAGTTAGGCCAGTTGCTGAAGACGGGAGATCCCTGGGAGCCGTACAGGGTGCTGGATGGACGCGGGAGGCCGGTCGAGTCCGCTGCGCTCTACCTCAAGGAGCTGAGGGCCAGGAACAGCTCGCCGTTGACGCCACGTTCGTACGGCATGGATCTGCTGCGCTGGTTCCGGTTCCTATGGGCGCTCGCGATCGAGTGGGACCGTGCGACCCGGGAAGACGCCCGGGACTTCATGTTGTGGATGAAGGTGGCGGACAAGCCGAAGCGCATCCATTGGCGCCATCGCGGCAAGGCTCTCTCCAAGGTCCCGCCGCCTCGCAGTGGCAGGCCGGCACCGGGGACGCCGAATCCGGTGACTGGTAAGCCCACGGTCGGGACCAAGTACTCGCCGGCAACCCGGGCTCATTGCGAGACGGTGCTGCGGGAGTTCTACAACTTCCATCTGGATGAAAGCACCGGTTCGTTGCTGGTGAACCCCTTCCCGTTGGTCCGTGGGCGCCGCTTGTCCCAGCTCGGGACACAGCGTGATGGTGGGAAGAAGCACCGCAACCGACGCACGGGCCTCTACCGGCCGACCGTTCCACAGCGGGTCCCGCGGCGGATTCCCGACGAGATGTACACCAAGGTCTTCGCCGGGCTCCGTTCTCATCGTGACCGTGCCTTGCTGGCCTTCTGGGTCGCCACTGGCGCCCGCGCCGAGGAACTGCTCACGGTCAAGCAGGGCGGCGCGGTTGTCGGCGAGCAAACCGTCAGTGTGATCCGCAAGGGCACCCGCGACTATCAGGACCTGGCCGCAACCCCGGATGCGTTCGTCTGGCTACGGCTCTACCAAGAGTCCGCCTGGAAAAAGGGCGTCCTTCGGGGCCGCCACCACCCGCTGTGGTGGACGCTGCGGCGCCCATGGCGGCCGCTGGAATACGACGCGGCGCGCATGATGTTCAACCGCGCCAACGATCTTCTGGGCGCCAACTGGACCCTTCACGATCTGCGGCACACGGCGACGTTCCTCATGCTCGATGACCCGAACATGCCGCCGGTCTGCGTGCAGAAGATCCTCGGCCACAAGTACCTGTCGACCCTGGACATCTACAACCGTCCGACCAGGGACGACGTCATCAGAGCCGGCCTTGCTCACCACGCCCGTCAGGAGAAGCGACGCGAGGAGACCCCTGTGGCTGTTGACGAGCCGTCCTACAACCCCGACTCCTTGTCCATCCTCTTCGGCCGGGACGCCCCATGACGAACACTGCGACGCACGTCGGCTCGAGCTTCGTCCCGCGGGTCACCAGCATGGTGGGCGCCGAAGAGCTCAAGCTGATGAGCCGATTCCCGCATCGGGAAAGACCAAGCACGTGGGAAGCGACCGCGGTCACCCGTGAAGAGGTCCTTGAGCGGCTGGCTCGCCCACCGCTACGAGCTGTGGAGCCCAGTGCCCAGGCGAATCGGATGTTCGGGGCACGTCTCGTGCTCGACTGGCTGATGACTCTTCCGGGCGAAACCTGGCAACAGCGCTGGCAGAGGAGCCCTGCCCACGGCCAGCACATTGCGTCGCAGGGTTGGAGGAATGCCTTCGTAGCCTGGGCCCGCCCGGAAGGGCGAGTATCGCGCCGTGAAACGCTTCTCGTCGGGGTGCTGGCGCTGCTCTGCGCGGATGCTGTCAGACCCGACCCGGAGTTCCTCATCGGGTCAACTGACTGTGCTCACGAGCACGCTTGTGTCCGATGCCCCGTCCTGATCGTCCACGCGACAGAGCGTCCCCGGCTTGTCGAAATCCGCGACAACCTCCTCACGCGCATCTTGGAAGCCGAGAGGGAAGGCTGGCTCGGCGAGATCGAGGGGCTGCAGAGCAGCCTGGCCCACGCCGAGGAGAAGCTTGCCCGACTCGACGCCCAGATCTCCCGGAAGCAGGAGTCTGTCGACATGGGAATTCCTACCTTCCGGGAGATCGCTGCTCGTACCAGTGGGGTGGCCACCCCGCCGGGGCCTGCGTGACTGAATGGCTATCCCGGCGTGCTCAGCGGACATCGCCGCAGAGCGCGGTGCTTGGACGGGCTTCAGCCACGGATGATCTACGCCTCCCCGTCCCCGGCCACGGGCCAGTTTCTACGGGCGGCGGGCCAGTAGGTGGGTGTCGAGGAAGCCCCGCTCGGACGCTGGGTCGTGGAGCAACCGAGCCACCGTGACGAGTCCGGCCTCGGTCAGCAACTCGGCAAACTGGTCCGCTGGCCAGCTATAGGCAGGCGCCACCTTGTGGTCGAAGCGGACAGGCTCCGGCCCGTCGGTTCCGAAGAAGGACGCCAGGAGCAGGCCCCCTGGTGCCAGGACACGCACCTGCTCAGCGAGCAGCGCGGGCAATTCTTCAGGTGGGGTATGGATCATCGAGTAGTGGGCCAGCACTCCGCCGAGCGCGCCGTCCTCGACCGGCAGGGCCTCCATTCGTGCTTCGTCGAACCGCAGCTCCGGATGGGCCCGCCGGGCGTGGGCGACCATAGCCGGGGAGAGGTCAAGCCCGAAGGAGTCCAACCCCAAGTCGTGCAGCATGGCCGTCAAGTGGCCGGGTCCGCACCCGACGTCGGCTGCCCGTAGGTTCCCCGTGCCACGCACGAGCTCGGCGAAGGTGCCGATCATGTTCCGCGCGAACGGCTGCGTCTCCAACTGATTGGCGAACATCGACGCATACAGTTCGACGACCCCGTCGTAGGCCGCCCTGGTCTCGTCCTGGTGTTTCAACACGGGAAGGAAGCTAACACCCGCGCCGTTCAGAGCAGTTCTCCAGCCTCATACCTGCCCCTTCTCCACGGGACGGATCGTCCTGTCACCTGACCATGGGACGCCCCGGTAGTTCGGAGAAGGTGCCTGAAGTGCCCGGACGGCGCCCTGGCGTGTTCGTGGTCGAGCGCGACGGCGCGATGATCGGCACCGTCACGCTCGACCGACGGGACGCGGAGTGTCCGGGGCACGTCCGTCCTGGTGCCGGGGAGGCCGAGCTGGGTTACATGTTCCTGCCCAAGGTGTGGGGACGTGGGTACGCTCTTGAGGCGTGCTCGGCGGCACTCGACTGGTTCGCCGACGCGTTTCCCGGCGAGCCGGTGGTGCTCTGCACCCAGGTGGCCAACGACCGCTCAGTGCGTGTCGCGCAGAAGCTGGGGTGCACCGAGGTGGAGCGGTTCGAGGAGTTCGGCGCCGAGCAGTGGTTCGGCGTGTGGTCCCCGGTCCCGCGCTCTCGTACCGTCCACCCGAAGCAACAGGTCCGGCCGACAACGCACTACTAGGTCCTGTCTGGAGTCCGGATCATGAGTGTGGTGCGATGCTGCGGAGCCAGAGCATCGCACCGCACAGGTGCAGTCCGGCCTCGTAGCTCTTCGGGGTCTTGTCGTACCGGGTAGCGATACCGCGCCAGTTCCGCAGTCGGTTGATGCACCGTTCCACGGTGTTGCGCTCCTTGTAGAGCGCCGTGTCGTGCGAGACCGGCCGACCGCCGACGCTGCCACGCTTCTTGCGGTTCGCGGCCTGGTCGACCTTCTCCGGGATCACCGCTCGGATACCGCGTCGTCGCAGGTAGCGGCGGTTGCGCCGGGACGAGTACGCCTTGTCCGCGGCCACCGCGTCCGGCCGGGTCCGCGGACGCCCGATCGGGCCGCGTACCTTGACCCGCTCCAGGACCGGGGCGAACTGCGGGCTGTCGCCGGCCTGCCCGGGCGTGAGGACGAACGCAAGCGGGCGGCAGCGCCGGTCGGCTGCCACATGGATCTTGCTGGTCAGCCCGCCTCGGGAACGCCCCAGCTCGGCGGCTTTCAAGCGGGCCCTGTGTCGCCGACGGGCCCGTCGCCGCTCGATGCGCGCCTCATCCTCGACCTGTCCGTCCTGCGGCCTTTGCCCAGTCGCCTCGCCCCCTTTTCGACCTCGACGACCATCTCCAAGGCTGCCAACTGCTCGGGGTCCAAGGCCATTCCGGCGGCGTGATGGTGGGCCCGGGCGGTCGCCGAGTCCACGCTGACCAGGCCCAAGTCGGCCTGGCCGCGGGTGGCGGCCTCGGCGATCACTGCCTGCATGAGGTGCTGGAAGACGCCCTGCGTCGCCCAGATCTGGAAGCGGTCGTACGCGCTCTGCCAGGGCCCGAACTCGCCCGGAAGGTCACGCCAGGGGCTACCGGTCCGGAACCGCCACATCACCGCGTTGAAGTGCTTCCGCAGGTCAGGGATGGGCCCAACCGCGGCAATCGGCAGATGGGGCTCGATCAGGGCCCACTGCTCGTCGGTGAGATCGCCTCGCGCCATGACTGACGGTCTATCAAGACCGAGCCTCCGCGCGCAGGCGATCTACTGAACTCCTGATCCGAACTCCAGACAGGACCTAGGCCGTGCCGGCGGTCGCACAGCTTTCGTGGCCCCAGCGGCTGCCGTGCTTGGCGATCATGTCGCCGGCGGCGTACGGCTTGCCGCAGGGGCAGCTGCCGGGGAACTTCGCCTTGATGGCCCGGCCGCCGCGGCCCGCCGCGGAACCGGTGGACGCCGACCGCTTCTTCGCCGTACCGGACTTGGCCCGCGCGGGCGCGGCGGGCGCCGGGACGGGCATGTCCGTGTTCCCGAGGGCCGTGCCCGCGGCCTCCTGCCGCAGGGCCGCGTCGCTGGCGGCCTGGTCGGCGATCGCGTTCAGGTGGTCGCCGTCCTCGCGGTGCGCGGGCACGTACCGGAACGTCACGTCGCGGTCGGCGAGCAGCCGGTCGATGGCTTCGACGAGTTCGCGGTTGGCGACGGGCTGGCCGGAGGCGGTCTTCCAGCCGTTGCGCTTCCAGCCGGGCAGCCACTGGGTGACGGCCTTCATCGCGTACTGCGAGTCCATCCGCACCTCGGCGGACGTACCGGGCTCCAGCGCCTCCAGCAGCCGCTGGAGCGCGGTGAGCTCGCCGACGTTGTTGGTTGACCGCCCCAGCGGGCCGGCCTCCCAGCGCTGCGGGCGGCCTTCGGCGTCGGCGATGACCCATCCCCAGCCGGCGGGCCCGGGATTTCCCTTCGCCGCTCCGTCACAGGCGGCAATGATGCGATCAGACATCCCCCGATCATGCCTCATGCCGAGGGCTGCGCGGGCGGGCAGTGGACCGCGGTCCGGGTACGGGGCAGGGCCGCGCGGGGGTGCCGCGCGGCCCTGATCGTCCGCGTCGTCCACTCCCCCGGTTCGCGCCGGGGGAGGAAACGGTTCTCCGGGGCCCGGGCCGCGGCCCGGGCCGGCCGGGGATCAGGCGGGGGTGATGTTCTCCGCCTGCGGGCCCTTCTGGCCCTGCGTGATGTCGAAGGTCACGGCCTGACCCTCCTGGAGCTCACGGTAGCCCGTGGCGTTGATCGCCGAGTAGTGGGCGAAGACGTCCGGGCCGCCGCCGTCCTGGGCGATGAAGCCGAAGCCCTTCTCGGAGTTGAACCACTTCACGGTTCCCGTAGCCATGTTCATGCCTTCCCGTTGACGTAAGTCCTCCACACGGCGTGAAGGACGGAGGTGATCGCCCTGGTCCTACGGCACAACACAGCAAAACTGCCCACACCGGATGGCGCGGGCAAGGCACTTGGAACCACGACAGCTACCGGAGAAGGTACACGCCTGCACGCACTGTCACCAGGGGGAATGATCACGCCTGCGCGGCGGGATTTCGCCCTTGTACGGACTTGCCGGGCGGCGCCGCCCGGAAATTCCGTCGAAGGGCTTCGCCCGGATGCCGTAGGGTGGGGTTCACCGACGCGGGGTGGAGCAGCTCGGTAGCTCGCTGGGCTCATAACCCAGAGGTCGCAGGTTCAAATCCTGTCCCCGCTACTGCTCGGAAGGGCCCGGATCCTTGTGGATCCGGGCCCTTCCGCCGTTTCGGGTGACGGGGGGCCGGATCCGCCCCGCCGCGTCGCCTGCCTTGCGCCGCGGCGCCCGGCCCGGCCGCCCGCCCGCCGCGCCCTGACAGCCGCTCGTGGCGCCGCTGTCCCCGAGGTGGCCGGCGCGACGATGGGCCCGCCGCACCGCATGTGACCGCAGTCACAGAAGTTGTGGTCGTCCGATGTCGACCGGATGCGGTGCGCCGGGCGTATGCCCGGTGAGAGGGACACATGGATTCGGGAGCGATTTTTGACCGTCGAGGAGTTCGAAGCGTTCTACGCACAAGCGGCGGGAAGGCTCACAGGACAGCTGTACGTGATGCTCGGTGATCATCACGAGGCACAGGACGTGGTGCAGGAGGCCTTCGTCCGCGGTTGGGGCCGCCGACGCCAGCTGGACCGCGACGGCCGGCCGGAAGCGTGGATCCGTACGGTCGCGTGGCGGCTCGCGGTGAGCCGCTGGCGGGTGCGGCGGCGCAGCGCCGAGGCCTGGCGGCGGACCGCTCCCGCACCGCACGTGGAGGGGCCCGGCCCCGAGGCCGTGGCGCTCGTCGAGGCCCTGCGGCAGCTCCCCCTGAAGCAGCGCCGCACGATGGCGCTGCACTACCTGTGCGACCTGACCGTCGAACAGATCTCCGCCGAGACCTCGCTGTCCGCGAGCACCGTCAAGACGCACCTCTCCCGCGGCCGCGCCGCCCTTTCACGCCATCTGCAGGATCCGCGCACCGAGGAGGCTCCCGATGCCTGAGTCCCACAACCCCCTGCGGTCGGCCTTCCGCGCCGCGGCCTCCGCCGGGCAGTCCGCCGCCTCGCTCCCGCCCGTCTCCGCCATCGAGCACCGGGGGGAACAGGTCCGGCGGCGCCGGATCGTCGGTATCGCCGCGGCCTGCTGCCTGTTCCTCGGCGGAACCGGCGCGGCGCTGGCCGCGTTCCTGCCGCAGGACTCCGGCCGGCCGACCCTCCCGGCGACCACCCCCTCTCCGGTCGCCCCGTCGGACCTGCCGGCTTCCGTTCCGCCGTCTCCTCCCCCCTCCACGCCTCCCTCCGCGCAGAGCACCACCACCGCGCTGAACCCGCCGCCCTCCGCGACCGCGGAAGTCACGGGTGACCCCGACCCCACCCGGACCAGGAACGCCCGTCCACCCCAGGGGTCGACGCACCGCGACACCCGCACCGCCACGACGCAGCCGCCCCCGTAGCGGCCATCCGCCGACCCCGCCCAGCCCCGCCTCCCACACCCCGCCCCACCTCCCACCGCACCGCGCCCCGCCCCGCCCGGACACCGGCCCGCCCTGCCCCGCCGGTGGCTCCGCGTGCCCTCAGACGGCCCAGGAGATCCCTTATGTCCACATCCGCCCCGCCTCGGCCGTCCGGGACTCCCCGCTCGCGGCCCGCCACCGCGGGCCGTCCCGTAGTCCCCCGCCCCCGGCGCGCGCTCTCCGCCCCGCGGTGGTTCGGTCGGGCGGACCGGGAGGTGCTGTGGCTCTACCTGGTGACCCGCGTCGGCATCTGGGCCACCGCTGCCGCCGTAGGCCGGCTGTTCCCCCCGGACGGTGAGAGCCGCCGGCCCGTGTCGCTGCTCGCGCCCTGGCAGCGATGGGACTGGTCGTTCTACCTCCGCATAGCGCAGGAGGGCTACTTCCCCGACGGCGCCGGGCCCTGGACGGCCGGCTGGGACAACAGGGAGGCCTTCCTGCCCGGCTTCCCGCTCGCCCTGCGCGCCGTGCACACGGTCGTCCCCTCCTGGGCCGCGTCCGGAGCGCTCATCTCCTTCGTCGCGGGAGGCGTCGCCGTCCTGGCTCTCGCCCGTATCGCCCGCGGCCTCCTGGGCGACCGGGAGGCGGGGCGGCGGGCGGTGGCGTTCCTGCTGGTCTCACCCTGCGCGGTGTTCCTCGCGGCCGGCTACACGGAGTCGCTCTTCCTCGCACTGGCCCTGCCCGCCTGGCTGGCGGCGCAGCGCCGGAACTGGGCCGCCGCCTCGGTCCTGGCCTGCCTGGCCTGCTCGGTACGCGTCACGGGTCTCTTCCTCGCGGCCGCGCTCGTCCTGCACTTCCTCCTGACCGCCCGGACCCGCGCCACCTGGCGGTCCGCCCCCTGGCTGTTCCTGCCGGCCCTCGCACCGGTGCTGCACAGCTGGTACCTGTACTCGTGGACCGGGGACTGGATGGCCTGGAAGCACTCCCAAGAGCGTGGCTGGTACCGGGACTTCCATCTGCCGTGGGAGGCCTGGGCCCACACCTGGACAGCCGCTTTCGAGCACACCCAGCCCACGGGCTACGCCCTGATGTCGCAGGCCGAGCTGCTGGCCATGGTGGCCGGCGTCGTCCTCCTGGCCGTGCTGGTACGCGGCCGCCGCTGGCCGGAAGCGCTCTACATCGCCCTCACCCTGTGGGCCCTGGGTACGTCCTACTGGTACACCTCCGTACCGCGTTCCACCCTGCTGTGGTGGCCGCTGTGGATCGCCCTGGCGGGCTGGAGCCTGCGCCGCCCGTGGGTGCGCAGCGCCTACCTGTACGTGGCGGCGCCGCTGTGCACCACGGTGGCCGTCACCTTCCTCACCGGGCGCTGGGCCGGGTAGCGGTTGTCCGGCGAGGTGGAACGGGCCCCCGGGCGGGCGCCGGGCGCGCATACTCGGAGGATGGCCGACACCACCACCGTCGAGGTCGACACCGACGTGCGCGACCGGCTCGCCGTGCTCGCCGCCGACCGCGGACTGAGCCTGCGCGCGTACCTCGCCGAACTCGCCGCCGCCCAGGAGAACTCGACCGCGCTCGCCCGTGCCGCCCGGTCGTTCGAGGACGCCCTCGAACGCCCCGGCTTCCGCGAAGGCTTCGCCCGTGATTTCGGCGGCTTCGCGGCGCGCGACTGACGGCCGCAGGACTGACGGCCGCGACTGACCAGCCGCGACTGACAGCCGCGGCCGCCGGCCGTGACCGGCCGGGCCGTCGCGGGCCCGCCACCCGGGTGGCCCCGCCGACGGGCCGGTCCGCCCGAAGGTCCCTAGGCTCGGGGAAGGACCGCTTCGAGCGCTGGAGGACGCCGTCATGACCGATGCGAGCGAGGCGCAGCAGGCCGACCGCACCCTGAAGGCCAAGCACCGGGCGATGTGGGCACTGGGCGACTACCCGTCGGTCGCCTCCCACGTCATTCCCCGGCTGGGGCCCCTGCTGGTGAAGGAGTGCGGGGTCCAGATCGGCGACCGCGTCCTCGACATCGCGGCGGGCTCCGGCAACGCCGCCATCCCCGCGGCGCTGGCGGGCGCGGACGTCGTGGCCACCGACCTGACCCCCGAGCTGCTGGAGGTCGGGCGGCACCTGGCCGCCGTACAGGGCGCGAAGCTGGAGTGGCAGGTGGCGGACGCCGAGGCACTGCCGTTCGCGGACGGCGAGTTCGACGTCGTCATGTCCTGCGTCGGCATCATGTTCGCCCCGCACCACCGCACCGCCGCCGACGAGATGCTCCGCGTCTGCCGCGCCGGCGGGACGGTCGGGCTGGTCAACTGGACCCCCGAGGGGTTCGTCGGCCGGCTGTTCGCCACGATGAAGCCCTACGCGCCGCCGCCTCCGCCCGGGGTGCAGCCGCCACCGCTGTGGGGCAGCGAGGAGTACGTCCACGAGCTGCTCGGCGACGCGGTCACCGATGTCGTCGCCCGCCGCCAGACCGTCCCGGTGACCCTCTTCAAGAACCCGCCGGACTTCCGGGAGTTCTTCAAGGCCTGCTACGGGCCGACGATCGCCGTGTACCGCGCGGTGGGCGACGATCCGGAGAAGGTCGCCGCCCTTGACGCGGCTCTCGACGCCCTCGCCGCCGAGCACACCGTGGACGGCGTCATGGAGTGGGAGTACCTGCTGCTGACCGCCCACCGGCGGGCCTGAGCTCGCACCGGCTGGCACACGGCCGAACTCGAACCCCCGCGCGTCAGTCGACGACCGGGTGCACCTCCGGGTGCGCGTCCCACCACTCCCGGTGGAAGCGGTTGTTGTCGACGTCGGCCAGGTAGGCGCGGGCCGCCGCACCGTAGAGCTGCCGCGCCTCCCCGGCCGAGAGCGCCGAGCGGTTCCAGGCGAGGCGGATGCGTCCGGTGATGGGGCTGCCGACGAGCGGGCGCGTCACCGTGCCCTCGGCCGCCGGGGCCGTCGGCTGGCACAGCGAGACCGCACGGCCGGCCGCGACCAGGTCGTGGTGCATCTTGCGGTCGGTGATCCGGTAGCGCAGTGACGGGCTGAACCCGGCCTCGGCGCAGGCCGCGACGAGCGCCTCGGGCCCTCCGTCGTCGTCCTCCACGGGGGTCATCCAGGACTCCCCCGCGAGGTCGGCGAGGTCGATCCGGTCGCGGCCGGCCAGTGGATGCCTCGCGGACAGCCGGATCGCGAAGGGCTCCTTCGGGATCAGCGTCCTGGCCAAGGCCCCTTCCGGCAGGGCCACCACGTGCTCGTTGACCTCCCCGTAGACGATCGCGTCGTAGCGTCCGGCACCGAGCATGCGGGCCAGCGCGGTGACCGAGTCCTCCAGGTCCACGGCGATCTCCCGGCCCGACATCGACAGGTCGGTCCGAGCCAGCAGGCCGTCGAGCAGTACGAGCAGGATGCAGCCGAGCCGCAGCGGGCCGCCGGTCGAGATGGCGCGCGCCTCCGCTCCCAGAGCGTCCATCTCACTCAGTACGCGCCGTGCCCGCGCCAGCACGAACTGCCCCAGCGCCGTGGGCTGCACACCGGCGCGTCCCCGTACGAACAGGTCGCCTCCGGTGACCCGTTCGATGCGCCTCAGCTGGGCGGACAGTGCCGGCTGTGAGACTCCCAGCCGCCGCGCCGCGCCCCCCAGGCTGCCCGCCTCCGCTATCCGGAGGACGGCTTGCAGATGCCTCAACTCCAGCTGCATCCGGGCAGCGTACGCAGGGCGCCGCGACCGCACCATAACGCGGGTCTTATGCCTGCCGAGATGTCCCATTCTCGTCATGTCCACGCTCATACTCGGCCGCGAACGAACACCCACTCATCCCCGAACCCCCCACGATCGGAGTGGACGTTGCAGCCCACCAGATGGACGGCGGCCGTGGCAGCGATGGCGCTGACCGCGAGTCTCGTCGGCGCCCTGGCCGGGACGGCATCGGCAGCGCAGCAGCAGGCGCAGCCGGCACCGTCCCAGAAGGACACACCCGCCGCACGCGCGGTCGCGGCCGCCGACCGGGCCGTCGACAGCGGTCTCGACTCCCTGGTCAACTCCGCGCAGGAGCAGTACGAACGACGACTCTTCACCCCCTGGGTGAAGGACCTCTATTCGGTGGCGTACGAGCGCACCTACCGCGGCCTGCCGGTCGTCGGCGGCGACGCGGTCGTCCTCGCGGACGGCGCCGGCAAGGTCCGCGCCCTCCAGTCCGCCTCCTCCGTACGCATCGACGTCGCCACCCGGCCCTCCGTGTCCGCGAAGGACGCCGAGGCCACCTCGCGGGCGAAGCTGGCCGCGGTCGACAAGGTGGAGAGCAGCCGGCTCGTCGTCCGGCTCAAGGACGACAAGCCGGTGCTGGCCTGGGAGACCGTGCTGAGCGGCCGTACCAGGACCGCGCCCAGCAAGCTGCACGTCTTCGTCGACGCGCGCACCGGTGCCTTCGTCGACAGCTACGACGACGTGGTGGCGGGCACCGGCGACAGCAAGTGGAACGGCCCCGGGCCGATCACCATCGACACCACCAACTCCGGTTCCACCTACACCCTGCGCGACCCGAACCGCACCGGTCTGAGCTGCGCCGACTACAGCACCGGCACGGTCTTCACGAAGTCCTCCGACTCCTGGGGCACCGGCAACCCCACGAGCAGGGAGACCGGCTGCGTGGACCTGATGTTCGCCGCGCAGAAGCAGTGGGACATGCTCTCCCAGTGGCTCGGCCGCAACGGCGTCAGCGGCAACGGCCGCAGCTTCCCCGCCAAGGTCGGCCTGAACGACCTCAACGCCTACTGGGACGGCAGCTCGGTCACCATCGGCCGCAACAGCGCGGGCGAGTGGATCGCCGGCATCGACGTGGTGGCCCACGAGTACGGGCACGCCATCGACTCCAACACCCCCGGCGGCACCAGCGGCCAGGAAGCCGGGCTCGGCGAGGCCACCGGCGACATCTTCGGTGCGCTGACCGAGGCCTTCGCCAACGAACCGGCCCCGTACGACACGCCGGACTACACGGTCGGCGAGGTGATCAACCTCCAGGGCCGGGGCCCGATCCGCAACATGTACAACCCGTCGGCCATCGACAACGACCCGTCCTGCTACAGCTCCGCGATACCCGGTACGGAGGTGCACGCGGCCGCCGGCCCCCTGAACCACTGGTTCTACCTGCTCGCCGAGGGCACCAGCCCTGGCGGCGGCAAGCCGGACAGCAGCACCTGCAACGGGACCAGCCTGACCGGTGTGGGCGTACAGAACGCCGGCAAGATCTTCTACGGCGGCATGCTGCTCAAGACCAGCAGCATGTCCTACAAGAAGTACCGGACGGCGACCCTGAACGCGGCGAAGTCGCTGGACGCCACCTGTGACCTCTTCACCAGGACCAAGGGCGCCTGGGACGCCATCAGCGTGCCCGCCCAGTCCGCCGACCCGACCTGCACCCCCAGCGGCCAGAACAACGACTTCTCGATGGCGCTGAACCCGTCCTCGGGCACCGTCCAGCAGGGCGGTACGGTCACCACCACGATCGGTACGACCGTCACCACCGGCACCGCCCAGCCGGTGACCCTGACCGCCTCCGGCCTGCCGGCCGGGGTCAGCGCCTCCTTCAACCCGGCGACCGTGCAGTCCGGCCAGTCCTCCGTGCTGACCCTGACCGCCACCGCCAACGCCGCCCCCGGCACGTCCACCGTCGTCGTCAAGGGCCAGGGCGCTGCGCTGTCCCACACCGTCGACTACACGCTGAACGTCGGAGGCACCCAGCCGGGCAACGACCCGCCGGACATCGACGTCGCCAACGTGCAGGCCCACCTGGCGCAGTTCAACACCATCGCCACCCAGAACGGCGGCCACCGCCGTGCGGGCAGCGCCGGCTACACCCAGTCGCTGGCCTATGTGAAGGGCAAGCTGCAGGCCGCCGGGTACACGGTCACCGAGCAGAACTGCACCTCCTGCACCTACCCCTCCAACAACCTGATCGCCGACTGGCCGGGCGGCCCCGCCGACCAGACCGTCATGTTCGGCGCCCACCTGGACGGCGTATCGGCCGGACCCGGCATCAACGACAACGGGACGGGCTCCGCGACCCTGCTGGAGAACGCCCTCGTCCTCGCCCAGAAGAACCCGACGATGACCAAGCACGTGCGCTTCGCCTGGTGGACCGACGAGGAGCAGGGCCTCAACGGCTCCGAGTACTACGTCAACCAGCTCAGCAGCGCCCAGCGGGCCGCCATCAAGAGCTACTACAACTTCGACATGGTCGGCTCCACCAACGGCGGCTACTTCATCAACAACCTCAACTCCGCCACCGCCGCGCCGCTCAAGGCGTACTGGACCTCGCTGAACCTGGCACCGGAGGAGAACACCGAGGGCCAGGGCCGCAGCGACGACTACTCCTTCCAGCAGGCCGGCATCCCCACCTCCGGCTACGCGGCCGGAGCCGGCGCGCGCAAGACCTCAGCGCAGGCCGCCAAGTGGGGCGGCACCGCGAACGCCGCTTACGACCCCTGCTACCACCGGTCCTGCGACACCACGGGCAACGTCAGCGCCACCGTGCTGAACCGCAGCGCCGACGGCGTCGCCTACGCCGTGTGGAAGCAGGCCGTCGGCGGTGAGACGCCGGCGCAGGACTTCTCCGTCGGCGTCAGCCCGTCCGCGGGCAGCGCGGCGCCCGGCGGTTCCACCTCGGCGACGGTGGACACCGCGACCGTGAGCGGTGCGGCGCAGACCGTCGCGCTCTCCGTCTCCGGCGCGCCGTCCGGCGTGACCGCGACGCTGAGCCCGTCCTCCGTCCAGTCCGGCAGCTCCTCCGCCCTGTCCGTGCAGGTCGGCGCGAGCACCGCGCCCGGCACCTACACCCTGACGGTCACCGGTACCGGCACCGTCAGCCACACCACCACCTACACCCTCACCGTCACCGGTGGCGGCTCCTGCACCCCGCGCCAGCTCGTCGTCAACGGCGGCTTCGAGAACGGCTCCAGCCCGTGGAGCGCGACCACGGGCGTCATCACCAACCAGTCCGGGCAGGCCCCGCACAGCGGCAGCTACAAGGCCTGGCTCGCCGGCTACGGCTCCACCCACACCGACAGCGCCTCGCAGTCGCTGGCCATCCCCTCGGGCTGCGCCTCGTACCGGCTCGGATTCTTCCTGCACATCGACACGGACGAGCGCACTAGCGTCGTCTACGACCGGTTCACCGTGTCGGTGGCCGGGACGACGCTGGCGTCCTTCTCCAACCTGGACGCGAGGTCCGGCTACGTGGAGAAGTCCTACGACCTGTCGGCGTACGCCGGCCAGACCGTCACCCTGAAGTTCAACGGCGTGGAGGACCAGTCACTGCAGACCTCCTTCGTCGTGGACGACGTCACCCTCCAGGTGAGCTGACGCCCGCCTGACGCACGTGCGTACGTCCGGCCCGGCCCCGCGCGACGAAGGGTCGGGCCGGACACCTGTCTCCGGCGGCCTCCCCGATTGCTTGCAGCTGCGTCCGGCTACTTCCGGTGGCCTCCCCGGCCCCTCTCCTCCTCCGGGGCGATCATGGCGATCAGCCCGTAGTCCAGCTCCGCGCCGTCGACGAGCAGGGCCTCGACAGTGCGGGTGTCGGGGTCGATGTCGGCCTCCATTCCCTCCCCCCGGTAGCGCGGGTACCCGGAGGCGCCCTGCTCGCCGGTCGCCTCGACGACGGCCGACCTCAGCGCGCGGTCCGCCGGAGAAGCGCCGCGGAGGTTCACGATGTGCTCGGGCACCACCAGGATCTGAAAGGTCTGCGGCTCACTGGTCATGGAACCGAAGCTACCGGACGGGGCACCGCGCGACCGGTTCCACACGGCGGGGCGCCGCATCGCGATCACCGCGCGGGCCGCCGCGGGACGTACCGCGAGGGCCACCGCGCGGTCGCAGCGGCCGGAACGCGACAGAGCCCCCCGGCCCGGTCGGGCGGGAGGCTCTGCGGTGTGCGGTTCTCGGTGCCCACGTCGACGGCCGATGGGGCCGCCGCGCGCCTTTCGAACGCCGGATCGGTGGATCCGGATGGGTCAAGCCGGGGCCCCGTGGGCACTCGCGCAGGCGTCGGAGGCCCCGGCTCGCACAAGGGGACTGCGTCAGCTGCCGGCGGAGAGGTTGCCGGACAGGACCGGGATGTTGTCCAGGATGTGGGAGAGCGGCTCGTCGCCCTTGGCCTGGGTGGAGTTCTCGGTGCACTGCTGGTTCTGCGGGTTGGACAGGACGTTGATGTCCTGGACGCCGACGTTGATCAGAGCCAGGATCGACTGGGCGTTGACCTTCGCCGGCAGGCCGATGCAGGGCTTGTTCAGGGTGCCCTGGACCAGGCCGAGCTGCGGGCTCAGGTCGCCCTCGGTCTTCTGGTTGCCGTAGATCTGCTGGGCACCGTTGCCGTTGACGGTGTTGATCCCGTTGTCGTTGCCGATGGCCATGGCCGGGGCGGCCATTGCGGCGCCCGCGCCGACGATGGAGGCGGTGGCGGCGGCGGTGGCCATAATCTTCTTGAGCATCAGGGGTCCTTGTGTCACACGAGTGCATGGGGGTGAGCGCCTTGATCAACGGACGGGGCGGCCGGGGGTTCCGGTGCTTCACCCGAACGGCCGCATCCCCGTAGCCGCCCCCGCTCCCCCACCCCCACTCCCCCGTCCTTGGGATCACCGTCCCTGGGATCACCCTCCCCGGACAGCCACGTTCACCTCGACCACGTAGTGCTCCTCCACCCAGCCGTCGGGGAACCGATCCAGGAGCAGGGCGCGTTCGTCGGAGAGGAAGTCGTCCGTGCCGGGCTCACCGACGAGGAAGAGGGAGTGGGTGGACAGTTTCGCCAGGTGCGTGTCGACCGGGACCCGGCGCGACCATGCCAGGTGGCGGCCGGTGAACCGCAGCCCGTCCTGGGGGCGGGCGCGTTCGTTGATGTACCAGCCGGGCCCGAACCGGGCCTCGATGCGCGCCTGTTGTTCCGCGATCCAGCCGACCGTGACGTCCGGGTCGTTGTGCCAGATCGCGAGCGCTCCGCCGGGCCGCAGCACCCGCAGCGCCTCGGGGACCGCGCGGTCCGGATCGGTCCAGTGCCAGGACTGCGCGTACGTCAGCAGGTCCAGGCAGCCGCAGGACAGCGGGAGCCTGTTGCCGTCCGCGCGGACCAGCGGTGTGCGGGGGTTGCGGCGCCGGAACTCGGCGGCCATGCCCTCGCCCGGCTCGACCCCGACGACCCGGGCGCCGCGGGCCTCCAGCAGGGAGGTGGCGATTCCCGTACCCGCGCCCACATCGGCCACGCGGGCGCCGGCCAGGGGAAACCCGGCCAGTTGCTCCAGTGTGTCGAAGAGCTCGGGCGGATACGAGGGGCGGTTCGCGGCATAGCGAACGGCCGCCGAACTGAATGAACGAGCACGGGATTCGGTCGTCATGCCGCCCATGATGCCGCCGGGCGGGGCTTTTCGTGGAGTGGGCCGCCCGGTGTGGTGGGGGCGGTGTGGGCGGGCGGGCCCGTACGATCTCCGACGGTACCTGGAGAGGCGGATCGGATGGTGGCCGCGCGGTATGTAACGGAGCTGGTCGGGGCGTTCGAGCGCCACGCGGGGCGGCCGGCGCTGGGAAGCGCCCCCACCGGCACGCCGGTCGTGCTGGGGTTCCACGAGGTGCTCGACGCGTCCTGGCGGCTCGCCGGGGTGCTGGCGGATGCGGGGATCGGGCGTGGTTCGGGGCTGGCCTGTGTGGCGGGCACGAACCGGCCGGAGGTGCTGCTGGTGCGGATCGCCGCGCACCTGCTGGGTGCGCGGCTGACCCAGGTCCTCGCCGGAGCCGCGCTGTACGGGCTGGACTTCGTCCTGCGGGACTGCCTGCCGGACCTGGTGGTGCACGACGTCCCGGTGCCGTCCACGGGGGCGCGCCGGCTGGACCTGGACGAAGCGGTCCGCGAGGCGGGTCGGCGCGCGGCCACCGGCCCGGTGTCGGTGGCCGCGCGGGACGACGACGTGGCGCGGGTGACGTACACCGGCGGGACGACGGGGCGGCCCAAGGGGGTGGCCTCGACCTTCGGCGCGATGGCCGCGCGGAACTCCGTACGGTCGGCGGGCTGGGCGAAGACGGCCTATCTGTCGGTCACGTCGCTCGCGCAGCGTTCCGGGGGCCGGTGCCTTGAGCAGTTCCGGGCCGGCGGGCGGGTGGAGATCGTCGAGCCGTTCGGGACGCGGGAGTTCGCCGAGGCCTGCGTGCGCCTGCGGCCCGTGTCCACGTACCTGACGACGTCGATGGTGTACCGGCTGCTGGACGACCCGGTGACAGCGCACGGGGTGCCGGGGCTGGAGATGGTCTCGTACGGGGACTCGCCGGTACATCCGCAGCGGCTGCGGGAGGCGGTGACGCGCTGGGGCGGGCGGTGGCGGCAGGGCTACGGCACGAACGAGGCGGGAGTGATCTGCCGGCTGACTCCGGCCGACCATGACGCGGCGGTGGGCGGCAGGCCGGATCTGCTGGCGTCGGTCGGCAGGCCCGTCGAGGGGGTGGAGGCCGACGTCCGCGACGCGGCGGGCGGGGCGGTGGCGGCCGGGCGCACGGGTGAGGTGTGGATCCGGTCGCGGGCCGCGATGTCCGGCTACTGGGGCCGGCCCGAGCTGACGGCCGAGGTGCTGCGGGACGGCTGGCTGCGCACCGGGGACCTCGGGCACTTCGACGGGGACGGCTACCTGTACCTCGACGACCGGGTCGCGGACGTGGTGATGGTCGACGGGGAGAACGTGTACTGCATGCCGGTCGAGGCGGCGCTCGCCCGGCATCCCGCCGTGGCGCAGGCCGTGGTGGTGGGCCGGCACAGCGACCTCACGGGGGAGGAGGTGTGCGCCTTCCTCGTTCCGGCGGCAGGGTGCGCGCCGGGCCCGGGCGCAGCCGGCGAGGCCTGCGACATGGTGGAACGGGAGCTGGCCCGCGCACACCGGCCCACGGCGGTGTTCTGGGTCCGGGACATCCCCCTGACCCCGCGCGGCAAACCGAACAAACGCCACCTGCGCACAGCCGCCGCGGCTGCGTGCGAAGCAGGCGGACGCAGCCACCGGGCCCCCGCCGCCGGCGGGGAGTGACAGCCGCAGCGTTTAGGATCCCGGGGTGGAAACCGACCTCTCCGACGTAGTCGACGAACTGGTGGAGCTGAAGGCTGCGGCCGACGAAGCGCATGCCGACTTGATGCGCCTGCAGGGCGAGCTCGGCGAGGCGGCCGGGTGGACCGAGGAACAGCACGTGACGTGGCGGGACGCGTGGGAGGACGCCCGCGAGCCGTGGTGGTTGCTGGACACGGCCCTGGAGGAGTACGCGGAGACGGCCGGTCTGGAGCGCGACGCTCTGGAGGCCATGGTGGAGGCCAGGGCGCAGGAGGCGGCGGGCGACGTCCCCGCCGACTGACGTCGGCTGACGAGGGGTGACAGGGAAAGGCCTGATCACCTGGGACGTCAACGTCGACTCGACGGTCTGACGGGCCCACCAGCCCGCCGCTGGGGCGGCGAAAAAGGGGACCTCCAGAAGGAGCCCCCTGGCAGGATCTTCTCCGAGCCGGCCGACCACGGACTCGGACGATCGCGCGGCGGCCTGACCAGCCAAATCCACCTTGCGGTCGAGCAGGGACAGAAGCCGCTGTCCGTGGTGATCACAGTCGGCCGGCGAGGTGGCTCCCCGCTGTTTGCACCGGCCCTGGAAGCGATCCGAGTTCCCCGGCTGGGGCTCGGCAGACCACGTAAACGCCCGAACCGAGTCCGAGTCGACAAGGCATACGACTTCCGCAAGAACCGCGCCTACCTGGGCAGGCGCGGTATCAAGGCGACAATCCCGTTGCGGCGGACCGGGTCCGCAACCGGCGCAGGCTTGGCTCCCTCGGCGGCCGGCCGCCGAAGTTCGTCGAGTGCGGCAGCAACCGGCTCAAGCGCCACCGCGCTGTCGCAACCAGGTACGACAAGCTTGCCGTCCGCTACGAAGCGACTGTGCTGGTCGCAGTCCTCAATGAATGGCTGTGACTGCGTCACCACCATGTCCCCATGCTGTAAGGGAATTGGGCTCCGGGCACCAGCCCGCCAGTCGGCCATTAGTGTGCGGCCATTGGGCTCAGCAGCCCAGCCGACCACCACACCCGGAGACTCCGCCATGCCCATCCTTGGTCCCCGCGCCCTCCTCGCCACGATCGCACTCACAACCACGCTGACGCTGACCGCCTGCGACCCCGCAGGCGAAGCCGAAGACCCTCCCGCCCCTTCCGCCGCCTCCGCCACTGTCTCCGCGCCGGCCTCCTCCACCTCGCCCGCCGGTTCGGGCAAGCACACACTGGCCGAGGCCGCCACCGCCGGCGGGCTCACCAAGGCCACCGGTGCCAGCGCGGTCTCCGACGTCCCGGTTGACCCGGGCGAGATGCATGACGGCATGCACCTGGTCGTCGCTGACTACAACCGTGCCGGGCAGACCTCCGGCCGCCGCATCCTCTTCGTTGGCGTCGACAGCGTTCCCGAGGACCCGAACAAGCGTCGCGAGCACCTTTGGCGCGGCCTGATCGACTACGCCCTGCAGAACGGCTCCACCGGCACCCCCACCACCGCGAAGCCGTACCAGCCCGGCCCATTCGGCGGCTCCCTTGAGTGCTTCAGCCTGCCGGAGTCCGCCAGCACCACCGACGTCATCTGCGGCTGGTCCGACACCACCACCGCTGCCGTCGCGCTCTTCCCCCGCACGACCCCGGCCGACGCTGCCCGCCTCTTCGCCGCCATGCGCGCCGACCTCGAACACTGACCGCCCCGTCTACCGCACCCCCACGGCAGGGCGTCGCGCAGGCAGCGGCGCCGCCGGGTGATCTACGCCAAGGTCGGTACCGGGAGAGGCAGGCGGCCGGGCGATCCCGGGGCATGGGCGCGGGGCGAACAGGAACCGCGCAAGCTCCGCCGCGTACTCCTTCGCCACCTCGAACCGCTCGTCCGCCGCATACCCCCTTTGCCTGACGGCGCCCTCGCCAACGCGCGATCTACCCACCCTCGGCCACACCGCCCCTACCCAGACTGGCTTGTGCACCCCCGGGGGTGGGGCCTGGAAGCCTACGTGAGTCGTTTCACGGAGCGTCGAAGCCGATCGCAGCGAATCTCACCACGGGCTCCGCACCCTGACGCCGAGGGCCCGGACGCGTTCCTGGCCTTGCGGGTCGAGCTTCAGCAGCAGGTCCTCGCCGACGACTCCGTCGCGCCCCCAGATGGTGCAGAGAGTCTCCAGACCCGCCTCGGCGACCTCAAGCTCCGCATCGGCCGAGGCCTGCACCAGGGCTTCGACGACCGGCCTGCCCTGCAGTCCCGCGACCGCCCGTGCCATCCGGGCCCGCTGCTCCGCGGGGACGGCCGGGTCGGCGAGCGAGCGCAGCATGTCCGTCGTGTCGCGGGCGTCCTGGCAGGGCAGCACCCACACCCGGTACACGAGCTGCGCGCCGAGCACGATCAGGTACTGCAGTGGCACGAGCAGGGCCGCGGGCAGCAGCAGGAGCAGGGGCAGCACGATCAGCCAGCCGCCCCGGATCCGCGAGGGACCGCCGGTCGGCGGCTCGAACCGCCGACCGGCCAACAGGACCAGGACGAACATGGTCACGAGCGTCAGGAGCGGCACCACGATCAGCCCCACTCCCAGCCCCGCACCGAACGACGCCCAGAAGGGATCGTCGCCCAGAACGGGCAGCACCAGCGCCGCGGCCACCCAGCCGAGAGCTGCGGTCATGACGTAGCGCTGCAGGCAGGCCCACAGCCACCTTCCCGTACTCATGGCAGCTTCCCCATCCCACCAGCAGCTCCTCGTACAGGCAGACATGATCCCCCATCGCCCACATGGCTCACTGCATCCCCGCTGCCGCGCCAACCCGTGATCCAAATCTCCACGACGTAAACGCAGGGGGGCGAACAGCTGAAAGTGCTGGTGGACCATGGGACTGAACTGAGCGCGGCGAGGGGCGCAGCGGCATTCCCTGAGCTCGTCCGACCCCCGCCACCCCGACCTCACCTGGCAGCGGCGATGATGGCTGCGTGGTGACAGACCTGGAGCTCTTCGCGGACTACTTCCAGATCCACGTCCTGGACGACGACTCCGAGGCCACCGAGACCGGCATCGGTGACGTGTGGACCGAACAGGCCGTCCTGGACGGGCTCGGCGTCGCCGAACACGCCCTGGCCATCGGGACGGCTGTCAACGAAACCGTCGACGTCGCCATCGACCTCCTCACGGGCCGGCCGGACGACGACAGCACCGACTTCGACCACGTCGTCGAGGCAAGCCGCAACCTGGCCTCGGGACGAATGGTCGTGCTCGGCTGCACCGACTACGGCCCCGACGCGGCACGCTTCGACATGCCCGCCGGATGGACCCGCATCAGGGCGTCCCGGCGGAACCTCCAAGCCGCGACCTGCCCCGACCCCGACAGCGAGGACGAGCCCGAAGACAGGGAGGAGCTCCGGGTCCAGGCATGGCCCGCACCGCACTCGCTGCCCAACATCATCAAGCGGTGGACACCGCCCGACGCATAGGCCGCGATGGGGAGGACGTCCCACCACGCTGGCGGCCTGAGCAGCTACACCCGCTCTTGGTACACCCTGAGCTCCGTCGGCTTGAGTCTGCGGATCGCTGTCCACGCCGCCCGTTCGGTCAGCCCTTGGGCCCACTCTTCGAGATCTGCACCGGCTTCATGGAAGAACCACGAGTGGAAGCTGCCCAGGGCCTCCAGGGCGGGTGTGAGTCCGAATCCGAGCTCGCAGTGGACCTGCACGTAGTGGTCGTGCTCACCGTCGCTGTCGGAGACCTCGAACTGTCGGGCGAGGTCCAGCGTGAACGCCGCAGGACCGTCGAACGCGTAGGTCCCGTACTGAAACAGAAGGCCGTCGGCATCGGGTGTGTCCGGAACGCGGAACAGTCGCCGGCCGAAACGAAGAAAGGCAAACCAGACGCCTCCCGGCACCAGATCGGCAACGGCTGGAGAACCCAGTTCACCTTCCAGCAGTCCCACGGCCTCATCCCCCGCCGGTCTCCGCGTCACGCCCGCCCCCTTCCAACGCAGCCAACTGAGCCTACTCATCCCGGCGGACCTTCCCCATCAGAGCCCGGCCAGCGGGACCCGCGAATCCACCCCGAACTGGCGCGACACCTGACCGTGCGGTGCTGCATCACTGCCCGTTCGTGGGGCACTTGCGAAGCACTTGAACGACCGCTCCACCAGGTCAAGCAGTCCTTCAAGCGGCCGGGCTCTGGGCAGGGCATCCCCCGTAGATGTACGGGTCGATTTCGTTGCCCCTCCTGTCAAAAAGGTGGAAGCAGTGGCCGTTGGCCCACACGGTGACCGAGTCACGCCGGTGGTCAACCTGGAACGGCTCATCCCCAAGCTGCGTCCCGGGCCACGATCCATCTCCCGCAGAGGAATGAGTGACAACGACACACTCCTCCTTCGGCAAGATCCGATGGACGTCACCCCAGGGCTCCAGCACCAGATCCAACGGCACCTCGGCGTCGTTGCCGACCACTAGCCGCGCCGTTCTCCCTGCGAACATTTCCATCACCTCTCCTTGGCCGCTCGGGCGGCCACGCGCGAAACCGCTTCCTGGGTACGCACACGGCACGATCTTCACACGCAGGACCACCCGTACCAAGCGTCTGCGACCGAGTTACCAAACACCCCGGCCGGGACGAAACGCTCTTTCACACGGCCGTCACCCTCAGATATGGCGCAGTGCCCAGCACGCCCAGACGATGGTGGCCACCGCTGTCACGACGGCTACCGTGCCGAGGGCGATCCCGGCCCGCGCCCGGATGCGACTGACTCCCTTGTCGCCGCGCACACGTCGAAGGGCGATGCCTCCTGAGACGACCGCCCAGATCCCCAAGGGCAGGATGAAGTAGACGGGGAGGTAGCGGAGCAGGTTCGGAACGAATTCCGGAAGCAGGGGGCAGCCGACGGCCGCGACAGCAGCAGTGCCCAGTGTGAGGGACCAGGTTCCCGTCGGCTGCGGGAGAGCCTCTTCGTCGAACGAATCGATCTGCTGTACGGAAGTCATGATCCGAAGGCTAGGCAACGGATCATGGGGTCCGCCTGAGTGCGGCTACCCAGACGAACATGAGTAGGCCCGGCGGCCAGGGGACGACTCGGACTCCATCCTCAGCCGGCTGCGGTGAGCCCGTGGACGCAAGGGACATCGGCCGAGGCGGCGGGGATATGCATGCACCGCAGCAGGTCACGTGTGGTGCGCAGGCTCAGGGTGCTGCGCCAGGACATGCCTGGATGGCGGGCTCGCAGGTGGGACAGTGCACGGTTGCCGAGGCCGCTGGAGAGGAAGCTTCCGTCGATGTCGATGCCGGTGATCAAACCCTGCCCGCAGTCTGTGCAGATCCGGTAGTGGACCTGGCCGACGATCTTCCGGACGTGGACCAACAGGAGGCACTCCTGGCCGGGCCCGGGGTCGCCAGGGATACGGGTGGAGAGAAGATCGATGTCGCGGTAGGCGAGGATCCTGCGGCGCCACCACCTACCGAGTCGCCCGCGGTGCCTGTTCCTCGCCGCAGGCGGCGCTTCGGGGCCGGGGGCAGAACGGAAGAGGGCGCTCGTGGAACGTGCGTGGTCTCCGGACATGGACCGCTTGTGCCCCGGCGGCCCCCTCCTGATGCCTTGGCGTTCGGCAAAGCGGTGACCCACTTGACCGGTCCGCTCGGCTCGCATCGTTGGTAGAGACGCTGCGCGAAGGCGTCGAGCGCCGTTCCGTAGCTCACGTTTCCGTCACCGCTGATGTCCACCGCGATGACGGTTGCCTTCGCCGCGACACAGCCCGACTTCGGCAACGAAACTGCTTGAGGGTCTATGTGCAGAATTGTTCCACCTACGGGTACCTTGGTACGCCCTCGGAGCCTTGGCGAGCTCGTCGCACCCGGCGAGATGGTGTCCACCGACGGCCGGCCGAGCGCCACAACCCGAACGCCGACCATCCCCACCCCCACCTGGCGTGTTACGGCTGCGGCACCATCCGAACGTCCGCCCCGTCGGAGGCCCCTGGCCGACCTGCCCTCAGGCGCCGAGGTGGCCTCCCAAAGCCTGTGCCGCGGCTGCGCCCCGCCCCTTACGGGGCGGGCCGGCCAGCCGGGCTGTGGTCGTCGGTTGATCGACGGGCGTTACCTCACGCGGTAACCGTCGTGAGGGCCCGACCGCTCGTTGAAATCGGCGAAGTCCTCGATCCACTGCTCGACTTCGTCGGGCGCATCGTCGAAGAACGACATCAGATCGGAGATCACGTCCTTGCTCGCCGCCAGGCGCAAGCGTGATGCGATGAAGCCCGCCTCCTCGCTGCTGACGTGCCAGTTCGAATTCGACAGGAACTTCTCCATGTCCACTGTCTGCCCGGTCGGTTCCAGTCCCGGCGTACGCAACACCTGCTCCAGACCCTGGCCGGCTGCGGCACCGGCCTCCCGCATGGCTTCCCGGACGAATCCCATCTGCCAGTTGTTCAAGGAAAACGTGTCGCCAGGGGCCGACCGCTCGAACGTGAACGCATATCCCATGGGCGTAGCGTAATCGTTCAAGCCCTTGTCATGGTCGAATCAGGCCGTCGACTTCGGACGCCGACCGCTGCGGGAAGGGGTATCCAGCGGCTCAAGGGCACACGGGCCGACCGGTTGGCCAGGCAGGTACGCCATCCTTTCTGGCTGGAACGCCTTCCTCACCATCGGCTAATACTCCAGCTGTAGATCGTGATCTTCATGTCTGGGGTGCTTGCAGCCGGTAACGGCTGGTGCGTGAGCGCTTCTGATGGCGGCGTCGCCAGTGGGGCCAGCCGAGCCGGTGAGCCACGTCGTGGAGAGGCTGGACGACGACCCTGTTGAACAGGCGCTGGATCTCGTTGCAGGACAGCGGAACCAGGTCAGTCGGCCCGGGACGGCGGGCGTGTTCGTCGGCTCTGACGACGGCAAGGAATACGAGCGCACAGGAGCAGAGGTTCCACCAGAAGCTGCCTGAGTAGTACCACCGCAGCATGCTCCACCAGTTCCGCACGGCGAAGCTCCGGGCGACGCTGCTGTTGTGCTGGTCGATCTTGGTGTCGTAACCGCTTTCGCCCCACTCGTGCGCGTCTCCCAGCCGCTTGGCCGCACGCGCGCCGAAGAAGACGGTCAGGCTGGTCTGCCACATGAAGTGCCGGATCGCGTTGTTGACTCGGCCCTTGCAAAAGGTCGCGAGCAGCATCCCCGAGATCGCCGAGGCAAGGGCGCAGCCGCGCCATCCGAGCGTCCTGCAGGCGTTGGCCTCGATGATCTTCTTGCGCCAGGACTTGGAGATCCGGCCGTCCAGGTCCTGCTGGTTGACGGGGTCGGCGTTGGCGTACTCGTACGCGTTCGCGCTGCCGCCGTAGACCGGGTCCGCGGAAAGGAAGCGGCCGGTGGACGGGTTGTAGAGGCGGGCGCCGATCCGGGTCAGACCGCTGGGTGTCCCGCTGGAGCGCTGATGACCGCCCAGCCGGCCGTAGCGGGCCGAGGCCTGTCCCGTGCGGGGCTTGCCGTACTCGTCTGTGTCCAGCACCACGGGCGGCTGACCGGTGGTCAGCGGGAGCTGCACGGCGACGGATCCCTGAATTGTCGTACTTCGAGGGAGGGCCGGCCCACCGCGGTCTGTTCGGCTACGCGGCCGGGACCACCGCGGCGCGCATCGCCGCGGCCCATTCCTGGAGCAGTGCGGCGTGGCGGATCCGCTCGGCGTCGGAGAGGCGGCCCTCGGCGCGCGCGAAGAGGCAGCGGATGTCGGCGTTGATCTCGGCGAGGGGGCGTTCGGGGGCCGGTTGGTCGTCAGGCGTCGGGCTCACGTGATCAAGAGTAGGGCCGGGGTCCGACAACGGGGTCCGGTGTCCGGCATGCGGACGGCCCGTCCCGCCAGGGTGGACTTCGTTCAGGGCGCCCGCGCCCGAGTGAGCCCCGTACCCTGCCGTCATGAAGATCATCGACCTGGAGCACGGCGACGCCCGGCTCATCACGGACCTGCTTCCCGTCCTGCTCGAACTGCGTCCCCACCTCACCGAGGAGCTGTTCCTCTCGATCCTCGAAGAGGGCCAGGGCCAGGGGCTGCGCTTCACCGCGGCCTACGGCGCGGACGGGCTGTGCGTGGGGGCGGCGGGCTGGCGGATCGTCGCCACCACCTCGGTGGTCCGCAAGCTCTACGTCGACGATCTCGTCACGTCCGCCGCCTCCCGTTCCACCGGTGTGGGCAGCGCGCTGCTCGCCCACCTGGAGCAGCACGCCCAGGCCGCCGGATGCGCCGTCCTCGCCCTGGACTCCGGCACCCAGCGGACGGATGCGCACCGCTTCTACTTCCGTGAGCGGATGGCCGTGACCGCGTTCAGCTTCGACAAGCCGCTCCGCTGAGGGGGGAGGGTGCTGTCGTCCGTGACCGAACCGTCGCCGCCCCGAGGCCCGATCGGACTCGTCGGCCGGTCACCCGCTTGTTAGGTTCCTGGCGTCGTCGACCCCGGGGGAACCGATCCCATGCCCGAAGCCAGAGCCCGAGTGCCACGCAGCGTGCCCCGCAGGGGGCTGTGCGCCGCTGCGGTGGCCGCCGTCCTGCTCGCCGGTACCGCCGGATGCGGGACCCGGGACGGCGTGGACCCCGCTTCCTCGTCCTCCGCCTCCGCCTCCGCCGCGGTGTCGGCCACGGCCGCGGCGGTGGCCACCGAGGCCGCGGCTTCCGGGGCGACGCCCTCGCCCACTGCCTCCACGCCCGCTACCGCTGGCGCGACGGCGTCGGCCGCGACGGCGTCGGCCGCGACGGCCTCGACCGCGCCCACGACCCGGGCGCCTGCGACGCAGCCCCCGGCTCCGACCCGGCTGACCGTCGCGGTGAACACCCGCGGCGGTCGGCTCGCCCTCGTACGGGGCGGTGCCGCGCAGGAGTTCACCGTCACCCTGCGCAACGGGAACTCCGCCGACTACCGGCATCTGCTCGTCGCCCTCCAGATGGAGATGCTCGTCGGCGAACCGGGAGACCGGGCGGGCAGCGGGCCCGGGTTCCTGCTGGAGCGGTTCGACCCGGCCTCCGGTACCTGGCGGTCCGCCGAGCTGCGCGTCGCGAACGACGCCAAGCCGCTGGCGCTGTTCACGGGCGGCGGACCGCTCGCCCGCGGGGCGGTACGTACCGAGCGCTACCGGCTGCGCGCGACGGCCGGTGGCCCGACGGGCAGCAGCCCGGTGGTCGTCTCCTTCATCGACACCGACGCCGACCGGGAGGCCGCGGCCCATGTCCTGCTCGGGCACAGCACCCGCTGAGCCGCCGTCACGCCGCCGCGCAGGTCTCCCCGACGGCGGACGCGGCGGTACGCCAGGCCGCGGTGACGGCCTCGTGGGCCCGGTCCGTCGCCTCCGCCACCCGGGTGGGGAGCTGCAGCGGCGACCCGATGTGCACGTGGAGGCAGGGCCTGCGCAGCGGTGCCGTGAAGACTCCCGCGAGCTGCTTCGTGCGGCTGCCGGAGCACAGGCGGCGGGAGCCGGCCTGGCCTACGGGCACGACGGGCGCCCCGGTCGCGGCGGCGAGGCGGGCCAGACCGCTGCGGAAGGGACCCGGGGCGGACTCCCCCGCGTCACGGCGCGGGGGCAGGCCGCCCTCGCCGTAGAGCAGCACGCTGCGGCCCGAGGCGAGGGCCATCGCGGCGGCGTCCAGGGAGTCCGCGGCCCGGGCGGTGCCGCGGTGGACGGCGATGTGCCCCTCGCGGCGCAGTGCCGGACCGAGCAGCGGTACGCGCCACAGTCCGGCGGTGGCCAGGATGACCGGCTCGATCCCGTGCCGGCGCAGGGCCGCGACCACGACGGCGGGGTCGGCGAGTGAGGTGTGGTTGGCCACGAGGATGGAACCGGTGGCGGGCCGGGCGCCGGGGTCGGCGGTGACGGTCAGCCGCCCGAAGGCGGGGACCAGGGCGGAGGCGATTCGGCTGAGCATGGACGGCCCCGTTCGGTGGTGCGGTGGTGGTGCGGTCCATCGTCGGCGGGGGTGGCGGTGCGGTCATGAGTAGCCGTACTCACCGAATATGACCGAACGGTCACAAGATCGGGGTCGGGGAACGCAAGGTCCACGGCCCGCATCTAGCAGTGCGGCGGAGCCCTGTCGGGGCACCGCCGCACGGTATCTGCACAGTGTGAGCGGCAAGGCGGGGCTGGGATGAAGGCGGTAAGGGTGGCGGGCGGCTCCTCGGAGGACCCGAAGTCGGAGGACCCGAGGATCGAGGGAACCGCCGTCGCGGGAACGGACCCTGATGACACGTCCACGGACCCGGACACCGAGGACGGGGCCGAAGCCGGCGCCGTGCCGGAGGACCGGTCGTCCCCCGCCGCCGGGGCGGGCGAGGGCGAGCCGGATGCCGAAGCCGTCGAGCGGGCCGGTGCGTCGGCCGAGGCCGGCGAGACGGCGGCCCCTGTCCCGGCGGACACGGACGCGGAGCCAGAGGACGGGGCGGCAGCGAAGGATGCCGACGCCACGCGCGTGCTGAAGGCACCCGTGCACGCCACTGCCACCGACCCGGCCGACGATCCCGGCGCGGAAAGCCGGACCGACTCCGAAGACGCCCCGGCCGACGCGGTTGAGCCCGAGGGCGCCGATGCGGAGGGCGAGGCTCCGGAGGCCTCGGACGCCACGCGCGTGCTCAAGATGCCCGCGCGGGCCGCCACCGACACTCCCGACGACGCCGACGCTGTCGTGCCCGCCAAGGCCGCGACGGCCGGGGGTGGCAAGCCCGGAGGCAGGGACCCGGAGGGTGAAACCCCGGAGGCGTCCGACGCCACGCGCGTGCTCAAGGTGCCCGCGCGGGCCGCCGCCACCACCGCCACTCCCGAGGACGCCGCCGAGGAAGGGAAGGGCGCCGAGGAGGGGGACGACGCGTCCGCGGATGCCGAGGATCCCGCCGCCGGGGTCCCGGAGGGGGACGACGTCACGCGCGTGCTCAAGATGCCCCCGCGCCCCACCGAAGCCGACGGAACGCTCACGCTCGCCAAGCCCAAGCCCAAGCCCGAGCCCGCGCCCGAGCCCGCGCCCGAGCCGAAGCCCGAGCCCGAGCCAAAGCCCACCGCCGTCGGCGGCGGAGACGCGAAGCGCCCCGCGGCGGACCGGGCCGAGCCCGGAGCAGGGCGCTCCGCCGGCGAGGACACCGCCCGCAAGGACGGCGACGGGCCGCGGGTACCCGGATGGGCCAAGGGCGGGAACGCGGACTCCGAGCGGACGAGCCAGTTCGTCGCGCTCAAGGACCTCGACGTCCCGCCGCCGGCCCCGGCCCGCCCGCAGCCGCGCCCCCAGCCGCAACCGCGCCCGCAGGCGGCCCCTCAGCCCCTGCCCCCGCTGGACCTCCTCGCCGAACTCACCAACACCCCGGCCCCGCCGGAGACCCCGCGCCGCACCGCGCTGCGCCGCGTCAAGGTGTGGGCGCCGATCCTGCTGCTGCTCGCCGGAGCCTGCATCGGCGGCCAGATGCTGCGGCCCCTCCCCGCCCCCCGGCTCGTCGCCGCCGAGGCCGAGCGCACCGTCGACGGGCAGTTCGCCATACCGTGGCCCGGCAAGGGCCAGGGCGCCGTCCGCGTGGTCGGTTCCGGCGACATCGGCACCTTCGGTGAGCAGAAGCCCGTCCCGACGGCCAGCGTCGCCAAGGTGATGACCGCCTACGTGGTCCTCAAGGGCCACCCGCTGCGCAAGGACGAGGCCGGCCCCGCCGTCACGGTCGACGCGAAGGCAGTGGCGGACGGCAACTCCGAGCACGAGTCCCGGATCACGGGCCTGACCGCCGGCTCGAAGTTCAGCCAGCAGGACATGCTGAAGATGCTCATGATCCCCTCGGGCAACAACATCGCCCGCCTGCTGGCGCGCTGGGACACGGGCACCGATTCCGAGGCCGCGTTCGTGGAGAAGATGAACTCCGCCGCCCGAGATCTCGGGATGAAGGACACCACCTACACCGATCCGAGCGGTCTGGACGCGGGCACCGTCAGCACCGCCGCCGACCAGCTGAAGCTCGCCGAGGCGGTGATGAAGGACGATGCGTTCCGCGCGATCGTGGCCATGCCCGAGGCACCCGTCAAGGGCCTGGGCACGAAGCTAGTCAACAACAACCACCTGCTCACGGACCTGGATCTGAGCGTCCGCGGCATCAAGACCGGCTCCAGCACGCCCGCCGGCGGAACCTTCGTGTGGGCGTCCTACAAGCGGGTCGGTGACAAGGACCGGTTGATCCTCGGCTCGTTGATGGAGCAGCGCGCGCCCGCCCCCGACAAGGACGCCCTCAACAGCCTGGCCCTGGTGAAGGCGAACAGCAAGAAGATCATCGAGGCGGTACGGTCGGGACTCGCGTCCACCGCGCTCGTCCGCAAGGGCGACACGGTCGGCTACGTGGACGACGGGCTCGGCGGCCGTACGCCGCTCGTGGCCGTCAAGGACCTGAACGTCGTCGGCGTGCCCGGGCAGCGCTTCAAGCTGTCCCTGACGGCCGGCGCGTCGCCGCTGCCGCACACCGCGAAGGCCGGCACGGAGGTCGCCGTGCTGACGGCCGGTGAGGGCGAGGGGGCCCAGAGCGTCCCGGTGGCCGTCCAGGGGGCCCTCGCGGAGCCCTCGTTCGGCACCAGGCTCACCCGCCTGGGCTGAGGAGGATCCCGGCAGCTGCCATCCGCGAACAGCCGTCAGCTGCCGTCCGTGAACAGCAGACGGTTGGGGGTGCCGGCGCCGGTTCCGGTCAGGACGTCCTTGGTGGACGTCTCGACGAGCCGGCCGGCGACCTCCTCGGGCGTGGCGGCGGGGTGGGCCGCCTTGTAGAGGACGGCCGTGCCGGTGACGTGCGGTGCGGCCATGGAGGTGCCGTCCAGGGCGACACCGCCGCCGCCGAGCAGCGCGGAGTCGATCCGCTCGCCCGGTGCGTGGATCTCGACGCACTCGCCGCGGTTGGAGAAGCCTGACTGCTCGTCGGCCTGGTTGCTCGCGGCGACCGTCACCACCCGGTCGGCCGAGGCCGGGGAGACCGTGCAGGCGTCGGCCCCGGAGTTGCCGGCGGCGACGACCGGCAGGGTGCCCGACTCGGCGACGGCGGTCGCGGCCCTGTTCACGGCGTCGGAGCGGCTGCCGCCCAGGGAGACGTTGAGGACGGCCGGCTGCCGGGCGTTCCGCGCCACCCAGTCCAGCCCGGCGACGACCGCGGAGTACTCGCCGCGCCCGTCGCAGCCGAGGACGCGGACGCTGACCAGCCGGGCGGCGCGGGCGACACCGTACGTCCGGCCGCCGACGGTGCCCGCGACGTGCGTGCCGTGGCCCTCGCAGTCCCGGCCGTCGCCGCCGTCCCCGACGGCGTCGAATCCTGGCTCGGCGCGGCCCTCGAACTCGGGGTGGCCGTAGTCGATGCCGGTGTCCAGGATGTACGCGGTCACTCCGGCGCCGTCTCCCGCGGCGGTGTAGTCGCCGTCGAGCGGGAGGGTCCGCTGGTCGATGCGGTCCAGGCCCCAGGTGGGGGCGGGAACCCGGGGGGCGGGCAGTGCCGCGGGGCCGGCCGGGGTGGGCGGGGCGGAGATCTCCGCGTCCGCCTCCACCGAGCGGACGCCGGGGGTGGTGCGGACGGCGTCGAGCTGCTGTGGGCTCAGCGGTGCCGCGAAGCCGTTCATCGCGGAGCCGTACACGAAGGTGGGCTCCAGTCCGAGCCGTTCGGCCAGGCCGGGGGCGTCGACGTCCTCGTCGAGGCTGACGATGTACTTGCCGGGGACTGCGGCGGAGGACGTCAGGAGCGGAGCCCGCACGGGTTTCGGGGCGTCCGCGGCCGCGGCGCCGGCGAGTGCGGGGGTCGCCGCGATCAGGGCCGCGGCGGTCAGACGTGCGAGCAGGCGCATGGAGGTACTCCCCAGGAGGTCGGCGGTCGTCAGGAGACGGCCGCTTCCTCGTCCGTGCTCGGTCGCGGCCTCCCTCTCCTTCGGACGGGGCGCGGGAGGGCTTGAGGGCCTGCTCCTCACATGGCCCAGCGCCGCCGCCGGACACGTCCGGCGGCGCGGCCGCGGGCAGGCCGGCCGCGGTCTGTGCCGTGGCCGGCCCGCTCGGCCGGGTCCGAGTGCGCCGCCGGGTCATGCCCCGTGGTGCGCCGCCGGTCAGGCGCCGGACGGCATCCGCGACGGGCGGCCCCTGCCGCGCGTCAGGGAGTACCCGAAGATCCCCGCGAGGGCGCCGAGCACCCCGCCGGCCGCGGTCCAGATCCAGCGGTCCGACCACCAGCCGCCGGACCAGCCGTCCTCGGGCTCGCTCAGGGATCCGGTCACGGTGCCGGCGACGAGCGGTGTGGCGAGGGCGCCGTCCACCGCGTAGGCGCCGCCGGCCTCCTGTACGTCGGCCTCGACGGCCGCGCGCACCGGCAGGCCCAGGTCCTCGTCGGGAAGGTCCACGACCGTCAGCCGGACGTAGTAGCTCCCGGGCAGCGGGTCGTTGGCCCACGGCTCCGCGCCGGCGCGGACCGTGCGCAGGGTGCAGGACAGTTCGACCGTGGCGGCCTCCTTGGCCGCCGCCCGCGTCTGCGTGCCGTACGTGCAGGCCTGGCGGCGGCGCAGGCCGTCGTAGACGTCGAGCTGCCAGGTCGAGGCGCCGTGCCGGGCCGCGGAATCGGGCAGGGTGACGGCGGCCTTGACGGTGGCGCGCTGCTGCGCGTCGATCGGGAGCACCCAGTACAGGTAGTCGCCGCTGGAGGCGCCGGCCGTGGCCTTCTGGCCGGGCCGGAAGGGCGTGGCGGTACGGAAGCTCGTGCCCGCCTCGGTCGGGGCCGACTCGGCGCGGGCCGCGTCCTTGCCGGTGGTGGCGCTCGGCGACGGGGTGTCGGCGACGGCAGCACCCGCGGCCGTGCCGGCCACCGCGAGGGCCGCGGCGGCCGCGAGCAGGCCCGCGGTCAGTGTGCGTACGGTACGCATCAGTTGGTCCTCCAGACGGAGATGCGCCAGCGCGAGATCCATCCCCACACCAGGCCGGCCAGCAGTCCGGCCAGCACCAGCACGGCCGGCGTCCACCAGCCGCGCCCGAGGCCGAAGGCGGCGGCGTCGGAGGCGCTGGCGGGACCGTCGACCAGGTCGATGGTCAGCTCGACGGGCATGCCGGGGGTGGTCTTGACGGAGGCGGGGGCGGAGAAGGAGTTGCTGACCTGGAGGCAGACGGTCTCCGCCGCGGGCTTCGCGTCCGAGTCCGCGCCGGAGTCGTCGACCTCGGCCTTCGGGTAGCGCAGGCCGGTGGAGAGGACGTCGGTACGGCCGTCGCCCGCCTCCGAGCCGCGTACGATCTCCCGTCCGTGGACGGTCGTGGCGCGCAGCAGGACGCCGTAGTCGTTGTTGACGGCGCGGTCGGCGCCGATGCTCACCGAGGCGCGGAGCTCCTGGCCGGGCAGGACGTCCACCCGGTACCAGCGGTGCTCGCCGAAGGTCTCGCGGTCGCTGTAGAGGCCGGCCTTCAGCTGCGGGGCGCCCTCGCACTGCTTGGCTCCCTCGGTCGCCACCGGGTTGACGACGGGGTCGGCGGCCCGGTCGACGAGTTGGCGGACCCTGCCGGAGAGCTCGGCCTTGTGCTGCACGGAGGTGTACGTGCCGCCGGTGGCCTCGGCTATGCAGGTGAGCTGGGCGCGGGTCTTGGCGTCCGGAACGAGCCCGAGGGTGTCGATGACCAGGTGGATGCCCTTGGCCGCGATGTCGCGGGCGACCTCGCACGGGTCGAGCGGGGCGCAGGTGTCCTCGCCGTCGGTGATGAGCACGATCCGCTTGGTGGCGTTGCCGCCCTCCAGGTCCTGCGCAGCGCCGAGCAGGGCCGGGCCGATGGGGGTCCAGCCGGTCGGGGCGAGGGTGGCGACGGCGGTCTTGGCCTCGGTCCGGTCGAGGGGCCCCACCTTGTAGAGCTGCTTGGTGTCCTTGCAGCCGAGGTTGCGGTCGTCGCCGGCGTAGTCGGCGCCCAGGGTCCGTATGCCGAGCTGGACTTCGGCGGGGACGGCGTCGATGACCTCGTTGAAGGCCTGCTTCGCGGCGGCCATCCGGGACTGGCCGTCGATGTCGTTGGCGCGCATGGAGCCGCTGACGTCCAGGACGAGGTCGACCTTGGGGGGTTCCTTCGCCGTCGGTCCGTCGGCGGCTGTGGCGCTCGCCGGGAGGAGGCCGACGGTCAGTGCGGCGAACAGGCCGCAGGCCCGGGCCGCAAGCCGTTTTCTTGTGATCATCGCCGGATCGTATTGAGGATCGTGCGGCAATCCAAAAGCAGCGGCCCGGCGGGCGGGCGGATATCCGGATGCGTGGGGCGGGGGTCCCCTCCTAGGCTTCGGGGATGAGTACCCGTACCTTCCGTATCACCGTCCGTGGCGCGTTCGACGGGCTGACCGACGGCCAGCGGGCCGAGCTGCTCGCGGGCGCGGCCGAGCACGACATGCTGCGTGCGGAGTTCACCGCCGAGGGGCACCTCACGTACGACCTCGCGGCCCGCCCCTTCTTCACGTTCCGCTTCCTGGATTCGGGCGAGGCGGAGGAGGACATCCTCGACGCGACGGCTCGCGCGGAGCTGGCCGCGGAGAGCTGGCTGACGGAACGCGGGTACGGCTTCAAGCAGGTGCGGTCGCAGGCCCAGGACCTGTCGCTGGCTCCGCTGGGCAAGCGGCAGCGGCGGGAGGCCGCTCGGGGCTGACCGGGACGGGACCCGGCCGGGGCGGGCGAGGCGGGGGGAGCGCGGTCAGGGCCGGGCGTGCGGGGCGAAGACGGTCGCGAGGTGTGCGGCGAGTCGCTGCGGGGTCGGCGGGGAGAGCCGGGCGCCGAGGTAGCCGTCGGGGCGGATGAGGACGGCGGTCGGCTGCTCGGCCGCGTAGAGGCGGGCGAACTCGCCGCCGGTGTCGTGGTAGGCGGGCAGTACGGCCGGGCCCGCCGGGGTGTCGGGTGGGGTTCCGGCCGGCAGGACGACGCAGGTCTCGACGCGGCCGCCGGAGGATTCACGGGCTGTGGCGGCGAGTTCGTCGAGGCCGGTGCCGTAGAGCAGCAGGACGTGTTCGCGCTCGCGCAGGAGGTCGGCGAGGCGCAGCGGGACGGCGGCGATGGGCGAGGTGAGGCCGCCGCAGTCCGGGGCCCGGTCGCCGGGGCGGGGTCCGGGGCCTTCGCCGGGCGGGTCGACGACGGGGCTTGCGCGGTAGCCGACGAGCAGTTGGGCTTCGCGCAGCATCAGGGTGTCGGCGTCCTCGGGGTCGGACTGGACGCCTTGGGCGGCGTGGCGCATGGTACGGCCGACGACCTCCTCGCCGACCGGCCTGCGTTCGGCGTCGTAGCTGGGCAGGAGGCCGGGGTGGGCGGCGCCCTCGACGGCCAGGGCGAGCTTCCAGGCCAGGTTCCAGGCGTCCTGGATGCCGGTGTTCATGCCCTGGGCGCCGGTCGGCGGGTGGATGTGCGCGGCGTCTCCGGCGATGAAGACCCGGCCGTGGCCGTACCGGTCGACGATGCGGTGGCTGATGCGGAAGACCGACGACCAGCGGATGTCCGAGGCGGTGGTGGAGGTCGGGGAGAGGCGGTCCAGGACGGTCTGGATGTCGGCGAGTTGCGGGGCCCGGCCGCTCTGGAGGCCGTGGGCCACACCGTCCGCGGCCTGCTGGGCGGTGGACAGTTCGGGGGGCACCTTCATGGACATCCGGTAGCGGCCGCGGCCCGGCAGCGGGATGCAGACGAGGACGTCGTCGACGGCGCCGGCGCCGTCGAGGTGCATGGCGCGCAGGGAGTAGCCGTACGGCAGGTCCCAGTCGACCGCGACGTCGGCGAGCATGTACTCCTCGGGGAGGGCGCCGCCCTCGAAGGAGAGGCCGAGTCCCTTGCGGACGATGCTGTGCGCGCCGTCGCAGCCCACGAGGTACCGGGTGCGCAGTTCCTCCTCGGCGCCTGAGGGGGTGTGCAGCCGGCTGGTGACGCCGTCGGCGTCCTGGCTGAAGGACACCAGTTCGGTGCCGCGTTCCACGGCGGTCCCCCAGCGGCCCAGGTGTTCGCGGAGGATGCGCTCGGTCTCGTACTGCGGCAGTGCCGCGAAGCGGTAGGGCACTTCGGGCGGCAGGACGAGGTCGATCCGGGGCTGCTCGGCGCCGTTGACGTAGGTGAGCTGCCCGCGCATGGGGACGGCCGCGTCCAGGACGGCGCGGACCATTCCCATGCGGTCCCAGATCTCCAGCGTGCGCGGCTGGATGCCCACGGCCTTGGCGAACGGCAGGGGCGCGGGGAGGCGGTCGACGATCCGGCAGGAGACGCCGCGCCGGCGGAGCTCGGCGGCGGCGGTCAGCCCGATCGGGCCGGCGCCTACGACCAGTACGTCCGTCGTGCTGCTGTGGCCCACTGGCGTCTCCCGGCGTGCGGCCCCCGTCAGAGTCGGTCTGCCTCCATGGTGGCCGTACGCCCGGCGTACGGCATCTCGGTGCGATCTTCGCGGGCCCGCACACCCCTGCGCACCCGCCCCTGCGCACGCCTGCGCGACTCTGCGTGCGCGGGGGGGCGCGTCGGGTGGTGCGTCGGGTTACTCGACGACGAGGTCGACCTCGATGTTGCCGCGGGTGGCGCGGGAGTAGGGGCAGACCTCGTGGGCCTGCTTCACCAGGAGGGCGCCCGTCTCGCCTGCCAGGGAGTCCGGGAGCTCGACGCGCAGGGTGACGGCGAGGCCGAAGCCGGCGCCGTCCTTGCCGATGGAGACCTCCGCGGTGACCGAGACCTCGCTGGTGTCCGCCTTGGCCTGGCGGCCGACCAGGCCGAGCGCGCTGGCGAAGCAGGCGGCGTAGCCGGCGGCGAAGAGCTGCTCGGGGTTGGTGCCCTGCCCGTTGCCGCCGAGCGCCGGAGGCATGGCGAGGGCGAGGTCGAGCCGGCCGTCGGAGCTGACGGTGCGGCCCTCGCGGCCGTTGGCGGTGGCGACAGCGGTGTAGAGCGCGTCCATGAGAGTTCCTCTCGCAGAAATGATCCGTGGCGGCGGCCGGTGTTTCCCGACTGCGCCCCACCAGTAGAGCACGCAATTCAGTTGTGCACAATTCAATGCCTCGCAAGTCCTACCCGGGTACACTGGCCGACATGACCCAGCAGCCCGCCGCGACCCACTCCGAGCAGGACTTCCTGCGCCTCGACGGCCAGATCTGCTTCGCGCTGAACGCCGCGACCCGCGCCTTCGGCGGCCTCTACCGCGTCGTCCTCAAGGACCTGGGGCTCACCTATCCGCAGTACCTGGTGATGCTGGTGCTGTGGGAGCACGGCGAGATGCCGGTCAAGGAGATCGGCCGGCACCTGCGGCTGGACTCCGGCACCCTCTCGCCCCTGCTCAAGCGGCTGGAGGCGGCAGGACTGGTGCGCCGCGAGCGCAGCACCGAGGACGAGCGCTCCGTGCGCGCCGCCCTGACCGACGAGGGCGCGGCGCTGCGCGCCCGGGCGGTGGAAGTGCCGCGGCGGATCGCGGCGGCCACCGGCTTCGACCTGGCCGAGGTCGTCGACCTCCAGGCCCGGCTGAGCCGCCTGACCGCCGCACTGGACGCCGCCGTGCCCCTGGAGGAGGCACGGGAGGCCCGGCAGACCCCGGAGGCCCCGGAGGCGTAGCCGCCGTCCGCGACGGACACTGGGCCCACCCCACCCTGCGGCAGGAGGTGCCCGATGGACCCGGTTGCGGCGCTGGACCGGATCGCGTTCCTGCTGGAGCGCGCGATGGCGCCGACCTACCGGGTGCGGGCCTTCCGTACCGCGTCCGCCGCCGTCGCGCGCATGGGCGGGGAGGAGGCGGCCGAGCGGGCCGCCGCCGGCACCCTGGAGGCCGTCAAGGGCCTCGGCCCCAAGACGGCGAAGGTCGTACGGGAGGCTCTCGCCGGCGGGGTGCCGTCCTATCTGCAGGCCCTGGAGGACGAGGCCGCGGCGCACCCGGAGGGCCCCCCGGCCTCACCCGCCGCCACCGCGCTGCGGGCGGCGCTGCGCGGGGACTGCCACATGCACTCGGACTGGTCGGACGGCGGAAGCCCGATCGACGCCATGGGACGGGCGGCGGCCGGGCTGGGCCACGAGTGGGCGGTGCTGACCGACCATTCGCCGCGGCTGACCATCGCCCGGGGTCTGTCCCCGGACCGGCTGCGCGAGCAGCTCGACGTGGTGGCCGAGCTCAACGCCGACTGGGCGCCCTTCCGGCTGCTGACCGGGATCGAGTGCGACATCCTGGACGACGGGGCCCTCGACCAGGAGCCCGAGCTGCTGGAACAGCTCGATCTCGTCGTCGGCTCGGTCCATTCGAAGCTGCGGATGGACGCGCCCGCGATGACCCGGCGGATGGTGGCGGCCGTACGCAACCCGCTGCTGGACGTCCTGGGTCACTGCACGGGCCGGCTGGTCACCGGGCGCGGCCGGCCGGAGTCGCGGTTCGACGCGGAGGCGGTGTTCGCGGCCTGCGCCGAGGCCGGTACCGCCGTGGAGATCAACAGCCGGCCCGAACGGCTGGACCCGCCTCGGCGGCTGCTGCGGCTGGCCGTGGACGCCGGTACCTTCTTCGCGATCGACACGGACGCGCATGCCCCGGGCCAGCTGGACTGGCAGGTGATCGGCTGCGAACGGGCCGTGGAATGCGGTGTCCCGGTGGAGCGCGTCGTCAACACCTGGCCGGCGGACGACCTGCTGGCCTGGACCCGCACGCGGCAGGCGCCCTGAGGGCGGGCGGCCCTCCCCGCCGGAACGGGTCACGGGCGGAGTTCGGCCACCAGCAGGACCACATCGGCTCCGGCCACCGCCATCACCGTACGGAAGAGGGCCCGGCCCGCGGGACGGCGGGACGCGAGGAGCAGGGCCCCGGCCGTCGCGGCCAGCAGGGCCCAGCCGTACGCCGTCACCCGCCCCGGCGGTCCGGCCACGAGGGCGGCCGCCGAGCCCAGGACGAGCAACCCGGCCAGCGCGGCCGAGCGCCGGGCGCCGAGCCGCTGGGGCAGTCCCCGCACGCCGGTGGCCAGGTCGTCGTCGATGTCGGGCAGGACGTTCGCGAAGTGGGCGCCCGCGCCGAGCAGGGCCGCGGCCGCCGTCAGCCACGGCGGCGGCCAGGGCGCACCGGGCAGCCCGAGGGTGGTGAAGGCGGGCAGCAGGCCGAAGGCCAGGGCGTACGGGGCCCAGGAGAGAACCGTGCCCTTCAGCCACAGGTTGTACCCCCAGGCGGCGGCCACACCGGCCAGGTGTGCGGCGCCCGCGGGGAGGCCGGCCGCCAGCGACAGCGGAACGCAGACCAGCAGTGCCGCCGCCGCCGCCCGGGCCACCGCGGCGGGTGACGCCGTACCGGCGGCCAGGGGCTTGTCCCGTCGGCCCGCGGCCAGGTCGCGCCGGAGGTCCGCCCGGTCGTTGCACCAGCCCACCGAAAGCTGTCCGGCGGCCACTGCCGCGGCGGCGAGGGCCACTCCCGACGGGCCGTGCCCGGCAGCGGCCGCCATGACGGCGGTGAAGAGGGTCACGGCCGCCGCGGGAAGCGGGTGGCACGCCGCCGGCAGGCCCCGCAGGGCCGACAGGGACGACCGGGCGCCGGCGGCATGTCCGTCGCCGGCGGCGCGGGCGGCCGAGCCGCTGCCGTCGCCGCTCTCGGTGAACTGTGTGGTTCGTACGGGCACGGCGACACGCTATGCGGCGCCGCGCCCGGATCGAGTGATTCGTAACGAAGTGTCAGTTGTTTCCTATGGTGACGTAATGACACGTGTTCTGGCAGTGCGCAGCGTGTTCCCGCCCCATCGCCATCCCCAGGCCGAGATCACGGAGGCGCTCGCCCGCTTCCTGCCGCCCGGCTCCGACACCGCCCTGCTGCGCCGGGTCCACGCCTCGGTGCGCGTGGAGAGCCGCCATCTCGCCCTTCCCCTGGAGCGTTACGGGCCCGCGAACGATTTCGGCACCACGAACGCCCTGTTCGTACGGACGGCCCTCGAACTCGGGCCCCGCGTGCTCGAACTCGCCCTCGCCGACGCGGGCCTGACCGCCCCCGAGGTCGATCTCGTCATGTCGACCACCGTGACCGGGCTCGCGACGCCCTCGGTGGAGGCCCGGCTCGCCGCGCGCGCGGGGCTGCGTCCCGACGTACGGCGGCTGCCGCTCTTCGGTCTCGGGTGTGCAGCCGGAGCCGCCGGGGTGGGCCATCTCCACGACCTGCTCGCCGGCCGGCCCGCTCAGGCCGCCGTCCTGCTGTCCACCGAGCTCTGCTCGCTCACCCTCCAGTCCACCGACTCCTCGATGGCGAACCTGGTGGCGGGCGCCCTCTTCGGCGACGGTGCGGCCGCCCTGGTGGCCGTGGGCCGCCACCACCCCCTGTACGCGACGGGCACCGGACCGGAGATCGTCGCCGCCCGCAGCCGCCTCTACCCGGGCACGGAGCACCTCCTGGGCTGGGACATCGGCCACTGGGGCATGCGGATGGTCCTCGGCCGTGAACTCCCGGACCTGGCGCGGCTGCACGTGGCCGAGGAGGTGGAGAGCTTCCTGGCCGCCCACGACCTCAAACCGGCGGACGTCGACGCCTGGATCTGCCATCCCGGCGGCCCGAAGATCCTCGACGCGCTCTCGGACGCGCTGGGGCTGCCGGAGTCGGCGTTCGCGGCGAGCCGGCGGTCGCTGGCCGCCGTGGGCAACCTCTCCTCCGCCTCGGTCCTGCACATCCTCGAAGGCGTCCGCGGCACCGCACCGCCGCCCGGGTCCGTCGGGCTGATGCTCGGCTTCGGCCCCGGCTTCGCCTCCGAACTCGCCCTCCTGCGCTGGTGACCCCGGAGAACCCGATGCACACCCTGACCTCCGTGACCTCCATGACCTCCGTGACTTCCCCAACCTCCTCGACCTCCGTCGGCCTGTACCTGCTGCTCGTCTGCCTGGTCGCCGCCGAGCGGCTCGCCGAGCTGGCCACCGCCCGCCGGCACACCGCCTGGAGCCTGGCGCGCGGCGGCCGCGAGTACGGCCGCGGCCACTACCCGGCCATGGTCGCCCTGCACACCGCGCTGCTGGCGGGCTGCGTGGCCGAGCCGTTGGTGGCCGGGCGGCCGTTCGTCCCGCTGCTCGGCTGGCCCGCGCTCGCCGTCGTCGTCGCGGCCCAGGGCCTGCGCTGGTGGTGCGTCGCCGCCCTCGGTCCACGCTGGAACACCCGGGTGCTCGTGGTCCCCGGTCTGCCGCTGGTGGAGCGGGGCCCCTACCGGGTGCTGCGCCACCCCAACTACGCGGCGGTGGTCGCCGAGGGCGCCGCACTGCCGCTGGTGCATTCGGCCTGGGTGACCGCCCTCGGCTTCACCGTGCTCAACCTGGTGCTGCTGCGCGTGCGGATCGGCTGCGAGGACGCTGCCCTGACGGACGGCGAACGGCTGCGCGCCCCCGCCTCCGTCCCGTCGGCGGGAGCGCCGTCATGATCGACCTGCTGATCGCGGGCGGCGGACCCGCCGGACTGGCGACCGCGATCCACGGCGCCCTCGCCGGCCTGGAGGTCGTGGTCGTGGAGCCGCGGCCCACCCCCATCGACAAGGCCTGCGGTGAGGGCCTGATGCCCGGAGCGGTACGCCGCCTCCAGGAACTGGGCGTGTCCGTGCCCGGACAGCCCTTCCGGGGCATCCGCTACGTCGACGACGCGAGCGGCCTGCAGGCGGACGGGCTCTTCCGGTCCGGACCCGGCCTCGGCGCCCGCCGCACGGACCTCCAGGCCGCACTCGCCGAACGGGCGGCGCTGCTCGGCGTACAGGTCCTACCGCAGCGCGTCGACCAGGTGCGCCAGGGCGTCGACCATGTCACCGCGGCCGGGCTCACCGCCCGCTACCTCGTCGCGGCGGACGGCCTGCACTCCCCCGTCCGGCGCGGACTCGGCCTGTCGGCGCCCGCCACGCCCCGCCGGCCGGCCCGCTACGGGCTGCGCCGCCACTACGCCGTCGAGCCGTGGAGCGACCTCGTGGAGGTGCACTGGTCGGCTCGGAGCGAGGCCTACGTCACCCCTGTGGCGCCCGACCGGATCGGCGTGGCGATCCTCACCACCGACCAGGCGCCCTTCGACGAACAGCTCACCCACTTCCCGCGGCTGGCGGCCCGGCTCGCCGGGGACGCCGGCACGCCCGTGCGCGGCGCCGGGCCGCTGCGTCAGGGCGCGCGCGTACGCGTCTCGGGGCGGGTGCTGTTCGTCGGGGACGCCGCGGGCTACGTGGACGCGTTGACCGGCGAAGGGCTCGCCCTGGCCGTGACGGCCGCGGGCGAACTGGTGCGGTGCGTACGGGCGGGCCGGCCGCAGGCCTACGAACAGGCCTGGCGGGACCTGTCGCGCAGCTACCGCTCGCTCACCGAGTCACTGCTCTGGGCGCGTCGGCGGCCGCGCCTCGCGACCCGGATCGTCCCGCTCGCCGCCCGGCTGCCCCGCGTGTTCACGGGGGCGGTCAACCTGCTGGCCTGAGCGGAGGCCCGCGGGCGCGAACGCGGCGGCACCCCGCGCCCGGTGGCGCGGGGTGCCGCCGCGGCGGTCGCGGACGCCGGTCAGGCGGAGTTCTCCTGGCGGTTGCGCAGGGCCAGTCCGGCGAGGACCGCTCCGGCCGCCGCACTCAGCATGACGGCGGCTCCGGCCCAGGCCCGGGAGCCGCCGACGGTGCCGGCCAGCGGGTCGAAGGCGAGGGACCCGCCGATCACGTGCAGGGCGACCACGCCCAGGGCCGCGGCCGCGCACGCCCGCCACACGGCCGTGGTGTCGCGCAGCGCCACCAGCGCACCGACGCCCAGGCACACCGCGGTGACCAGGAGGGGCAGGAGGCCGAGGGGAGTCGCGGACGGCAGGGCTATGAACTCCTGCGGCAGGTGCAGGGCGCCGCTGACCAGCAGGGCGATGGCCGCCGGCCAGCGCAGCGCGTGCCGCAGCGCCGCCGTGCCCGCCGCTCGGCCGGTGGGGCCGGGGTCGGGCCGCCGGGTCCGCACCTGGTGAGGCGCCTCGTACAGGGCCGGGTAGGGCACCTCGTACGGCTCCTCGCCCCGCACGGGGGACGGCGCGGCCTCGCGGGCGGCCGCCTCACCCGCCCGGGCCGTGCCGGCGGGCCCGGGGCGGCGCTGCGGCTCCGGCTCGCCGGGGGCGTCCTTGCCGAGGATGTTCACCAGCAGGGCCACGTCCTCGATGGACCGTCCGACGGCGGCGGCGCGCAGCGTGATGTCCGCTTCGCCGACCTCGCGCGGGGCCTCGCCCAGCAGGGTGACCATCCGCTGCACGTCCTGTACGGGCCGGGTCACGGCGGCCGCGCGCAGCGCGTCGTGTCCGGCGTCGGGCAGGGGGCCGTCCTCCTTGAGGAGGCTCACCAGGGCGGTGACCTCCTCCACCGGGCGGCAGGTGGCCGCCGTCTCCAGGAGGGTGCGCATGCGCTGGGTGGTCTGCGCGTCGGAGTCGTCCTGGGCGTCCGGCGAGTCCGGGCCGGCCGGCGCGTCCGTTCTGTCCGGCGCCTTCCGGTTGTCCGGGGTGCGGGAGGTGTCGGCCGTGCCCGGGGTGTCGTGGGCGTCCGGGACGTCCGGGACGTCCGGGGCGGTGGGGTCGGGGGTCCCGCGGCGGTCCTCGTGTTGTGTCGCCGCGAGAGTGATGGGGTCATTCATGGAAAGCTCCGTTCGCCGACGCGCGGGTCTACGCAATCGCGCGCCGGTCATCGTGCGTCATGGGAAGCGCACGCTTTGTTACATTGAGTGCCACTTCCGCCCACTGCGCCATTCGGGGCGTGCAAACGGGGGTGCGGGCCGCCGCCGACCGCCGCCGGGCTCCGGGCTCCGGGCTGCTCCGCGCTCCGAGGGAAAGGCGAGGGCCGTGCCCGACATGCGAGTGGTCCGGCGCCGGTGCGCGCTCCTGCTGCCCGTGCTCCTCGTGCTGGTGGGCGCCGCGGCCGGGCCGCGGGGCCCGGTCGTGGACACCGACCGCGGTCCGGTACGCGGCCGGACGCACGGGGCGTACAGCACGTTCGAGGGCATCCCCTACGCGGCTCCGCCGACGGGTCCGCGCCGCTGGCGGCTGCCGGAGCCGGCGCGCCGGTGGGCGGGCGTACGGGACGCCGGCGCGCCCGGCGCGCGCTGTGTCCAGCTGCCCGTGCTCGGGGGCGGCGGACCGGTGGGCTCGGAGGACTGCCTCCACCTCAACGTCACCGTCCCGGCGGGCCCGGCGGCGGGCATGCGGCCAGTGCCGCGCCCGCGACCGCGCCCGGTCATGGTCTGGTTCCACGGCGGCGGCTTCTTCAGCGGCTCGGGCGACGCCTACCGGCCGGAGCGACTGGCGGTCCGGGGCGGTGCGGTGGTCGTGACGGCCAACTACCGGCTGGGCGTCTTCGGCCTGTTCGGCCATCCGGAGCTCGGCGGGGCCCCCGGTTTCGCCCTGGCGGACCAGCGGGCGGTGTTGCGCTGGGTGCGGACGAACGCGGAGCGGTTCGGCGGCGACCCCGGCAACGTCACCGTCTTCGGCGAGTCGGCGGGGGCCCTGAGCGTCTGCGCGCACCTCACCTCGCCCGCCTCCGCCGGCCTGTTCCACCGGGCGATCGTGCAGAGCGGATCGTGCTCGACCACGACGCCGCCGTCCGCGCTGCTGCCCGACCTCGGTACGTACGAGCCGTTCGTGCCCGCGCGGCGCACGGTGGCGCAGGGCGTCCTCGCGGCGGCCCGGCTCGGCTGCGGCCGGCCGTCGGGCGCGCTGGACTGCCTGCGCGGCCTGGACGCCCGTACGCTGGCGACCGCCGACCTGATGCAGCGGTTCTCCCAGGTCTCCTACGGGGACGGCGGCCTGCCGGTGGAGCCGCGGCGGGCGTTGGAGGCCGGACGGTTCCACCGGGTGCCGGTGGTGCAGGGCACCACCCGGGACGAGATCCGCCTCTTCCTGTCCCAGACGCTGGCGGCGTATCCGATCGGCGACGAGGGGGCGTACCGGGCGCGGGCGGCGCGGTCGTTCGGCGTGGAGACGGCCCGGGCGGTGCTGGCCGCCTATCCGGTGTCGGCGTACCCGACCCCGGCGATCGCCTGGGCGGCGGTGCTGACCGACGCGTCGTTCGTCTGCCCGACGCTGCGGGACGGGGCGGCGCTGCGGCGGCACGTGCCGACGTACGGCTACCGGTTCAGTGACCGCGACGCGCCGAACTTCACGGGGCTGGCGCCGGTGCCGGGGCTGCCGTTCGGCGCGGCCCACGGTTTCGAACTGCCGTACCTGTTCACGATCACCCCGCTGGGCGCGGCGCAGCAGGGGCTCGCGGACCGGATGGCGGGTTACTGGACCGGGTTCGCGCGGACCGGTGTCCCGGCCGCGCCCGGTGCCCCGCCGTGGCCGCGGCTGGGCACGTCGGCGCGGGTGCTGTCGCTGGCACCGGGCGCGGACGGGGTCCGTACGGTGGACGCGCGGGGCGAACACCACTGCGCGCTCTGGGACGAGCGGTGGCCCGGGCCCGGGGTCACGACGGCTGGGTGACGCCCCGCGGTCCGCGTGACCGGCACCTGGTCGGCCAGGCGGATGCGGTGCGCGCGGTGGTACGCCCTGAAGTCGCGGCTCACGTCGAACCAGTCGGCCGGCGCCGGTGCGGATGCCGGTGGGCCGGACCGGTGCGGCGGGCGGGCAAGAGGCCGCCACGGCGGAAGTGGTTCCGCGCGGCCGGACGCGTCAGCCGATGACGAGACGGTCTCCCACCCTGACCGTGCCCGGGGTGACGACCGTGGCGAGCACGTCGAGCCGGTTGTCGTGCGCGGCGGCGATCGCCTTCAGGACCAGCGGCGAGTACGGGAGGTCCTGCTGGGCCTGGTTGGTCATCACGCAGCGCTCGCTGGAGCGTTGGAAGTGCAGGCTCACAGTGTCGCCGAGGCGCGCCCGTCGGCCGATCCACTCGTCCTCGACGAAGGGCGGGGTACCGGGAGGCGTGCGCACCAGGAGGTTCGGCCGGAAGCGGCGCTCGTCGACGGGCACGTCCGGCAGCCGGCGGCGGATCCAGTCGAGGGTGGCGGTGGTGAGGACGCTGATCGGCAGCTGGTCGAAGTGCGACACCTCGCCCTCACGGGCCAGTTCGACGTCGTCACGGCCGAGGTAGGCGCGGAGGAAGGCCGTGGGGTCGGCCACCACGCGCCCGTCGGGGTCGAGCAGTTCGGGCGGGCCCGTCTCCCCCGCACCCGTCGCGTAGCGGGAGCGCAGGTGCAGCAGTCCGTCCATGCGCCGGAAGCGCCGGGTGTTCTTGCCCGAGCCGAACTTCCCGGCCGCGTCCCGCACCGCGTACAGCCGGTCGCCCACCAGCCCCCGCGGGTCGACCTGCGCACTGCGCAGCGGCTCACCGCCCGTCGACTTGACCGGATACCGCCACAACCGCTCTGTCACACCCACGTCGTCCGCCACCGCCGCGACGGTAGTACACCCACCCCGACGGCCCACCGGGCGGGGGCTACCGTGGGGCCATGACCAGCTCCACGACCCTTCCCCTCCTCTACCTCGATGTCGACGGACCGCTCATCCCCTTCGGGGCGGGGCCGTACCCGCCCGGGGACGGCGGCCCCCATCCCCTGCTCACCCGCGTGGACGCGGCGCTCGGGCCGCTGTTGGCGGGACTGCCGTGCGAGCTGTGGTGGGCGACGACCTGGATGGCGGAGGCCAACGCGTGCGTCGCGCCGCTGCTCGGGCTGCCGGAGCTGCCCGTGGTGGCCTGGCCGGAGCCCTCCGACGAGGACGGGCGCGGGGGCATCCACTGGAAGACACCCGCCCTCCTCGAACACGCGTCGGGGCGGCCTTTCGTGTGGGTCGACGACGAGATCACCGGGGCGGACCGGGCCTGGGTGGACGAGCGCCATCCGGGCCCGGCGCTGTTGCACCGTGTCGATGCGGGCGTCGGCCTGACTGCCGGGGAGGTCAGGGCGCTGGGGGCGTGGCTCCGTTCGGTGTAGCCGTCCACGACGCGGCGACCAGGGAGCGCTCCGCCGCCGCCAGGTGGGTGGCCGCGGCCAGCCAGGCCCAGGCGTAGCCGTCGGGCGAGGGGTCGGCGAGCCGGCCGAAGGCGTCGCGCGGGCGTCGGTCGGCCTCGGCCGCCAGGGCGGTGGCCAGGTCCGCCGCGGCGGTGAAGCCGGCCCGGCGCAGCGGGTGGTGCGCGGCCAGGGCCGCCGTACCGCGGGCCGCTTCGGCGACGGCGCGGCGGCCGCCGGCGACACCGGTCTCCAGCAGGCGGCGCACCCGCCACAGAGGAGATTCGGCCAGCGGGTCCGGGGCTTCGGCGGCCGGCAGGGGGGCGGCCTCGGCCGTCTCCGCGGCGGCGTCCGGCGGCGGGAAGTGCTCGCCCTGGAGGCGGTCGTAGCCGAGATCGGCCCGGCCCAGCCATTCCCCGGGCAGCCGCAGCGTGTACGGCGCGCCGGGCACCGGGCCGACGGCCAGCGGGCGCAGCGTGGCGGCGCGGTCGAGGTCGGGACGGCCCAGGACGCGCACCCGGAGGCCGGGGTAGGAGGCGATGCGCCGCAGGTTCTCGGTGTGCGGCAGCTCCGGGTGCGGATGCGCGGGGAGCAGCCTCAGCAGGGGTGCGTTCGGTCCTGCCTCGCGGACGACGAGGTGGTCACCGGACGCCCCGACGACCGTGACATCGCAGCCGATCAGGGCGGTTTCCGTGTCGGCCGCACCGGCCGGGGCCGCCTGCAGCGCGGCGACGGCCTCGGCCGCGGGGCGGGCGAACAGCGCGGCCGCGGGCCCGTCGGCCCACGCGGCGCCGGGCAGCGGAGTCGCCTTGACCCCTCGTCCGGCGCCGAGCCGGCCTTCCGGGGAGACGGTCGCGCCGACGATGCGCAGGCCTCCCCGGGCGAGGCCGGCGTGGTCGAGGGTGGCGCCGCCGAGGGCGACGGAGGCCCGCCCGGCGCCGCGGGCGCGGGCCAGGCCACCGGGGCGGACGTCCGACACGGAGTAGCGGGAGCCGTCCGGGGCCATCACGTGGGTGACGACCCCGCCGTAGCCGGTGGCCGAGAGCACCGGTTCCCGGCACAGGCCCCGCACCTGGAGGCTGCCGCCCTGTGTGTAGGCGCGCCGGGAGCTACCGGTCAGTGCGGGGCCGGCCGTACCGGAGGCCAGTACCCCGGCGGTGTGCAGGAGTTCGCGGAAGGAAGCGGTGAGGTCGCCCAGGCGGTGCGCGGTGCGGCGTTCCCGGGCGGCGCGCAGGCCCCGTACGACGCGGAGGGCGGCCGCCTCCGCGCGGGGCAGGCCGGCCAGGCGGGCGGTGTGCGCGGCGCGCAGCAGCTCGGCCTGGACGACGGCTCCCCCGGCGGTCACGCCGGCCGACAGTGTCTGCGCGGCGGCGTGCCAGAGCGCGGCCGCGGCGCGGAGCTGGGCGCCGGTGAGGGCCGGGACGGGCTCGTCTTCGGGCTCGGCAAGGGCTCCGGAACCGGATCCGGCTCCGGCTCCGGCTTGGGCGCGGGCGCCGGCTTCGGCTTCGGCGCGGGCTTCGGCGGATGGGGCCGCCGGCCCCTGCTCCGTTCCCTCGGCGACGGCACCGGCCGGCTCGGACGCGGGCTCCGGCGGCGCCGCGTCGGCGAGCGGCGCGGCGCCGAGCGCGGCCGCCCGGTGCAGGCACCGGGGCGTCAACAGGCAGGTGCAGGTGGCCTGTCCGGCCTCGGTGACGGTCCCCGCCGGGCCGGGCCGCAGGGTGACGAGGGCGTCCTCGCCGAAACGCAGGGTGACGCTTCCGTCGGCCTCGGGGGTGGCGGAGTCCGCGCAGGCGGCGGTGGCGTCGTCCAGCTTCTTGCGCAGCCGTGCGGTGAGGCTTTCGACCGCTTCGGCGAGCACCTCGGGTGCGACGGGCGGCAGTTCGGTGCTCAACGGGACTCTCCACGGAGGCGGTCGCCCACCCAGCGGGCGAGGGCGAGAGGACTGAGGGCGGCCACAGGCATGCCGGCCGCGACGAGTTGCCGTGCGACCGGGACCGAGTACCGGGGCGTGCCCGTGTCGTCGAGTGCGGCGCAGCCCATCAGATGGGCGCCCGAGGCGGCCAGCGCGCGGACCTCCCCGAGCAGTCCGCCGATCGGTCCGCCTTCCTCGAAGTCGCTGACCACGACGACGAGGGTGCGACTCGGCACGGTGATCAGCGAGCGGGCGTGGGCGAGACCGGCGGCGATGTGCGTGCCGCCGCCGACGCGTACCTCCAGCAGCAGGGAGAGCGGGTCCTCGACCCGGTCGGTGAGGTCCACTACCTGCGTGGAGAAGGCGAGGAAGTGGGTGGAGAGGGTGGGCACGCCGCCCAGTACGGCGGCGGTCAGGGCCGACCAGATGACGGAGGCCTCCATGGAGCCGGACACGTCGACGACCAGGACGAGCCGCCAGTCGGCCTCGCGGCTCGCGCGGGTGCTGAAGACGGGCCGCTCCGGTACGACGACGACCGTGCCGTCGGGTCGGCGGCGAGCGTGCGCGAGGTTCGCGCGCAGGGTGCGGGCCAGGTCGAGTCCGCCGCCCGGACGACGGGAGGGGCGTGGTGTGGTGAGGCCCGAGAGGGCCGGCCGCATCCGGGTGGCGAGTTCCTTGGAGAGTTCGTCCACCAGGCGCTTCACCAGGGGCCGCAGCCGCGCGAGTTGGGCCTCCGGCATTCCCCCGGCGAGGGACAGCACCGAGCTCAGCAGTTCGACTGAGGGCCGCACGGCCGCCGGGTCGAGCTGGGCGAGCACGTCGGTGCGGCCGGCTTCGGCGGCACCGGCCAGCACCTCCTCCCGTACGTCGGCGCCGAACAGCGCTTCGAGCTCCTGCGACCATTCGCGGGCGGTGGGGAAGGAGGCCTCCTGACCGCCGGCCCGGCCCGGTCCCTGGCCGGTGCCGAGGTCGCCGGCCCCTTCGCCGTGTCCGGAGCCGTACAGCTCGTCCAGGGCGTGGGCGTAGCGGCGGGCGCCGGCCGGGAGCCGGTCGCGTTCACGGCCGAGCAGGAGCCGCCAGCGGTCGGCCGGGGCCAGCCGGTGCGCCTCCGACCGGGCGGTGGGGGCGGACGCCGTCCCGGGGACGTCCGAAGACGGGGCCGGTGCGGGCGGGACCAGGTCCGGTTCCGCCACCCGTTCGGTAGGCGGTTCCTGCGGCTGGGGCAGCGGAAGGGCCTTGAGGGCGGCGAGGCCGGCGGCGTCGGCGGCGGCCCAGAGGGCGAGCAGCGCGGGCGGTGCGTCGAGCGCGAGGTCGACGCGGTCGCCGAGGCGCTCGGTGACCGTGTCCAGCAGCCGGTCGCGGGCGGCCGGCGCGAGCGCGTCGAAGCCGCCGCGCAGGGCGGGGAGACGGTCGAGGAAGTCCTGGTCGGCAAGGTGCTCGACGCGGTCGAGGAGCGGGGTGAGGGCGGCCGGCGAGGACTGCAGCAACGGGCCGGCGGCGGTGAGCAGTCCGGCGAGCCGGCGGGTCAGGGCGCGCCGGCTGTCGGCGGTGCCGGTGCTGTCGATCCATCCGGCGGCACGGTCGCCGAGCGCCTCGGCCGGGTCGAGGTCGAGGAGGACCCGCACGGCCAGGGCGGCGCCCTGCATCAGCGGCGACGCGGTGGCGGCGAGCGCGGCGAGGGCGTCGTCCGTGCGCAGGCCCAGATGGTGGGCGCAGGCCCGGTCGGCGAAAGCCACGAGGGCGGCGGCGTCGGCCGGGTCGTCGCTGCCGGCGAGGCCGGGCAGAGAGCGTACGGCGGCTTCGAGGAGCTCGCCGGTGAGCGCGGCGCAGGCGGCGCGGGACGCGGCGGAGGTGCCGGGGAGGTGGCCGCGGTGCAGGGCCTCCAGGAGGTCGACGGCGTCGAGGAGTTCGGGCAGGGTCGCCGTCCGCGGCAGGACGGCGGCCGCCTCGTGGAGGCGTACGTCGACCAGTTCGGGCAGGTCGCACCGCGCGGCGGCGGCCAGCCCGGCGAGGATCTGGGCCGGCGTCGGGCCGCCTTCGGCGGCGGCACGGCGGGCGGTCTCGCCGAGCGTCCCGGCGGCCGCCTGGGCGGCGGTGACGCCGCGCACGCCGGTGAGGTCGAGCCGGGCCGGGACGGAGGGCGTCCAGGACAGCCGCCACTTGGTGCCGAGGGCGGTGCCGTCGCCGGTGGCGGCGACCGTGAGCGGCTCCCCGTAGGACGCGCCGCAGACGAGGAGGCGCTGGAGCAGGACCTCGCGGCGGCCGTCGAGGGCGGAGCGCAGCGGGTCGAGGCGGATCTCGCGGGGTGCGGGGTCCTCGGGGCACGGCAGGCGCAGCTCGGCGAGTTCCGCCTCGACGGACGGGCCGAGCCCGGAGCGGGGGGCGTGCGGGGTGATCCGCCCGCGGGCGGCACCGACGAGCACCGCTTCGAGGGCGTGGGCCAGCGCCCGGCCCCGGCCGAGCGGTTCGCCCTGTCCGAGGACGGTGGTGACGGCTTCCAGGAGCTCGCCGCGGCCGGGCGCGGGGAGCCCGCGCAGGACGGCGAGGTCGCAGGCGAGGCGGAGCGTCTCGGCCGCTTCGCCGGTGCCGGCGGTGTGTCCGGCCCGGCGCAGCTCCCGGCAGAGTCCGGTGACGGCGACGGACGCCGCCTCCCGGACCCGCTCGGGGTCGCCGCCGGCCTGGAGGACGGCCTGCTGCCAGAGCGGGTCGCGGATGCCGGCGGGGTATCCGGAGCGGGAGTCGAGCAGGTCGAAGGAGTACGGCACGAGGGAGGTGACGGCGGCGTCCACCGACCCGGCCGGGTCCGACTCGGCCGGGTCGGCCTTGGCCGGGCGTCGACCCGGCGCGGACCGGACCGCGTGACCGGGTGCGGCACCGTCGGCGGCGTCTGCGGCGTCTGCGGCGTCTGCGGCGGAACCCTGGCCGGCTGCGGGCGGGCTGTCCGTGCCCCGGGCGGCTGCGGACTCCGCTGCGGCGCTCCCGGTCGGGAGGGGCGCAGCGGTCGTCCCCGGCAGGTCCGGTCCGTCGGCCTCGGCCTCGGCGGTCGCCGACGGCGTCACGAGCGCCGGGGCGTGGAAGGAGCCGATGACGGCGGCCACCCGGTGGCCGCCGGCGGCGGCTCCGGCGATCACGGCGCGCATGTGGGCCTCACGGGCGAGGTCCCGGTCCGGGATCGGGCCGTCCTCGCGCAGGGCCCAGCCGACGCCGAGCGCGGCCCTGCGTACGGCCTCCGGAGAGCAGCCCGGTGCGAGGACCTCGACGGCTCGGTCCCACAGGTCGTCGCCGTCACGGCCCGTGCCTGCGGCGGTGAGCCCGTCGGCGAAGCTGCCGGCGCGACGCGGGCCGCCGCCTGCCGCAGCGGTGTCGCCCCCGGGAGCCGTGCCCGCCTGGGGCGTTCCGGAGGGGACGGCTGCCGTCGGCGCGTCCGGGCCCGCGGCGGCATCCCGCGCCGGGGTGTTTGCCCCAGAAGAAGCCGGCGCGGCGGACGGGTACGCGGCCGAGGCCGAAGCGACGCCGGAGGCCGAGCCCGCGCAGGGCGCTGCGGTCGCCGGGACCGGGACCGCGGCGGCGTGCCGCACGTCGGCGGTGCCCGGTGCCGGGGCGCTGCCGGCACCCGGGCCCGGAGCCCTTCCGGAGGCGGTCGCCGCGGCCGAAGTCGGGGCCGTGCCCGAGGCCGCAGCCGTGATCGCGGACGAGACCGAGGCCGAGGCCCTGTCCGTGGCGGTCGCCGAGACCGACGCCGCGGCGGCGGTCGGGCTCGACGTGGACGTGGTGTCCGCGGCCCGCGGCGGGGCGGCGGGGCCGTCCGCGGGCGGGGTCGGGTGGGGGACGGCCGGACGGGGGGTCCAGCCGGGGTCGGACAGGGGGAGGTCGCAGCACAGGACGGCCGCGCCCGATCGGCGGGCCCAGCGGATGGCCGCCAGCTCCGGGGAGAAGTCCGCGAACGGGTAGAACGCCAGGCGGCCGTCCTCGCCGGTGCCCGCCAGGGCGACGGGGGCGACGGTCTCCGGGTCGGCCAGGTGCTCCAGCCACGGCTGGAAGTCCGCCGGGAGCTCCACGCAGACGACATCCGCGCCGGAGGCGTCCAGCAGGGCCGGCACCACCGCGGCCAGCGCGGGGCTGTGGTGCCGTACCCCGATCAGGTAGGGCGCGCGGGCCGCGGCGAGCGCGTCGACCGCGGCCCGCGGGTCGGTGTGCGTCAACGCAGGCTCCCGCGCAGGTCCCAGAGGCGGCGCCACATCGCCGAGCCGTCCTCGGCGCGGCGCCGGACCGGGCCGTCCCAGTACCCCAGCAGCCTTCCGTGGTCGGCCGGGTCGTCCTTGCGTACGACGCCCAGCAGGTGCCCCGGCAGCAGGTCCAGCACGTCCCCGTCCGGCAGATAGGCGGCGGCGACTCCCAGCGAGGCCGCCACCTGGACCGCCTCGGCGGTGGACATGACCGTGCCGGGGCGTTCCACGTCCCAGCCCTCGGCGGAGCGTCCCGAGCGCAGGTCGCGGAAGACGGTGACGAGCGCGTCGAGCACGGCGTCGTCCACGCCGAAGGCGGCGCCGGCCCGCTGGACGGCGGCGACGGCCTGGCGGCGGATCAGGGTGGCCTCCGCGTCCGCGTCGGCGATGGGGGCGACGGTCTCGAAGTTGAAGCGCCGCTTGAGGGCGGCGGACATCTCGGAGACGCCGCGGTCGCGGAGGTTGGCGGTGGCGATGACGGTGAAGCCGGGGGCGGCGGAGACCACGGCGTCCTCGGTCGAGGTCAGTTCGGGCACACTGACCCGCCGGTCCGAGAGGATCGAGACGAGCGCGTCCTGTACCTCGGGCAGGCAGCGGGTGATCTCCTCCACCCGGACGACGCGCCCGGTGCGCATGGCGGAGAGCACCGGGGAGTCGACCAGGGCGTCCGGGCTCGGGCCCTGGGCGAGCAGCAGCGCGTAGTTCCAGCCGTAGCGGAAGGCGTCCTCGGTCGTGCCGGCGGTGCCCTGGACGGTCAGGGCGCTGGTGCCGCAGACGGCGGCGGCCAGCAGTTCGGACAGCATCGACTTGGCGGTGCCGGGCTCTCCGGTGAGGAGCAGGCCGCGCTCTCCGGCGAGGGTGACGACGCACCGCTCCACGAGGGCGCGTTCGCCGACGAACTTGGGGGCGATGGCCAGCTTGGACGGGAGGCCCGCGCGGCGCTTGGGCAGGGCCAGTTCGGTGCCGTCGCTGCCGCAGACGAAGGTGACGACGGCGCGAGGGGTCAGGGCCCAGCCGGGCGGCCGGGGGCCGGTGTCGTGGGCGGCGAGGAAGGCGAGCTCGGCGGCGTGCCGCTCTTCGGCGGGCAGCATCTGCCGGGCGGCCGGGGCGGATGGTTCGGTGACGGTCACGGGTGGTTCCTCTGCGGTGTGCGCGGGGTGCGAAGGGTGGTGGGGGCCGGCGCGGCCCACCGTGTCAGGTGGGCCGCGCCGGCTCCGCGGCGGGCCAGGGTGTCGTCGAAGTGGCGTCGGCCGCCCGTGAGGGCGGGGGTGGCGGGGTCCGGTGCGTACGCTCGTACGGCGCGGGAGGGAGTCGACGCGGGCGTCGGCGACCGACGACAACGCGGCGAGCGAGCGTGCCGGACCCCGCCACCCAGACGGGACTTGGACGTCACCCCCTACGGGCGGCTCAGCGGCGGCGGGCGCGGGTGCGCTTCACCTTGAGCTCCTGGAAGCGCGGGACGTCGCCCTCCCGGATCCGCTGCCAGGCGCGGCGGTAGAGCTCGGCGGCCGGTTCGGCCGGTGCCAGGACGCCCAGCAGCGGGCGGCCGCCGTGGGTGAGGCCGTACATCGGCAGCTTCCACTGCTCCACCGGCAGGGCCGGGGAGGGCATGTCGGCCCATCCACCGGGGAGGAACAGCGAGCGTCCGGCGCGGCTGCGGTCGGCCGACACCACCAGGTCGGTGGCGGCCAGTTCGGCGCGGGCGGCCTTGAGCCGGGCCGGCTTCCAGCCCGTCCACCGGGCGGTGTTGCGGTCGGTGGGGTCGGGCATGGCGAGCAGTGCCAGGTACAGGGCGGCCGCGTCGGCGCCCAGCCCGTACTCGGCGCCGACCTCGGCCACCAGCTCGGGAACCGATCGGCTCGGGTCCTGCGGCCACCAGGTGCCCGCCGCGTCGACCGTGCCGGCCGCCGGGGCGCCCGGGTCGGCGAGCAGGGCGGCGAAGCGCGGGTCGTGGGCGGTCCGCAGGGCCGTCTCGGCCACGAGGGGCTGCTGGTCGTCGCCGCGCAGCGCCGGCAGGTACGGGTCGGAGCCGGTGGAGTCCAGCAGCGCCGTCCGCACCGCCGGCTTGGGCTGTTCGTCGTGGGTGGCCATGACGACCGCGCCGTAGCGTTCGTAGCCCTCGCCGGTCTCGGTCGGGGTGCCGGCGGTCTTCCGGAAGTGCGACAGGCTGGTGTAGTGGCCGATCTCCAGGAGCAGGCCGGGGGCGGCGAGCCTCTGCCGTACGGCGGTCAGCGCGGGCGGCAGGGCCGCTCGTACGGGGTCCCCGGCCGGCAGCCGGTGGGCCAGCCATGCGCTCATCGCCACGGTCGCGGTCAGGACCTGTGCGGTGAACGGGTCGGTGGCGGGCTCGGCGGGCTCCACGTGGTCGCCCCTGACCGTCCACGGCACGTCGACGGAGAGCTCGCGGGAGGCGGCCGGGTCGAGGAGTGCGGCCAGTACCCGGGGTGCGGGCCATCCGCCGCGGACGGCGCGGGCGGCCTCCGTGGCGAGCCAGTCGGGTACGGGGGTGCGGCGGCCCACGCGCCGGTTCCACAGCTCGGCCGCGGCGGCCACGTCGGGGCCTTCGCTCCACAGCCGGGCGGGGTCGGCGGGCAGCAGGGCGGCGACGAGGGCGCGCCGGACTCCGGCGCCGAGGCTCCTGAGCTCGTCACGGGCGTAGGCGGCGTCGGTCGCCTTGACCCCGAGGGCCGTACGGGTCTCCGCGGGCAGGAAGTTGCGCTCGTAGCTGTCGAGGTGCGGGAGCCCGGCGACCACCAGGCGGGCGAGGGCGCCGGAGACCCCGGTGAGCCGGGAGAACTCCTCCGCGGCCTCCGGGCGGAAGGGTGCCGGGCCGTGCTCCGCGGCGGCCCCGAGGAAGGCGGCCAGCCAGCCCGGGTCCCGATCAGGGTCGCCGACGGGCCTCTCGCGGCGCACGGTGTAGGGGCCGGGGACGGTGAAGCGTCCGGTGGGGTCGTGCAGGAGGGCTCCGAACTCGTGGCCGTCGGGCACGGATTCGCCCTGCTCCGTCATGGCGAGCACGGCTCCGCCGCCCAGCGGCAGCAGGCTGCGGTGGTAGCGGTTGCGGTCGAGGCCGTCGGGCCCCGTGAGGTGGGCGTGGCCGAGGTGGACCACGACCCGGCGCCAGGTGCCGGCCGAGCCCCGGGCCGAGGCCATCCCGAGGGCGTCCACCTCGCCGAGCACGGCGAGGAGGGCCGTCCGCTGTTCACCGGTGGTCGTCGCGGCGACGGCCCGGTAGGCCGCGGCCGCGGGCTGGTCGAGCAGCGGCGTCCAGGTGAGGGTGTGGTACGGCAGGGCGGGGGTGTCGAAGTGGAGCTGCCCGGGCACGGCGGCGGCGTCGGTCGCGGCGCGGGCGGAGCCGAGGAGGCGCAGGGTGTGGTGTGCGCCGTCGCTGTCGTCGTCGTAGCGGTAGTGGTAGTGGTCGAGCAGGCCGCCCAGGGCGGCGGCGAGCAGCCGGTCGGCGGGCCCCCGCTCGCGGTCCTCGGCGGGGGCGGTGTCAGCGTCGAGCCGGGCCGAGATGCGGTCCAGGGCCTTCTGCTGGACGAGGGCGAACCGCAGGACCTCGACGATGCCGCCGATCAGCTTCGGGTCGGTGACCTGCGGCAGGGCCGCGCTCACCACGTCCGGCAGCTCGGTGGCCTTCGACACGGCGGCGGCCGCCTTCAGGAGGGCCCCGACGGTCTCTCGGTCGGCCGTGCGCAGCGCCGCCGAGCCCTGCGGGTCGCGCGGGCGCAGTGCGTACCAGTGGGAGAGCGGCGGGAGGTCCACGCTGCCGGTGCTGAAGGGCGTGTCGTGGCGGTCGTTGCGGGTCTGGGCGGTGACGACGCCGTCGGGGTCGGTGAGGGTGAGCGAGCGCCAGCTGTGCGAGAGGGCGCGCGGGCGGTCGTCTCCCGGGAAGGCGAGGGCCGCCACCGGCTTGTCCCCGCCCTCGGGGACGGTGACGGTGCGTCCGCCGGTGTCGGTGCCGGCCCAGCCGTGGTCGGGGAGGCGTACGGCGTGCCAGCCGAGGAGGCCGTCGACGGGTGCGCCGAGCACGGAGCCTTCCACGGTGGGCGTGGGCAGCAGCCGGCTGGAGTACCCGGAGGAGGCGTTCCCGTTGTAGGCCCTGGTGGTGTCGGTGAAGAAGGCGGGCATGGAGGAGCGTCCGTGGGCGCCGCCGACCGGGTCGTATTCGAGCCAGCCGCCGTCGTGGCCGCGGTCGCCCTGGCGCCACACCCAGTACGAGGTGCCGTCGGACAGGAGCGGCCGCTCGTCGGGCAGCCGGGTGTCGCCGCGGTGCAGGACGCCGCCGCCGGTGGTGCGCCCGCCGCCGGGCAGTTGCAGGGAGAGGTGGTCGCTGCGCAGGGACCAGTAGTTGCGGTCGGTGTCGAGGGTGAGGACGGTGCCGGGCGAGGAGTGCCAGTAGCCCTCGACGCGGTTGGCGCTCCAGTCGGACCAGAAGACGAGCAGTTCGCCGTCGACGTAGTGGAATCCCATGCGGCGGTGGGAGCCCGCCGGCACGCGCAGGTCGTGGGTGAGGACGGTCGAGTCGGCGTCGATGACGCGGACCTGGGTCGCGTTGGCGACGATGAGGTACGGCCATGCCTCGACGATGGTGAGGCCGTTCCTGTCCTTGCCGGGGGTCAGTTCGGCGATGGCGCTCTCCCAGGAGGGCCAGGCCAGCTCCTCGAAGAGGCCGCCGCGCAGGGTGCGGGCGAGGGTTTCCCCGAGGTCGGCGGCGGCCGCGGCGGCGACCTCCTCGGGGGCGAGGGCCAGTGCCTCGGCGGGCAGCCAGGTCAGCCGCTCGATGGCGTCGGGGACGCCGGGCAGGCCGGCGGCGACGGACGCGCGGGCGACGTCGACCATCCACTCGGTGAGCAGCGGGCGGGCGCCGGGCGAGGCGGCGACGAGCCGGACGATGTCGGCCCCGCCGCTGCCCAGGTTGTTCAGCGCCCGGCGGAAGGCGGGCCGGAAGCGGGGGTCGGCGGCGACCGCGGCCAGGTCGCGGCGCTCGTCGCGGCTGGACCAGTCCGACAGGTTCAGCGTGTCGTGGCGGTGCCGCTTGTCGTCTTCGTCGGGCGAGACGACCGGGATGTCGAGGGTGAGCAGCAGGTCGAGGAGGTCGGCGTCCAGGACGCCGACCTTCAGGCCGGCCTCCCTGCCGGGGCGGGCGAGTTCGGCGCGCAGCCGCGGGGCGCACCGCTCGACGAGGTCGAGGAGGACCCGGTTGCTGGGGCGGCGTCCCCAGCCGGAGTGGCGGGCGGTGTGGAAGCGTTCGAGCCAGCCGGCGGCGCCGTCGGCGCAGCGCTCCTCCTCGGGCAGGTGCTCGTCGGCCAGTCCGGCGGTGGCGCCGGACTCCTCCAGGATGTCCAGCCACAGGTCGGTGAGGTCGACGTCGCCGCTGGGCGGGGTCAGTCCGAGGAGCGTGCCGCGTACGGCGGGGACGCGGCGGGCGAGTGCGGTGAGGGCGCTGCGGTGGGCCTTCCACCAGCCGATGGCGGCGCGCAGGGTGGCGGGCAGGGGCAGCAGTTCGGCGAGGTAGTCCTGCTCGGGTTCGGTGCCGGTCAGACCGGCGGCGCGGGCGAGGCGGCGCAGTTCGACCGCGGCCTGCGCGGAGGGCGGCAGTCCGCCGGCGGTGCGGCGTACGCACAGGCGGCGGAAGCGCTCGTAGGCCTCGTCGGGGCTGACGCGGACTGCCAGTGCCTTGCCGTAGCCGGAGAGGACCTTCACCGGCAGGGCGCCGGCCAGCGCGAATTCGAGGAAGACGGAGTCGAGGCGGTCCTCGTCGACGGGCAGGCCGTACTGGGCCTCGGCGCTGCGGGCGCGGCCGAACAGCTGGGCGGCGTAGGTGGTGTTCTCGACGGCGAGGAAGATGCGTGCCGCCTGCTCGTGGAAGAGGGGCAGGAAGTGCGGGACGGACGCGGCGAGGCGGTCGGCCAGTTCGAGGAACGCGTCGAGCGCGGCCTTGGGCTTGGTCTTGGCCTGGCGGGCGATCCGGTCGAGTTCGGGGACGACGGCGAGGGCGTGGTGGCCGTCCTCGGGGTGGTGCACGAGGACCCATTCGGGGAAGCCGAGTGCCTGGCGGCGGCTCAGGCCGATGACGGGCGGCTCGCCCTCGTCGCGTACGAGGCCCAGGAAGCCGGCGGCGAGGTCCTCGGCGGCGCCGAGTTCGGCGGCGGCGAGGCGGACGACGACGCGGTCCTCGTCGAGGCCGGGGTGGCGGTAGGTGCGGGCGGTCAGGTCGACGGCGTCGGCGCCGGCCCCGGTGGTGCCGTTGGGGAGGACGGCGCCTGCCTGGAGCAGCAGTGCGGTCTCGGTCGTCGTCCCGGTGTCTGTCAGGTTGCCGCTCATGCGTTCCCGCCCTCCTCGATCTTGCGCCCGGCGTAGAGTGCCGCGGCCATTCGCATTCCCTCGGACCAGGCCACCGGTCCGACCTTCGCCAGCGTCACCGTCCGGCCGTTCTCGTCGTGCCAGCTCAGCGCGCCGGTGGTGGTCTCGTCGTCGTAGTAGGGCTCGCCGATCCACACCGCCGCCTCGGTGCCGGTGCCGGCTCCCGCGTCGCGGACCTTGCAGGTGGCGTAGCCGCCGGAGACCCGGTAGCCGAGGGCGGTCGCGCGGGCGGCGAGGCTGAAGCGGGTGGGGAAGACCCCGCCGGCGTAGTCGCGGACCTCGGTGGCGGTGGCGGAGACCTCGGGCTTGAGCCAGGTGGCGCGGTGGATCTGCTCGACCTGCTGCACGATGCCCAGTTCGGCCGCGAACTCCCGTACGTCGTCCAGGTCGGGCAGCAGGACCGGGTGGGGCAGGGTGACCGTGCGCGGCGAGAGCCGCACGGTCTCGCCGTCGAGGTTGACCACCTTCAGCTCGCCGTCGGCGGTGGCGTCCCGCAGGAAGCCGACCTCGTCGGGGTCGTCGCCGACGACGGCCAGGTCGCGCAGGGCGTTCTGCCAGGCCTCGTCGGGCCAGACCCGGGCGAGCAGTTCGGTCGGGACGGGCAGCGAGGACACCATCCAGCCGTCGACCTGGGCGACGCAGGCCGCCGCGTGCCGGTCGAGCCATTCGGCGAGCCGGCGCAGCCGGTCCACCTCGGGGTGGTCCTTCAGTGCCTTGGGCAGCGTCTTCAACTGCCGTCCCGCTGCCCGGCCGGTGACGGACCTCGCCGCCACCCTCCCCTCCACCAGGGCGATCTCGTACCCCTCGCCCGCCGCCAGCCATGCCATCAGACTGTGCCCCTCCGCCTGTTCCGTACGTGTTCCGGCGCAGCTCTGACAGGGGGGACCAAACCCCCCTGAGCTGCGGTATGCCGGGAGACTAGCGAGGGCCACTGACATCGCCCGCCGGAGGGGGCGCCGTAGGTTGAATGTCCGGTTCTGGGTAGGCTTTCGCGGACGGTGGCGGAGCGGTTCGGGCTCGGGGTGGGGTTATGGGACGTCAGATACGCGTACCGGGTGTGCTGCTGGCCGCCCTGCTGCTGGCGGGCGGCGCCGGGTGCTCCGGTCCGGCCGGTACGGGCTCGCCGGCCGGCGGGGACGCGAGGCCGCAGCCGTCCGGCTCCGCGCCGCCGCCGGCCGGGGCGCCGGGCGGCGGGGACGTGCTGCCCGGCATGGTCACCACCGCCGTGGCCCGCACCCGGTTGGCCGCGCTGAAGGTGCTCCGGTGGGGACGATGGCCGGCTACAGCCGGGCCAGGTTCACGCACTGGGCGGAGCAGGGCGACAAGTGCGACACGCGCGAGACCGTCCTCGAACGGGACGGCGCGGGGGTGAAGCGGGACGGCGAGTGCCGGGCCGTGTCCGGGACGTGGAAGAGCCTCTACGACGGGGTGACCGTCACCGACGCGGGCCAGCTGGACATCGACCACATGGTGCCCCTCGCCGAGGGCTGGCGCTCCGGCGCGTCCGGCTGGGACGCCGCCCGCCGCAAGGCCTTCGCCAACGACCTGGCCCACCCGCAGCTGCTGGCGGTCACCGCGGCCTCCAACCGGTCGAAGGGCGACCAGAGCCCCGACCTGTGGCAGCCGCCGGACCGTTCGAGCTGGTGCCAGTACGGGCGGGCCTGGACCACCGTCAAATCCGCGTACGAGCTGACCGTCACCGAGCCGGAGAAGAAGATGCTCACCACGATGCTGGACACCTGCGCCTCGTGACCGGCGCCGAGCAGTGGCAGGACGACGTGCCCGCCGGACCGGGCGGTGTAATGACCGACGAGGTCGGCATCGTCACCGGCCCGCTGACCGTGCGCACCACGGTGGCCGGCGGGGGGCTGGTGCGGTTCGAAGTCCAGTACAAGGACGCCGACGAGTGGTACACCCTCACGGGCAGCCCCCGGCCCGGTCACGGCGCCCCGGCCGCCCTGCACGCGGCGGCCGTCGCCGCGGTCCGGGCGGGCGGCGGCGCCGTGGCCCCGCGGACGGGTTGAGCCGCGCCGCCAGGCCCGGCGCGGGCCCTGCGGCGCGTCCCCGCTCCCCCGTCCGTGCCCGCCGTGCCGTGTCCGGTCGGGCCGTCAGGCCTCGTACTCGGTGAGGTCGATGCCGTGGACCTGTACGGCGTGCCCGTACCGGGGGTGGGTGGTCTCGCGTTCCCGCACCATGTCCAGCTTGCGGGTCACGTTCTCGGAGGCGGTGTCGCCGAGCCGGTGGACCGCGACGACGCGGTCCAGGCCGCGGTCCTGCAGGGCAAACTCCAAGGTGGCGTGGGCGGCTTCGGAGGCGTAGCCCTGGCCCCAGTACTGGCGGCCGAGCAGCCAGCTGATCTGGACGTCGGCCCGTGCGTCGGGCAGGTCCTCCAGGACCGACAGGCCGACGGCTCCGATGAGCTCGCCGGAGCCGAGGAGCTCGACGGCGAAGAGGCCGAAGCCCTCCTCGTCCCACTCCTCCTCCCAGCGCTCGATCGCCTCGGCCGTCTCGTCGAGGCCGAGTGTGGAGCCGTCGCCGACCCAGCGCATCACCTCCGGGTCGGCGTGGATCTCGGAGAGGGGGACGAGGTCGTCGTCGGTCCAGAGGCGGAGGAGGAGTCGGGGGGTGCGGATCTCGGTCATGCCGCACATCCTGCCGAAACCCGCCGGGCCGGCGGTAATCGGCCGTCGCCGCCCGCTCCCCGGACACGGCCGGGGCCGGGCGGGCTACGGGGTGTGGAAGCGGACCTCCGGGGCGTCGGCGGAGGGGCCGTCCAGGACGGGCCGGGACTCGCCGCGCAGGTACCGGTCGAGGAAGGCGCCGAGGTAGCGGCGGGTCAGTTCGACGGAGCGTGCGCCGGGCAGCGGGCTGTCGGGGTCGTTCAGGCCCAGTTGCTCGCCTATGGCGGGGAAGTCGCTGAAGGTGAAGTGGCCGGAGCCGTCGAAGGTGATCCAGCGCTTCCAGCCGTCGAGCAGCGGCCAGTCCCTGTCCCAGCTCTCGTTGCCGCCGGGGCCCCGCTCCTGGGCGCCGAGGAGGAGGAAGGGCCGTCCTCCGAGTCCGGTGGCGGGCACGGGGGTGGCGTTGCCCCCGTCCATGTTCACCCCTGCGCGGATCCTCGGATCGGCCGCCATCGCGGCTATCGCCGAGGCGCCGCCGATGGAGTGGCCGGCCATCGCGATGCGGCCGGGGTCGATCAGGCCGGCGTGCCGCCAGGCGGGGCGGGGCCCGGTGAGGCGGTCCAGCAGGAAGGACACGTCGCGGGCACGGTTGTCGCTGACCGCCCGCATACCCGTCTCCTCGGACCTGTCGCAGGCCAGGCAGGTGAGGACGCGGCCGCCGGGGAAGACGGTGCCCACGCTCTCGTATGCGTGGTCGGCCACGGCGACGACGTAGCCGCGGGAGGCCAGGTCCTCGGCGAGCGCCGTGAGGGTGGCGCGGTGGACGGTGAAGCCCGGTGAGAGGACGACCAGCGGGTGGCGTCCGGGGAGCGGGCGGGCGCCGCTGCGGGACGCGCTCGCGGTACCGGCCAGGGTCTCGACGGGCACGGCCTGTTCCAGTCCCCTGTCGACGAGGAGCAGCCGGGCCTCCTCGCGGGTGAGGTAGCGCGCGGCGCTGCCGGTGTCGCGCCGTGCGGGGTAGCGCATGGTGACCATCAGTTCGCGCGGTCCGGAGCCCGCCCAGGGGTCGGTCCGGCTGCGGTCCACCAGGTGCAGGTCCTCGCGGCCGACGGCGAAACGGCCCGTGGGGCGCGGGAGTTCGACGGCGGTCCGACTGCGCTCGGCCGCGGACGGCGGCGCGGACGCGAGGGCCGACGGAGAGGCCGACGCGGCGGCGGTGCCGGCGGCGGCGAGCGGGAGGGGCAGGAGCAGGGCGAGTAAGGCGGCGGCGCTGGCTGTGCGGCGTCGGGTCATGCAACCGACGCTACGGGGCGTGGCCTGGCAGGTCGTCACCTTGCCGGTTGATCCGTGGCGTAGCCCCTGGGGAGGGTTGCGCGCCGCGTGTCACTCCGAAGTATCAGTACCTGCGGGAACGCTGATGGCCCGGAGCTTTTCCCGCAGGTAGGTGTGGGAGTCGACGGGGTCGTGCAGCACCCGGCCGATGGGGGCGGGGAGGGATTCCACCCGGGTGTGCGCGTCGCACTCGTAGAAGTAGACGAGGGAGATCAGCTCCTCGGCGGGGGCGTCGGCGGGCGGGGGCAGCACGCGGTGGCGGCCGGCGCGCCAGCGGTCGCCGGTCCAGCGGGCCATCAGGTCGCCGATGTTGACGGTGAGCGCGGCCGGGTCGTAGGGCGCGTCCTGCCAGCCGTCGGCGTCGGTGTGGATCTGCAGCCCGCCCGAGCCGAGCTGCCGGTCCAGGACGGTGACCGTGCCGAAGTCGGTGTGGGCGCCGATGCGGAACTGGCCCGGCAGGGGGGTGCCCACGGTCTGCGTGCCGGGGTACCAGTTGAGGTTGAACCCCCAGGTGGGGTGGCCGGTGTGGCGCGTGAAGAGGTCTTCGTCGAGCCCGAGGGCGGCGGCGAGGAGTCCGAGGAGTTCGTCGGAGAGGGCCCGCATCCGCGCCAGGTACTGCGTGACCAGCGGGCGCAGCTGCGGCACCTCCTCCGGCCAGGTGTTGGGCCGGAACCACTCGGCGTCGACGGCGGGCTGCCCGGTCGGTTCGTCGGCCGCGAAGGACAGGGACTCCTTGAGGTCCGGCGGCGAGGCGGTCCCCTCCGCGTAGCTGTTGGCCTCGGCGCCGGGCCCCAGCCAGCCCCGGCCGCCGACGGTGACGGCGTACGGCTCCTTCAGGGCGGCCGGCAGCCGGAAGAACGCGCGGGCCGCGTCCCGGATCCGGGCGGGGAGCGCCGGGTCGACGCCGTGGCCGGTCACGAGCAGGAATCCGGCCGCGCGGAGGGCCTCGTCCACGCGGGCGGCCGTACCGGCCCGTTCCTCCGGCCCGCCGGACCGCCACGGCCCGAGATCGATCACGGGAACCTGGGATGGGGCCATGGGAGACCTGCCTTCCGACGCCGCACGGTGCGTTACGGGGGCGAGGCTATCGCCGCGGACAGGAGGGCGGGACCGGAACGGTGCGTAATTTCCGGCCACCCTCTGTGCGCATCGGCCGTCTCAGGTCGGGTGGATCGTCCCGAAAAGGACCAGAATGGAACGATGGGTGCCTCAGGGACGGAGCGTGCGGTGGAGATTTCGACACGGGAGGTCTTCGGGGCTCCGTGCTGGGTGAGCCTGATGACGCGCGACCTGGAGGCGGCCCAGCGCTTCTACCGTGCGGTGGCCGGCTGGCGGTTCCGGCCGGCCCGCCTCGGCGCCGCCTTCTCGGTGGCCTTCCTCAACCGTGTCCCGGTGGCGGGCATCGGGGCGCTGGCCGCGGATCTCGGGGTCGCGGCGGCATGGACCCCGTACTTCGCCGTGGACGACGCCGACGTGGCGGTGGACCGCATCCGTGAGCGGACGGGCACCATCGCGGTCGGTCCGGTCTCCTTCGAGTCCGGCGGCCGCGCGGCGCTCGTCGCCGACCCGGACGGTGCGGTCTTCGGCATCTGGGAGGGCGACGTGGCCGCGGACTGGCGGGCCGGCAAGGGTCCGCTCCCGGCCTGGCTGGAACTACGTACCCGCAACGCCCTCGACGCGGCGATGTTCTACGGCGCGGTCCTGGAATGGGCCACCGACCGTCCGGGCTGCTGCGAGGTCTCCTACGAGGAGGACCAGGTCGTCCTGCGGCAGAACGGCGAGCCGGTGGCCCGCCTGAACAGCGGCCCCGTCGAGCTCGCCGCCTACTCGCCGCACACCCGGCCGCGCTGGCACGTGCATTTCCGCGTGCCCAGGCTCCGGCCGGCGATCGAGGCGGCCGTCATGCTCGGCGGGCGCATGGTCTCGGACATCACCTCGAACGCCCTGGAGCGGTGGGTGACGCTGCGCGACCCGGACGGGGCGCTCTTCACCCTCACCACCGAGCTGCGGGCGGACTCCGACGAGGACCTCGCCCGGCCGGGCCTGTACTGACCGGCCGGGTGCCTGCGCCGCCGGATGGGCCGACGGTGTGATGACCGCGGACGCCCGGCAGCGCCCGCCCCCACCCGGGCCGGTTCGCGGCGCATCACCTTGGGGGACGGTTCGAGATGCGGGTGCACGGCGGGGCTGGTTCGCTGAATCCGCCCGCTCTCCCCCACAGTGCAAGGAGCGATCATGAGCGTTTCAGGCGAGTCCCGCGGCCGGTCCCAGCAGATGCGCACCAAGGCCAGGGAGCTCAACGAGGCCGCCGAGCGGTCCACCGATCCGGAGGAGCGCCGCCGGCTGCAGGAGAAGGCCCGCCGTCTGCAGGAGCAGAGCGAGCAGGAGAGCCGCATGGACGACCGGGGCATGGACCCCATGTAGCCTGCGCGGCCCCTCCCGGCTCACCGGGCCCCGGCCGGTGGCCGCCGCGACGGGCGTCGCGGCGGCGGCCGGCCGCACGGCCTACAGCCGGACCTTCCACTCCACCGTGGTGCGCAGCGTACGGGCGGTCTTCGGGTCGCGGACCGAGGGCGTGCGGTCCTCGGCCGTCACCGACAGGCGGTGGGTGCGCAGGTCGAAGAGCCGCAGCTCGGCCACGGACACCTCGGTGCGCCCCTCGAAGCGCCGGACCTCCCTGCCGTCCAGGTACCAGCGGACCACGAGCTGCCGGCCCTCCGCTCCGGTCAGCCTGGGGACGGCGACCTTCGCCTTGTGGCGCATGCGCAGGGTCCGGTCCGTCGGAGTGAGCGCGGTGGCGGCCTTCGCGTGCCGGTAGAACCCCGCGATCATCGATTCGACGCCGGGCAGGTTGAACGGCTTGCCCAGTAGCCGCATCAGCGAGTTGTCGGTGGGCCGGTACAGCCCCGTCACGTAGTAGTTGCCGCCCTCGTACGCCCCGACGGTCCCGCCGTCGGGCGACTCCTCGCCGAGCCAGCGGTACCACTTGGCCCGCTGCGCGGCCATGCGGTCGGCGGTCAGGCCGGAGCTGTTGGACTCGCCGGGCTCGGGCCCGGTGTACTTCTCGTAGTCCGGGACGCCCGGGTAGAAGTACTCGTCGGCGAGCTTGCCCAGCGAGTGGCCGGTCTCGTGGATGGCGACCTGGCCGGACTTCGGGTGGCCGGCGGAGGCGGTCGATATGCCCTCGTAGCCGAGGGTGGCGCTGGGCTCGTTGTAGCCGGCGCCCCCGTACTTGGCGCTGTTGGCCAGGACGATGACCAGGTCGGCCGCGGGCGCCTTCGCCACGTAGGCGTCGACCTTGGGCTGGTCGATGCAGAGCAGCCGCTCGATGCCGTCGCACCAGAAGTAGGAGCCGAGGGCGGTGTCGCGGGCGGTGGCCTGGTCCGGATCGCCGGAGACGCCCGATTCCCGGGAGACCGCGTCGACGGTCCAGAGGTTGAAGAGGCCGCGGTAGGTGGTGTACGGCTCGACGGCCGCCACCTCGGCCCATTTCTGCTCGGCGTCCGCGCGGAACCGGGGCAGTTCCGCCGCGGTGTAGCCGTCGCCGATGACGACGACGTCGAGCCGGTCGGCGGTCGAGCCGTTGTCGATGATCTTGGTCACCTCGCCGTCGGCCGACCGCTCGGCCTCGGTGAGCCGGCCCGGGCTCTTCGCGGGGCTCCCGGCCGACGGGACCAGGATGTGCCCGGATCCGGCGTCGCCGCCCTGTTCGGGCCCGGGGACCTCGACCTTCACCCGGCCCCCGGCCGGGCCGCCCGCCGCGGGCGCCGCGGGCGCCGTGTCCGCCGCGCCCGCCGGGCCGGCGGCCACCAGCGCGGCGGTCGCGCAGACCATCGCGAGCGCCGCACGCACCGGACGCCGTGTCCGCCGCCTTCTCCGCCTGAACGCGCCTGTGACCGGATCCATGAAGTCCTCCCCCGGGAAAGGAAGTTAAGCAGATTGATAAACGCATTGAATCGGCTGCTTAAACTAGGCGGCGCGCGGGAGGTGCGCAATGGCGTACTCCGGTTGAATACTGGGGAGTTCGAGCAACCAGGGGGTTTTCCATGGACGAACCGGGCCAGATCGGCCGCAGGGTCCAACGCATGCGTGTCGAACGCGGCCTGACGCAGAAGCAGTTGGCGCACCCCTCCTACACCTCTGCCTACGTCTCCACCCTGGAGTCCGGCAAGGTGCGCCCCTCGGAGACCGCGCTGCGCTTCCTCGCGGACCGCCTGGGCACCTCGTACGAGGAACTCGCCACCGGCCGCCCCGCCCACCTGGCCACCGAGCTGCGCCTGGCCCTCACCGACGCGCAGCGCACACTCACCACCGGCGCGGCCGAGGAGGCGGCTGCGCGCTACCGCCGGCTGCTCACCGAGGCGGAGGAGCTCGGGCTCGCCCTGGAGCAGGCGCAGGCCCGCCTCGGGCTCGGCGAGTGCGCGCTGGAGTCCGGCGAACTGCAGGCGGCGATCGGGCACTTCGAGGAGGCCGAACGCCTGCTGGCCGACGAGCCGCTACCGCTGCGGGCCCGCCCGGTGCGGGGGCGGGCCGTGGCGCATCTGCTCGCGGGCGAGCTGCGCTATGCCTGCTACCTGCTGGAGTCCGCCATCGACGAGCTGGGGGCGAGCGGGCTGGCCGACCCCGACGCGCTCGTGATGCTGCACGCGGCGGTGATCGGGCCGTACATGGACATGGGCGCCCACGCCCGGGCCGCGCACTCGGCGGAGCTGGCGCTCGCACTGGCGCCGCAGGTCAGCGATCCGGCGCTGGTGGCGGGCATGCACCGGCAGGTGGCGCGGACCTTCCTCGCCGAGGGGCGGATGGCCGAGGCCGACGCCTCCCTGGCCAAGGCGCAGGAGATCTACGGCCGGCTGCAGCTGAGCACCGATCTGGCGCACTGCCACTGGATGCGCGGCTACGTACTGGCCCAGAACGGTGAACTCGGGCCTGCGGAACGGGAGCTGCGCACCGCCCGCGACATGCTGTCGGCCCGGCGGGCAGGCCTGTACACGGCCCAGGTGGAGGTCGAGCTGGCGGACGTGCTGCGCCGGCTGGGCCGGCAGGAGGAGGCCACCGGGCTGCTCGACGCGCTGCTCGACCTCGGCAACAGCCACGGCGCGGTGCACGCCGGCGGCGCGCACCGGCTCCTCGGGCTGATGGCCGAGGAGCGCGGTGAGACGGAGTCCGCCGAGGAGCACTACGTGCAGGCGCTCTCCCTGCTGGAGCGCAGCGGGGCGACGGGCGATCTCGCCGATCTGTGCCGGCTGCTGGGCGACCTGCTGCGGCGTACGGGCCGGGTCGAGGCGGCGATGGACGCGTACCGCACGGGTCTGGGGCACCGGGCGGCGGCGCCGGGCACCACCACGCTGGGCCCGGCGCCCGCGGCCGCGTTCCGGCCCGCCCGGGCCGGTGCCCCCCGGCCGGCCGGAGACCGTACGCGTTGAGCGCGGCGGGCGGGCCGGGGCGGGCGGTGTCAGTGCTCGCCGTTGGTCCGGGCGCGGGCGCCCGAACGCGTACGGGAGGCGGTCTGGGCGCGCTGCGGATGGCGGCGCACGTATTCGTGCTCCAGCTCGTTCATCCGCTTGGTATGGGTGACCAGGGCGTCGTCGGACCCGTGCAACAAGGTCTCGTGGCGTGTGCGGTGGATGGCCTCCAGCTCCTTGAGCAGCCGGCCTTCCTCCAGGTCCTGCGCCGACGGGCCGCCGTCGTGCTCCGTCATGGCACGTGCACCTCCTCCTCCGATCCCCGACCAGTCCATCATCCTCCGCACCGCGCCCCGCGTCCTCGCCAACCGCCCGGGCCCCCCGCCGCCCCGCCCCGCCACGCTCGCCGCCCGCACCGCTGCGTGCACCACTGCCTGCGCCTACCGCGAGTAGACACTGTCTACTCCCGCTGGTAGACAGAGCCCCATGGACCAGGAGAGACCCCTTCGGGAACGGCTGATCGACATCGGCGCCGAGCTCGTCATGAGCGAGGGCACGGGCGCCCTCGGGCTGCGCGAGATCGCCCGCCGGGCGGGCGTCTCGCACGGCGCGCCGCGCCGGTACTTCCCCACCCACCACTCCCTGCTGTCGGCGATCGCCCGGCGCGGCTTCGCCGATCTCGGCGAGCGGTTCGCCCGGGTGGCGGCCGCAGCGAGGGAGTGCACCCCGCGGGAGAGGGTGCGGGCGATCGGCTGCGCCTACGTCGGCTACGCGCTGGAGCACCCCGGGATGTTCGAGCTGATGTTCCGGCACGACCTGCTCGACAGCGGGGGGCAGGACCCCTCGGACGAGCCGCGGCTGAGGGAGTCGACCCTCCCGCTGTTCTCCCTGCTCGTCGCGCTCGCCGGCCGGTGCGGGGCGGCCGATCCCGCCGTCACCGCCGCCGCCCTGTGGGCGAACCTGCACGGTGTGGCGCAGCTGTGGCGCTGGGGCAGCCTGCCGCTGGTCCTCGGCGAGGACCGGGCCGCGGGCGTCGAACGGCTGGTGGACGCCGCCGTCGACGCGCATCTCGGGGGTGTCCCGGCGTGAGGCAGCGGATCTCCCTGATCGTCAGCGTGGCGGGCGCCATGCTCGTAGCGCTCGACGGGACGGTGCTGACCGTGGCGCAGCCGAGCCTGAGCCGCGACCTCGGGGCGAGTGTGGCGCAGGTCCAGTGGACGAGCACCGCCTACATGCTGGCGGTGGCCGCGTTCCTGGTCGTCGCCGGGCGGCTGGGCGACCGGTACGGGCACGCCCGGCTGCTGCTGGTCGGCGTGCTCGGTTTCGCCGCGGCGTCGGCGGGGATCGTGTTCGCGCCCGGCGTGGGCTGGGTGATCGCGCTGCGCGCCGTGCAGGGCGTGTTCGGCGCGCTGCTCCAGCCGGCGACGCTGGCGCTGCTGCGGCTCGCGTATCCGGCCGACCGGCTGGGCACGCCGGTGGCCGTGCGGACCAGTGCGATCGGGGTGGCCGCGGCGGCCGGTCCGCTGCTGGGCGGCCTGCTGGTCGCCTGGTGGGACTGGCGGGCGGTGTTCGTGGTGAACGTACCCGTGGCCGTGGTGATCGCCGCGCTGACGCTGGCGGTACGGGCGCCCGCGCCACCGCGGGCGGAGGCCGGGCGGCTGGAGCTCGGCGGTGCCGCCCTGCTCGCGACGGCCGTCGCGGTGTTCGTGCACGCGCTGGTCGGCGTACCGGAGTACGGGTGGAGCGGCGTACCGACGCTGCTGGGCTTCGCGGGCGCCGCCGTGGTCGCCGCCTGGTTCGTGCGGCGGGAGCGGCGGTCCGCGCGGCCGCTGGTGCCGCCCGCCGTGGCCCGGGCCAGGGCGGTGACGGCCTCGATGGGGCTGCTGCTGGTGGTGTCCGCGGGCATGTTCGGGGCGCTGTTCACGGCGACGTTCCGGCTCCAGGACGTCCAGGGGCTGGACGCGCTCGACACGGGGCTTCGGGTACTGCCGCTGACGGCGGTGATGGTCGCCGGGGCTCCGGTGGCGGGGGTGGCGCTGCGCCGGTTCGGGGCGCGTGGGACCGCGCTGACCGGTACGGCCCTGGTCGTCGCCGGCATCGCCGGGCTCGGCTCCGCCTCGGGGCCGGCCTTCGCGGTGCTCGGGGCCGGTTTCACGACCGTCATGGTCACCGCGACCGGGGCGGTGGTCGGCGAGGCCCCGCCTGGGTACGCGGGGGTGGTCGGCGGGCTCAAGCAGACGGCGATGAACGTCGGTCCGGCCCTGGGTATCGCGGTCGCCGCGGGCGCCGGGGTGCACGGCGCGTCCCTGGTGGCGCTGGCCGCGCTGGCGGCGGCCGGTCTGGCCGCGGCGTCACTGCTGCCCGGCCGCGCGCGCCCGGCAGCTGCGCACGACCTCGTCGGCGAAGACCAGGGCCGGCGGGGCGAGGGCGGCCCAGCGGCGGACGGCCCAGCCGACGGCGAGCGGCGGCAGGGCGGGGATCGGGACGAGGCGCAGCGGCCCGTCTGATCCGGGGATCTGCCAGCCGGGCAGGGCGGGCACGACGGCGTGGCCCAGGCCCAGTTCGGCGAGCAGCAGGGCGGTGTCCCAGTCGGCGACGCTGGTGTCGGAGCGTACGTGGATGCCGGACTCGGCGAGGGCGGCGTCGAGGTGGGAGCGGGAGGCGGAGTTCTCCGGGAGCCGGATGTGGCGGATCCCGGCGAGGTCGGCGGGGGTGAGTGCGGCCCGGTCGGCGAGGGGGTCGTCGGCGCCGACCGCGAGTACCCAGGGCAGTTCCATGACGGGGCGCTGCTCGATGCCCCGCACGGGGGCCCCGACGGTGATCCAGGCGAGGTCGAGGTCGCCGGCGGCGAGGGCGTCGAAGCAGCTGCGGCTGGAGTTCTCGGTCTGGAACTCCAGGCTCACCTCGGGGTGGTCGCGGCGGAAGGAGACGACGGCCTCGGACATGAAGTGCCGCACGGTCGTCGCGCCGGTGGTGACGCGCACGGTACCGCCGCCGCCCCGTACGAGGTCGTCCACGCGGCGCAGTGCGCCGTCGAGGCCGGCGATGCCGTCGGCGGCGGCCGCCTGGACGATGCGGCCGGCCTCGGTGGGCACGACGCCGCGGGCGTGCCGTTCGAGGAGGCTGGTGCCGGTCTGCTTCTCCAGGCGGCGGACGTGCTGGCTGACGGCGGACTGGGTGCAGCCGAGGTCGCGTGCGACGGCGCTGAGGCTGCCGGCGCGGCAGACGGCCACGAACACGCGGAGGTCGTCGAGGGTCATGAGACCCAAGATATTCCTTGGATGTGGGGAGCAAACAGGAGGATTGACTTGGATATGGGGGTGGATCAAGATCGATGCAGGGCCCGGGCGGCAACCCGCCCCTGCCTTCGCCGCGGGGTCCGGACCCCCGGCGAAAGGTGCGGGCGGGTGCCGACCCACCACCGCCGATCCACAACCGCGATCCCGGGGAGGTTTCCGTGTCGGAACGTGCCGTGGCATGGCTGCGCGAACTGGGCGCGCAGGACGTCGCCCACCCCGGCGGCACCCTGCTGGCGCACCTGGAGCGTGTCCAGGGACTACTCGCGTCCTGGGGCGCCCGGCCGGCCCTGCAACGGGCGGGCCTGTGCCACGCGTTCTACGGAACCGACGGCTTCCCCGAGGTGCTGCTGCCGCTCGCGCGCCGGGCGGAGCTGGCCGAGGTCATCGGCGGCGAGGCCGAGGCGATCGTGTACCTCTACGCCGCCTGCGACCGGGCGGCTTCGTATCCGGCGCTCGGCCACGCGCGGGCGTCCTACCGCGACCGGTTCACGGGCGGTGTCCACTCCCCCGCCCTGGAGGCGCGGCGGGACCTGGCGGAGCTGTCGGCGGCGAACGAACTCGACCTGGCGCGCGTCGATCCGGCCTTCCGCGCGGCGTGGGGCGGCGAACTCCTGGCGCTGTTCGGCCGGTTGCGGGGTCTGTTGAGCGAGCCCGCGTGGCGGGAGTGCCAGGCAGTGCTCGTGGGCGCGTGAGGCTGAGCCGGCGCACCGCTGCCGCGGCGGCCGCTGAGGGTCCGCGGCGTGGGCTTTTGCCGTCGGGAGATGCGGGGCGACGGGGTGCGGCGGAGAATCGGCAGGGATGGGGGGTGACCGGCGGCGGCGTACGCCGCGTCTGCCGCTTCTCGTCGAGTAGGAAGGTATTCCCATGGCTTTCGGATCCGGCCGAATACGGCGCGGGTGCACCGCCGTGTGTGCGTCCTCGCTGCTGGTCCTCGGGGGCGCCGCAGGCGCCGGGACGGCTGCGGCCGACGAGCCCGCCGCGGTGGGCGCGCGCGCGTCCGTTCCGCTCCAGGCCGACCCCGACAAGGTCCTCCAGCTCGTCAACGAAGCCCGCGTCGCGGCGGGTTGTCAGCCGCTCACGGTCGATCCGCAGGTGCAGGCCGCCGCCCAGGAGTACGCCAACGACACGACCACCAGCCACACAGGCTCGGACGGCTCGTCCATCCCGGACCGGCTGAAGAAGGCCGGGGCGACGTTCAACGGGTACGCCGAGAACATCGCGTGGGGTTCGGGCGACGAGAAGGTGCACGTCGACGGGTGGCTGAAGAGCACGGGCCACGCGGGCAACATCAAGAACTGCAGCTTCACCAAGACGGGCGTCGCGGTCAACGGCGACCGGATCGTGCAGGTGTTCACCAGCTGATCGGGCGCGTCGGCGCCGGTTCAGCCGGCGCCGGCGTGACCGTGTCCGCGCGGCGGGGTGAGCGCGAGGACCGGCGGAGCCGGGGTACCCCAGCGGTCGCCGCAGGGGTCGAAGGCCAGCAGCACCGGCTCCCCGGGCCACTGGCGCCAGGAGATGCGCTGCGGCACCCGGCCGCACACCGGACAGCACGGCAGCGGGCCCGGCTCGGGCGGGCACGCGGGGGCGGCCGCGAGCGGCGTGACGTGCGGATCGCGCATGGAGGCTCCCTGCTGGTGCGGCTGGGCTCATCGCACTGTGCCATGGACGAGGCGCCCTCCGCACCGGCGGATCGTCCAGTGTTCCGGCTGATCAGAGGTGCGGTCACCAGGCGGATTACGATCCTCTTGCGGGCACTTCGTGATCAACCGCTGCCGCAGCCGGCCTCGACGAGGCCCGATTCGTACGCGGCGATCACGGCCTGGGCGCGGTCGCGGACGCCCAGCTTGCCGAAGATGCCGGTGATGTGGTTCTTGACCGTGGAGACGCTGATGTCCAGCTCCGCGGCGATCTCCGCGTTGTCCAGGCCCGAAGCCAGGAGCTGCCAGATCTCCCGCTCGCGCGGGGTCATGCCGGGCGGCACCTGCGTCGCGGCCGGTCGGACGGGCGCGGGCGTCCGTACGTAGGCGGAGAGCAGCCGGGTGAGCAGCCGGGGTGCGACGGCCGCCTCGCCGGCGTGCACGATGCGGACCGCGGCGCCGAGTTCCTCCGGGGAGACGTCCTTCGGCAGGAAGCCGTACGCTCCGGCGCGCAGGGCGGCGACCACGTACTCGTCCATGTCGAAGGTGCTGAGCGCCAGGACGCGGACGCCGGGGAGGGTCCGCGCCAGCTCGGCGGTCGCCTGGACGCCGTCGAGGACGGGCATCCGGATGTCCATGACGACCACGTCGGGCCGCAGTTCCGCGGCGAGGGCGACGGCGCGGGCGCCGTCCTCGGCCTCGCCCACCACCTGGAACTCCGGGTCCGGGCCGAGGATCAGGGCGAGGCCCCGCCGTACCAGCGGCTGGTCGTCCGCTATGAGCACACGGATCATCGGTGTTCCCCTCCCTCGCCGCCCCGCCCGGCCGGGACCGGGAGGCGTGCCGCCACCCGGAATCCGCCGTCGACGCGTGCGGCCGCCTCCAGGGTTCCGCCCTGGAGGGCCACGCGTTCGCGCATTCCGATCAGACCGTACCCGCCACCCGCGGCGGGCCGGGCGGCCGGCGGCGGTGCTCCGGCCCCGTCGTCGCACACCTCGACGCAGACCGCGTCGGGCTGGTACGTGAGATGTACCCGGGCCTGCGCGTCCCCAGCGTGCTTGCGGGTGTTGGTCAACGCCTCCTGCACGATGCGGAAGAGGGTCAGGCCGACGCTGGGCGGCAGCGGGCGCACGGCGCCGTCGACGGTGAACTCCGTCCGCGTTCCGGCGAGGCGGGACTCGGTGACGATCCGCTCCAGGTCGGCGGTCCCGGGCTGGGGCGCCGGCGGGGCTTCGTCGGCCTCCTCCCCGGCCCGCAGGACGTCGAGGAGTTGGCGCATCTCGCGCAGTGCGATACGGCCCGAGTCCTCCAGGGTGACGAGGGCCGCGCGGGCCGCCTCGGTGTCGTGCGCCAGATTGGCGCGCGCGCCGCCGGCCATCAGCTGCATGGCGGTGATGTGGTGGGCGACGATGTCGTGGAGTTCCCGGGCGATCCGGCGGCGTTCGTCGGCGACCGCGCGCTCGGCGTGGCGGGCGTGGTTGGCCGCGACCTCCCGCTGCCAGCGGTTGACGACCAGCGCCGCGCCGGCGACCAGGCCCGCGGCGGCCGTGTTGGCGACGAGGGACCATCCGGAGGGGACCAGGGTGCCGCCCTGGCCGGCGGAGGCCAGCGGCACGGTCAGGGCGGCGGCCGCGGCGGCGACGGCGGGCCGGCTGAAGCGGACCACCGAGTAGAGGGCGACGGCCAGGGCGAGCGGGAAGTGCGGTGCGACGTCCGGGATGACGACGTTGGGCACCACCCCGAGGAGCAGCACCGCCGCGAGGACGGCGACCGGTCGGCTGCGGCGGGCGAGCAGGCACAGGCCGGCCGCCACGAGGGCGCAGACGGCCGAGAGGGTGAGGGGTATGTCCTCGGACTGGGTGCCGACCGAGAAGCCCAACAGGTCCACCGCGGCGGCGCCGATGGCCACCAGTGCGTCGTTGCGCGTCCAGCGCAGCCTGTCGGCGGCGGCGTTCACCACGCTGCCGCCCGCCACGCTCCTGCCCGCCACGTTCCTGCCCCCCGTGCCCTGGTTCGCGGCAGTCCTGTTCATCCTCGCCGGTCCTCCCCCGCCGGCCCGCGCCCCTCCGGTGCGGGGGCGGTTCGTGCCGGTTCCTCTTGGTCCATTCTCGCAGTCCGGCCCACCGGTGCCGCCGTCCCCTGGTCCGGTTCCCGACCAGGACCTGGGTCCTGGTCGGGGCAGCGGCCCGGACCGTGCTCCCGGGGTGCGGTTCCTCCCGTACGCCGACGTTTCCGCGGCCCCCGCCTGATGGTCTGGTGTCGGGCCGGGAACCTCCGGTCCGCCCCACCGATTTGAGGAGTCACGTGATCCGCGCCCTGACCGGGTTCTCGACGAGGAATCCGTGGAAGGTGATCGCCCTGTGGGCCGTGCTCGGCATGGCTCTGACGGTCCTCGGGCAGGCGCTCGTCTTCCGCGCCACCCAGAGCAACACCGGCGATTTCCTGCCCTCGACCTATGACTCGGCGGCGGCCCTGAAGATCGCCGAGGAGCGGTTCGGGGTGAAACCGGACGCCAACACGCTGACCGTGCTGGTGGCCCGACCGGACGGCGCGCCGCTGAGCGAGGGCGACGAGCGGCGCATCGACGAGGAGGCCGCGGAGCTGGGCCGCCGGCGGGTGGCCATGCCGGTGCCCGAGGACGCGATGCCGTTCGCCGAGGACCACTCCCAGACGCCGAAGGTGGCCCCGGTGGCGACGGCCCCCGACCGGGCGTTCCGGCTGCTGTCCGTGGAACTGCGGGGCAACGCCCAGGACCCCGGGCTCCAGGACACCTACCGGGCCTTTCGCGAGCAGGCCCGGGCCGGCTTCGAGGAGGCCGGGTTCCGGACCGGCTACACCGGCGGGCTCGCCTCCGCCGTCGACGACGTCGACGCCGAGGAGACCCGGGCCAGGGTGGTCGGTATCGTGATGCTCGGTGTCATCGTGCTGCTGCACGTGCTGGTGTTCCGCAGCGCGCTCGCCGCGCTGCTGCCGCTGATCGTGGTGTCCGTCATCGGCGGCGCCGCCACGGGCACGGTGGTCGGCGTCGCGATGCTGACCGGTGTCACCCTCGACCCGTCCACCCCGCAGCTGATCAACGTGGTCCTGGTCGGTATCGGCATCGACTACTTCCTCTTCCTGCTGTTCCGTTTCCGCGAGCAGTTGCGCCGGCGCCCCGAACAGCCGGGGCGGGCCGCGGCCGCCGAGGTCTCCGGGCGGGTGGGCACGGCGGTCACCTCGGCCGCGCTGACGATCGTCGCGGCGTTCGCGACGCTCGGGGTGGCCTCCTTCGGGCAGTTCCGGGTGCTCGGTCCGGCCATCGCCGTCTCGGTGCTGGTGATGCTCTTCGGCAGTCTCACCTTCATGCCGGCCCTGCTCGCCGTCACCGGGCGCGGCATGTTCTGGCCCTCGCGGGCCCACCGGCGCGAGCCCCGCGGCGGCGCCGCCGGCCGGCTGGGCTCCTGGCTGGTCAGGCGGCCCCTGACGGCGGCCGTCGGATCCGTGCTGCTGCTGGGGGCCCTGGCCGCGGGTACGGCCGGCATGCGGATGGACTACGGGTCGGGTGGCGCGGACGGCGGGCGGACGGCCGCCGCGGCCACCGCGGCCGAGATCTCCCGGGCGATGCCCGCAGGCGTGTCGGACCCGATCAGCGTCTACGTCGCCGCGTCGGACGGTGCGCCGCTCACCACGGGCCGGGTCGACGCCCTGTCGGGGTCGCTCTCCCGGGTGGAGGGGGTGGGGCAGGTCGCGCCGACGGTGTTGAGCGAGGACCGCCTGGCGGCGCGCATCGACCTGTTCCCGAACGCCGATCCGCACGGTCAGGAGGCCCGCGACCTGGCGTCCGGCGCGGTCCGCGACGCGGTGTCCGCGCACCGGCCCGACGGCACCGAGGCCCATGTGGGCGGCACCGCCGCGGTGTTCGCCGACGTGTCGGCGGCCGTGGACGAGGACCTGCGGCTGGTGTTCCCGGTCGCGGCGGCCCTGATCGCGCTCATCCTCTTCCTGCTGCTGCGGAGCCTGCTCGCCCCGCTGATCCTGATGCTGGCGGTGGGGCTGGGGTTCGCCGCGACGCTGGGTGCCGCGACGCTCGTCTTCCAGCACGGGCTGGACCAGCCGGGCGTGGCGTTCACGCTGCCGCTGGTGCTGTTCCTGTTCGTGGTCGCACTGGGGACCGACTACAACATCCTGGTGGCCGACCGGATCCGGGAGGAGATGCAACGGCCCGGTCCCGCCCGGGACGCGGTGGCGCGGGCGGTGCGGCACACCGCGCCGGCCGTGGCGACGGCCGGGCTGGTGCTGGCCGCCTCCTTCGGCAGCCTCGCGGTCAACCCGGCCGCGGCCACCCAGCAGATCGGTTTCGCGACCGGGCTCGGGATCCTGCTCTCCGCGTTCGTCCTGTCGATCGTCCTGGTACCGGCGTGCGCGGTGCTGCTGGGCCGGTCCCTGTGGTGGCCGGCGCTGCCGCGGCCACAGGCGCCGCCGCGGTCCGGCCCCGGGGCGCAGACGCCGGAGCGCGTCCTGGTGCCCTGAGCGGGTCCCGTACGCGCGCGGGCGCCGGGCTCGCGGTTCCCGTACGGGATCCGCGGGCGCCGGCGCCTGCGGCGCTCTCGCGGGCGCCGGGTGTCAGGACAGCGCGGCGACCTCGGGGTGGTCCTGGAGCCAGGCGCGGACGGCCTGCTGCTCCTTGCCCTTGCCGGTCTGCTGGATGCGCGCTTCCAGGCCGGTCAGCTGCTCCTCGGTGAGCTTGAAGGAGCGCAGCCAGGCGGCGACCTCGGGCTCGTCGGCGGCGAAGCCCGCGCGGGCGAGGGTGTGGATGCCGTCGCCCCTGCCCCAGACGCCCTTGGGGTCCTCCAGCTTGGTCAGCTCGTACGAGGAGTACGCCCAGTGCGGCGACCAGAGCACGGTGACCACCGGCTCCTTCTTGTCGTAGGCGCGCTTGAGCTCGGCGAGCATGCCGGGGGTGGAGCCGTCGACGACCTGGTACTCGCCCTCCAGGCCGTACTCCTTCATGACCTTGTCCTTCAGCAGGGCCATGGCGCCGGCGCTCGGCTCGATGCCGATGATGCGGCCCTTGAACTGCCCGGACCTGCCCTTGAGGTCGGCGAGGGAGCGGACGTCGTCCATGTAGGCGGGCACGGCGAGCTCGATGGAGGTCGGGCCGTACCAGGAGCCGAGGTCCTCCAGCCTGCCGCCGTACTTCTCCCAGTACTGGGCGTGGGTGACGGGCAGCCAGGCGTCGGTCTGGAAGTCGAGGCCGCCGTCGGCCAGGCCGGTGTAGAGCGCGCCGGCCTCCAGCTGGCGGGTGTCGACCTTGAAGCCGCGCCGTTCCAGGAGTTCCTTCCAGAGGTAGGTGGAGGCGATGCCCTCGTCCCAGGGGATGTATCCGATGGATATGGTGCGGCCCTTGCCGATGTTCTCGGCGGCCGCCGGGCCGTCCGCGTCGGCGGAGCCGGGCGAGCCGCCGAAGGTGTTCAGGCCGCCCGCGACCAGGGCCAGTACGACGGCTCCGGTCACGGCGTACGCGGGCCGGGGGCGGTGGTTCCACACCCGGGCGGCGCCGGTGGCGACGGACCGGGCCCGGGCCAGGGAGCGCCGGCCCAGCGGGGAGACCTGGCGGCCGAGGGCACCGGTCATCCGGTCGAGGTACATGGCGAGGATGACGATGGAGAGGCCGGCTTCGAAGCCGAGGCCGATGTCGACGTTGCCGATGGCCCGGTAGACGGCGCCGCCGAGGCCGCCGCCGCCGACCATGCCGGCGATGACGACCATGGACAGGCCGAGCATGATCACCTGGTTGACGCCCGCCATGAGGGTGGGCAGGGCCAGCGGCAGCTGGACGCGGACGAGGGTGTCGCGCGGGGTGGTGCCGAACGCCTCGGCGGCCTCGACCAGTTCGGTGTCGACCTGGCGGATGCCGAGTTCGGTCATGCGTACGCCCGGCGGCAGGGAGAAGACGATGGTCGCGATGATGCCGGGCACCACGCCCACCCCGAAGAAGACGATGCCCGGAATGAGGTAGACCATCGCGGGCATGGTCTGCATGAAGTCGAGGAGCGGCCGCAGGACGGCGCTGACCCGGTCGGAGCGGGCCGCCCAGATGCCGAGGGGGATCGCGAAGACGAGGGTGACGAGGGTGGCGACCAGGACCAGCGACAGTGTGGACATGGCGTCGGGCCAGAGCCCGACGGAGTCGACGAGTGCGAAACCGGCGAAGGCGAGCAGGCCCGCGAGCAGGCCGCGCAGCCACCAGGCGGCGACGGCGAGGATGCCCGCGAACAACAGCGGGGCGGGGGCGGAGAGGACGGCGACGAGGCCGTCGTAGAGGCCGGTGACGAGGGTGCTGATGGCGTCGAACAGCCAGGACAGGCGGCTCTGGAGGAAGTCGACGGCGCTGTCGACCCAGTCGCCGAGGGGCAGGCGGGGCATCAGGCGGCCACCCCCGCGCAGCGCAGCGGGGCCCGTTGCTCGTCGCCGATGAAGGCGACGAGGCGGTCCTGGGGTACGGAGCCGACGACGGTGCCGTCGGTGGCGGTGACGGCGACCGGGTGCGGGACGCGCGCGCTGACGGCGCACAGGTCGGCGAGCGGGGTGTCGGCGGTGACGGTGGGGCAGCCGCAGGAGTCCGTGCCGGGGCGGTGCGGGCGGGCCGTGGTCATCACCGCGTCCGCGGTCAGCACCCTGGAGCGGTCCACGTCCTGGACGAAGGAGGCGACGTAGTCGTCGGCGGGGCGGGTGAGGATGTCCTCGGCGGTGCCCTGCTGGACGATGCGGCCGTCGCGCATGACGGCGATGCCGTCGCCGAGCCGCATGGCCTCGTTGAGGTCGTGGGTGATGAAGACGATGGTCTTCTTCAGGGTGCGCTGGAGTTCGAGGAGTTGGTCCTGCATGTCGCGGCGGATCAGCGGGTCCAGCGCGCTGAAGGACTCGTCCATCAGCAGGAGCTCGGCGTCGGTGGCCAGGGCCCGGGCGAGGCCGACGCGCTGCTGCATGCCGCCGGAGAGTTCGTCGGGCCATGCCGTCTCCCAGCCTTCGAGCCCGCACAGGGCCAGGGCCTCGGCGGCCCGGCGCTCGCGGTCGGCGCGCGGCACGCCCTGCACCTCCAGCCCGTAGCCGGCGTTCTCCAGGACGTTGCGGTGCGGGAAGAGAGCGAAGTGCTGGAAGACCATGGAGATCTTCGTGGACCGTACGCGGCGCAGCTCGCGCGCGGTGAGCGCGGTGAGGTCCTGGCCGTCGAAGAGGATGCGTCCCGCGGTGGGCGTGAGCAGGCCGTTCAGCATGCGCAGCAGGGTGGACTTGCCGGACCCCGACAGGCCCATCACGACGAAGATCTGGCCGGGCTCGACGTCGAAGGAGGCGTCGATGACCGCGGCCGTGGCTCCGTCGGCGCGCAGTTCGCCGCGGTCGGCGCCGCCTTCGAGGGCGCGCACGGCGTCGTCGGGCCGGTTGCCGAACACCTTGTAGACGTGCTCGGCCTTGAGCGTGGACACATACACCTCGCGGGTCGTACGGGTACGGCTCGCGCGGATCGGTCCGGCGCGGCCGTGGAGCGGGACGGGATCCGCCCGCATGCGCGTCGCCCCCCGGCGCGGTGCGCCGGGGGGCGGGGCTCCGCTCCAGCTGTGCCGATGCCCGACCTTCGCTTCGGCAAACGCCCGAGTGATCCACCTCACGCCCTAGACGACCAGGAAGCCGGCGGTGGCGGGGTGGCGGTGGTCGCGGTGGAACGTCAGGTGGTCCCAGGTGGGGAAGGCCAGGTCGGTCACGGCCAGGAGCAGGCCGGACGGGCTGTGGACGATGCGGCGCACGGTGAGCCCGCAGGCGGGAGTGGCGGACGGGGCCGAGGCAGGGGGGTGGGTGGTACGGGTCATGGTGATGGTCTCGGCGACGCGGCCGCCCGCCGCGGCCCGCTCCAGCCAGCCGGTCAGGGAGGCCAGGTCCTGGCCGCCGGCGCGCCCGGCGCGGGCTCGGCAGGCGGCCAGCTCGGGGCTGTGCGCGACGGCGTCCGGGCTGAAGTAGGTGACGGCGTGCCGGAGGGTCTGCCCCGTCCGGCCCCGCTCGCGGTGGTGGTGGACCAGGGTGCGGTCCCCGCCCGGCATGCCGAGCAGCACGGCGAGCGAGGGCGGGACGGTGACCACCGTCACCCAGCTGTGGGTGTGGGCCGGCGCGGGGGGCGCGGGTGCGAAGAGCACGGGATCGGCGGCCGCGGGGACGACCTCGGCGGTGACGGCGGGGCGGGAGCCGCGGCGGCCGGTCACGACGAGGCCGTCCTCGCGCAGGTGCTGGAGGGCGGCCCGGATGGTCTGCCGGTTGACCTGGTACCGGGCGGCCAGGCTGCGTTCGGAGGGCAGTCTTCCGCCGGGGGTGCGCGCGGCGCGGTCGAGATCGCGGCGCAGCGCCGCGGCGATCCGCTGGTACTTGGGCAGGGCGGCCGGGCCGCCGCCCCGCGAAGGGGAGGGCATGGCTTCTCCTCTGACGGGTGGTCAAGGGCTGCGCGGTGCCCGACCAACCTAGCATTGGTCTATACCTTTGGGTGAGAGGAGACCGCGGTACGCCGCCCACCTTGGCCGGTTCCCAACCCCCTTCCCGGACGGGGCCCCTACGCGCGCAGCGGGTTCGGCAGGGGGCGGTAGCGGGCGTCCGCGCCGTCGGCCCGCGTCCAGCGCAGCAGCAGGTTGGTCTTCGCGGGCAGGGCCGGTGCGGCGAGGAGCCCGGCGATCTCGGGGAGCCCGCGCAGGGAGTCGTAGCGCAGCAGCTCCTCCCGTACGGCGGGCCAGAGGAGCGGAGAGATGTCCGGATACCGATCGGCCAGCGCGGCCGCGATCTCCGACAGGTTGTTGACCACCAGGCAGTACACCAGGCGCTGCCAGGCGTCCGCCCGCGGCAGGTCGGGCAGGAGCTTGACCCCCTCCGCGTCCCGGAAGAGGGCCTGGACGGGCATGCCGGACGCGTCGACCGCGACCAGGGTGTTCTGCAGGTGGGCCTCCAGCACGACGCCGTGCCGGGCGAAGAGTTCGAGCACCGGCGGCACCACCTGGCGCAGGTACGCCCGCCACCAGGCGGCCGGGTCGGCGGCGCCGGCCGGGGGGCTCCCCGCATGGCCCTCGGCGAGCGCGGCGGCCAGCAGCGGCGTTGCCCCGGGCAAGGTGTGGGCGCGCAGGCCGTCGCGGACCAGGACGGCGAGCTCCTCGAAGGCGAAGGCGGCTGTGCGGTAACCGCGGTCGGCGAGCCACGCGGCGTCCGAACCGGTCCTGCGCAGTGCGGCGAAACCGGCCTCGACGGCCGCGTCGGTGCGGCGCAGCTTCAGCAGGTCGTGCCGCCACAGCCGGCGCACGTCGTTGGTGATCCGCACGTCGAGGCTGAACTTCACGAAGAGGTCGGCCGCGGGATCGGGGACGTGGAGGGTCCGGACGGACGCGGTGGGCCAGGCCGGGCGGCGGCTTTCCCCGAGCCGCAGCAGCCGCCCGTCGGCGAACGCCTCGCGCAGCGCGGGGCGCTCGTCCACCAGGGCGAGCTGCCAGGGGTGGGCGGGCAGCAGCCGGTAGCCGGCGGGTGCGGACGGCCCGTCGAGGAGGCCGGCGAGGGAGTCGACGGCGTCCGAGGCGGGTCCCGCGCCCTCCCCGACGCACTGGTCCTCGCGCAGCCCCAGGAAGACCAGCGGGAACCGGGCATGCGCCTCCGGCGCGTACGGCAGCCAGCTTCCGGCCGGCGCCCCGCCGCGGGCCTTGGGGGCGGGGTGGTGCGGGTGGCCGGCCACCAGGGACTGCTCCGAGAGCACGTACGGGTCGGCCGGGGGGTCGGCGGCGGCGCGGGCGGCCAGCAGCGCGAGGAGCGCGTCACGGCTGTCGGTGATCTCGACCGGGAGTTCGTCGTTGGTGACACCGGTGAACCGGCGGAGTTCGTCGGAGACGAGTTTGACCAGTTCCGTGTGGCTGAGCGGATGCCAGCCGCTCGCCGTCCGCAGTTCGGGGTGTGCGGGGCGGCGGCCGCCGCGCACCCGGAGCAGCCGCCCGCTGCCCCGCAGCCGGTGCACGGCGGCTCCGGCGGGGCCGGGGCCGGCCGGCCCGGCGGGCTCGGCCGCCTCCCGGAGCAGGCAGTTCAGCAGCGGGGCGGCGGCGTAGGCGTCGGCGGCGGCGTTGAGGTCCACTGGTTCCATTCGGTCCATCCGGTGGGCCGGCGGTCCGTGAAGCGGAACCACCGGTCATGATCGTCGGTATCCGCAATGATGACGTGATCATCCCGTGAAGCGACATTCCGAAGGCGGAGCCCAGCATGCCCTTTCCCTCCTCCGCGGCCGAAGAAGCCGTCGCCGCCGAACTGGCCACCGTACGGCCCGCTCTCGGGCCGGCGTACGCGGCGGCCCTGAGCGGCGCCCGGGCGGCCGTGCTCACCCGGCTGTGGCGGGCCCTGGCCTTCGAGCCCCTGCCGTGGGTCGTGGACCGGGAGGCGGCACCGGACGGCCTCGCACTGCTGCTGGCGGACGGCCGCCGGCTGGAGGGCCCGCCGCCCGACCCGTACGCCACCCGGCCGTACGTGGACGAGCTGCTGCTCGACGGCAGGTCCCACCGCCGGGCCGGGCAGCTCGTCAGGGCGCTCGGGGTCCCGCACGGGGAGGAGTTCGCCGCCGAGCTGGACGCCAGTACGGCCTCCCTCGCCCTCTCTCGCGCCGGGCAGCCGCCCGCCGCCGGGGACCGTCCGGCGCGGACCGCCTGGGAGTGGGAACAGCGCGTGGTCGACGGCCACCCCTACCATCCAAACTGCCGCTCCCGGCCCGGCTTCTCGGTCGCCGAGGAGCTGGCGTACGCGCCCGAGCACCGGCCGGTGGTGGAGCTGGGGCTGGTCCCCGTACGGGCCGAGGAGTGCCTGGTCACCGGGGACTGGCCGGAGCGGCTGCGGGACGGCGGCGGACGGATCCTGCTGCCCGTGCACCCGTGGCAGGCGGCGCACGTGCTCAAGCACGAGCGGGTGCGGACCGGTTTCGCGGCGCATCCGCTGATGGCCCTGCGCACGCTGGCGCCCGTCGGCGGCGGCCCGCACGTGAAGACCGCGCTGAGCGCCCGGCTGACCTCCTCGGTCCGTGACATCTCGGCGTACTCCATCGAGACGGCGGCGGTCCTGTCCGCCTTCCTCCAGGGCCTGGCCGACCGGCTCGACGGGCGGCTGCACATCACCCGGACCGTGGGTGCGGTGACCGCGTACAGCCCCGACCTGGCGGCCGTGCTGCGCGAACCGCCCGAGCTGTACGCGGACGCGGCCGCCGGGGAGCGGGTGCTGCCGGTGGCGGCGCTCGCCTCCTGGCCGCCGGCCCGTTCGGCGGCCTGGCAGGCGCGGTTCGCCCGCCTCGCGCTGTCGGTGTGCCTGCGGCTGCTGGAGCTGGGGGTGGCCCTGGAGGCCCACGGACAGAACCTCCTCGTCGTCCTCTCCCCCGACGGCGCACCGCTGCGGCTGGTCTACCGCGACCTGGCCGACATCCGGATCAGCCCGGCCAGGCTGCGGGCGAACGGGCTGCCGGTGCCGCCGCTGTCGGGCAGGCTGGTCACGGACGATGTGGCCGTCCTGCGCCGCAAGCTCTTCGGCTCCCTGCTGACGGGTGCTCTCGGTGCCACGGCGGGGTCGGCCGCGGCCTTCGCGGAGGTGCTGTCGGAGGCGGCCGCCCTGCCGGCCACGGCCGACACGGCGGCGCTGCTGGAGGGGCGGCTGCCGACGAAGGCGCTCACCCTGATGCGGCTGAGCCCGGAGGTCACCGGAGACCAGTGGGCGGAGCTGTCCAATCCGCTTGCCGGAGGATGATCCGCGGCGCCGGGCGGGCTACTGTTCAGGGGCATGACAGCTTCCTCGTACCTGCTCTCCGTCCGGGCGTCCTACGACGCCGTCGCCGTCGACTACGCGCGGCTGCAGGGCACGGAACCGGCCGGGAAGCCGCTGGACCGGGCCATGCTGGCCGCGTTCGCCGAGTGCGTACGCGGGGAGGGGACGGGCACCGGCAGAGCCGTCGCCGACCTGGGCTGCGGTCCGGGCTGGGTGACGGCCCGTCTGGACGGTCTGGGCGTACGGGCCTTCGGCGTGGACCTCTCCCCCGCGATGGTGGCGGTGGCCCGCCGGACGTATCCGGGGCTGCGCTTCGAAGTGGGGTCGATGGCCGCCCTGGACGTGGCCGACGGGGTGCTGGGCGGGGTCGTCGCATGGAACTCCACCCTGCACACGCCGCCCCCGGAACTTCCCGCCGTGTTCGCCGAGTTCGCCCGGGTGCTGGCACCGGGCGGTCATGTGCTGATCGCCTTCGAGGCGGGTGACGGGCAGGTCCGGCTGGAGCGCGCGTACGGGCACCCCGTCGACCTCGACGTGTACCGGATGCCGCCCGACCGGATCGCCGCCCTGCTGGCCGGGGCCGGACTGGCCGAGACGGCCCGCCTGCACCGCGCACCGACCTCCGGGGAGACCGCCCCGCAGGGCTTCCTGCTGGCCCGCAAGGGCTGACGGTCGGCCCCCGCCGAGGCGGAGGGGCGGCCCGATGCGGGGGCGGCAGGCGGCCGGTGCGGGGGCGGCAGGCGGCCGGTGCGGGGGCGGCAGGCGGCCGGTGCGGGGGCCGCGGCTGCGTAGACTTGCGGGCATGGCATGCCGCATCAGTGAGCTGGTCCTGGACTGCGCCGACCCCGAACGGCTCGCCGCGTTCTGGAGCGGGGTCCTCGGATACGTCGAACTCGGCCGCGAGGACGACGGAAGCATCGAGATCGGCCCGCCCGACGCCGGCTTCGGCGGGCCGCAGCCCACGCTGGTCCTCAGCCCCGGCAGCGGTCCGCGCAACGGCAAGCTGCCCCTCCACATCGACGTCAGCGCCACCGACCGCGATCAGGCCGCCGAGCTCGAACGCCTTCTCGCCCTCGGCGCCAGACCCGTCGACATCGGCCAGGACGGCACGGAGAACTGGCACGTCCTGGCCGACCCGGAGGGCAACGAGTTCTGCCTCCTCCACCGCCGCCTCCAGCCCCTGGCACCCCCCGCCCCCTGACCCGAGCGGCGGGCACCCGCGAAGCGCCGGATGCCGGCGCCGCACCGGTCGGCAGATATGAAAACCCGAACCGTTTCGGCGTGAGCCGTTCGAGGGGCAACGCGGTGTGCGTGGGACCCGCCTGCACGGGGATCCGGACGGACGGTGGCAGGAAGGAGGTATGAGCCTCCCTCGGCGCCAAGTCCTCGGCGGTGCGGCCGCGGCCGTCCTCGCCAGCGTCGGCGCGGCGGCCGGGGGCCCGGACTACGGCGCGCTGGCCCGTGGGATGGACGGGCGGCTGGTGCTTCCCGCGGACCGCGACTACCCGGAGGCGCGGCGGCTGTTCCAGCCCCGCTACGACGCCGCCGCGCCCGCCGCCGTCGCCTATCCCGCGCATGCCGGGGACGTCGCCGTCTGCCTGGACTTCGCCCGCCGCGCGGGCGTACCGGTGGTGCCGCGCGGCGGCGGGCACAGCTACGCCGGCTGGTCCACCCGGACCGGCGCCCTGGTCGTCGACACCGGAGCCATGGCGTCGGTGGCGGTCGAGGGGGACGGCGTACGGGTGGGGGCGGGCGCCCGGCTCGGTGACGTACACGCGGCCCTCGCCGGGCGGGGCCTGTCCGTCCCGACCGGGCTGTGCCCCTCCGTCGGCATCGCCGGACTCACCCTCGGCGGCGGGCTCGGCCCGGCCTCGCGGGCGTACGGCACGACCGCGGACCGGCTCACCTGGGCGCGGGTCGTCACCGCCGACGGGACCGTCCGCGAGGTCTCGGCCGACCGGGATCCGGATCTCTTCTGGGCGCTGCGCGGGGGCGGCGGCGGCAACTTCGGGGTGGTGACCGACTTCCGCTTCCGTACCCACCCGGTCGGCGACTGCGCCTTCGCCGAACTCCACTGGCCGGAAGGCGGCTCCGCGGGCGTCCTGCGTGGCTGGCAGCGCTGGCTGGACGGCCTGCCGGACCCGTTCTGGAGCCAGGTGGAGTTCACGGTCGAGGCCGGCGCCTCGGCGCCCGGGACGGGCGCGGCCGCCGCGGCGCCCTCGGTCCGGGCAGTGTGCCTGGACGGACGCCAGGAGCTGGAAGCTGAGTTGAGGCGGCTGTCCGACCTGGTCGGCGCGGAGCCGCGGGACAGCTGGATCGTCGTACGCAGCCACGGGGACACCGTGCGGGCCCTGGCGGGGTGTCTGGACCTGAGCGCCACGGAGTGCCGGCTGCCGGGCACGCTGCCCGGCAGGGACCCGCGGGGCCGGCTCGGCAGGGACTCCTACGCCGCCCGCAGCGACTTCTGGGCCGGCCCGGGGCTGCCGGACGCGGCGATCGGCGCGCTCCTGGACGCCGTCCGGCGCTACGGGGCCGCCGCTCCGCGGGGCGGCCTGGCCGTGGTGCAGCTGGACGGGGTCTGCGGCGGCGCCGTGAACCGGGTCCCGGCCGGCGCCACCGCCTTCGCACACCGGGACAGCGCCTTCCTGGCCCAGTACCTCGTCTACTGGCCCGAATCCGCGGCGGCGGCCGACGTGGCCCGGCACGAGGCCTGGCTCGACGGGCTGTGGCAGGACCTGCGCCCGTGGGCGAGCGGCCGGGCGTACCAGAACTACATCGACCCGAAGCTCAGCGGCTGGCGCGAGGCCTACTACGGCCCGAACCTCGCCCGGCTGGAGGAGGTCCGGCGCACGCACGATCCGGACCGGCTCTTCCGTTTCCCCCAGGCCGTTTAGGGAGTGTGCGGCATGCGACGTACGTTGACGGTGGCCGCGGCGGCGGCCGCCCTGCTGGTGTCCGCGGGGCAGCTGCCCGCGGCCGGGGCGGGCAGCGCAGCGGCCGTACCGGCGGCCGCGGGCCGCTGGGGCGCGCACGAGGCGGAGTCCTACTGGACGCCTGAGCGGATGGCCTCGGCCCGTCCCCTGCCGCCCGTTCCCCCGATTCCCGGCGTGGCACCGCGCCATCCCGCCGGCCCGGGGCGGATCCCGCCGGTCGGGCCGTTCGAACCGATCCCGGCGGCGCCGCCGGCCCCGACCGGCACCACTCCCGCCGCTCCCGACGCCCCCACCGGGCCCATCGCGCCCACACCCGAGCCCCAGCCCGTGCCGCCGCCGAGTCCGAGCCCTGCTCCGACGCCGAGACCGAGCATCCTCCCGGCGCCCGCGCCCGTGCGTCCGGCCCTCCCCCGGATCCCGGCCGCCGGCCCCGGCGTCGGCCAGGACTTCGGCGGTCTCCCGGTCGTCGGCCGGATGTTCCTCCTCAAGGGCAGCGGCTCCTACTTCTGCACCGCGAGCGTGGTCGCCTCCCCCGGCCGCAACCTCGTCGTCAGCGCGGCGCACTGCCTACTCGGCGCCGACACCCAGCGGGTGGCCTTCGTACCGCAGTACACGCGGGCCGTACCGCGGCCGTTCGGCATGTTCCCGGTGGTCCGCACGGCCGCCGGCCGTTCCAGGATCTGGATCGACCAGCGCTACCGCACCCAGGGCGTCAACCGCGCCGCCGCCCTCGACGTGGCCTTCGCCCAGGTGGGCCCCGACCCGAAGGGGCGGCGGGTGCAGGACGTGGTCGGCGGCAACCGGCTGGTCACGGGCGCCGGTTACGCGCACGCCCGGGCCACGCTGATCGGCCACCCGTCCACCGCCGCCCGGCCGCGCACGTGCGTGAACCGGACGACGAAGTACACCAGCACCGACTCGCGGATCCCGGGCTCGTTCCTGCGCATCGCCTGCACCGGCTACCCGGGCGGCACCAGCGGCGGCCCCTTCCTGCTGCGGCTCGACAGCCGCACCGGGACCGGCGACGTGGTGGGCGTGATCGGCGGCTGGAAGACGGGCGGGGACAGGCCCGACGTCTCCTACAGCTCCTACTTCGGCACGGACGTCAGGAGGTTGTACGAGAAGGCGGTTGCCGGGGCGAAGGTGCCGTGAGGGCCCGCACCCACCGGGTCCGCCGCGGGTTTCCGACCGTGCGCGGGACCGCCGGGAGCCCGTCGCCGGCCGGCACCTCGGCGGGTGGGAGGCCCAGTCGGCGGCGCAGGTCGGCCAGGGCCGCGTGGACGGGCGCGAGGACCACCTCGGCGTCCGGGGCGGCGGAGGCGAGGGCGTACGCGGTGGTCTCGATCGCCTCGGCGGCGTCCTCGGCCGCGGTCCGGCTCCACCCGCCCGGCGCCCCGGGCCCCCAGGGGGCGACGGTGTCGTAGAGGTGGCAGGCGGCATCGGCCGCGGCGTCGGCCTGTTCCCCGACGCCCGGCGCCGCGATGGTCGGCAGTTCCATACCGGTACAACGAGCCGGTCCCGCCCGGGGGTACGAACGCCCTGCCGCTCCCGTCTCCCGCCGCGGGCAACCGCCCGGGAGGCGTGGGTCAGGCGGCCAGAGTCCGCAGCCAGAGGGGCAGCAGCACCAGCGAGACGAGCGAGGTCTTGATCACGACCGAGGCGGAGAGGCCCACACCCACGTCGTAGCGCTGGGCGAAGACGAACAGGTTCTGCGGGGTCGGCATCGCCGCGATCAGGACCAGGTACGCCAGCCAGTCGCCCCGCACCCCGAACAGCAGCCCGCAGACCGCCCACGCCAGCAGCGGGAACGCCAGGCACTTGAAGCCGATCAGGGCCAGTTCCTCACGTGTCGTGCCCCGCAGGTGGAGGCCGGCGCCGCCGAGGTGGAGGCCGAGGGCGAACAGGGCGGCCGGCGAGGCGCTGTCGCCGACGAAGGCGGCTGCGTCCAGGGCCACGGCGGGGACCCGCACCGACAGCAGGTTGAGCAGGATCCCCGCGTTGCAGGCGAGGACCAGGGGGGTGGCGAGTGAGGCCCCGACGGCCTGGGACAGGCGGCGGCCCGGGCCGCCCTCGGCGGGGTCCGGGCGGCCCAGTTCCATGAGGGCGATGACGACGAGGGACAGTACGCAGACCTGGAACAGCAGTATCGGGAAGATCGGCGCGGCCGTCCCGAAGACGGTGATGAACACGGGGACGGCGAAGTAGGCGGTGTTCACCTGCACTCCCGCCATCACGCGCAGGGCCACCGCACGGGGCTCGCGCCGGCCGCGGGCCACCGCCGTCGCTGCCACCACCGCGGCGGCGACCGCGGCGGCGGCCGCGTACCCGCCTATCGCCCGCCAGTCGAACAGGGCGGCGAGGTCGCCGGCGTAGATGTTGCCGAAGAGGTAGCAGGGCATGGCGAAGAGGAAGGCGTAGTCGGAGAAGGCCTTGGAGGCCTCGGCCCCGACGACCTTCCGGCGCGCGAGGAGGACCCCGCCGCCGAAGGCCAGCAGCACCGGCACGAGCTTTTCCAGCGCGGCCGCCCCGCCCATGCGAACGTCTCCCCCGTGATCGACTGCCGGGCAGCCTACCCGCGCGCCCTCACGGGCCCGGCGGAGCATCAGGGCTGTCCCGGAAGGGCCGTCCCGTAGGCTGGGGCGATCATGAGCGACAAAGCCCGCGACCGGACCGGCGGCGGACCCGGCGGACGACCCGGCGCCCTGGCGCAGGTCGCCGCGGCCCTGCGTACCCCGGCGGGGGCGGCGCAGCCGCTGTTCGCGCAGGCGCCCAGGGCCTGGCAGCGGGCACTTCCGTACGTCGTGGCCGGGATCTTCGTCGTCTCGCTGCTGCCGACGACGATCGTGGTGCTGGCCGACGACTACGGAATGGACGGCGGCTGGGCGGGCGCGCTGGGGGTGGCGCAGACCGCTCCCCTGCTCCTCGCGGTGACCCGGCCGCTGCCGGCCTGGCTCCTCGTCCTGGTCGCGGACACCCTCGGTGCGGTGCTGCTGACGCAGGCCGACAAGGTCGCCGGACACGCGTGGCCGTGGACGCCCACGGCCGTCATCGGCTACCTGGTGCTGAGCGCCTGCCTCGGGCTGCGCGAGTCCGTCCGGACCTTGGTCGGGGTGTGGTTGGCGACCGGCGCGCTCGGTGCGGTGCTCGGCTTCTTCCAGCCGGCGGGCACCATGAACACCGCCGCGCTGCTCTTCGTACTCGCCGGTGTCGTGCTGGCCCTGACGGGCGCGCTGCGGGGTCTGGGCGACGCGCGCCGGCGGATCGCCGAGCAGGAGAGCATCAGCGAGGCCGAGCGTTCGCGGCGCACCCTGCTGGAGGAACGCGCCCGGATCGCACGCGAGTTGCACGACGTGGTGGCCCACCACATGTCGGTGATCACCGTGCAGGCCGACTCGGCGCCCTACCGGCTGCCGGGGATGCCGGAGCCGGTGCGGGAGGAGTTCGCGGCGATCGCGGCCAGTGCGCGGGAGTCCCTGGACGAGATGCGGCGGCTGCTGACCGTGCTGCGGACCCCGGACGGGGCGGACGGCTCGGGCGGGGCCGGCGGAGGCGGCCGGGCGGACGGCGAGCGGGCCCCGCAGCCCGGGATCGGCCGGTTGCAGCAGCTGGTGGAGGCGACCGTGAGGGCGGGTCAGCCGGTGGAGCTGTCACTGGCGGCCGGCGCGGCGCGGGCCGCGCCGCCCGCCGTGGACCTGTCGGCGTACCGGATCGTGCAGGAGGCCCTGGCCAACGTGGTGCGGCACGCGCCGGGCGCGCCCACGCGGGTGTCGGTCACCGTGGACGACGACGAGGTCCTCCTGCTCGTCGTCAACGGTCCGGCGGCCCGGGACGCGGTGGTGGAGCCGGACGGCCCGGGCACGGGCCACGGTCTGGTGGGGATGCGGGAGCGCGTACGGTTGACCGGCGGGACGCTGGACACCGGGCCGCTGCCCGACGGGGGGTTCCGGGTCGCCGCGCGCCTGCCGTTGCACACCGGTGCCGGGGCCGCCGGGACGGACGGCACCGACGACACGAACGAGGAGCGCAGTTGACCATCCGCGTGGTCATCGTCGACGACCAGGCCATGGTGCGGGCGGGGTTCGCCGCGCTGCTGTCGGCACAGGCCGACATCGACGTGGTGGGCGAGGCGCCGGACGGGCGCCAGGGGGTGCAGGTGTCCCGCTCCTCGCACCCCGACGTGGTGCTGATGGACGTACGGATGCCGGAGATGGACGGCCTGACGGCGGCCCGGGAGATACTCGACCCGCCGCCCGGGGTGGTGCACCGGCCGAAGGTGCTGATGCTGACCACCTTCGACATCGACGACTACGTGTACGAGGCGCTGCGCGCCGGGGCCTCCGGCTTCCTGCTCAAGGACGCCCCGCCGGCCGACCTGATCGCGGCGGTCAGGGTCGTCGCCTCGGGCGAGGCGCTGCTCGCGCCGTCGGTGACGCGGCGGCTGATCGCGGACTTCGTCCGGCAGCGGCCGGCGCCGCGCAAGGATCCGGCGCTCCGGCTGAACGGCCTGACGCCGCGCGAGACCGAGGTGTTGGAGCTGATCGCGCGCGGGCTGTCGAACCAGGAGATCGCCGGCCACCTGGTGCTGGCGGAGCAGACGGTGAAGACGCACATCGGGCGGGTGCTGGCCAAGCTCGGCCTGCGGGACCGGGCGCAGGCCGTGATCTTCGCCTACGAGGCGGGCCTGGTACGCCCGGGCGACTCGGCCTGAGCGGGCCGGGCGGGCCGCTCGGGCCTCCTCCTCCACCCCCTACCCGGGTATGACATCCGGCTTGGCTCCTCGGTCCGACGTGCGCGGTGGCGCCGTGTTCCTACCTTCCCCCTCGTCACGAGGAGAGGAGAAGGGGCATGCGCCGCTTCGGAAGGACGCTGGTCACGGCCGCGCTGGCGGTGGCCGTCGTCGGGGGGACCGCCGGATGGGCTTCGGGCGGGAGCCAGTCGGCGGTCACCGGGCCGCCGCCGGGCACCGCCGCCTGGCGGGCCGACACGGCGTACGGCCGGGCGCTGCCCGATCCGGCGACGGCGACACCGTACGAGGTGGCCCGGTTCTTCGCGGGGCTGGACGGTGCGGCCCGCTCCGCCCTCGTACGCGACCACCCGCTGGTGGTGGGCAACCTCGACGGGGTGCCGCTACCCCTGCGGTACGAGGCGAACCGGCTCGCCGTCGCCGGCACGGGTGAGGCGCGGTACGCGTCCCTGGCCGCCGCGGACCGGCGGATCCTGGCCTTCGACCCGCGCGGCCGGGGCCAGGTGGCCGAGGTGTTCGGGGATTTGGAGCACGCCGCGCACGTCTCGGTGATCGTGCCCGGCTCCGACAGCGACGCCGCTTCCCACGACGCGCGGCGCGCACCGTCCACGGGGCCGGCCGGTATGGCCCGGGCACTGAGCGCGGCGACCGGGGGCACGACGGCCGACACCTCGACGACCGACGCCTCGGTGGCCGTCATCGCGTGGACCGGGTACACCACCCCGGTCGGCGTGGGCCTCGACGCGGCCGACGGGCGGCTGGCCGCCGCGGGGGCCTCGCGGCTGGCCCGCCTCACCGCCGGTCTCGACGCGGTCGGCGCACCCGACCCGGTGCTGTTCTGCCACAGCTACGGCTCGGTGGTCTGCGGACTGGCGGCCCGGCACACCGACGCCTCGGACATCGTGGCCTTCGGGTCCCCGGGCATGCGGGCGGACACCGCCGGCGCCCTGCGCACCGGCGCACGCGTCTGGGCGGCCCGCAGCCCCTCGGACTGGATCGCCGACGTCCCGAACGTCCGCTTCGCCGGGATCGGCCACGGCGCCGACCCGACCTCCGCGGCCTTCGGAGCCAGCCGGGTCCCCGCCGCCGACGTACGGGGCCACACGGGCTACTTCGCCCCTGGCACGCAGTCCCTCGCCGCGTTCGCCGCGATCGCGAGGGGAGAGGCCCGATGAGCGCCTCCACCGTCCTGGCGCCGCTGCGGAAGGCCGCCGCACGGATCGACCGGCAGACCCCGGCCCACCGTGACCGTGCGGTCGACGGGCTGCGCGCGCTCGCGCTGCTGGCCGTGCCCGCCGGCCACTGGATGCTCGGCGGTTTCACGCTCGACGCGGACGGCGGTCTGCACAACGCCAGCCCCCTGTCGGCCTTCGGCGCCCTGGCGCCGGCGAGCTGGGTCCTCCAGACGCTGGGCATCTTCTTCCTCGTCGGCGGCTACGCGTCGGCGCTCTCCTACCGGCGCCGCCCTGGGTCGGCCCACGCCTGGCTGCAGGGCCGGATCGTACGTCTGGGGCGGCCCGTGCTGGGAGTGGCGGCGGTGTGGGCGCTGGCCGCGCCCGTGCTGTACGCGGCCGGGGTCCCGGAGGCGTCGCTGCGGACGGGGGCGAAGCTCGTCGTCCAACCGCTGTGGTTCGTCGGGGTGTACGTGGTGGTCACCGCGCTGACCCCGTACTGTCTGCGGGCCGCGCGCCGGCTCGGCGGCTGGGCGGCGGCCCCGCTGCTCGCCTCGGTCGCGGTGGTGGACCTCCTGCGGTACGGGCCGCTCGCGGCCTCCGTACCGTCCTGGCTGTCGCTGCTGAACATCCTGCCGGGCTGGCTGTTCGCCTACCAGCTGGGGGTGTCCTGGGGCGAGCGGCGCATCGGGCGGCGCGGGGCCTGGCTGCTGCTGGCCGGCGGGGCGCTGCTGTTCGCGGCGCTGCTGGCGGTGTTCCACTATCCGGCGTCGATGGTGGGGGTGCCGGGTGCCGCCCGGACGAACTCGCACCCGCCGTCGTTGCTGGTGCTCGCGCTGGCCTCGGCGCAGTCGGGGGCGGCGATCCTGCTGCGGGACCGGCTGGCGCGGCTGCTGGCCCGGCCGGCCCTGTGGGCCCCGGTGGTGGTGGTCAACCTGTGCGCGATGACGATCCTGTGCTGGCATCAGACGGCCATGCTGGCCGCGGCCGTGCCCGCTTCGTTCGCGGGCGGGGTGGCCGGGCTGACGACGGCACCGGACAGCCTGGGCTGGATCGTGGCGCGGATGGCGTGGGTGCCGGTGTTCGCGGGGCTTCTGGTGGTGATCGCCCGGTACGCGCGGCGCTTCGAGGCGCCACCTGCGGAGGGGCGGGGGGCGAGCGCGCTGCGTCGTGCGCTGCGCCGTGCGGCGGCCGGACTCCTCGCCGCGGGATTCGGGGCCTTCGCGCTGGGGCTGGCCTGATGCCGGTGTCCGCACGCCGGCCGGCCGGTACGCGGAGAGCGCCGCTCCCCTGGCGGAGCGGCGCTCTCCTCGCTTACGGGTGCTCCGCGTCAGGCGATCGAGGCGGCGACGATCGCGGCGACGGCGAGGTTGCAGGCGGCGGAGACCCAGACCGCCGGGTGGGGCTCGCGGTCCACGACGATGGCGCCGAGCTTGCCCGGGGTCACCAGGTCGAGCACGAGGAAGGCCACCGCCATCAGGACCAGGCCGAGGAGGCCGAAGGCGGCCGTCGACGCCAGGCCCTTGCCGAAGTCGTCGTAGGTGGTCCAGATCGAGGTGAAGACGATGCCGCCGATACCGAGGAGCGCGGAGCTGAGGAAGAGGGCGGCGTTGCGGTTGCGCTCCTCCCAGATCTGCTTCGGGAGCTTCCCGGGCGTCAGCACGTCCACGAGGACGATGCCGAGGATCAGCAGGACCAGGCCCAGGGCGCCGTAGGCGCTGGTGCGGCCAAGTCCGTTGATGATGTCGCTCATTGAGAAGCCTGTCTCCGATGGTGGGAAAATACGTTCCGTAGGGAGGCCGAATCTATCGCACGGCCTTCCCGCAGACCATGGGGAGGTCAGCGAATGGTAAAGGTCAGGGCCGCGCGAGCGGCCGAGGCGGAGGCCCTGACCGGGCTGGTGATGCGGTCCAAGGCGCACTGGGGGTACGACGCCGGCTTCCTGGCGGCGTGCGCGCCGCAGTTGCGGATCCTGCCGGACGAGGTGACGGCGCGCAGGATCGTGGTGGCCGAGGATCCGGAAGGGACGCTCCTCGGGCTCGCCTCCCTGGAGGGCGGCGCGCCGCTGGCGACGCTCGGGCTGCTCTTCGTGGAACCCTCCGCGATCGGGCGGGGCGTGGGGCGGATCCTGTACCGGGACGTGCTGCGCCGGGCCGTGGAGCGGGGTGTGCGCAGGCTGGTGATCGACTCGGACCCGCATGCGGCCGGCTTCTACCGGGCGATGGGCGCGGTCGCGGCGCCGGCCGCGGAGGCGCCGACGGGGACGCTGGTGCGGTTCGAGGCGGCCCCGGCCCCGCTCGCCGACTGGGCGCGGGCCTGGACCGGCGGCGGGCGGGCGGTGCACGTCGGCAACGTCGCGGAGTACAACGCGCAGTTCGCCGACCCCTCACTGGACCCCGACCAGTCGGCCGCACACCACTACTCCTGTCTGGCCGCCTTCTACAGCCCCTACCCGTCCGCCCTGGTGCTGCCCCGGGCGGTGCCCGCCGGCTGGACCGACCTGGTCTGCCGGCAGCTGGGCTGGACCGGGGTCGAGGTGTACGACGGCCTGGCGGAGCGCGGGCCCGGGCTGGTCGACGCGGTACGGGCCAGGCCGGCGCTGGCCGCGCGGCTGACGGGGGCCGGGGAGCCGCTCGTACCGTGGGGGCTGACCCGGCCGTTCGGGCTGCTCGCGGGGCGGCCGTGGCGGTCCGGGGAGCTGCGTTACGAGTCGAAGGCCGCCGCGCACGGCCTGTTTCAGCGGATCCTCGCGGAGGGCGGGCATCCCGGGATCGTGCTCCCCGCACAGGTACGGGCGGGCGGCCGGTGGGCGGCGGCCCGGCTGCTGGCGGCACGGGCACGGGCCGGCGAGAGCACCGTTCTGAAGTCGGAGCACGGGGTCGGCGGTTCGGGTACGACCGTGGTCACCGCCGGCCAGGTGCGTGCCGCGGGCGGCGCCCGCGCCGTCCTGCGGCGGCTGCCGCGCGGGCCGCTGCTGGTGGAGGAGTACGTCGAGGCGCCGGCGGATCCGGCGGCGGTCCGCGACCTGACGTACGACGGCTTCGTGGACCCGGCGGGCGAGGTCCACGAGGTCGGCGCGGCGCTGATGGACGTGACGGCGGGCGCCTACCGCGGGGCCACGGTGGGGCCCGGCTCGGTGCCGGAGTGGGCGCACGAGCCGCTGCTCGCCTTCGGTGCGGCGGTGGGCCGGGAGCTGGCGGCGTCCGGCTACCGGGGCTGGTTCGACGTGGACTTCGTCGTGGACGCCGAGGGGCGGCTCGCGCCGACCGAGGTGAACCTGCGGCTGACCGGGCCGTCGATCGCCTTCATGGTGGCGGCCCGGCTCGACGAGCTGCGGGGCGCGGGGCACCTCGTGCGGATCGCCGACCGGGTGGCGCTCGGGGCACGGCTGCCCGAGGCGCAGGTGGACGAACTGTGCGCGGACCTGGCCCGCGGGTGCGCGGAGCTCGGTGCGGTGTTCGTCCCCGCCATCCCGACGGGCGCCTTCGATCCGGCTCCCTGGCTGGGTGTGCTGGTGGCCGCGCGCGGTCCGGAGGCGCTGGACGCGGCCGAGGCGCTGGTCCGCACCCGGGCCGCGGCCGTGGGGGCGATGTTCGACCCGCCGGGGCCGGCCGCGCCCTGAGGCCGCCGCGGCCGGCCGGGGCCCGTACGCCGGCCGGGGCCCGTACGCCGGTGGTGTGCGGGCCGGAAGGATTTTGCTCCGCCAGCCTCAGTCGCTGTCCTCGAAGTCGAAGGGCGAGGCCGGTTTGCGGGCCACGTGAACAGCCAGGATGAGGCCCGCGATCATCAGGGGGATGTTGAAGGCGTAGACGAGGAGGGCCTGCAGGGGCCAGTCCTGTTTGGCCGCCAGCCGGTAGGCGTTGTCCTGCGGCCACCAGGCCAGCAGCAGGTAGCTCGCCGCGAGGTGGGCGGCCCGGACACGGCCCGGGGGCCGGCCGCGTTCCCGTCGTGCCATCAGGCGGTACCCGGTGGACAGGAACGCCAGCCCCGCGCCGAAGGCCAGGCTCTCCGCCACGTAGAGGAGGAAGAACAGGGCCGCCCACGGCTGGGGCACCGCGGAGAGGTCGGTGGAGCCCGGCCACAGGACGGGGGTGAGGATCAGGGTGAGGAAGCCGAGGGCGAACGTCATGCAGCCGGCGGCGACGACACGGCCGCCGTCCGGGTCTCCGGCGCCGGTGGACGACCGGGCGAACTTGCTCCCGTGGACGGCGGGCCGCTCGGACACGGGCCGGGTGGGCAGCGGCAGGGCCGCGCGGTCCTCCTGGCCGGCCCGGTTGCGCGGCAGGGCGCGGAGCTGGACGAGGATGGTCGGCGACACCTCCTTGAGGACGGTGCCGGCCAGGTGGTTGCGCAGGCCGTAGATCTGGGGCAGCGGCGCCGAGGCGTCCCAGGCCGGGTCGCCGGGCGGCGGGGCCACGTAGGCGACGAGGCGCCGCTCCCCGTCCTTGTCGACGCCTGCGACGAGGGCCGCGCCGATGCCCGGATGGGTGCGGATCGCCGCCTCGACGGCGTGGGGGTCGAAGGAGCCTCCGTGGAGGGGGATCCGGTCCCGGATCCGGCCGGCGTACTCCAGCAGGCCGTCGGGGCGGGACACGCCGAGGTCGCCGGTGGGTATCGCGTCACCGCCGCCGGGCGGCGCGAGGTGTATCTGCCCGCCGCGCAGGTGGACCTGGCATCCCGGGAAGGGGGTGCCCAGCAGACAGTGGCGTTCCGGTTCGCCGACGGGGGCCGGCAGCTGCGGGAGTTCGAAGCAGGTGCCCGCTCCGGCGGTCTCGGTGAGACCGTAGACGTTGAGGATGCGTACGCCGGGGCGCAACCGGGTGTGCAGGGCGTCCAGTTCGTCGAGGTGGAGGCGGTCGCCGGTGACGGTGGCCAGCCGCAGCGAGCGCAGCGGCCGCGGGCCGCTCCTGCGGTCCGCGGCGGTGGGGCGGGGGCCGTCGACCACCAGCGCGGCGATGCCCGCCGGATCCGTGTGCAGGACGGTGACCATCTGGAGGTCGACCGCCGTACGGACCTGTTGCGGCGACCCGGACGGCCAGGACGGCCCCGGGGGCAGGACGAGGCTGCCGCCCGTGCACAGGGCCCGGGTCCAGCCGGCGGCGAAGGCGGTGACGTCCGGCCGGGCGGTGATGAGGTGCACGTCCTGCGGAGTCGGCCGCAGCAGCTCGGTCCAGCCCTCGTGGGCGGCGAGCAGCAGGGCGTGGCCGGCGGGCACGGGGCGCGGTGTGGAGGACGCCGTGAAGAGGACGGCCGCGCCGGGCGGCCTGGCGGCTCCGCCGGCCGCCTGTCCGGCGTCGGGTGCGTGGGCGGGCCGGGCGGCGATCTCGGTGGCGTCGTCGTCGGTCCGGATCGCGCGCAGGCCCGTGCCGGTGTCGAGGGCTGCCCGGTGGGGCGCGTGGGTGAGCAGCGCGAAGGGCTCGAAGGGCTGCAGCGCGGTGAGCTGTTGGCGGCCGGTACGGGGCGTTTCGGCGTCGACGACGGCGTACACCCCGCCGGCCTTCAGGACGGCGAGGATGCCGACGACGAGTTCGGCGGGCTTGGCGGTGCCGATGGCGACGAGACCGCCGGGCGGCAGGCCGCGGGCGAGCAGGTGGTGCGCCAGCCGGTTGGCGCGGGCGTCGAGCACCCCGTACGGGAGGCGGTTCTTCGTGCCGGCGATGAGGGCGGGTGCTTCGGGTGTGTCACGCGCCCAGCGTTCGAAGTGGTGCAGGACGGTGTCTGCGGTGCCCTGGGTGAAGCGGACGGACTCGGATCCCTGCGTCATGGACCGATGATGCCACCGGGCACCGACAACGGAGGAGCCTGGAAACGGCTTGCCGGTCAAGGGAGTTGCCCGGCGGCGCCGCCCCGCGGGTCCTGGCGGGTCGCCCGGTCGGGGGGTCCCCGGCCGAACCCTTGACCTCGACTTTGGTTGAGGTCCTAGCGTTCGGGTCATGGACATGGAAGTCACCGCTTGGACCTCACTGCACAGCGCGATCAACGCCCAGCAGGACCGCCGCCCCCTCTCCCGGGCCGGTCTGCGCCGCGTGGCCGCGTTCGCCCGCCCGCACCGCCGCGGGCTCGTTCTCTTCCTCCTGCTGAGCGTGGTGACGGCCCTGTTGGCGGTGGCCACGCCGGTGCTCGCCAGCCGGGTCGTCACCGCCGTCGTGGACGGCCGGGACGGCGCCGTGGTGACCCGGCTCGCCCTCTTCATCGCGCTGATCGCGGTCGCGGAGGCGGGGCTCGGGCTGCTGGCCCGCCGGCTCTCCGCCACCCTCGGCGAGGGGCTGATCCTGGATCTGCGGACGGCCGTCTTCGACCACGTGCAGCGGATGCCGGTCGCCTTCTTCACCCGGACCCGGACCGGCGCCCTCGTCAGCCGCCTCAACAACGACGTCATCGGCGCGCAGCGGGCGTTCAGCAACACCCTCTCGGGCGTCGTCGCCAACCTCGTCACCCTGCTGCTGACCCTCGTCGTGATGCTGGGCATCTCCTGGCAGATCACCCTGCTGGCGCTGGTGCTGTTGCCCGTGTTCGTCCTGCCGGCCCGCCGGATGGGGGCGCGGATGGCGGCGATGCAGCGGGAGGCCTCGGCGCTGAACGCCGCGATGGGCACCCAGATGACCGAACGGTTCTCGGCGCCCGGCGCGACGCTGGTCAAGCTGTTCGGCCGGCCCGCCGACGAGTCCGCCGAGTTCGCGGTCCGGGCGGCACGCGTACGGGACATCGGGATCCGCACCGCGATGGCCCAGTCGGCGTTCATCACGGCCCTCACCCTGGTCTCGGCGCTGGCCCTCGCGCTCGTCTACGGACTCGGCGGGTACTACGCCCTGCGCGGGACCCTGGACGCCGGCTCCGTCGTCGCGCTCGCCCTGCTCCTGACCCGGCTGTACGCCCCGCTGACCGCTCTCGCCGGGGCCCGCGTCGAGGTGATGAGCGCGCTGGTGAGTTTCGAGCGGGTCTTCGAGATCCTCGACCTGAAGCCGCTCATCGCGCAGAAGCCGGATGCCCGGCGGGTGCCGGAAGGGCCGGTGGCCGTCGAGTTCGACCGGGTGTCCTTCGGCTACCCGTCCGCCGACAAGGTCTCCCTCGCGTCCCTGGAGGAGGTCGCCGTACTCGACGCCCGGGGCGGTACGCAGGTCCTGCACGAGGTGTCCTTCCGCGCCGAGCCCGGCCAGATGATCGCACTGGTGGGTTCGTCCGGCGCCGGCAAGTCGACCATCGCCCAGCTGCTGCCGCGGCTGTACGACGCCGACGCGGGCGCGGTCCGGCTCGGCGGGGTCGACGTACGGGACCTGACGGCCGACTCGATCCGCGAGACGCTCGGCATGGTCACCCAGGACGGGCACCTCTTCCACGAGTCGGTACGGGCCAACCTGCTGCTGGCCCGCCCGGACGCCACCGAGGAGGACATCTGGGAGGCGCTGCGCCGGTCCCGGCTCGACGGCCTGGTCGCCGCGCTGCCGGACGGCCTGGACACGGTGGTCGGTGAGCGCGGCTACCGGCTGTCGGGCGGTGAGCGGCAGCGCCTGACGATCGCGCGGCTGCTGCTGGCACGGCAGCGGGTCGTGGTCCTCGACGAGGCCACCGCGCACCTGGACTCCACGTCGGAGGCGGCGGTGCAGGAGGCGTTGGGCGAGGCCCTGGCGGGCCGGACCGCCGTGGTCATCGCGCACCGGCTGTCCACCGTGCAGGCGGCCGACCTGATCCTCGTCGTCGAGGACGGCCGGATCGTCGAACGGGGCACGCACACCGGGCTGCTGGCCGCGGGCGGCCGGTACGAGGAGCTGTACCGCACGCAGTTCGCCGCGGCGGACACGCCCGCAGGAATCGAATCCGGCGGCGCGGCACCGGTGCGGGGCGCATGATGCTGTGATGGACATCAAACTGGAACTCGTCGCCGTGCCCGTCACCGATGTCGACCGGGCCAAGGCCTTCTACGAGAAGATCGGCTTCAACGCCGACCACGACGTCACCGTCAGCGAGGACATCCGCTTCGTACAGCTGACCCCGCCGGGGTCGGCCTGCTCGATCGCGATCGGCAGGGGCCTCACCCGGATGACGCCCGGATCCCTCGACAACATGCAGGTGGTCGTCACCGACATCGAGGAGGCCTACGAGGACCTGCGCGGCCGGGGTGTCGAGGTGACGGAGATCCAGGACCTGCCGTGGGGCTCCTTCGTCTACTTCTCGGACCCGGACGGCAACGGCTGGGCGGTCCAGCAGATCACGCCGCGCAAGTCGGCGGAACCGGGCGCGTGATGCCCGTCGGCCGCGGCCGGCGCCGGGCGGGACGCCGCGTCACACGGTGCGGGGAGCACGGTGCGACGCGGCGTTCGGCGGGGTCAGGCCTGCGCCGCTGCGTGGTGGTGGTCGAGCTCCCAGGCGTGGTGCTTGAACTCGTGGCGGAAGTCGGCGTGGTCCTCCCACTGGCGGGCGATCCCGCGCAGCACGTCCCAGTTGTGCTCGACGGACTGGTCGATCACCCGGCGCATGGCCGGCTCGGCCGCCTCCCGCTTCTCGATGAGGCCCTTGACTGCCGAGGCCTCCAGGACGGAGTTGCGCAGCGCGCGCAGGGCGCGCGAGGTGTCGTCCATCGAGAAGCCGTGCTCGCTTCCCGTGGCCTCGTCGAACAGCGGGGTGAGCCGCGCCTCGATGAAAGCGGTGATCCGCTCGAAGTGCTGCACGTCCATCGGGGGCTCCCTCTCCTGCCGGGCCGCCGCGCGGCCGGCGTCTCCACTGCTTGTGCCGTTCGCGGACATTATCCCCGACCGCCCCGCAGGCGGCTCCGGTGACCGGACGCGGCGCGGGCGGACGGAGCCGCGCACCACGCCCTACGGAGCGAGCAGGACGTCCAGTTCCTCCAGCGCGCCCACCGCTATCCGCCGGGTCAGGGTCTCGGCGCGGGCGGCGTCGCCCTCGCGGATCGCCTCGGCCACCTGGACGTGCAGCGTGACGGCGGCGGGGTCGGGGTCGTGGAACATCACCTCGTGTTCGGTGCGCCCCGTCAGGACCTCCGCGACCACGTCCCCGAGGCGGGCGAACATCTCGTTCCCGGAGGCGTCCAACACCACACGGTGGAAGGCGATGTCGTACCGCAGGTAGTCGTCGAGCCGGTGCCCGCGTGAGGTGCGGACCATGCCGAGGGCCGCAGCGGTGAGGTCGGCGCAGTGCCGGGGGGTCGCCAGGGTCGCGGCGAGACCGGCCGCCACCGGCTCGATCGCGGAGCGCAGCACGGTGAGGGAGCGCAGCTGCCGGGGCCGGTCGGGACCGGCCAGCCGCCAGCGGATCACCCGGGGGTCGTAGACGTTCCACGCGTCGGCGGGGCGCACGGTGACGCCGACCCGGCGGCGGGACTCGACCAGGTGCATCGACTCCAGGACGCGGACGGCCTCGCGCACCACGGTGCGGGAGGCGCCGAAGCGTTCGGCCATCTCGTCCGTACGCAGGACGCTGCCGGGCGGGTACTCGCCCGCGGCGATCGCGAGGCCGACGGTGTCCAGCACGTGGGCGTGCAGGCCCGGTCCCGGACCGTTTTCGGCGCCTTGGGTGGTCATGGCGCAAGCGTACGGTTGACGCCCCGTCGGCAAAAGATGTGATGTCTTCGCCCTGAGGCTTGAATACGTCGTACTTAATGCGCTTCAGTGGTGCTTCACGAACCGGTGTCGACGAGGACAGCGAGGTGGACGTGGGCACCCAGCGCGTCGTTGTGATGATGGGCGTGGCCGGCACGGGCAAGACGACCGTGGGCCGGCTGCTCGCGGAACGGCTCGGCCTCCCCTACGCGGAGGGCGATGCCTTCCATCCGGCCGCCAACATCGCCAAGATGGCAGCCGGCCACCCCCTGGACGACGCGGACCGGTGGCCCTGGCTGGACGCCGTGGGCGAGTGGATCCGCAACCGTGCCGGGACGGCGTGCGGCGGGGTGATCGCCGCGTCCTCGCTCAAGCGGGCCTACCGCGACCGGCTGCGCGCCGCGGCCCCCGGGGCCGTCTTCGTACACCTCACCGGTGAACGCTCGCTGATCGAGGAGCGGATGGCGGCGCGCAAGGGCCACTTCATGCCCACCAGCCTGCTGGAGTCGCAGTTCGCCACGCTGGAGCCGCTCCAGGGCGACGAGCTCGGCGTCGCGGTGGACGTGTCCGGTGCCCCGGAGGAAGTCGCCGAACGTGCCCTGGCCGCGCTGCGCCGGCTCTGGGAAGCCGCCGGGGACTGAGGGAGCGTCATCACGGCCGGTCCCGGCCGTACGCGCTCCCCGCCGTCACCGGTCGCGCAGTTGGGCGGCGGCGAGGGCGAGGCCGCCGGCCGCCCTCCCGCAGCGGGTGGCCAGGCTGTCGACCTCCGCGCGCAGGGCTTCGGCGTCCCGGCCCTGCCACCCCGGTGAGCAGGCCGCGGCTCCCCGCAGCCGGACCGCGTGAGTATGCAGGGCGGCGGCGTGGTCGTGCAGGCTCCCGCCCGGGGGGCGCGCCGCCGGCCGGTACGGCTTCGGCGGCCGGTCGGCGGTCCTGCGCCGGACGGGCCCGCGCTCGGCGGCCGGCGTCGTCGGTGGCCTTGCGGGCAGGCCGGCGCCGCGGTCGCAGAAGGCCCACAGGGCGGCGGCGAGTCCAAGGAGCGGGCGGGCCGTCTCGGCCCGGCCGGTGGCGACCTGCCAGCCGGCGTGGTCGTTGAAGGGGTTCGCGTCGGTCAGGGCGTGCCAGGCGAGGATGTCGGCGAACGACGGCGCCAGCAGGGAGAAGGCGTGCTCGGCGCCGCGCTCGTGCATGATGCCGCGGAACAGGCCGGCGGCCTCGGCCTGGCGGCCGGCTTCCACGGCCCGCAGGACCGCCGCGGTTCCGGCGTCCGCCAGGAGTTCGGGACGGTCCGCGCTCGCGGCCCGGATCCTGGCCTTGAGCCCGCAGACCGCGATGCTGACGGCGAGGCTCTCCCGGCCGGCCAGGACCCCCGCGAGGCGGCCGGCGCGGGCCGCGCCCCGGCCGCGCGCGGCCCAGCCGAGACCCGCCGGGTCGGTGAGGGTGCGCAGCAGGGTGCGCCAACCGCGCCTGCTGTGCCCTCCCCTGGCCAGCGCTGCGGCGGGCAGGCGGGTTCCGAAGGCCAGGCCGGAGGCGTAGCGGGCGGCCTCGCCGACCGCGTCGGCGGCCTCGGCGAGGGCTCGGCTCGGGGCGTCGAGCTGGTCGACGTCCGGGGCGGGGGACGCGGAGGTCACAGCGTCGGACATGGGTTCCTCATGGGGTCGGCAGGGGTCAGGGGATCGGAGGGACGGGCACGCGGCGCGGCGCGGCCGGTGCGCCGGCGCCGTCAGCGGCGGGTGAGGGTGAGGCGGACGCCGTGCGGGTCGAGGGTCACGGGCAGTGGTCCGACGGGGTCCAGGACCGGGCGGGTGCCGGTGATCCGGTGCCCGCGCAGCACCCCGGCGCAGAAGGCCGCCGTGATCATCAGCCCGAGCTGGTCGCCGGGGCAGCGGCCGCCGCCGTGGCTGAAGGGCGCCATCCGGATGTCCCGGTCGGCGGCGGGGTTCTTCCACCGGCCCGGTACGAAGACGTGGGCGGCCGGGACCCGTTCGGGGTCGCGCTGGTGGAACGCGGCGGGCAGCAGCACGGCGGTGCCGGCCGGGTGGCGCACTCCCCGCCATTCGGTCTCGGCGCGGGTGACGCGGACCAGGTCCGGCACCACCGGGTACAGGCGCAGCGACTCGCGGACGCAGGCGCGCAGCCTGGGGAGTTCGCCGCGGCCCGGCCAGGCGGCGGCCTCGGCGGAGGCTTCGGCCGCGGCCGCGTCCTGTTCACAGGGGTGGGCGCCCAGCAGCAGGAGCGTACGCAGCAGGGTGGCGGGCACGGCGTCCATGGCCAGGAGCCAGAGCCGGGCCTCGTCGGCTGGGTCGACGGCTCCGCCGGGGTCGGCGGTGTCGAGGGGGGCGGCGTGGCGGGCGGCCCGGCCGACGAGGGTGTCGTCCCCCGCGTGCCGGGCGTACTCGCGGATGCGTGCGCGGACCTTGTCGCGCACCGCACGCGCGGCCCGTGTCCGGCCGCCGCGCAGCCGCCCTTCTCCGGCGCGCAGTTGGGTGAGCCATCCGGCGAGTTCGTCGTCCTCGGCGGCCGGGTCGCCGAGGACGACGCGCCGGGCGGCCCGGCTCACGGCGTGCCGGGCGCGCTGGAGTTCGAGTGTGCCGGTGGCGGTCAGGTGCCGGGCTTCCTCGGCGACGACGGTGAGGATGGGGCCGGCGGCGGGGTGGACGGGCAGCCCGGCGGCCAGTACGTCGGCGCTCATCCGCCGCCGGTCCGGGCGCGGTTCGCCGCGGGCGCAGCCGGGGCCGTCGCCGTCCCGGCCGGCCTCATGCGTGCTCAGGTCCGGGCATGTGCGGGGCGCGTCGGCCGCGAGGACGCTGAGTGGTTCGCGGTAGAAGCGGCGCAGGTCCTGCGGGTCGAGGAGGACGAGGACCGTCTGCCCGGCCCGGGTGCGGACGAGCGCGGGCGCGTCTCCGCGGCGTGCGCGCAGGGCGCGGAGCGCGGCGGCGGAGGCGCGCAGTTCGCCCGGGCGGCGGCGCAGGGGGCGGTGTCGGGCGGCGGCGGTGAGCAGGGCGCCGAGCGAGGCGAACACGGCGGTCGCGGCAGCGGGGGTCCGGGCGGGCGCGAGGGCCGCGTCGGGACCGGCCGGGCGGGCGGCGGGGGTCCTGGGGAGAGCTTCCACGGGTGTCCGCCGGGCGGGGTCCTCCGTGCGGGGCGGGGCGGCGGGCCCGCGGGCCGCGAGCGGCGCTCCGTTCCGGGTCGGGCGGCCGGAGCCTGCCGCGGGACGGGGGCGGCCGGCCGGTGCGGCGGGTGGCCGGGGCTCGCCCCGCGTGGACCGCACCGGCAGCCCGGTCCGTAGCGCGAGGGCCCGTACCCGGGCCCTGAGCCCGTCGAGGGCGGCCCCTTGGACCGTACGCATCCGTGTACCTCCGCGGCGGGAACGAGACAACGGCCGGTGACATCGGCATCACCGTACGTCCCGCTCGCGCGGTGCGCGCTCCGAGCGCTACGGCCGGGGGATCCCGTCCGACCCGCTGCCGCGGGTGGATGCGCCGGGGGCGAAGACGGCTTCGCCGAAGGCGGTGCGCAGCGGGCCGCCGGCGGCGGGGAGCAGGACCGCCCAGCGGTGGTGGCGGGGGGAGACCCAGACGGCGGGGCCCGGGTCGGTGTCTGCGTGGTGGGTCCAGACGCCGTGCGGGGCGGGGTGCCAGAGGAGTCCGCGGGCGGGGGTGAGTTCGCCCGTGCGGATGCGGAGGGATTCCGCCGTCCAGTCTCGGGTGAGGGGCGGCGGGTTGGATGCGCCGCCCGGCTCCGCCGCGGGTCCCGCCGCATCCGGGGCGCCGGCGGTGCTCGGGGCGCTCAGGTGGAGCAGGTGCGCCAGGAAGAGGGCGAGGTCGGCGAGGGGCGCGTGGAGGGTGCCGTCGGCGAGGCGGGTGCGGGTCATACCCAGGGGGTGCCAGACGCGTGCGGCCGCGAGGTCGGCGAGGGCGCTGCCGGAGAGGTGTTCGACGAGGCGGGTGAGGGCGGCCGTGCCCCCGGGGTGGGTGAGGAGCTGGTGGGCGGTGGTCCCGGCGGGGGCGCCCGCCGCGGCCTGGTCCCCGTATGCGGCCAGGGGGGTGTGCAGCCGCAGCGCGCCCTCGTCGACGAGCGTCCCGACCACCGGCCACAGGGCGAGGACGGCGGTGAGGCCGCCGACGTCGTGGCACTGCTGCTCCCCGTCCGAGCTCGCGAGGGTGCCGTCGGGTCCGCCCACGGCCCACACCGCCCCGGGATCGGCGGACTCCACGAGGGCCCGGACGGCGTATGCCTGGTCGCTCAGGAGCGTCATGGTCGCTCACGTTAGCGACCCGCGACGCCGGCCTCCGGCAGGTCGCGCCGACGGGCCGCTCCCGCCACTCGAATGGGCCGGAGCGGCCCGGGGGACCGTGTACCGGTAGGACGGAGGGGGCGGGTGCCGGTCGGCACCCGCCCTTCACCGGGTCAGCCCTTGTCGGGGCGGTCGGTGACCCGGAGGGTGTTCAGCAGGGGCTTGCCGAATCCGGAGTGCGTCACGAAGCGGATGTTGAGCACCCCGTCCGTGACGGTGACCGTGTACGTGCGGGTCAGGGCCGTGTAGGTGCCCGCCTCAAGCGCGATGTCGAGGGAGGGCAGGACCTGCGTGCCTTCGGCGAGGACGTCGAAGACGCGTTTGTCCGGCTTGGTGGAGGACAGCTCGGCGAAGCCGAGCTCCACCGTGTAGGTGCCGTTCGGCACGTTGTCGAAGCGGTACTCGTACATGCCCTCGCGGGCGTTGCGGAAGAGCCGCTGCTCGTCGGTGCCGGCGATGGTGCGGCCGGTGGACCGGACGGTGCCGTTGCCCTGGTACCCGTACGAGCCCGGCGTGTACTTGCGGTCCGGGGACCAGGCGTCGCCGAGGGCGTCGGTGGAGCCGTAGCCGGATCCGGCGTCCAGGCCGACCTGGTAGCGGGGGACGACGACCTTGACCGGGACGATGAGTACCGGGGTGCGGCCGCTCGCCGAGGTGATCTTCAGGTCGGCGGTGAGGACCGTGCCGGGGGCCAGTCCGCCCGTGTCGACCGAGAGGGTGACCGGTGCCTTCCCGCCCGTGGGCAGGTCGCCGCCGGCCGGTGCGGCCGTCAGCCATGCGGCGTCCTCGGACACCGTGAACGCCGTGCCGAGGCCGGGGTTGGTGAGTTCCAGGGTGCGGGTCCGCTGCCCGCCGGCCGGGAGTACGACCTCCAGCGCCGGGGTGGACGCGGTCACCCTGCCGGTGCGCAGGGACTGCGTCACCGTCGTGACGTCGGCGGCCCTGACCTCCACCGTGGCCGTGGCGGGCTCGTACTGCGCCGCCGTGAGGGAGACGGTGCGCGATCCGGAGGGGCTCTGGACGACGTACCCGCCGTCGGCGGCGGTGGTCGCGGAGACCGCGCTGTCGCCGGTGCCGACGGTCACGGTGGCTCCGGCGACGCCGTTGCCGTCGTTGGCGTCGAGGACCCGGCCGGCGACGACGCCGCTCTTGGTGGTGCGGAAGGCGACGGACAGGCCGTCGGTGATGACCGGGGTGCTGAAGGAGTACGTGAAGGCGTCGGTTCCGGTGGCGTTCTCCACGCCGACCGTGGCGGTGGAGCCGCCCTTGATGCCCGTGCCGCCGGTGTCCTTGTAGGAGTAGGTGACGGTGCCGTCCTCGCCGATGGCGGCGGAGAAGGAGAACTTGTCGGCCTGCGCCGACCAGTGGGACACCTGGCGCCACTCGATCACGTAGCTGCGGTGCGGGGCGGTGCCGGTGACGGCGGTGAAGACGCCCGAGCCGCTGCCGGCCGCGCCGACGACCAGGTCGTCCCAGAAGGGGTAGAGGGCCGCGTTGGGCGTCGCCGTGCTCGGGAGGTCCCCGTTGATGTCGCCGGTGTGGTTCCCGCCGAAGCTGACCGTGCCGTTGGTGCCGATCCAGGCCTGGGCGTACGTCTTTCCGTACAGCGGCAGCGGGAAGGGCAGGTCGACGCGTTCGGTGGTGTTGTCTCCGGTGAGTGCGAGCTGCCGGCTGCCCGCCGTGTACGGCCGGTCGCCCGCGGTGGCGCAGGCGTGGCCGTAGCCGTCGGTACGTTCGGGCAGGTTCACGGTGACGGTGGTGTCGCCGCCGACGGTGGCCTCGGCGGTGCCGGGGCTGAGGCAGCGGGAGGGGTGGGTGGCGTTCACCCGGTAGGTGCCGTGCGGGAGGGTGACCTCGAAGCGGCCCTGTGCGTCGGTGGTGGCGGTCACCGGGGTGTCGGCGATGGTGACGGCTGCCCCCGCGGCCGGGCCGGAGGGTGCGGCGACGGTGCCGGTGACCTTGCCGGAGGGGGCCTGGGTGAGGGTGAAGTCGCCGGTGGCGGTGGCGTTCTCGGTCACCGTGGCGGTGGCGGTCTGCTGCCCGTAGCCGAACTTGGCGGCGGTCAGGGTGTACTCGCCCACCGAGAGGGCCGGGAAGCTGTAGCTGCCGTCGGCGGCCGTGGTGGCCGTACGGTCGATGGGTCCGTCGGCGGTGACCTTCACGCCCGCGAGCGGCCGGCCGTCGGAGCGGACGGTGCCGCCGAGCGCGCCGAGCGCGCCGCGCGGGGCCGCTTCGACGGCGGCGAGGACGTCGAGCCGGCCCTCGCCGAAGACGTTGTTGTCGGCGGCGCTGCCGCCGCACTGGGCGCTGTCGGTGTCCAGGGCGGTGCCGTCGAGGAGGGACTCGGTCTGCGCGACGTCGCCTTCGAGGGACGGGGCGGCGGACCACAGCAGGGCCACGGCCGCCGCGGTGTGCGGTGAGGCCATGGAGGTGCCGGAGAAGGCCTCGTACGCGCCGCCGGGCACGGAGGAGCGGACGTTCACGCCGGGGGCGGAGATGTTCGGCTTGACGATGCCGCCGGGTCCGGCGCCGCGGGAGGAGAAGGAGGCGACGGCGTTGTTGATGTCGAAGGCGCCGGAGCTGTAGGAGCTGGCGTAGTCGCCGGGTGAGCCGCTGGTGGAGCAGCCGGGTCCGGCGTTGCCGTTGGAGAAGGCCGGGAAGATGCCGGCGGCCCGCCAGGTGTCGACGATCTGCTGGTACCAGGTGTCGCCGCCGCTGCCGCCCCAGGAGTTGTTGACGATGTGCGGGGCCAGGTCGGGCCGGGGGTTCTGTCCGTCGAGGTCGGTCGGGGCGACGATCCACTGGCCGGAGGCGAGCAGCGAGGCCTCGGAGCAGGAGTTGGACTCGCAGCCCTTGGCGGCGATCCACTTCGCGCCGGGGGCGACGCCGATCTTGTTGGCGCCGCCGTCGTCGCCGACCATCGTGCCCATGGTGTGGGTGCCGTGGTCGTTGTTGTCGCAGGGTGCGGCGCCCGCGCAGACGCCCGCCGGGTCGAACCAGTTGTAGGCGTGGGAGTGGGTGCCGTCCGCGTTCCGGCCGCGGTACTGGCCCGCCACGGCCGGGTGCGTGAAGTCGACGCCGCTGTCGATGTTGGCGACGACGATGCCCTCGCCGCGGACCCCGATCCGGTCCCACACCTGGGGCGCCTTGATCCGGTCGATGTTCCACTCGACGGCGTCGGCGACGGCCTTCTCGCGCTCGCCCTCGGCGGGCTTGGGGAGGTCGACCTTGTCGTCGGCGTCGATCCGGGCCACCTCGGGGCGCTGGGCGAGGGTGCCGGCGAGCTTTTCGGTGCCGACGACGCGGACGGCGTTGACGATCCAGTACGAGGTGTACTCGGCCCCGGCGCCTTCGAGTGCCTTGACGACGTCGGCCTGGCTGCGCGCGGCGTGCTCCTTCTTCGTCCTCAGCACGGTCTCGGCCTTGGCGGCGCGGGTCTGCTGCTTCCCCGCGGCGGTGAGGTCGGCGGCGCTGTCGAGGTAGACCCAGAAGACGGCCTTGGCCGCGCTGTCGAGCTGGGCGCGGAGCTTCGGTTCGATCTTGCGCTCGGCCGCGCTCGGCGCGCCGGTGCCGGGGTCGGGTGCGGCTGCGGCGGCTCCCGCGCCGAGCGGGAGCAGCAGGACGGAGGTGAGGGCGGCGAGCGCCGTGCGTAAGGACCGGGCGGGCCGTGCGGGCCGGGCCGGCCTTGTGGGCCGTAAGCCGCGTGGGGGCCGCTTGTCGCGTTGGGCCACGTGTTGTCTCCTCGTACGCCGTGTGCGGGATGTGCGGGAAGGGTGCGCGTGACGTGCGCGGGTCATGGTGAAGTAGACGTCATGCTCATTACAAGAGGGCCTTATGAGCCGTCCCCGCGGTCACCTGCGGGCGCCCCGCCCGGTGGCCCTTCCCCGCCGGGCGCGCCAGCCTGAAGGCATGACCGTGCCCGCCGAGTCGCCCGACGTGCCGCCCGAGACCGCCGTCCCGCTGGCTTCGGCGCGCGGCCGGTGGATCCTGCTGGCCACGGTGCTCGGGTCGACCATGGCCATGCTGGACTCGACCGTGGTGAACGTGGCACTCCCGCGTATCGGGGAGGACCTCGACGCCGATCTGGCGGTGCTCCAGTGGACGGTGAACGCCTACCTGCTCACCCTGGCCGGGCTGATCCTGGTCGGCGGGGCGCTGGGCGACCGCTTCGGCCGGCGGCGGATCTTCGTGCTGGGCACGGTGTGGTTCGCGGTGGGCTCCCTGCTGTGCGGGATCGCCCCGAACGCCGGGGTTCTGGTGGCCGCCCGGGCCCTGCAGGGCATCGGCGGGGCGCTGCTCACGCCCGGCTCCCTCGCCCTGATCCAGGGCTCGATCCGGGCCGGGGACAAGGGCCGCGCGGTGGGCCTGTGGTCGGGGCTGGGCGGGGTGGGCGCGGCCGTGGGGCCGTTCCTCGGCGGCTGGCTGGTGGACGGGCCCGGCTGGCGGTGGGTGTTCCTGCTGAACGTGCCGGTGGCCGCGCTGTGCGTGCCGGTGGCGCTGCGGCACGTACCGGAGTCCCGGGACCCGCAGGCGCACGGCCGCTTCGACGTGGCGGGGGCGGTGCTGGGCGCGGGCGCGCTGGGCCTGGTCACCTACGCGCTGATCGAGGCGTCGTCGGGCACCGCGCCGGTGATCGCCGCGGCGGTGGGGGGGGTGCTGCTCGGCGCCGCCTTCGTCTGGGTGGAGCGGCACCGGGCCGATCCGATGGTGCCGCCGGACATCTTCGCCTCGCGCCAGTTCACGGCCGTCAACCTCGTCACCCTGTGCGTGTACGCGGCCTTCAGCGGCTTCTTCTTCCTCGTGGTGCTCCAGCTCCAGGTGGTGGCCGGGTACTCGGCACTGGGCGCGGGTGCGGCGCTGCTGCCGACGACGCTGCTGATGCTGCTGCTGTCGGCCCGCTCGGGCGAGATCGGCGAGCGGATCGGGCCGCGCGTCCCGCTCACCGCGGGTCCGCTGCTGTGCGCGGCCGGGATTCTGCTGACGCTGCGGGTGGGCCCCGGGGCCTCGTACGTGGCGGACGTACTGCCGGCGATGGTGGTGATGGGGCTGGGGATGGTGACCCTGGTGGCGCCGCTGACGGCGACCGTGCTGTCCTCCGTCGACCCGGGGCGGGCGGGCCTGGCCAGCGGCATCAACAACGCCGCGGCGCGCGCGGCCGGTCTGCTCGCCGTGGCGGCGCTGCCGCTGCTGGCCGGGATGGGCCCGGAGTCGTACCTCTCGGCGACGCAGTTCGACGCGGCGTTCGGGCGGGCCATGCCGTGGTGCGCGGGGGCCCTGGTGCTCGGAGCCGCCGTGGCCTGGGCGACCGTACGCTCCCCCGCGCCCGGCGTGTGCCACCCGCAGTGCCACACGCACTGCGCGCTGTCCTCCCCGCCGCTCGAACCCCGCGAGCGGGGCGACCGGACCGCGCCGGGCTGATCCCGTGTGCTGGAGCGCGACGGCCGACCTGGTGGCGGGCACGGCCGTCGCCGCCGCCGGACTCGTCTGCGTGGCGCGCGTACGGCGGGCCCGCGACCTCCCCGTGGCGGCGCTGCCGCTGCTGCTGGGCGTGCACCAGCTGGTGGAGGCGGCGGTCTGGGATTCGGGAGGAGGGTGCTCGCCCGCCGCCACCGCCTGGGCCGTGATCGCCCTGCCCCTGCTGCCCGTCTGGGTGCCCGTCGCGGTGCTGCTCGCGGCCGCGCCCGGGACACGGCGCCGGCTGTGGCTGCCGGCCGCGGTCGGCTTCGCGACCGCCGCGGTGCTCTCGTACGCCCTCGCCGCCGGGCCGGTGACGGCCGAGATCCGGGGCCGCACCATCGGCTACGGCGTGAATGTTCCGTGGATGCCGCTGGTCCTGACGGGCTATCTCTTCGCCACCCTGGGAGCCCTGCTGCTCGGCGGGGACCGGCGGCTGCGGACCCTCGGGGTGGTGCTGGCGGCGGGGGCGCTGGCCTGCTCAGCGCTGTGGCGGCTGGAATTCGCCTCCACCTGGTGCGCCTTCGCCGCGGTCGCCTCACTGCTGGTGCTGGACTGGGTGAGGGGCCGCGAACCGGCCGCCGAGGTCCGCTGATCGACCGAAAGTTACCTAGACGTATCTAGTGACTTCGCAGGCGGGCAGCAGTAGAACTCGTTCCCATTCCATCGAGAGTGAGGAACGTCACATGAGTGACAACCCGCTGTCCAAAAAAGGACCCAATGGAATCTCCCGACGCGGATTTCTGGGTGGAACAGGTTCCATAATCGGCGCGGTGGCCCTGGCCGGCCACCTCACGCCGACGGCGGCGCGGGCGGCCGCGGCCGCCGCCCCGGGACCGATCGGCGACGGGGCGCGCGTACCGGTCCTGGTCATCGGCACCGGCTACGGCGGGTCGGTCGCGGCGCTGCGGCTGGCGCAGGCCGGAGTGGACGTACAGATGGTCGAGATGGGAATGAACTGGGACACGCCGGGCCCGGACGGCAAGGTCTTCCCCAAGGTGACCAGCCCGGACTACCGCTCGTTCTGGCTCCGCACGCGGACGAAGGCACCGCTCAGCAACTTCCTCGGCTTCCCGATCGACAAGGACGTCCCCCGGTACACGGGGATCCTGGACGCCGAGGACTTCGCCGGCATCACCGTCTACCAGGGCCGCGGCGTCGGCGGCGGCTCGCTGGTCAACGGCGGCATGGCGGTCACGCCCAGGCGCGCGAACTTCGCCACCGTCCTGCCGTCGGTGGACGCCGACGAGATGTACGACACCTACTACCCGAGGGCCAACGCCGGCCTCGGCGTCGGGATGATCGACCCGGCCTGGTTCGACACCGCCGCCTGCTACCAGTTCTCCCGGGTCGGCCGCAAGCACGCCCAGCGGTCCGGCTTCGCCTGGACCTTCGTGCCCGACGTCTACGACTGGGACTACATGAAGCAGGAGGCCACGGGCACCGTCACCAAGTCCGCCCTCGCCGGCGAGATCCTCTACGGCAACAACGCCGGCAAGAAGTCGCTCGTCCAGACCTACCTCGCGCAGGCCAGGGCGACGGGCAGGGTCACCGTCTCGCCGCTGCACAAGGTCACCACGGTCTCCCCCGCCCCGGGCGGCGGCTACTCCGTGGCCATCGACCAACTCGACACCACCGGCGCAACCGTGGCCACCAAGACCGTGACCGCCGGCCGGGTGTTCTTCGCGGCCGGCAGCGTCGGCACCAGCAAGCTCCTGGTCAAGCTGAAGGCGACCGGGGCCCTGCCGAACCTCAACGGCGAGGTGGGCAGGGGCTGGGGCGAGAACGGCAACGTCATGTGCGGCCGGGCCAACCACATGTGGGACCCGACGGGCAAGCTCCAGTCGACGATCCCCTGCTCCGGCATCGACAACTGGGACGCCGGCGGCGCCTTCGCCGAGGTCGCGCCGCTGCCCACCGGGATCGAGACGTACGCCTCCTTCTACCTGTCGATCACGAAGAACCCCCACCGGGCCGAGTTCACCTGGAACGCGGCCGCGGGCAGGGTCGACCTGAGCTGGGAGACGGCCTGGAAGCAGCCGTCCATCACCATGGCCAAGACCATCTTCGACAAGATCAATTCGAAGGAGGGGACGATCTACCGGTACGACCTGTTCGGCGGCAACAGGATCTGGCACGACACCCTCACCTACCACCCGCTCGGCGGCGCCGTCCTGAACGAGGCCACCGACAACTACGGCCGCCTCCACGGCTACAACGGCCTGTACGTGATCGACGGCGCGCTGATCCCCGGAAACGCCAGCGTGAACCCGTTCGTCACCATCACCGCGCTCGCCGAGCGCAACATCGAGAAGATCATCGCCACCGACCTCCCGTAGGGCCGCGCCCTCCCCCCAGCGGCCGGGGCCGTTCGGACGCTCCGAACGGCCCCTCCCCAGGCCCTGCTCCCCCGCGCCGCCTTGACCAGGCCGCCTTCTCGGCGCTCCCGCTCAGTGCCCGGGCAGCACGCAGACGCTGTCGAGGCCCAGCACGTGGTTGAGCCGCCCGAAGGCCAGCCAGGACCCGATGCTCATGGTGAGCTCCACGATCTCCAACTGGCTGTAGTGCGCGGTCATCCGGTCCCAGAACTCCTCGTCGAGCCCGTGGTGGTCGAGGGTGTACCGCTCGGCGTACTCCGCCGCCAGCCGCGTGCGCTCGTCGAACGCGTCGGTGGTGCGCCACGCGGTGACCGCGTCGGCGAACTCCTCCTCGACCTTCTGCCCGTCCCGTTCGGTGCGCCAGTCCAGGCAGAACACGCATCCGTTGATCTGCGCGACGCGCAGCCGGGCGGCCTCGAACTCGCGCAGCCCCAGCGTGGTGTGGGCGTACACCGACAGGGAGAAGTTCGCGGCGGCCATGCCGATCCCGGGGACCATGTCGCCCCACACGTACTCGATCGGGTGCTGCCCTTCGGGGATGTCGATCCTCATGACGGTTTCCTTCCGAGTCTGCCGACGGCGGGGCGCAGCGGGATGTCGAGGGCGTCGTAGAGTCCGGGTTCCGCCTCGGTGAGCCAGTCGATGGCGCCGACGAGACGGCCGACGGCGGTGGCGTTGCCGCCCGCGGAGCGGTTCTCGCCCTCGTCGGTCGCTTCGACGGTGACCTCGATGCGGGGGCGGCCCTCGATGACGACCCGGTGGGCGCCGTCGCCGCCGTCCGGCGGCACGGGCCAGTCCGGTGCGCACGAGGGGTGGATACGGGTGACGTGCTCGATGACGATGCGGGGCTCGCCGGCGACGACGCCCTGAACCTCGAAGCGGATGGCGCCCTGGGTGCCCGCCTCGAACTCGCCCATGCCGCGGGTGGTCACGGTGGTGTCGAGGGCCCGGCGCTGCGACGTCTCGCGGATCTCGTCGAGTTCGACGCCGAGCGCCCGGGCCATCATCCGTATCTGTCCGCCCCAGACCATCGTGGGGACCGAGGGCATGAGCATCATCGGCTCGAAGTCCATGGGGTGGCCCATGCCGACCAGATCGCGGACGGAGGCCGGCTGGTCGTAGGTGGAGTAGTCGAAGATCTCCTGGCAGCGGATGGCGTCGATCGTGGTGCCGAGTCCGCTGATCAGCAGCGGGAGTACGTCGTTGCCCCAGCCTGGGTCGACGCCGGAGGCGAAGAGCGAGCCGCCGCCCTCCGCCACGGCCGCCAGCACCGGGTCGCGGAACTCCGGCGGGGCGCTGCGGTGGTCGTAGAGCGGGTAGAGGGCGGGGCTGACGACGACCGCGCCCGCCCGGATCGCACGGGTGATGTCGGCGAGGGCGTCGTCGGGCCGGATGTCGCCGGACGCGGCGTACACCACGGCGCGGGGGCGGCCGGCCAGTACGGCGTCGGCGTCGTCGGTGGCTTCGACGCCCAACAGGTGGTCGAGGCCCCCGAGTTCGCCGGCGTCGCGGCCGACCTTGGCTGGATTGTGGACGATGACTGCGGACAGCTTCAGCGCGGGATGGGCCGCGACGGCGCGGATGGCCAGACGGCCGACGTTGCCGGTGCCCCAGACAACCGTGGGAATCATGCGCGGAGGGTAGCCACCGGCCCCGCACCTTTCCATAGCCGCGCGGTACCGACTCGCGCGTGCCCGGAGGTTACTGGTTCTGGCCACCCAGGACGAAGAGGAGGTAGACGAAGAAGGCGAAGAGGTGGCCGACGAAGAGGTAGGCGATCAGCCGGATGATCAGGCCGCGCGGGAACTTGGCCTCGAAGCGCGCGCGTACGCCGGCGGGCTTGTCCGCGGGGGGCACGGGGGTCATGGGTGGGCTCCTCGCCTATCGGTGGTGTGTGGTGGTCGTGGTGCCGCCGAGGCACAGCCCGGCGAGGCTGCTCTGGAGCAGCGTGTGGACGAACAGCAGGTCGGCCCCGCCGGACGAGGCCGCGCCGATGCGGTGCGGGGTGAGGGAGTCGAAGTGGGCGCTGTCCCCCGGCTCCAGCAGGTGTTCGGCCTCGCCCAGGTGCAGGCGCAGCCGGCCGTCCAGGACGTACAGCCATTCCTCGCCGGGATGGACGCGGACCAGGTCCTCCGGTCCGCGGCCGTACGGGACGTGCACCCGCAGCGCCTGCATGCCGCGCCCGGCGCCGCCCGCCTGCCAGTACGTCCAGCCGTCGGCCTCCCGGGCTCCCGGACCGCCGGCCCGTACGATGGGGTCGGCGACGGCGGAGGTCTCGCCCAGCAGCTCGGAGACCGTCGTACCGTACATACGGGCGAGCCCCAGCAGGAGCGGCAGCGAGGGCTGGCGCCGGCCGGTCTCCAGCCGGGACAGGTGGGCGGGCGAGAGTCCGGCCCGGGCCGCGGCGGCCTCCAGGGTGAGACCGGTGCGGCGGCGCAGCTCGCGCAGCTGCGGTGCCACGGCGGGCATCTCGTCGGCCGTACCGTCGGGGCGGTCGGGGGCGGGACCGGTGTTCATGCCCCGATTGAGCCAGAGTCTTGCCCTCGTGGCAAACCGCGTTGCCTCTGAGGTAAAGCGGGGTGGCTTGCGCGGGCCGCCTCGGCCACCACCGGGTTCGCCTCGGCCACCACCGGGTTCGCCTCGGCTACCAGCAGGCCGCCTCGGCCACCACCAAGCCGCCTCCGCTACCACCAGCGCACGGGATACCGGGGCGCTGTCGGGCGCATGCGGGAGGCTGCGAGTCCGCCGAGGACGAGGACCACCGTGGCACCGAACAGCAGGGGGACGAACCGCGCGGCGGCCGGGGACTGGAACACGACGACGACGGCGGTTGCGCAGGCGGGCGAGTGCTGGGTCCGGGTGAGGCTCGTGGCGGCGAAGGCGAGCCCTCCGGCCAGGGCCGCGCTCCAGGGGCTGCTCGGCGCTGCCGCGAGGACCGCGTAACCGGCCGCGGCGCCGAGGAGGTGGGCGACCACGACGGTTCGGGGCTGGGCGGTGGGCAGGGTGGGGGTGTAGTGGAGGACGGCGGCGCTGGCGGCCAGGGAGGGTATGAGGACCGGTTCGCCGACGACCGCGCCGATGGCGGCGACGGCGAGGAGGGCGGCGGCGACCGCGCTCGTGCCGGGGAGGGCCGCGAGCACGGCGGCCCGGGCACGCCGCAGGCGCCCGAGCCCCTTCGGGGGCGGTGCGCTGTCGCGGGGCGTCTGAGGGGCGGGTAGCGGCCGACGGGTCAGCACGGAGTCAAGGTCCACGGTGGCGGCTCCTGGCGCGGCGGGTCACGGGTACGGCGGGCGGGTACGGCCGGTCACGGGTACGGCGGGCGGTCCCCGCCGCGGTGCGCGCCCGCCCTCAGGGGCCGGCACGTGGACAGCCACCATGACCCGCGCGTCTATCCCCGCCCTACGACACGTCGATGACGCGACCTCCCCGCACGGTGCGTGACAGCGGCCAGGGCGGCGCCAGGGCCTCGGGCGTGCGCCGGGCAGCAGGGCCTCAGGCGGGGTTGCCCTGGCCCAGGACCGTCTCGACGGTGTCGGCCTGCTCCGGTGTCTTGTCGGGGCGGTGCCTCACCACCCGCGCGAAGCGCAGGGCCACTCCGGCCGGGTAGCGCGTCGAGCGCTGCAGCCCGTCGTAGGCGATCTCCACCACCAGTTCGGGCCGGACCCGTACGGTGAACCCGTCGTCCGAGGTGGCGAGCGCGCGCAGCGCCTGCGTCTGCCAGCGCAGCATCTCGTCGGTGAGTCCCTTGAAGGTCTTGCCGAGCATGGCGTAGGTGCCGTCGGCGGCCCTCGCCCCCAGGTGCAGGTTCGAGAGCAGGCCGGTGCGCCGCCCGTGTCCCCATTCCGCGGCGAGCACGACCAGGTCCAGGGTGTGCACCGGTTTCACTTTCAGCCAGTGTTTGCCGCGCCGCCCGGCCGCGTAGGCCGATTCCAGGGCCTTGACCACCACGCCCTCGTGACCGCGGCGCAGGGTCTCGGCCCAGAACTCCACGGCCTGCGCCTCCTGCGCCGCCGGGTCGTCCACCTCCAGGCGGCCGACCCGGGCGCGCTCGGGCACAAGGGCGGCCAGAGCCGTGTACCGGTCGCGGACCGGGAGGTCGAGCAGGACCTCGTCGCCGACGGCCAGGACGTCGAAGAAGTAGGGGACCACGGGGAGCGTCCGCCGGGCGGCGGCCACGTCCACCCGGGAGCCGACCCGGCTCGCGATCTCCTGGAAGGGGACCGGGCGGCCGTCCGCCGTCTGTCCGATGACCTCCCCGTCGAGGATGAACCGCTCCCCCGGCAGCGACCGGGCCAGGTCCGCCACCTCCGGCAGCCGCCCGGTGATCTCGTCGAGGGAGCGGGTGTACACCCGCACGTCGTCGCCGTCCCGGTGGACCTGCACACGGATCCCGTCGAGCTTCTCCTCCACCGCGCACGGCCCGAGCGCGGCCAGCGCCTCAGTGACCGATGCGGCCGTGCCCGCCAGCATCGGCTGTACGGGCCGCCCCACCCGCAGCGTCACGGCGCGCAGCGCCTCGGAGCCGTCGGCCAGCACCGCCTCGGCCACCCGCGGCAGGGAGCCGTCCAGCATCACCGCCCGGCGCAGTTCGGCGGCGGGTACTCCGGCGGCCGCGGCCACGCCGTCCAGGGCCACCGCGTCGAGCGCCCCCTGGCGTACCTCGCCGGACAGCAGGCTGCGCAGGAAGGCCTGCTCGGCCTCGGTGGCCGCGCCGAGCAGGCCGGCGACGATCGCGCCGCGGCGGGCGGCCGAACCGGCGCCTGCCTCCGCGACGAGGCGGTTCACGGCGTCGTCGACGTCGCGGAGGGTGAGGCTGGGGACGGCCGCCGGTGCGGCGTCCTGGCCGAGGGTGCGCCAGCCGATGCCGGGTCGGCCCTGCGGGAGGCGCCCGGAGAGGTAGGAGATGACGAGCCCGGCCTCCTCGGGCGGAGCCGCGGCGAACAGTTCCGCGAGCAGCGCGGTCTTGCGGGACCGGGCGGAAGTCGCGGCGACTTCCCTGGACACTCGGGCGACCTCGTCCAGCAGCATGCGGCCATCCTCCCGCCCGGCGGCCCGGTGCGCAGGTCGGGCCCCCCGTACCGCGGGGGCGGGCCGGGGAAGCGGGCGCCCGTACCGCAGCTGCGGTACGCGCCGGGCGCGGCATGATCCCTGAGGAGGTCGGGGGTTCCGCCTGTGGGTGCTCGGAGGTAGGCCGACGGGCCCGTAGGGTTCCCGTATGAAGCTCCGTATGCCCCGGCGCCGCCGAGTCCGCCTGTCGGCGGGCGCCGCCGCGCTGGCCGTCGTGGCGGGGGCCGGTACGTGGACGGCCTCGTCCGCCTCCGGCGACGCGCCCGCCGTGGACCGACGGGACCAGGTCCTGAACATGCCCGGTGCCGACATCGACACCTCCTACTTCGTCGCGGGTGACGGGAAGGGCGGCGGGGCGAAACGTCCGGCCGTACTCCTCGGGCACGGCTTCGGCGGCAGCAAGGACGACGTCCGTGAACAGGCCGAGCGGCTGGCCCGCGACGGCTACGCCGTCATGACGTGGTCGGCGCGCGGCTTCGGCCGCTCCGGCGGCCGGATCGGGCTCAACGACCCCGAACACGAGGTCAAGGACGTCTCCCGGCTCATCGACTGGCTCGCGGCCCGGCCCGAGGTGCGCCTCGACGCGGACGGCGACCCGCGCGTGGGCGTGTCGGGGGCCTCGTACGGCGGGGCGGTCGCACTGCTGGCGGCGGGCCACGACCGGCGGGTGGACGCGATCGCCCCGGAGATCACGTACTTCAACCTCGCGGACGCCCTCTTCCCGGGCGGTGTCTTCAAGAAGCTGTGGTCCGGGATCTTCTTCACCACCGGCTCGGCCGGCGGGATGCAGCAGGCCGGTACCGCACCGCAGGACGCGTCCCCGGCAGCGCCTCCGGACGCACCCGCGGCCGCACCTCCGGACGGCGGGAACGCGCGGCCGGAAACCGGTGCCCCGGCCGGGACGGCACCCGCGGCCGGGTCCGGGTCCGGGTCCGGGTCCGGTCAGCAGGGCACCGCCGCGGCCGGCCCCGGCTGCGGCAGGTTCACCCCCGAGCTGTGCGCGATGTACGAACGCGTCGCCGTGTCCGGGAAACCGGACGCCGAGGCCCGCACCCTGCTCGAACAGCGCAGTCCGTCGGCGGTCGCCGACCGGATCAAGGTGCCGGCTCTCATCGTGCAGGGCCAGGACGACTCCCTCTTCCCGCTGGACCAGGCCGATGCCATGGCCACCGCCATCGCGGCCAACGGCGCACCGGTGTCGGTCGACTGGGCGGCCGGCGGGCACGACGGCGGCGTGCGCGAGGCGGACCGGGTGCAGGCCCGCGTGGCCTCCTGGTTCGACCGCCACCTCAAGGGCGACGAGGGCGCGGACACGGGCCCGGCGTTCCGGGTGTCGCGCTCCGGCGGGATCGACTCCACCGACGGCGCGGTGGTACTGCGCGGCGCGAGCGGCGACCGCTACCCGGGGCTGTCCGCCGGGCCGAAGGAGTTCGCGCTGACGGGGCGCGAGCAGACCTTCGTCAACCCGGCGGGCGGCGCACCCCCCGCGCTGTCCTCCCTGCCCGGTGTCGGCGGGCAGCTGGCCTCCCTCGGAGCCGGACTGTCGCTGGACTTCCCCGGGCAGAACGCCCGCTTCGAGTCGGCGCCGCTGACCGAGGACGTGACGATCACCGGTGCCCCGACGGTCACCCTGAAGGTGAGGTCGACGGCGGCGGACGGGTCGGCCGTGCTGTTCGGCAAGGTCTACGACGTGGGGCCCGACGGGCGCCGACAGGTGCTGCCCTCCCAGCTGGTCGCCCCGCTCCGGGTGGAGAACGCGCAGCAGGGGGCGACCGTACGGCTGCGGCTGCCCGCGATCGACCACTCGTTCGCCGCCGGGCACCGCCTGCGGCTCGTGGTCGCCGCCACGGACCTGGGCTACGCGAGCCCGGCCGCGCCGGCCGCCTACACCGTCTCGGTGGACGGCCTCCTGGCCGTGCCCGTCGCCCCGCAGGTGCGGACCGCCACGGCGGGACTGCCCGCGTGGACCTGGGGACTGCCGCTGGGTGCGCTGGCACTCGCCGCGGCCCTGCTCGGTGTCCGCCGGACCGGGAAGGGCCCCGCCGGGGCGCGGGCCGGCGTACCACGGCCGGACCCGGCGCTCGCCGACGTACCGCTGGAGATCACAGGGCTGACGAAGCGGTACGCGAAGGGGCAGGACCGGTACGCGGTACGGGACCTCTCCTTCCGGGTGGAGAAGGGGCAGGTGCTGGGGCTGCTCGGGCCCAACGGGGCGGGGAAGACCACGACGCTGCGCATGCTGATGGGGCTGATCTCGCCCGACGCCGGAGAGATCCGGGTGTTCGGGCACGCGGTGCGCGCCGGTGCGCCGGTGCTGTCGCGGGTCGGGTCCTTCGTGGAGGGAGCCGGCTTCCTGCCGCATCTGACGGGCCGCGCCAATCTGGCGCTGTACTGGCAGGCCACCGGCCGCCCGGCCGAGGACTCGCACATGGCGGAGGCCCTGGAGATCGCGGGGCTCGGCGACGCACTGGAGCGTGCGGTGCGCACGTACTCGCAGGGCATGCGCCAGCGGCTGGCGATCGCGCAGGCGATGCTGGGGATGCCGGACCTGCTGATCCTGGACGAGCCGACGAACGGCCTGGACCCGCCGCAGATCCGCGAGATGCGGGACGTGATGATCCGCTACGCGGCCGGCGGGCGGACCGTCATCGTCTCCAGCCACCTGCTGTCGGAGGTCGAGCAGTCCTGCACGCACCTGGTGGTCATGGACCACGGGCAGCGTGTCGCGGCGGGCGCCGTCGCCGAGATCACAGGCGGCGGGGACACCCTGCTGGTGACCCTGGCCGAGCCCGTGGACGACGTGGCCGTCGAGAAGGTGGCCGCGCTGGAGGGGGTGGGTTCGGTGGTGGCCGCGGACGACGGCCTGCTCGTACGGCTCGACGGCGCGACGGCCGCCGGGCTGATCGCCGAACTCGTACGGCTGGAGGTGCCGGTGTCGGCGGTGGGGCCGCACCGGAGGCTGGAGGACGCTTTCCTCACCCTGATCGGAGGTGCGGCATGAGTACGGCGACGACGGCGCGGGAGGCGGCGCCAGGGGCGGCTGCGGAAACGGCTCCGGGGTACCGGGCGAGCCGTACGCTGCCGCTGCGCGTGGAGGCGCTGCGGCAGTGGCGCCGGCGGCGGACGCTGGTGATGGGCGGGGTGCTGGCCGCACTGCCCTTCATCCTGATCTTCGCGTTCGCGGTGGGCGGCGGGCCCGGCAGCAGGGGCGGCGGGAACGGCCGGATCACGCTGATCGACACGGCCACGGCCTCCGGGGCGAACTTCGCCGCGACCTGTCTCTTCGTGTCGGCCGGCTTCCTGCTGGTGGTGCCGGTGGCGCTGTTCTGCGGGGACACCGTCGCGTCGGAGGCGAGCTGGTCCTCGCTGCGCTACCTGCTGGCCTCGCCGGTACCGCGGGCGCGGCTGCTGTGGAGCAAGCTGGTGGTGGCGCTGGGCTTCAGCCTGGCGGCGATCGTGCTGCTGCCGGTGGTGGCGCTGGCGGCGGGCACGGTCGCGTACGGGTGGGGGCCGCTGAAGCTCCCGACGGGCGGCGCGCTCGCGGCCGGGGACACGGTGCCGCGGCTCGCGCTGGCGGTGGCCTTCGTCTTCGTCTCACAGCTGGTGACGGCGGGGCTGGCGTTCTGGCTGTCCACGCGGACGGACGCGCCGCTGGGCGCGGTGGGCGGCGCGGTCGGGCTGACGATCGTCGGCAACGTCCTGGACGCGGTGACGGCTCTCGGCTCGTGGCGCGATCTCCTGCCGGCGCACTGGCAGTTCGCGTGGGCGGACGCCTTGCAGCCGCAGCTGGAGTGGGGCGGGATGGTGAAGGGGGCGGCGGTGTCGGTGTCGTACGCGCTGGTGCTGTTCGCCCTGGCCTTCCGCGGCTTCGCCCGCAAGGACATCGTGTCCTGATCCGGCGGGCGGGCCTGCTGCCGGCCCGCCTGCGCGAGGAGAGCGCCCCACAGCCCCGCGGGGCTGTGGGGCGCTCTCGTCTCGGTCCGCGTACGCCGCCGGACCCCCTAGGGTCTGTATCGAGTTGCCCCGCGGCGTCGCGACGCCCGGCACGCACCCTCGGCGCACGAGCCGAATGCCCTGGTAGCTCCGCTACGAGGACATTCGTCCCGCACACCGAGGGCACGCACCGAACGCCGCTCCTTGCTCCACGGGGCAACTCGATACAGACCCTAAGCGGGGACGCCCGGTGCGATCGCGTCGATCTCGGCGAGCAGGTCCGCGTCCAGCGGGCGTTCACCGGCGGCGGCGTTCGCGCGTACCTGCTCGGCGGAGGTGGCGCCGGCGATGACGGAGGCGCAGCCGGGCTGGGCGGAGAGCCAGCCGATGGCCAGTTCCAGGACGGTGCGGTCGTGCTTCTCGGCGATCGCGGCCAGCGCCTCGACCACGTCGAGGCGCTCCTCGGTGAGGTAGGAGCTCCTGCCTTCGAGTCGGGAGCCGGCCGGGACGGGCGCTCCGCGGCGGATCTTGCCGGTCAGCAGGCCGTTGGCGAGCGGAAAGTACGGCAGTACGCCGACGCCGTAGTGACGGGCCGCCGGAAGCAGCTCCCGCTCGGCGGACCGCTCCAGCAGCGACCACTCGTTCTGCGCGGACACGAAGGGGACGGAGCCCGTCTCGCGGGCGACGTGTGCGGCTTCGGCGAGCTGCCAGCCGGTGAAGTTGGAGTGTCCGATGTAGCGGACCTTCCCCTCGGCGACGAGCTCGCCGAGCGCGGCCAGCGTCTCGGCGACAGGCGTGGCCGGGTCGGGGCTGTGCAGCTGGAGCAGGTCCACGTGGTCGGTTTCGAGACGGCGCAGGGACTCCTCGACGGCGCGCCTGATGTAGGCGCGGCCGCCGCGGGAGCCGGCGGCGGGCCCGTACTTCATGTCGACCCCGTCGTAGCCGAACTTGGTGGCCAGGACGACCTGGTCGCGCCGGCCCTTCAGGGCCTGCCCGAGGTACCGCTCGGAGCCGCCCCCGCCGCCGTAGATGTCGGCGGTGTCAAGCAGGGTGACGCCGGCCTCCAGGGCGGCGTCGACGACGGCCCGGGTGGCCTGGGCGTCGAGCCGGCCGCCGAAGTTGTTGCAACCGAGGCCGACGGCAGAGACCAGCAGGCCTGAACTGCCCAGCGGGAGATAGCGCATGCGTTTTCGTTCCTCCGAATCGACGGATACACGATCAGGGGAGCCACGACGACGTCACACCCCCACCGCATCCTGCCAGCCGAACCGCGGCGCCGACATCGTCGCCTCCTGCCCACCAGGTGGGACAGCCCCGCGGTCGGGGAGTTGCGGGATCCGACGTTTGGAAACGTCGAAACCGTGCAGACGAGCCTTCAACACCGGCTCATTTCACGAGGTTGGAGAAGCGCATGGGCATCATTGCCTGGATCCTGATCGGACTGCTCGCGGGCTTCATCGCCAAGGCACTCATGCCGGGCAAGGACCCGGGCGGGCTCATCATCACGATGCTGATCGGCATCGCGGGCGGCCTGCTGGGCGGCTGGCTCGGAAAGGTCATCTTCGGCGTCGACTCCATCGACGGCTTCTTCGACCTTTCCACCTGGATCGCGGCCATCATCGGCTCCGTCATCCTTCTCGCCGTCTACCGCCTGGTCACCGGCAACAAGCACCATCACCGCCACGCCTGAGTGAGGCCCCGGCCTCGCTCCGCGGTAGCACTGCTCATACGAGGGGGCCACAGCCCGGAGGCTGTGGCCCCTCGTGGTGCGCCGACTGGATCCCGGTACGCGGCGAAGGGCCGGCGGACTGACCCCTTCCGGGGAGGGGGTGGGGGCCGAGCGGGCAATCAGGCGGCGCGAAGGGGCGTTGCCGGAGCATGGGTGACGCGTCCCGGGACGGCCCTCACGAGCCCGACCCGTCCGCCTTCGCCGCCGTCCGCGCACGCCTTGCCGCCGACCGCGCCGACACGCTCGCGCGGGCGGCCGCGCTGAGCCGCGACTACGAGCGCCTGCCCCAACACGGCGAAGCCCACATCAACTGGACCCTCATCACTCCCATGAGTCGACGCCTGACGCGATCCCTGGCCAAAGGCTGACTTGTCACGATGGCTGGTTAGAAGCCATCTCATTTGGGCTTCGTGGGTAGGCTGTCGGTCATGGTGGGGATCGTTGAGCGTCTGGTGCCGGACGAGTTGTGGGTGCTGTTCCAGCGGGTGGTGCCGGAGGCGCCGTCGCGGCCCCAAGGTGGTGGACGGCGTCGGCACGGCGACCGTGAGGTACTGGCCGCGATCGTGTTCGTCGCGACGTCGGGTTGTACCTGGCAGCAGCTGCCCACGGCATCGTTCGGCCCCTCGGGGGCGACAGCCCACCGACGCTTCTCCGAATGGAGCAAGGCCCGCGTGTGGGCCAAGCTCCACCGCCTGGTCCTCGACGAACTCGGTTCCCGCGGCGAGCTCGACTGGTCCCGCTGCGCGATCGACTCGGTGAACATGAGGGCCCTGAAAAGGGGGATCTGACAGGTCCGAATCCTGTCGATCGGGGCAAGTACGGCTCGAAGATCCACTTGATCACCGAGCGGACCGGTCTGCCCCTGTCCGTCGGAATCTCGGGCGCGAACCTGCACGACAGCCAGGCCCTCGAGCCCCTCGTCCGCGGCATACCGCCCATCCGCTCACGACGCGGACGCCGACGACGCAAGCCCGGCAAGCTTCACGCGGACAAGGGCTACGACTACGCCCACCTGCGCCGATGGTTACGCGGGCGCGGCATCACGCACCGCATCGCCCGCAGAGGCATCGAGTCCTCACAACGACTCGGCCGCCACCGATGGGTCGTCGAAAGGACCATGTCCTGGCTCGCCGGCTGCCGACGCCTCCACCGTCGCTACGAACGCAAGGCCGAACACTTCCTCGCCTTCACCAGCCTCGCCTGCACCCTCATCTGCTACCGCCGACTGGCCAAATGAGATGACGTCTTAGGCTCGGAAAAACCGTTGGCTGTCGGTATTCCCTGCTGGAACGATCCTGGGATGACCGACTACCGTGACGCCGTCCTCCGCCTGTGGGGCCGCCAGCTCTACGAGCGTCAGGGCGAGCCACTCGCCTGGGCGGAGGCGGTCCTGGAGGCCACCAGTCGCCCGCCGACCGCCGTCACCACGGCGATGTCCGGCCGACTCGACGCCCTCGCTGATTCGCCATCGGACCGCGCAACGTTGCTGTTCCGCACGGTCGCCAAGCTGGCCGCGAACCTGCGGGGCGACGGCCACTACGACGCGGACGTCGGCACCCGAATCGGCCCAATGGCCCTGCAGCTGGGCGAGCTCGAACCACCACTCGCCGGCCCGCTCGGCGACGCACTCGGCCACCCGCCGGACGGGCCGACATCCCTAGTCACCGTTCACGCCGCCGAGTTGAGCAGGAACCGCACGATCCGGCTGCGGGCGATCGACGCCCTGCTGGAGTGGGCCGAGCTCGGCCATCCACAGGCCCGGGCGGCCCTGTCCGAGGTCGCCTCCGACCACCGGACGCAGGATGTCACCGTCTGGACCAAGGCACTCAACCGGATCGCTCTGTTCGGTGACGCGAGCGTCGAACCGGGCCTACTGCGCGCGCTCGCCGACACCGGGCACCGCGGGGTGCGGTGGTCGGCGCTCGCCTGTGCCGAACTCGGCTTCCGCCGGGCCGTTCCGCTGATCACCGCCCTGCTGGAGCATCCCGATCCGATGGTCCGCGAGGGTGCCTGCGAGGCGCTCGGCCTCCTTGAGGAACACGCCGCCGTGCCCGCGCTGGCGGCCCGGCTGAACGATGAGACCGACTGGGTACGCAGCAGGGCCGCCCTGGCGCTCGGCCAAATCGGTAGCGACCGGGCACTCGCTGCGCTCTGGCAGACCATGATGGAACGCCGGAACCCGAAGGCCAGCCATCTCGCCTCAGCGATCGCCACCTTCGGCCCGCCGGTGGTGGACAACCTGATCGCCCTCACCACCGATCCCGACCCGGACCTCCGAGCACTGGCCTGCCGCGCTCTCGGCTCCACCGCCGACGAACGGGCCCTGCCAGCACTGGAACACCTCGCCGCCCACGACCTCGCCAGAACTACCCTCGGCGGCCTTGTGGCAACCGCCGCCAAGCAGGGACTGCGGACCGCGCACCGCATTCGCGCGCGCACCGCATCGACCTGAGCTCGACGCTCGTCTCGACTGACGTTCACCATGTGGAGATGCGTCAGCTCTTCTGATTGAGGGCGCGGGTCAGGTCGCGGTTGGCTGCTCGGGCGGCTTCAAGTTCGGCTTGACGCTCCTCAACCGCACGCGTCAGTTCAACGTTGCTCTGTTCGAGCCTGGTGATCCGACTATTCAGCTCGGCGACGTCGGCGGGTGGCCCGAGGCCGGAGGCCCGCCAGATCTCTTCGCCGAGCGCCTTCGACAGGCGTTCTTCGAGCTGCTGGACGCGGGCGGTCAAGCGGGCGCTGCGAGCACCTGCGTTGGCGAGATCGGCTTGAAGCGATACCGAGGTGACGGTTGACCCAGTCCCGGACGGCGTGGCCGGTTCGTGCGCCGCGGTGTGGAGCGCGTCGAGGAGGTCGCGATGGCGATAGAGGAAGGTTCGGTCCACACGGGCGGCGCGGGCGATGGCTGAGGCGGTCAGTGGGCTTGCGTCGCGCCGGGCCGTGGTGATCGCGCTCGTCACGCGGGACCGGCGGCGTTCGGTATCGGCCTGGCGGCCGTCGTTCATGGCTGTGGTCACGACGTGTGGATCCTTGAGGGTCGGACGTCGGGCAGGGGCTGGCCGACGCTGGGCATGCCAGGTGGACGGTGCGCGAGCGGCGCACGAGGGTGACAGCCTGTTCGATCTGCGCGCGGTCCTCGGCGGTGAGCTGGTCGAGGTCGGCGCCGACGCGGTCGATGAGCCGGCGGACCCGGCTGATCTCCTCCTGCGAGGGCATGGCCTGGGTACGTGCCCATACGTCGGCCTCGAACGCGGACATCAGCCGTACCCGGCATCGCAGCAGGTCGGCGAGGTGGGCTTGAAGGTCGGGGAGGTAGGAGACGTCGGTGGAGAAGTGCTCGCACCCCAGGCAGCGGAACCGCAGCGGGCAAGCGTGGCCGCCGGCGGCGACGTTGGAACTCAGTTACGTGCCACCCAGCAGGACATGACGCCGGCGGCCCTGGGGGACAGGCAGGAGCATGCGTTCGGCGAGGGTTTCGCGGTGGGTGTCGGGGTGGCCGAGGGCGCTGACGATGTCGATGAGAGCGGCGTCGTCCTGGCGGCATTGAAGCGCGAGGGTGCCGGCGCCGATGGGCGGCATGAGGGTGTCGGCGGAGATGATTTCGGTGATGGCGTCGGGGCGGCCGATGCGGGAGCCGTTTGAACTGGTGCATCCAGGCGAAAGTGCGCTCGACCACCCAGCGCACCTCGCCCAGTCCGGAGCCGTGGGCGACGGGGCGATCATCGGCTTGATGCCGCGCTTCCACAGCAGGCGGCGGTACTTGTCGAAGTCGTAGCCCCGGTCCACATACAGACGCCGGGGCTTGCGTCGGGGCCGTCCCCGTAGTCCCCGGACCGGCGGAATGGCTCGAGCAGCGGCAGGAGCTGGGTGACGTCGTGCCGGTTGCCGCCGGTGAGGGTGACGGCGAGCGGGGTTCCGTGACGGTCGACGATCAGGTGGTGCTTCGAACCGGGACGGGCACAGTCGACCGGCAAGGGGCCGACGTGATCCCCCCTTTGAGTGCCCGAACATGCGAGCCGTCCACGGAGCAGTCGTCCAGGTCCAACAGGCCCACGCAGCGAAGCTCGGTCAACAAGGTGGCGTGTAGGCGAGGCCAGACGCCGGCCTCGGTCCAGTCCCGCAGTCGGCGCCAGGCCGTCACGCCGGAACAGCCCACGGTCTCCGCCGGGACGCCCCGCCAGGCGACACCGGTCCGCAGCACGAACAGGACGCCGGCGAGTGCTGTTCGGTCAGGAACACGCAACCGCCCGGGATGTCGGTGGCGTCGTTCGGGAGCGGGTGGCAGCAACGGGGCCACCCGCTCCCACAGGTCGTCCGGCACAAGTTCAGCACGCACCCGGACACCTTGCCGACCAAGATCGTCGAGCACAAGACCCGCGGCATCTCATGGTGATTTGAGTGCAGGGTCTGGCGTCGTTCGCCGGATCGAGCGCTCAGCCTGAGGCGCCCTCCAGCGGAAGGTGGTCTCGGAAGTACTGCGACTCCAACCACTCCTCCTTCACCAAGAGGGACGCGTCAGGCGCACTGCCCCGACTTGCTGCGAGCGCAGAGGAACTCCGAGACCAGTGAGGGAAAGCGAGTCATCAGGCGTGTAGAGCACCCAGTTCCCATGCTCCGCAGCGTGGTCCAGCAGGAACTGCTGGCCCTGCTCCGGATCGCTTCCGGCCAGCGGGAAGCCAGACAGGAAGACCTGCGGACCGGTGACCGCATCCAGCGCAACGCAGGCGAGCTCGCCCGCGTCGTAGAACGCTTTCACCCCATCCGGGAAGTTCTCCTGCGCATACGGACCGCCAACCCGTTCCTGCGGTCCAGGGACCAAGAGTGCAAGGGCGACCTCGGTTGGAGACATCCCGAACTGCAGCGGACCCACGCCGGCTCCCGACCGCAGCTCCCAGCACTCCCGCTCCGCATCCGCGCCCATCCACCCACTCCTACGTCCGACCGGTCCGGCTCTGCTTCTGTTGCTCAGGCCGTATGTACAGGGGCATGGGCCAAGGTGCCAACACCGTGCACAAGTGCCACGGAACTCCTGCTCTCGGTCGGAGTCATTCTGAAACGATCAGTTAAACCGGGCCGAGAATGGCACCCATGGACCCTCTGTTGCACCTCGACCGTACGCTCGACGACCTCGACCCGCCGAGCTGGGACGCCGTGCCCGCCGACGCGACACGGCTGGTCCGCACGGTGCATGGTCTGCGCCGGGTCCCGCTCGGCGAACTGCGACCCGCCGACCTGCGCACCCTCCTCGCGCAGCAGGTGGCACTCCCGTTCGTCCTTCCCCTCGCGGTGCGCCTGCTGGCCGAGGAACCGCTGCTGGACGCCTACTTCTACGAGGGAGACCTGCTGCTCGCAACCGTCACGGCCCCCGAAGGGGCCTGGGCGGCGCTCCCGGAACTCGAAGCGCGGCTGCGCACCATCGTCGCCGGACTGCCCGACGCGGCGGTGAAGGAGTTGCCGCGGGGGAGTGACACGGACCTGGCCCGGTTCATCACGCGGGGCTGATCCCACCGCGCGGGGGCCGTCAACGTCGGCCGTGCTTGGTGATAGCGCGTCACCGACCGCCGGGCCGAACCGGGTCGGGCCGTCTCACTCCGGGGGGAAAGCGGGTTCACCGCAGAAACGCGCCTGCGCCCTCCGCCTCCTCCGCGGGGTCGAGGTAGCCGCCCTCGTCCGGACTCTGGTGGACATCTGCGTACACCAGCACCTCCGCCTCGCCCGGCGTGCGGCGCAGCCGGCACGGGCCGCTGGAGAGGAACAACTCGGCGATCCGCTGTGCCGCTTCGACGGCGGCCGGCTCGTGGCCCGGATCTCGCTCGTGATGACGTCTCGTCGTTCATGCCCTCGGCAACCTGCCTGCGCGGGACGCGGTTGCCGCTCGTGCGCCAGGTGCACCCCATCGAGTGCTCCAGAGCTTGGCCCGCTGCCCGCTGGCTGCGAGCGCGTTGTGAACAGGCATGCCAGTGGCGACCGGTCACCTTCGGGGTCGGCACCCGACGGCAGCAGCTTGGTCGTCCCGTAACAGCCGTGATCACTACGGCTGGGCCGCGTGTGCAGGGGGCACCCTGTCCCTGCCTGGCTGCTCTGACGGAGCACGCTAGTTTGCGAGTGGCCGAGAGGTATGCCCTATTCAGGGGGCTTGGTGTAGCGAACCAGATTGCGAGTTGGGAGCGCGGTAGCTTGCGAGCGCGGGTGCGGTAGTTCAGCCAGGTAGTGACCGTAGGTAACGGCCGCCTGCAGGCGTGATGGTCAGACGGCCCGCAGTCGAGGGGGCTCAGGCTGCTCTGGCTCCGCTTCTGCAACAACCGTGAGTGGAGCGAAGGGCTTGTCGGCAGGGTCTTCCGCCCGGCGGCTCAGCTTCGACTTGAGGCTGATCAACCCGTTTTTGACATGCGGTGCCACCTCAACCACAGCAAATGTCACTGCGGCTCCTGCGGCGAAGATCGCCAGGGCCGCCTTGTCCCCGTTGAACAGCACGGCGTGCGTGTTGAGCGTGTTGCCGTCATCCCGCGCCAGCGGGCTCTGTCCGTCTGTAGCACTCGACTGCGAGAAGTGCGTGCCGGAGGGACGCTTCGTCAGCATCAGTTGCCAGGTTTAGTCGCCCCAGTTGAGTTCCATGGCGCAACTGTAGGGGCGGCCGAGGGCGCCGCGGCTCGGAACGCAATGTTCTCCGCCTTGATCGGCCTGGGCACCTCGACGCCCTTCCAGTCAAGGTCCCCAGGCCCGAGGGGCTCGTCGGCCGCCATCACGCCGGGCAGCCGATGGCTGCCGGGTGCCGCGATTTCCTGGCTCTACTCCTGCACGAGGTCGTAGACGGCCCGTTGGAGGTCGGTTTTGACGATAAGCCCGTCCTTGCACAGGTCTCGCAGGATCTGCCGGACTCGCTTCTCCGCCGCCCGCTGGTCTTCCCACGTGTGGCCGTGGTCGCCCAGCACCGTGATGGCGCGTGGTGGATCCCAGGTGCCGCCAAGGGTCCGGATCGCCTGGGCGAGGACGTGCTGCTCGGGGTGGTCCTTCTTGCGGTGGTTGGCGATGCTGGCGGGGGCGCCGCTGTAGTTGCAGTCGGCGCATTTCTGCCACGAGCAGTCCGGATCGGCGACGGCGGCGTGGCGGACGGAGTGGTGCGAACCATAGCCGTGGGCGTGAAGCAGTTGAGCGACAGACCCGTCGTACTTGAGGGCCATTAGCGCTGCTTCGGCGATCTTGTCGTGACCGGCTGCGAAGAACTTGCCCAGGCCGACGTCCTTCGTGCAGCCGCACCAGCACTTGCCGGTCGGGATGAGGCGAGGCTTCTCATTGCTTGGCATGGATCCAAGGTATTAATCCTTGGATCAAGTCAAGATATAAATCCAAGGGTTAAGTCCAAGGATTTGATCGTCGGGTGCATCAGCACGGTCTGGTTACCTTGTGCGACCTCCAGAGCCCTCCGGTGCTTGGGCCAGGGAGTCTGCGTACGCCGCCGGTGCTTTGACGAGCTGCCGGTATCTCTGCGTGGGCGTGCGGGTGGTCAGGGCTTTGACCACGCGGTGTTCCGGTCCGATGGGGTCGGGGCGGCCGAGGGCCGCCGCGCGTACCCCGACACCGACGTCACCCCGGACGATGCGCTGGCCTCGATCGACGACGCTCGCCTCCAGCGGCGCCGTCAGGCCGCGGTGGCCGAGGCCGCAGCGCTGCGCCGGGTCCGTGCCGAACGAGCCGGGGCGAACCGTGCTGTCGGCGCCTCGCCCCCAGCAGCAGGCATCCGGTGAAGTGGCGTGAGCCAGCAAGGTCCCCTACCACTTAGGCAGGCCATACCCCCAGGGTTCAGACGTAAATCGAAGGGCCGCACGCTTATGACCGTGCGGCCCTAGCGCTTTCCAGCTCGCGCATCAGGACGGCCGCCCGGATCGATCCGGGCGGCCGTCGTCTGCTTGTCGGTGCGGTCTAGTCAGTCGCCGGCCTCGCGGGAGAGACCGTCGTCCAGGACGATGCGGATGGTCTCGCCTTGTCCGGTGACGCCGGTAAGTTCTGCCGCGACGCGGTTGTAGGTGGTCATGGCCAGTGCCCAGTCGCCCTGCAGCGGCGTGGCGGTGGAGCGGGTGTTCCACAGCTCGATGAGCAGGGCGATGAGGGAGCGTCCGGACAGGACGGTCTGGACACGGCCCTCCTTGATGTCCTCAACCGAGGGCGGGGTGCGGAAGTGGCTGTGGTCGACGGCCAGGGCGGCGAGTCACACCCAGGTGTCCCGGTGCGCGATCAGTTCGGCGGAGGCCACGCCGGCGGCCCTCAGCAGCAGGACGCCGTGGGCGACCTGCGGATCTTCCGCGCCGACGAAGGCTTGCGGCGTGGCAGCAGCCGGCTGGCCGACGGACGGGACGGTGCCCTCGTAGGCGGCCTCGATGGCCCTCTTCAGCGCGAGTTCCTGGTCCCCGCCGGACTCGGGCTGCGGCTGGTGCCCGGTGTTCTCCATGGTTCCCCCCTGGGGGCCGGTGTCGGTTGAGACGGACGGATGGCCTTCGAGTGTTGGCCGACGAGCCGTAGCCGGCCTCGGGTTCGGGCGGCCGCGCAGTACCCCCGGGATGGGTCTGGGTCCCCTCGCCGGACATGTCATCTGTCCCCTCGGGCGGCACGAAAGGACGCAGGACGTCCATCAGGTCCAGGAGCTGGCGGAGCTCACCTCGCGTCTCGTTTCAGGTCGCTGATCATCCGGTCCTGCCAACGGCGGACCTCTCGGTTCTCCTCACGAAGTCCGGTGACGCCCGCCTGGAGCTGTTCCAGAATCTTCAGGCGGCTCTGCGTGACGTCACCGTGCAATGCGGTCAGCCCGACCGTCGGGTCATCGAGTCGATCGAGACGTGTGAGCTGCTTTCGTATCGCCTCCAGTTCCTTCATCGCGTCGCCGAACGCGTCTTTCCACCCCACGTGACCCCCTGATTACTCCTGGCATGCGACCGCCCCAACTTCGACGGCATCGTCGCAGCCAACGCGCTGGTCGCGGTCGATGACGAGCACGACCCCGAGGGCGGAACCACCGCGTTCGAGCGGGCGCATGTGGCTGCCCTGATGGCCCAGGCGCGCGAACACCTGGAAGAGCTGGACGAGGCACTGCGGCGGCTCGAACAGGGCCGGTACGGACACTGCGATGTCTGCGGCGGCGCGATTCCGCCCGAACGCCTGGAGATCCGTCCGGCGGCCACCACCTGCGTCCGCTGCGCCCGCTCCACCACTTCGCGCCGCCCAGCCCACCCCGCCTGAGGCGACGCTCCCTGGTGTGACGCCTGAGCCTGGTGCTCACAGCGGGCGGCTGTCCCGGACCGGCTCTCCTCGGCAGGACGCGCCTGAGCGGTACGGCCCCGGGTTGGGTGCGTGAGCGGTGTTCCGGCAGCCCGCGCCGCACCCGTCACCCACGAACACGCCATGGACCGTCCGGTGCCAGGGCCCCGAGCACGGCCGGCAGCTGGGGCGGCTCAACGGGGTCCCGCAGCGAACTCAGATCCGACCATTCGATCCAGGCGTGCGCGTCCAGGGTGGCCTGCTCATCGGGGAGCAGTCCGGTCCGCACGAGCGATGGCCGCTCGTCGGCGAACCGTGCAAGGAAGAAGTACTCCGTCCCGATGTACCGCTTGCCGTTCCACCGGACGTCCCGGTCGACCGGGACAGACCGGTCGAGCACCGCAGCCGGGTCCAGTCCGGTTTCCTCGGCCAGTTCTCGCCGTGCCGCGACCAGCGGCGTCTCGCCCGGCTCGATCCCGCCGCCCGGTGGCTCCCAGAGCCATGTCCCGTCGAACGGATCACGCCAGTGCAGAAGAAGCAGGCGGTGGGCGGCGTCCAGGCAGAGGACCCGGGCGGCCGGCCGGTGCGTCGTCTCCACAGCCTGACGCTATGCGTTGCTCGAAATGTCGAGCAAGGCCCGGGCCGCGCTGATCGACCTGGGTCTGGTCGTTCGGATCACCGAGCCAGGCGGGATTTCCCTGTGCTGCCGCGTCGGCGTCAGATGCTGCCGAAGGGTTCCGGGTAAATGAATTCGCCTTGTACGGACTGGTCGTAGGCGGTCAGGGTGCGGATCTGGAACATGTGCTCCCAGGCGGGTTCCTCGCCGACGATGCCGAGGTCGGTGCTCGGGCGGAAGCCGAACCGCCCGTAGAAGTCGGGGTCGCCGAGGACAGCGACCATCGGCGCGTCGAGGGCGTCGGCTGCGGCGAGAGCGGCATGGATCAGAGCCGTTCCGAAGCCACGGCGGCGATGGTCGCAGTGAACACCGAGCAGGCTGATGTTGGGGACTCGGACCGTACCGATTCGGCCCCAGGTGCACAGAGCATGGCCGATGATTGCGCCGTCTTTGTCCTCGGCAACCAGAGACAGCGCGGGTATCCGGTCTTCACCCTTTCGCAGTGAGTCCCGCAGAATCACCTCCACAGGTTCCTCTTCGTGCGGCTTGTAGGAGGAGGCGATGGTCACCGCACGGACGGCGGCCAGGTCGGCGGGGGTTTCTCGTCTGATCAGCACCTACGCAGTGTGACTCTCCTGCCGACCGGGCGTGTGTGCGGGGGCCGTCAGAGAGATGGCCTCATCTCGCGGGCCAGAGGAAGATGCCCGCGATGGGAGCCCGGCGAGGTAGACCCAGTGCGGCGCCGTGACCCGGTGACCTTTGCGGTCGCGGCACTAGCAGTTCTCGCTGATCACGGACTCCAGGTCGGCCAGCGACGTGCGGTCGTCCTCGATCTTTTTCAGGAGGACCTCCAGCGTCTGCTCCAAGGCGCTGATCTGGCTCTGGTCCGGGTGCGCCTGGGCCTTCAGCTCGGCGATCCTGGCCTTGATCTTCGCCGCACGCTCCGACGCCTTGGTGATGCTCTCCCTCAGGTCGTCCGCGAGGCGCTCCATCATCTGGCAACTGCTCTCCCCGGCCATCGGTCCGCTCATGTCCGTGCTCCTTCGTCAGCGACGCCCCGCCGTCGGGGGCCTGCCGGCCAGTATCGGAGCCCTCCCCCGGCCGCACCCGGCGAAGTAGGCCGTCCGGACGCCGGGGCGGGGCGCACCGCGCGCAGGGCGGACGAGGACAGGCCGGAGCCCCGGGAACTTGTCCCACACGCCGGGTTTGCGGGCGGCGATCGGGAGCAGGAGAGCGGTCACGACCAATCCGGTACAGCAACGAGGAGGTCCCCGATGTCGGGCACTGAGAAGAGCAAGGCGCACGCCGAGCAGGCCAAGGGCAAGGCCAAGGAGACCGTCGGTCGCGCCGTCGGCAACGAGCGCATGACCGCGGAGGGGCAGGCGGAGCAGGCCAAGGGCAAGGCCCGTCACGCGAAGGAAGACGTCAAGGACGCCTTCCGCAGCTGAGCGCGGTCGGCGGTCCGCGGTTCGCTGTCCGCTGTCCGCTGTCCGCGGTCTGCGGTCTGCGGTCTGCGGCGAACCCCTCGCAACGGCTGGGCCCCGACCTCTTTCCCAGGTCGGGGCCCAGCCGTGTGTCCGCCGACCATGACAAGGCACCGCCGGCGCGGTGCTTCACATCGGCTCGGCTGGGTAGCCGAGGGACGACAGAGCGCGCGGCAGGGGTTGAGGAGCAACAGTGATCACGCAGGAGCAGATCGCGGCCATGGAGGGATGCACGGCCTTCACGGGCCAGGGGCAGCGCCTGGGGCTGGTGGAGTACATCCTGGTGGACGACACCACCGGCAGGCCCGAGTGGGTGCGGATCATCGATCGGGCGTCCGGCCTGGGTGGGGTGTTCGTCCCGCTGCGCGAGGCAGACCTGGAGAGCGGGCGCCTGGTCGTGCCGTATCCGGTGACGGTGATCGAGCAGGCTCCCTGCGCGGCCCTGGACTGTGGAAGTGTCCTGTCCGTGGCGGAGGAGACGCAGCTCTTCCGGCACTACGGGGTACGTGACGCGCGCGACGAGGTGCATGCGGAGGGCCGGGCGGGCTGGGCGGTCATGGACCGGGCGCAGACCATCCGCGAGGGCACGGCCGGTCAGGCGAACGCGGTCTCGCGCCTGCAGCAGGTGCAACCGGGGCGGTGACCCGCGGACCGATCCGCGTCGGTCGTACAGGCCCCGTCACCGTCTCTCAAGCAGGAGCGGGGTGGCGCCGCCGATCGGATGAGACTCGCGGCCGCACCGCCAGTCGGCAACCGTCTGGCGCCCCGGTTCTTTAGCTTGGGCATGCCATTGCCCTTCCGCAGAGAGGTGCAGCATGCGTTTCCTTCTGACCGCCCTTGCCGCCGGCGCCGTCGTGCTCGGTACCGCCGGTGCCGCGAGCGCCGACGTGACCGTGGACTACCATCCGCAGCCGTCGTTCACCATCGTCTTCGGCGACTGGTCCCAGATCGCCGGCGACGACGTCTTCTCCGCCGGCCACGACAACACCGTAGGCTCGGACAACTGACACCGTGACACCCTGACACCGCCCAGGGCGCCCCGTCCCCCGTCGCCTCCGCGCTGGCGCCGTACGGCCCGTTCGCCGTCGCCGTCACCGCGCAGCAGGTCCGTCGGGGCGACGGGGCGCCCTGTGTCGCGGGTCAGCGCTCCAGGTCGATGGTGAAGCGCCTGACGCCCGTCCCGATCGTGTCGGCGTGCACCGAGCCCCGGGCCCGGTCGAACTTGCCGGTGCCGCCGGTGATCGCGTTGTCGAACGACGGCGGGGGGCCCGGGACGAGGTGGCCGAAGACCATTCCCTGGACGGCGAGCTGCCCGCCCGGGAGGACGTACGTCACGACGCACTCCTCCGCTCCGCCGTTGGTGACGCGGGTGGTGGTGCAGGTACCGCCGGTCTCGCCGACCTCCTGGCCGTCCTTGTCGAAGAGGATCGAGCGGAAGACGGTCCGGTCGCCCTGGGCGGGCGCGCCGCCGGGGTTGACGGGGAAGCGGGACTGCTCGGCGAGGCGGCCCGTGAGGACGATGACCCGGGCGTGGTCCTTGGCGGGGGCGGGCTCGGTGTCCGCTGCGGCGGACACGGCGGGGGCGCAGGCGAGGAGGGCGGCCAGCGCGGTGGCCGTGCCGAGAGAGGCGGCTCTGATGGGGCGCATCGAATGGCTCCTGAGGTTGACGCTCGTGGACGGTCAGGCGCCCCATTCATAGCTTCGGGCGTGCGACCGCCCGAAGCGTCCCGGCGCGAACCACCGGCAGATCCGACCGATCGGACCAGCCTGCACCCAGTCCGTCCGTCCCCTCCCCCACCTTGCCCACCCTATCGATATTCGATAGGTTTCCATCGTAAGTCGATGGAAGGATGGCTCATGGGAAGACTGACAGTGGGTACGCTGCGCGGCGTGCTCGCGGTGGTGCTCACCGGCACCGTGCTCGTTCAGGCGTCGATGGTGTGGGCGTTGGGGAACGACCCGGAGGAAGGGTCGCTGCCGCTGACGCCGCTGCGCGTCATCACGATCCTCGGCATGGTGACGGCCCAGGTCGCGCTGGTCTGCGTGTGGCGGCTGGTGACGATGGTGCGCCGTGGAACCGTGTTCTCGCACGCCGCGTTCCGGTACGTGGACGGGGTGATCTGGGCGATCGTGGCGGCGGCCCTGCTGTGGTTCGCGGTCACGGCGATCAACGCCCCGGGGCAGCGGGAGGACCCGGGCGTCACCGTGATCATGGGCGGGATCGGCCTGGCCGTCCTCGGCGTCGCGCTCATCGTGCTGGTACTTCGGATGCTGCTCGCCCAGGCCGTCGCGCGAGACGGCGAAGCCGCGCGGATGCGGGCCGAGTTGGACGAGGTGATCTGATGCCCATCGCCGTCGACATCGACGTGATGCTGGCCCGGCGGAAGATGTCCGTGGGCGAGCTCGCGGACCGCGTGGGGATCACCCCGGCGAACCTGGCGGTGCTCAAGAACGGCCGCGCCAAGGCGGTGCGCTTCGCGACGCTCGCCGCGCTCTGCGAGGTACTGGAGTGCCAGCCGGGCGACCTGCTCCGCTGGGAGGCCGAGGACGCCGAGGACTCCGCGACGGCGGATGCCGTCGAGGCCTGAGGTCGCGCCCGGGGTGATGGCGAGGCAGTTTCGGAATCCCTGATTCCGGGGACGGTGTCCCGGCATCACCGTGTTTGTCCTCCGCCCCGCAAGGGCGCCTGACGCGAGGGACGAGGGAGACCATGGCTTGGAAAGGCGTACGCCGGACGGCCGCACCGGCGGCTCTCGCCGGTGGCCGCCCTCGCCCCGGCGGCTCCGGCCCCCGGCCCTCGCCGACGCCTCCTCCGCCCCGCCTCCCCCGCGACTTCCGCGGCAAGGGCAGGTGGATCGTCCGGGACGGCGACAGCCAGCTGGCCGCGGGCGGCCCGCAGTGCCCGATCTGGTTCACCAACCTGATCTACCGCGACACGCTCTGCACGCTGACCTACAAGTGGCCCGGCCTGTACGAGCACCCCTGCTCACGCATCCCGGGCTTCAACCTGGAGTCGCTGAACCGGCGCTTCGAGAACGTCCGGTTCGTCGGGCGGCAGACCCTGCGGCGCACCCCGCAGCGGCACGTGAACCACTGGCGGGTGGGCGTGGTCCTCCCGGACCTGCCTCCCGGGAACCACCCGCGTGTGCCGTTCGCGCTCGGCGACATCCACGTCGACGAGGAGGACCGGGGCACGTTCTGGCAGGCGCTGCGGTTCGGTGTCCAGAACCTCTACGACCCCGAGCTGGACGAGTGGCTGGTCATGGACACACACCCGCCACGGCACCGACACAGGCACAGCCACAGCCACAGCCACAGCCACAGGACACCGGACAAGCACGTGGCGTGGAACGCGAACGGCTGACCTTCGACGGCTGGATCGCCGCCGTCGGCACGGCCTCCGGCACGCGCGTGGTCGTGGGCCACTGGCCGCGCTCGCCGTTCGGGCCGTTCAGCGACGTGATGGTGGAGCGCGCCGACGGCCGGCGCACGCTGATCGCCCCCACCACCCGCATTGCCGAGTACGTCTCCGGCGTCTACCACTTCGACGAGGTCCGGACGGACCCGGTGAGCGTACGGATCCGCGCGGGCGGGATCGGCGTCGCGGCCGGCCCCCTGGAACTGCGCTTCCGGGTCGGGCGTCCAGGAATCCTCGGCCTGGCCCTGCTGGCCGTCCCCCGGGCACTCGCCCGACGCCCGTCGTGGGCGGCCGTGACCGACGGGCCCGCCCGCCTGATGGCCGGCGTACGGACCCGGGGCAGCTCGCGCCCCGGATACCGCCAGTGGTACGCGGCGACCGGCCTGTGGCCGATCACCACCGCCCGGGCCTCACTCGACGGGACCGATCTCGGCGGCCTGGCGCCCGTCTTTCCGCCCGTACGCTTCGGCTTCGCGTCGGCTCCCGCGACGCCCGCCCTGGTACGGGTGCTCTCCACCGTCGAACACCGTGCGGGAGGCCCGGACACTCCCGCGCGAGGAGGGTGAACCCGCTCTCACCGACCGCCTGTGCGGAATCGTTCATCTAGGTCGCTGTACGCCATCCGGCGTTCCACCGCGACCGGTTGGTGTTCGGAAACGACAAAGGGCCAGCCTAGAACGTCCGACTGGGCTGCGGGAGGGGCTCTCCCCCGTTCTGCGGCACGCGTGGGGCCGGATCAAGTCGATCACTCCCGGCGCCTGGGAGACCGTATCCGACCACCCGATGGCGGACAGTGATCGTTCCTCGCGACACGGCAGTGCCGGTTGCGTTCAAACGGTCTGGACGGGTGAAGCCCACCTAATGCCGTCAAGGCCATGGATGTCCTGATATGCGCCACGAGGTGGCCCGGACGGGCTACAACGGGTCCCCCACGGCACCGATCGGCACGCCCGGTCGGCGATTTCGAGAGGACGCTTCATGAGCCACTCGCAGGACGACAACCCGATCACCCCCGTCACCGCGGCGCAGTTGACCCGGATCGCCGGGCACGGCATCTACAGCTCGCCCACGGCCGTCGACCCGGCCGCCGTCAACGTCGCCGAGGCCCTGGTCGCCACGCTGAACGGCACGGCCGAGACGACGCTGCTCACCCCCGAGCTCCAGCAGCTCACCGAACAGGTCCGGCAGAAAGCGACCTTCGGCTTCCCCCGCATCACCGCCGAGGACGGGGTGGAGCTCTCCGCGCACACGATCAGGCTCAACACCTCGGAGCCCCGCCCCGTGGTGATCGTGCCGGCGGGCTGGACGCCCTTCGGCTGGATCCTCTTCGAGTACGCCTACCTCCAGCTGGCGCTGCGCGGCTACCACGTTCTGGCCTACACCCCGCGCGGCATCGGTCTGACCTCCCCGCTGCCGGGCGGCGGCTACGTCGACGCGCCGTGGACCTCCGGGGGCACGATCGACGTGGCCGGGCCCGCGGACCGCACCGACGGCTCCACCGTCATCGACTACGCCCAGCAGCACTTCAACCCGAGCAGGATCGCGTTCTTCGGCGAGTCCTACGGGTCGGGCATCAGCCAGCTCGTCGCCGCCACCGACCCGGCGGGCCGGGTGGACGCCGTCGTCGCCCTGAGCACCTGGGGCGACCTGGCCGACAGCCTGTACCACAACGGCACCCGGCACCTGAAGGCCGTGCAGTCCCTCATCGACTTCACCGGCGGTCCGGAGGAGCGGAAGTTCGACGCGGCCACCCGGCAGGTCCTGGACGACTTCCGGGCCGGCCGGAATCCCGACGGCGTCGTGGCGTGGGGCAGGAAGCGCTCGCCGTCGACGTACGCCGACGCGACGAACGCCCGCGGCATCCCCACCTTCATCTCCAACACCTGGCACGAGACGCTGTTCCCGGCCAACCAGGCCGTCGAGCACTTCGAGCGGCTGACCGTGCCCAAGCGGCTCAACCTCTGGATCGGCGACCACGCCGCACCCGAGGGCGCCGGCCTCACCATCCCGTTCAGCGGCCCCAACCTGCCCGTCGAGGAGGCGTTCGCCTGGCTCGACCACCACGTGCTCGGGGCCGACAACGGCGTCGCCGACTGGCCCGCGGTCAACAGCCAGATCATGTTCACGTACACGACCCGGACCGACCCGGAGACCGGGCAGAACGTCATCACCGAACCGGCGGTCCGCGAGCCGCGGCCGTCCTGGTCCGACGTCACCACCTCCACCGAGCGCTGGTACCTCACCGCCACCGGGGCGGGACGGCAGGACGGCGGACTGGGCACCGCGCCGGAGACGGGCTGGAAGCTGGAATTCACCGCCGGCGAGCTCACGGCCGCCACCGCGGTCGACGCCGTCATCACGACCGGCCAAGCCGAGTGGAAGGGCAACCCCAAGCAGTACGCCACCGACGCCTTCGACCGCCGGCACCTCGCCGTGTGGACCAGCGGTCCGCTCCAGACGGCCCGCCGCATCCGCGGCGTCCCCGAGCTCACCCTGACCGTCCGCAGCTCCGCGGACGCCACGACGCTGGTGGCCTACCTGTTCGACGTCGGCCCCGACGACACGGCCCGCATCATCACGCACGAACCCGTCACCCTGCGGGACCTGTCCTCCGGCGAGAACCGCGACACCACCTGGCAGCTCCAGGCCGCCGGCTACGACATCGCCCCCGACCACCGGCTGATGCTGGTCGTGAACAGCCGCGACCAGCTCTACTCCGACGCCCACACCGACGCCGGCGGCAACGGCGGCAGCACCACCACGATCACCTCGACCGACGACTCGGCCGCCCACCTGGTGCTCCCCCTGGGCTAGCCCAGGTCAGCCGGGGTCGGGGCGGCCCGCCCGGGCCACGCCGACCGGGCACCGGCCGGTCGAGACACCGGCCCATCCCCCGTGGTCGGAGAGGGCCGCCGCGGGACAACGTCGAGGCGGTGTACGGACGTTCGTGACCGGGCCCGGCGGAGGAAACGGCTTGGCTCCGCCGCCGGAACTGGCTAGCCTCGTGATCACGGCATCGCGTGTCGGTCACCGACCGGGTGAGGCATGGAGGTGCCCGTGAGGTGCCTTCCGGAGGCATTCACCCATGTCCGTACAGCTGAACCACACGATCGTCCACTCCCGTGACAACCGGGAGTCCGCCGAGTTCCTGGCGCACGTCCTCGGCCTGGAGGTCGGGGCCGAGTGGGGTCCGTTCATCCCCGTCGACACCGCCAACGGCGTCACCCTGGACTTCGCCACCATTCCCGCCGAGACCATCACCCCGCAGCACTACGCCTTCCTCCTCTCCGAGGAGGAGTTCGACGTGGCGTTCGGGAAGATCCGCGCGGCGGGGATCCCGTACTTCGCCGACCCGCACGGCAGGCTCCCCGGCGAGATCAACCACAACGACGGGGGTCGCGGCGTCTACTTCACGGACCCCGCCGGGCACGGTATGGAGATCATCACCCGCCCCTACGGCTACCAGGAGCCCGCCGCCACCGGCAGGTAGACGACGTTGGACGCGCCCGTGTCGGGGTGGACCCCGACCCGGGCGCGCACTCCGTACCCCTCCTCCAGCAGCTCCTCGGTGAGCACGTCCCGCGGTGTGCCCGAGGCCGCGACGCGGCCGTCGGAGAGGACGTACAGCCGGTCGCAGAGCGGCGGCGAGGTTGAGGTCGTGCAGGACGAGCAGGCTCGTCGCGGGGGGAGACCGGTCACAGTGGCGGGACCGCACCGGAATCACATCGGTTTCCTGTCCTGCACCGCCTGGTTACGCGCCCCGGTCTGCCAGAACGCGCACATGAGCGGCGGTCGGGGCCGCACACGCTCCGCCCCCCGGGTGCCGCGCTGGGGCGCTCGGGTGAACCGGAAGCACGACCCGAAACCGATATCGCGGTGAGGTGGTTGACCTCACGGCGCCGAATGGGGCGCCCCCTTCGGAAAGGAAAAGTCGTGAAGTCTGTCGTTCGCGCTGTCTCGGTCCTCGTGCTCGCCCTCGGAACCGCGGTATTCGGTAACGGTTTCGCAGTCGCGGCATCCGCCTCGGACGAGGTCCCCGTCATCATCCAGTGCAACAACCCGACTAACCTCTCGCTCGTCGACGCCTCCGGCGGGGACTCCCTGGTCAGCCAACTGATCGAGCTCATCACCGAAGACGGAGGCACTGGCACGAACGACGGAAACAATGCCTCCGCTGTGGAAACGGGCGCCGGCGGCACTGCTTTCGGCGGCAACGCCTCCCAGTCGGCGAACAACAACCGCTGCGGGCAGAGCTCGGACGTCGACGCGAGCACGCGTGTCGACAACAGCCAGCGCATCGACAACAGCCGCAACCTCACCTTCGACAACGGCCCCAGCCTGCTCTGAACCGGTGAACCGGCCCGTCACGTCCGTCACGCAATACCACTGCTGCGGCGCCCCGCACGTCTGGCGCCCTTCGGAAAGGAAAATCGTGCAGTCTGTCGTACGCGCCGTCTCGGCCGTCGTACTCGCGCTCGGAACCGCGGTATTCGGTATCGGCTCCGCATTCGCAGCGCCGGCTTCGGATGAGCTTCCCACGGTCATCCGGTGCAACAACCCGACCAATGTCTCCCTTGTCGACGCCTCCGGAGGGGACTCCCTGGTGCGGGAGTTGATTTCGCTCATCTCCGAGGGGGAGGCCACCAACGGCGGGAATTCCGCCTCCGGAGTCATCACGGGGGATGGGGGCGAGGCCGTTGGCGGCGACGCCTCCCAGTCGGTGAACAACAACCGTTGCGGGACAAGTTCGGACGTCGACGTCAGCACACGCGTCGACAACAGCCGGCGCGTCGACAACAGCCGCAACCTCACCCTCGACAACGGCCCCGGCCTGCTCTGATCTTCGCGGGAGTCGCCCGGGGCTGCTCCGCAGCGCTGCGTCCGGGTCACCGGCGCGCGCCTGCCGTGCGGGCAGGCGCCGCCTGCCGCCGTGTCCGGCTGCGCTGCGCTCAGCGGGCTTCCAGCGCCTCAGCTCGCTGCGTGAGCTCCGCCGCGATGTCGTCCCAGTCCGGGCCGTGCAGCCAGAGGTTCTGTGCGGCCTCCCGCAGAAGGGCGGGGTCGTCGGGCCTCTCCAGGAGTACGAGCCGGTAGGCGAGGTTGCGAATCCATACCGGGAGCAGGCCGTCGACCATGTTGGGGCAGAGTTCCCGCAGCATCGACAGGATCCCCTCCGCGTCGGCGAACGTCAGCTCCTCCACGAAGTAGTGCTCGCGATGCTCCTGACCGCACGCCGGCGTCGGCCGGTACTCGTCTCCGTAGACACACCGGGCGTGCTCGGTCAGCGTGTTGTGCATACCCCGCAGCCTACGGTGCGGTGGTCCCCCGAACAGGACGGGGGCAATCTCCGACCCGGGACCGGGGTACGCCTGCTCCAACACGCCCCAAGGGCCTGTATCGAGTTGCCACGTGGAGCAAGGAGCGGCGTTCGGTGCGTGCCCTCGGCGTGCCGGGCGTCGCGACGCCGCGGGGCAACTCGATACAGGCCCTAGTACGGGAGGTAGTAGCTGAGGACGTCGGCCGTGACGGGAGGGAAGAGCGCCTCGAACAGCTCTTCGTCGGCGGCGTAGACGTCGGGGCGGATCCGGCTCAGCCCCTGCATTCCGTGGGGGCCGAACAGCAGGGCGGCCAGGTGGTCGGGGGCCACGCCCGCGCCGCCCGCCGTACCCGGTGACCGCATCGGGCCGCCGGTGGTGACCGGGCCGAGTCCGTCGGGGAGCACCGGAATCCGGTGGTGGGCGCCGAAGGTGGAGATCACGATGTCTTGGCCGGTGCGGTCGATCCCGGCCTTCGTGAGGCGCTGCCAGAGGAGCGGACGCAGCCGGTCGAGCAGCGCCGCGGCATCCGGGATGCGGATGTAGTACTGCTCTGCGCCCGCCCGCGGCTGGTGGTCGGCGAACTCCTGCCACGCGTCGCCCGTCACGGTGCCCGCCCGGTGGACGATCCGTATCGGGTCGCCGGGTGCCAGGGCGGCGACGCCGCGCAGCAGGTCCCGGGCCGCGGCCGCGTCGTGTGCCGCGGCCTCGGCTACGAGCACCTCGTCACCGGGGGGTGTGGTGCGCGCGGTGGCGACGACCGCGCCGTCCCGCTCCAGCACCATGAGATTGCTCGACTCGTGGTCCAGGAGCCACCGCCAGCACGCCGCCGAGTGCGGCATGGTCACATCGAAGCCGTTCTGTGCCGAGGCCTGCAGGGCGGCCATGGAGGCGATGTCGGAAGGCCGCGCGGTACGCAGGAGCGTCGCGGACCCGTCGCCGGGCGGCAGGGTGTTCACGTCCAGCACCTGCGGTATGTCGATGGCGTACTCGTAGCCGAACAGCCGGTAGAAGTACGGGATTCCGATCATCGCCTGGACGAGGTGGCCGCGGGCGGCGGAACGGGCGTGCGCCCAGTCCATGAGCGCCCGCACGAGCCCGCGGCCCTCGTACTCGGCGTCGGTGGCCACCAGTTCCACCTGGCCGGCGGGCAGCCGGATCCCGCCGATGCGCAGCTCCTCGTCGAGGAGCGTCGCGGTGGACACCACCCGGTCGCCGTCGACGACCACGGCGCAGGCGGACAGGCCCGCGTCGGGGTCGGTGACGACCAGCCGGTGGTCGACGGCGTCGTCCGGTTCCCCGCGCGCGGTCAGGAGCGCGCCGATCTGATCGAGATCGGTGGGCCGCGCCGGTCGCAGGACAAGGCCGCCGGCCGGCGGAACAGCCGCGGATGGGTTTTTGATCATGGTCACTGCCCGACGATGGCAGCGCCCGCCCCTTCCGACCAACAGGTTTTTCGCAGCCCGTCGCCGTGAGCCGGCCGCCCGGCCCTGTCGGGGAGCAGCTGGACGGGGCGTCGCGGGCGTCGTGTGATGATGTGCGTCCACTTCGAGGAGGCGACGGTGCTGAGCAGGGGCGTGCGGTGGGCCGCGGGCACGATGGCCGCGGTCTGCATGCTGCTGCTCCTCGGCCCCGGCGCGCCGAGCCGCGGTGCCCCGCCGGCCGGCCCGCCGCCGTTCGTACCGGACCGGGTCGCCACCTGGAACATCTGCAATCCGTGCGGGAGCGGGAACAACTTCGGCCGGGCGACGGAGATCGCCGCGTACGCGCCGCAGGTCGTCGGCCTGCAGGAGGCGTGCGTACGCGACGTCGAGCAGATCCGCGCGTATCTGGAGGAGGCCTACGGGCTGGTCTACCGGGTCGAGTACGGGAAGGTCCTGCGGAACTGGAATCGCTGCGGCGGGCTCCCGTGGCGGCCGGGCGGCTTCGGCCAGGCGATCCTGTCGGCGGCGCCGATGACGGACCGGGTGAGCGTCGAATACCCCGACGGCGGCTCCGAGGACCGCGGCTACCTGGCCGTCACGACGCTGGTGGGCGGCCGGCCCGTCCGCGTCTTCAACACCCACCTCGCCGAGCGCCGGCAGGCGCCGGTACGGGCGCGCCAGGTGAAGGTGCTCGCCGCGGAGGTCGCCCGCCACGACCGGGCGATCGTCCTCGGCGACTTCAACGCCCTGCCGCACGCCGGTGAACTCGGCCCGATGTGGGCCCTGGCCACGGACACCGACTCCGGCTGCCACCCCCCGACCGTCGGCCGCGTGCCCGACGCCGACCCTGGCGTCTGCGCAACGACCACCGACTGGAACAGCAAGTTCGACTACGTGTTCCTCCGCGGCATCACCCCGCGCACGCACCACGTCCGCCCCAGCCCGTACTCGGACCACCACCTGGTACACACCGACCTGAACGGTCCCTAGCCGCTCCCCGACACCGACACGGCGGAGCCCCGTCGAACGGTCGACGGGGCTCGTGCCTTGGCAGGGGCGGCAGGATTCGAACCTGCGGCCTACGGTTTTGGAGACCGTTGCTCTGACCAGCTGAGCTACACCCCTTCGGCGAGACCAACGATGGCACGGCGGCGGCGGAGGCTCCAGTCATTTACCGTCGGCGGGCGTTGCGTCAGCGGCAGAGTCCCATGACGGTGTCGTCGAAGTCGGGGAACTCCTCGGCCGCCAGCTCGATCACGGTGCCCGCCGGACGGCGCGAGTCCGGAGCGAACCCGCCGCGCACCCCGGAGGCGGTGTGGCGGCGGCTCGGGCATGCGGTTGTGGACACCCCCTTGACCCGCTCTGGTCCAGACCAATAACTTCCGGCATGCACAGCCGCACGCGCTCACGCCCACTCCTCGCATCCGCAAAGGAAGCCCATGCGCCGCAGCATGCTCGGCAGACTGGCCGTAGCCGCCTGTTCCCTCTCCCTGCTGACCGCCTTCGCCCCCGCCGGCGGTGACGGCGGGGGCGCCTCGGGGGGACCCGGATCCGGCACTTCGTACAAGAAGGTCGGGTACTTCACCCAATGGGGCGTCTACGGGCGGGACTTCCAGGTCCGGGACCTCGAAGCGAACGGCTCGGCCGGCAAGCTCACCCACATCAACTACGCCTTCGGCAACGTCAGCGCGGACGGCAGGTGCTTCACCGGGAACGTGCCCGGCGAGGCCGACGCCTGGGCCGACTACGCCCGGCCGCTCGACGCCGCCGACTCCGTCGACGGGGTCGCCGACACCGTCGACCAGCCACTCGCCGGCAACTTCAACCAGCTGCGCGAGCTCAAGGCCAAGCACCCCGGTCTCAAGGTGCTGATCTCGCTGGGCGGCTGGAGCTGGTCCACCCACTTCTCCGACGCGGCGCTCACCCCCGCCTCCCGCAAGGCCTTCGTCGCGTCCTGCATCGACCTCTACATCAAGGGCGACCTCCCCCAGGACGGCACCCGCGGCGGCGCCGGAGCCGCCGCCGGCGTGTTCGACGGGATCGACCTCGACTGGGAGTGGCCCGGCTCCGCCGGCGACACCGACACCACGTACCGCCCCGAGGACAAGCGCAACTTCACCGAACTCGTCAAGGAGTTCCGTACCCAGCTCGACGCGTACGCGCGAAGCCAGAAGCGGCGCACGAAGTACGAGCTGACCGCCTTCGTCCCGACCGCCCCCGCCAAGATCGACGCGGGCTTCGACGTCCGCCGCATCATGCGCGACCTGGACTTCGTCAACCTCCAGGGCTACGACTTCCACGTCTCCGGCGAACCGAGGACCGCACAGCAGTCGGCGCTGTACGCCCGCGGCGACTTCAGTGTCCACGGCACCGTGGAGGCGTGGAAGCGGCGCGGCGCGCCCGCCCACAAGCTCGTGGTGGGCATGCCCTTCTACGGGCAGGGCTGGACCGGTGTCAGCGGCGGCGGGGACGGCATGGGGCAGCCCGCCGCCGGTCCGGCCCCGGCCACCTGGGCCGCCGGGTACGAGGACTACAAGGCGCTGAAGAAGCTGGCCGAATCCGGCGCGTACCAGGTCCACCGCGACCGGCGCGGCGGGCACGCCTGGCTGTTCGACGGAACCACCCTGTGGACGTACGACGACCCGTGGGTCCTGCGCGCCAAGGCCGACTACGTCCGCGAACACCGCCTGGGCGGGGCGATGTTCTGGTCCCTTGACGCGGACACCGCCGACGGCGAGCTGATGACGGCCGTCGAGCGGGGCCTGCGGGGCAGCTGACCGGCGCCGCCGGGCCGTGGAAAGCGTCCGGCCCGGCGGCGTCCCTCCACGTACGCTCCCCCGCATGACGCGCATGAAGCAGACGCATTCGACCGAGCCGGCAGCGCATGCGGTACGGGCGGCACCGGCGGTACGGGCGGTCAACCGCCTCACCACCCGCTGGGCCGCGCGGGCCGCTTCCGACGGCGCGGGCACGGTCTTCACGGCAGCCGGGGTCTGGCCGCTGCTCGCCCTGCTGGCGGACGGCTCCGCCGGGCCGGCCCGCGGCGAGCTGGCGCAGGCACTGGGCATACCCGCCGAGGACGCGGCCGCCGCCGCGGGGGAGCTGCTGGCCGTGCTGGACGGCGTACGGGGGCTGAGTGCGGCGACCGGCCTGTGGGCGGCGGCCGGCCTGCCGCTGGAGGACGGCTGGTCGGCGAAGCTGCCGCCCGGGACCCGGGGCACGCTGACCGGGGACCCCGAGGCGGACACACGGGTCCTGGACGCGTGGGCCTCGGACCGGACCGGCGGCCTGATCGAGCGCATGCCGGTGTCGCTCCGGCACGACACCCGCCTCGTCCTCGCCTCCGCGCTCGCGCTGACGCTGAAGTGGGCGGAGCCGTTCGTGGAGTTCCCGGGACGGCCCTGCGAGGGCCCCTGGGCGGGCCGCGGGCTGCGGCAGCTGGTGCGCACCACGTCCTCGCTGGATCCGGTACGGGTGGCCGAGGGGCCCGCGGGTCCGGTCACGGTCCTGGAGGTCGGCGGCGCCGAGGGCACGGACATGGACGTGCACCTCCTCCTCGGCGGCCCGGCGGCGCCGGCCGCCGAGGTGCTGGCGACCGGTGTCGCCGCCCTCTCCGGAGACCATCCCTCGGTGGGCGGCGCCGCCCTCCCGGACGGGGCTCCGGGCCCCGGGCTGGCCATCGGGACGGTGGACGCGTTCAGCCCGCAGCCCATGCTTTCCGTGTCCACGGTGGTCTTCTCCCTGGCCGCGGAGCACGACCTGCTGGAAGAGGCGCAGGACGCGGCGCTGTTCGGCCTGCTGACCGCGACGGACAGCGGCCACGGCCACTTCCCCGGCATCAGCACCGCCCCGCTGGCGATCAGCTCCGCACGGCAGTCGGCGATGGCCCGTTTCCATGCCGCCGGGTTCGAGGCGGCGGCCGTCACCGCCATCGCCGCCAGACCCGGCGGTGCGCCACGGCAGCCGGGTCACCGGGCCCGGCGGGCCGAGGTCCGTTTCGACCGGCCCTTCGGGTTCCTGGCCGTCCACCGGTCCTCCCGGCTGGTCCTCGCCGCGGGCTGGGTCACCGATCCGGACGCGGCGGCGGAGCATCCGCGCGGTACGGGCGGTCCCCTCGCCCCGCCGCCGCTCCCCGGTACGCGGCCGCCGGCGCCCCGGCCGTGACCCTGGTGGACGCCCGGAAATGGCGCCCGGGAAAATTCTTCCGATTAACTGTTATCGAGGTCCCCCTGCTCGGTCTCCCATGTATCGGGCATCATCGACCGCCGGTACGGACAGGGACATTCACATGACTACTCAGCACACCGCAGCGCTGGTGGCAGCGGCTCGCGCGGGCGATGCCCGCGCACAGGACGAGCTCGTCAGCGCCCACCTCCCGCTCGTCTACAACATCGTCGGGCGGGCCCTGGGCGGCTCCTGCGACGTGGACGACGTGGTGCAGGACACGATGCTGCGTGCCCTGGACGGGCTGGGCGGCCTGCGGGCGGAGGAGTCGTTCCGGTCCTGGCTGGTGGCCATCGCGATGAACCGGGTGCGGGCGCACTGGCAGGCCCGGCAGAGCGGTTTCGGCGAGAGCACCCTGGAGTCGGCCTGGGACGTGGCCGACCCGGGCGCGGACTTCGTCGACCTGACCGTCGTACGCCTCAACCTGGCGGGCCAGCGGCGCGAGACGGCCCGGGCGACGCGCTGGCTGGAGCCCGAGGACCGGGCGCTGCTGTCGCTGTGGTGGCTGGAGTGTGCCGGGGAGCTGAACCGGGCGGAGGTGGCCTCGGCGCTGGAGCTGTCTCCGCAGCACACGGCGGTGCGGGTGCAGCGGATGAAGGCGCAGCTGGAGGCGGCGCGGGTGGTGGAGCGCGCCCTGGAGGCCCAGCCGGGGTGCGAGGAGCTGAGGAGCGTGCTGGGGGCCTGGGACGGTCGGCCCTCGGCGCTGTGGCGCAAGCGAATAGCCCGTCACGCGCGTGAATGTGTACGGTGCTCCGGCCTGTGGAGCGGACTGGTTCCGGCGGAGGGGCTGCTGGCCGGTCTGGCTCTCGTACCGGTCTCGGCGGCTTTGCTGGCCGGGATACGCGCGGCCGGCGCGGGCGGCTTCGACCCCGTGGCGGCGGCTTACGCGGCGGACGGTTCGGGTGGCGCCGACGGCGGCTTCGCCGAGGCGGCGACCCAGCTCACCCCGGTGGCGAGCACGGGCACGGCCACCGGCACGGCCACCGGCACGAGTACGGGGCCGGGGGCGGACGGGGCTGCCGTCACGGGCGGCCGCGGTGCGCTGCGCAAGCGCCGGCAGAGCCGGCGCCGGGTCGTCGGCGGCGCGGTGGTCGCCGCCTGCGTGGCGGGCGGCGGCCTGGCCTACCTGGGCGGGCTCCCCGGTTCCGGCGGCCCCAAGGAAGGAAGTGGTTCGGCGCCGTTGGCCGCGCTTTCGGCCACGGAGACTGCCGGGGTCCCTTCGCAGTCGGCTTCCCCCTCGCCGTCCGTGTCGGCCTCCCCCTCCCCGTCCGCCTCGGCCTCGGCCTCGGCCTCGGCGAGTCCGTCGGCGAGCCCGAGCCCCACGCAGAGCCGCAGCAGCTCGCCGAGCCCGCGCGCCTCGCAGCCGGAGCCGGCGCCCGCGCCGCCGGGCATCGCCGGCCAGGTGGTCGCGCTGGTCAACTCCGAGCGGGCGGCTGCCGGATGTGGCCCTCTCAAGGAGAACCAGCAGTTGCGGGCGGCCGCCCAGGGGCACTCCGACGACATGGCCGCGCGGCACTTCTTCGACCACACCAACCCCGACGGCGAGGATCCCGGCGAGCGCACCACGGCGTCCGGCTACCGCTGGTCGACGTACGGCGAGAACATCGCCCGCGGCCAGCAGACGGCGCAGTCGGTCATGGACTCCTGGATGAAGAGCCCGGGCCACCGGGCGAACATCCTCAACTGCTCGTTCAAGGACATAGGCGTGGGCGTCCACCAGGGCTCGGGCGGCCCCTGGTGGACGCAGAACTTCGGCGCCAAGTAGGGGAGTCCAGGGCGAGGTGCCGGCGGGCCGGCCCGCGGGGGTCCGCCGCGGCCGTGTCTGGCAGGGTGATCCGCATGGAGCCTTTGCAAGTGGTGGAAGCACTGTGGAACCGGATCCAGGCGCGGGACTGGGAGGGCGTCGCCGAGCTGGTCGCGGAGGATGTGGTCGTCGAGTGGCCGGCCACCGGTGAGCGGATGGTGGGCAGCGGGAACTACGTCGCGGTGAACTCCGAGTACCCGGAGGGCTGGGCGATCCGCGTACTGCGGATCGTCGCCGCCGGTGACGAGGTCGTCTCCGAGGTGGAGGTCCCGCACGAGGGCGTCGGGGTGTTCCGGGCGGCGTCGTTCTGGACCGTCCGCGAGGGACGGATCGTCCGCGGGACGGAGTACTGGACTGCTCTCGGCGCCGACCCGCGCCCGGAGTGGCGGGCCGCTTTCGTAGAGCCCGTGTAGGCGAAGCTCCACCGGGCGCGGCCCCACTGGCGCAGCCCCGAGATCGAGCCCACTCGGCCGACGGGCTGCCGCGTCACGCCTGCGTCCTGCCGCCCGCCGCGCCGGGGCGCGCGGGTCACGGTCGCCGGCCCCGGACCGTCCAGGCCCGGGCGGCCAGGGGGACCGAGCCGTCCGGGCCGGTGGGAAGTGTCGCGGCGAGCCGGGTCCGCAGCCGGTCCCGGGCAGCCGGGGTGAGGCCGGCGACGTAGCCGGGAGCCGGGCCCTGGCCGGAGAGGAACGGCTCCCACAGGTCCTCGATTCCGCTGAACACGGTGGGGACTTCGACGGCGGCGACGCAGACGTCGGCCAGCCCCGCCCCGGTCCACAGCGCGTGCAGCGGGCCGGGGCGGCACAGCGCGAACCGCCGGCCCTCGTCCAGGGCGGCGGCCGCCGGGTCGACGGCGGCCGCGGCGTCCCAGAAGCGGCGCAGGAGGGCCATCCCGTCGCTGTAGTCCCATACGTAGGCGGCGACCAGGCCGCCCGGCCGGGCCACGCGGGCGGCCTCGGCCACCGCGCTCGCGGGCGGCTCGCAGAAGTTGAGGGCCAGCCCGCTGACGACCGCGTCGAACGACGCGTCGCGGACCGGCAGCGCCAGGGCGTCGGCGACGGCGAACCGGGCCGGTGCGGGCGCGGCGTCCCGGGCCGCGCGCAGGAATCCGGCGGAGCGGTCCAGCCCGAGCACGGCACGCGGCCGGCAACGGGCGGCGACCACGGCGGTCAGCGCGCCGGTGCCGCATCCGACGTCGAGCCACCGCTGACCGGCCGGGACGTCGAGCCGGGCGCAGAACGCCTCGGCGACCCGGCGGCTCCACCGTCCCATGTACCGCTCGTAGGCGCCGCCCTCCGCCCAGACGTCAGCCGGTCCTTCGCCCATCGCCGGCGCGCGGCTAGTGGTGGAAGCCGGACTGGGGCTCGGTGGCCGGCACGGGCGGGGGTGTGGCGGTCAGGTGTTCCACGGCGCGCCGCATGTCCTCGACGAGCAGGGCGACCTGGTCGCGGGTGACTCCGTGGCGGACCAGGACGCGCTGGATGACGGTGTCGTCGCGGTTGGCGGGCAGCGGGTACGAGGGCACCTGCCAGCCCCGCATGCGCAGCCGGTCGGAGAGGTCGTAGAGGGTGAAGGGGGACGCGGCCGGGTCGGTGAGGGTGTAGGAGACGGCGGGCAGGGCGCCCTGGCCGTCGTAGAGGAGCGTGAAGGGGCCCATGTCGGCGATCTGCCCCGCGAGGTACTGGGCGGTGTCGGCGCAGGCCTGCTGGACGCGGCGGTAGCCGCCCCGGCCCAGGCGCAGGAAGAGGTAGTACTGGGCGATGATCTCACCGCCGGGACGGGAGAAGTTGAGGGCGAAGGTCGGCATGTCGCCGCCGAGGTAGTCCACCTTGAAGACGAGGTCCGCCGGGAGCAGGTCGGCGGAGCGCCAGATGATCCAGCCGACTCCGAGGGGCGCGAGTCCGTACTTGTGGCCGGAGGTGTTGACGGAGGCGACGCGCGGCAGCCGGAAGTCCCACACCACGTCGGGGTGGAGGAAGGGTGCGACGAAGCCGCCGCTCGCGCCGTCGACGTGGATGGGGATGTCCCAGCCGTGCTCGGCCTGGATCCGGTCGAGCTCGGCGGCCAGCTCGGCGACGGGCTCGTAGTCGCAGGTGTAGGTGACGCCGAGGATGGCGACGACGCCGATGGTGTTCTCGTCCACGTACTCGGCGAGCTGGTGCGGCTGCAGGCCGGTGGCTCCGGGCTCCAGCGGGACCTGGCGGAGCTCGACGTCGAAGTAGCGGGCGAACTTGTCCCAGCAGATCTGGACGGGCCCGCAGACGAGGTTCGGGCGGTCCGTGGGAAGCCCATCGGCCCGGCGGCGTTCGCGCCAGCGCCACTTGAGGGCGAGCCCGCCGAGCATGGCGGCCTCGCTGGAGCCGGTGGTGGAGCATCCGGTCGCGGTGGTGCCGGAGGGGGCGTTCCACAGGTCGGCCAGAATGTTGACGCACCGGGACTCGATCTCGGCGGTCTGCGGGTACTCGTCCTTGTCGATCATGTTCTTGTCGAGGCAGATGTTCATCAGGCGGTGCACGCCCTCGTCCGACCAGGTGGTGCAGAAGGTCGCGAGGTTCTGGGCGGCGTTGCCGTCGAGCAGGAGCTCGTTGCGCAGGAGCTCGTAGACGACCTCGGTGGGCGAGTGGTCCTCCGGCATGCGGTACTTGGGGAGGACCTGGCCGCTCAGCGTGGACGCGAACACGTCCGTGTCGGCGTCCTGGCGGGTTGCGTCCTTCGTCTCATGCAGAGCCATGCCTGGACTATAGGCGACGAAAACCGCCATTACCGGACAGACTGCGCATCGACGTGGTGTGGGGCCGGACGGCCCCGCGGTCGACCCACACCAGGGCTCCGGCCAGCATCGCGGTACCGCCCAGCAGCCAGGGCAGCGGCCCCGGCGGCAGGAGGGAGGCGAGCGAACCGGTGAGGGCCGCCGAAAGCTGCAGGGCGAGGGACTGCACGGACAGGGCCGTGGCCCGCCCCGCACCGTCGACACGCCGGTGCAGCAGCTCGTTCTCGCTCGGGCCCGCCGCCCCGCGGCCGAGGTAGACCAGCCCGAAACCGGCGGCTCCGAGGACCGCCGCGGCCGTACCGGCGGACGCCGCCGTCGCCGCCATCAGGAACAGGCCGCCCGCGCCCACCCCGAGCCCGAGTACGACCGCCCGCTGCCCGCCCCCCGCGAGCCTGGCGGTGAGGGGCGCGAGGTGGCTGCCCAGCGCGGAGCAGGCGAATCCGGCGCAGGCCAGCGCGGCGAAGAGCACGGCGCCGGACTCCGCGGCACCCGTCAGGGCGGCGGTGCGGCCCGGCGTGAGCAGTTCGACGACGGCCAGCGCACTGCCGGCGCCCGCCGCGCCGAGGAGGACCCGGCGGACCAGCGCGTCGCGTCCGCCGAGGCGGAGCCCGCCCGCCACCGTGGCCGGCACGCCCCGCAGTACGCCGCGCAGCGTGGTCGCCGGGCGGGGCGGCTCGTGCAGGGCCGCCAGGACGTACAGCACGAAGGCGACCTCGACCGACGCCCCCAGCAGCAGCGGCCAGGACAGCGGCAGGACCGTGCCGGAGGTCGCCGCGCTCAGCCGGGCGCCGAGGTCCGGCCCCGCTCCGAGCAGCCAGGGCAGGACACCGCCGAGCAGGGTGCCGGCGGCGAGGGCGGCCGATGTGGCGGAGGCGCCGCGGGCCAGGCCGGTGCGCAGTTCGGCGTCGGGACCGGAGCGCGCGTGGACGGTGTCGACGTACCAGGCCTCGGCCGGCCCGCTGGACAGGGCGCGGCCGGCGCCGATCAGGGCCATGCCGAGTGCGAGCTGCCAGGCGGAGGTGCCCAGGGCCACGAGGACCAGGGCGGCCAGGTTCGACACGCCGGCGGCGGCGAGGACGACGCGGCGCCCGACGACGTCGGACAGTCCCCCGGTGGGCAGTTCCAGGAGGGCGGCGGTGAGGGAGTGCGCGGCCAGGCAGCCGGCGACGGCCGGCAAGGACAGGCCGCGCTCGGTGAGCAGCAGGATCAGGGGGGCGATGGTGAGCCCCAGCGGCAGCCAGTACAGGACGCAGACCGTGGCGTACCGGCGGCGCGCGGCGGCCAGGTCCGCCACCCGGCTCACGCTCCGCCTCCGGCTTCCGCGCCGCCGGCCTGCGTGGCACCGGCTTCCGCACGGCCGGCCTCAGCGGCGGCGGCGCCGGGTTCCCGCGGCGCCAGCGGCAGACCGGCGGTGAGCAGGACGACCGGCTTCGCGCGCGGGTCGCCCGCGTCGCGCGCCGCCAGTTCCGCCAGCCTCCGGTCGAACACCTCCCGGAGTTCGGTCAAGGACTCGGGGGTCAGCCGCGGCATCCGGTCGCTGATGCCGGAGGGCCCCACCCAGTCCCGGCTCAGCCGGCCGTCGGCCATGTCGGCCTCGTGCCGGGCCAGGGACGCGGCCAGGTGCTCGATCTGCGTCCTGCGGGAGAGGGTGACGTACGCACGGCTGCCCGGCGTTGCCTCCATTGCCTCGTTGCTCCAGGAGGTCAGGGCGTGCACGGCCTGCCATCGGCGCTCCCGGCCGTCGCGGTGCTCGGCCTCGGCGACGAACGCGTACTTCGCCAGGACCCGCAGGTGGTAGCTGGTGGAGGCGGACGACTCCCCCGTCCTGACCGCGAGTTCACTGGCGGTGGCGGGGCCGTCCTGCCGGAGCATGCCGAGCAGCCGGATGCGCAGGGGATGGGTGAGGGCCTTGAGCGCCGCCGCGTCCCGTTCGGGATCGAGTACGCGTATGTGATCTTCGCTGGGCATGGTGAGCAGGGTAGGGGGGCCGCACCTTTTCCAGAAGTACTTTTGCAGAATTTTCTTTGGAGAAACACTGCCGTAACTCCCGCTCAGGCGAGAGGTCTTGTCGGATCATCAGTCGCGGGCGCGGAGGTACGCCTCCAGCTCGGCCGCTCCCGCCAGCAGGGCACGGCCGCGGGCCGACAGGCGCGCGCGCCAGGTCAGCAGTGCGGCCTGGAGGGGTTCGAGGCCGCCGGCCGAGCGGACCTGGTCGAGCAGGGGGGCGATCTGCTCCAGCAGGTAGCCACCGCGCCGGAGTTGGCAGGTCAGGCGGGCGTCCCTGACGGCCGCCCCGTCGTAGACGCGGTAGCCGGTCAGCGGGTCGCGGCGCGGGCGGACGAGCCCCGCCCTCTCCCAGGCACGCAGGGTCGCGGGCCTGATCCCCAGCTCGTGCGCGAGCGGCCCGATGAACGTCTCACCGGAGGCGGGCGCCGCCGCGGCCGGCTCCAGGTCGCGGAGGGCGTTCTCCACGGCGCCGAGGGTCCGCCGGTCGTCGAGGAGTTGGGCGTGGCTCTCGTCGACGAGGCGGAACGCCTCCTCGGCGGCGCCTTCGTTCACGGCCCGCATGATCGAGGCCGCCGTCCGGTGGCCGTGGCCGGGCACCAGGGCGAGGAAGGCGTCCAGGGCCCGCGCGTGCAACGGGGTGTAGGTGCGGTAGCCGTGGGGGGTGCGGTCCGCGGGCGGGAGGATCCCGGCCTCCTCGTAGTTCCTGACGGCCTGCGTGGACAGACCGTGCCCGCGCGCCAGGTCGACCGGCCTGAGCTGTATCCCGCTTTGAAGGTTTCGTGCCACGGAGCCGACGATATCGCGGGAAAGTCTCAACCGAAGCTTCAACGATAGCGTTGAAGGCATGGCTACCGACATCAAGGACACCGTCCACGCCGTGGAGGCCGCCGCCGTCATGCGGCTGCTCGCGACCCGGCCGCGGCTGCTCGCCCTGGGCGAGCCCACCCACGGCGAGGACGCGCTGCTCGACGTGCGCAACGAGCTCTTCCGGCAGCTTGTCGAGGAGGAGGGCTACCGGACGATCGCGATCGAGAGCGACTGCATGGCGGGGCCGGCCGTCGACGCGTACGTCACCTCCGGCACGGGCAGCCTCGACGAGGTCATGGAACGCGGGTTCAGCCACGGCTTCGGCGGGTCCGCGGCCAACCGTGAACTCGTGCGCTGGATGCGGGCGTACAACGAAGGCCGGCCCGCGCCCGAGCGGATCCGCTTCGCCGGCTTCGACGGCCCGCTGGAGATGACCGGCGCCGCCGGCCCCCGGCAGGCCCTCACCGCACTGCACGACTACCTCGCGCCCCACGTCGACCCCGACCTGCTCCCCTGCACCGCCCCCGTGCTCGACCGCCTCCTCGGCGACGACGGCCGGTGGACCGAACCGGCCGCGATGACCGACCCGGCCCGGTCTGCGGGCCGCTCCGCCGACGCCCGTGAGCTGCGGCTGCTCGCCGACGACCTGGTGGCGCTGCTCGACGCGCAGGCCCCGCACCTGATCACGGCCACCTCGCGGGAGGCGTGCGAGCTGGCCCGGATGTACGGGCGCACGGCGACCGGCCTGCTGCGCTACCACTACTGGATGGCCGACACCTCACCCGGCCGCGTGGAGCGGCTGGTCGGCCTGCGGGACCTGATGATGGCCGACAACCTCCTGGCCCTGGCCGAGCGCGGCCCCACCCTGGTCCACGCCCACAACAGCCACCTCCAGCGGGCCAGGAGCTCCATGCGCATGGGCGGACGGCCGCTGGAGTGGTGGAGCGCCGGTTCGATCGCGAGCGCGCGGCTGGGCGAGCAGTACGCCTTCTTCGCGACGGCCCTCGGCACGATCCGGCATCGCGGGGTGGACAGTCCGCGACCGGGCACCCTGGAGGGTGTGCTGTACGCGCTCCCGGCCGACGTCTGCGTGGTCGACTCCCCCGCCCTCGGCGCGGCCCTCGCCGGTACGCTCGCGGCACCCCGCGCGTCCGCGTGGTTCGGCTACTTCCCGTTCGACCCGGCCCACTTGGCGGCGACCGACGGACTCGTTTTCGTCAAGGACGTCCCCCCTTCCCGGGACGGGTCCGCCTGACGTTCCCCTCCACGGCCTGGTTGACACTCTGCTTCCGGCCGACTCTGCAGTGTGACACCGTTCATAGACACCCTGCCGACGCGTAAAACTTACCGTCGAGTAGGCTTGCTGCCGCAGATCTTCCCGTTCGAGCCGCAGGATCCGGCCCGGACGGGAAGATCATCCAACTTGTTCTACCGGCAACTTATCCGCTGATGTCCGGATACCGGCCAAGCCCTTCACGGGCGCTGATACCTCTTCGGCCATGAACAAGATCACCCGCCGTCAGGCCCTGGGGACCACTGCCGGTGCACTCACCGTCCTCGGCCTGACCGCCGCAGCAACGAGCGTCGCCACAAGCGCCGCCGCGACCCCCGCCGTGCCCACCCCCCCGGGCACCGTCGACGAGGTCTACCAGGGCCGCCGCATCCAGATCACCACGGGCGGCGGAGGGCACCACGGGGGCCACCACGCGCCCGGCCAACCCACCGTCCGGATAGACGGCAGAGAACTCCACATCATGCGCAACGCCGACGGCAGCTGGATCAGCGTCATCAACCACTACGAGACGTTCACCGAGCCGAAGCTACTCGCCCGCGCCGCCGTCCGCGACCTCCAGGGCGCGCCCCTCGTCCCCTTCGGCGGTGCGGCATGACCGTCCGCAAGAACCAGGCCACGCTGACGCCCGAGGAGAAGCGCGCCTTCACCTCGGCCCTGCTGGAGCTCAAGCGCAACGGCAGCTACGACCGCTTCGTCACCACCCACAACGGCTTCATCATGAGCGACACCGACTCGGGCGACCGCGTCGGCCACCGCTCCCCCTCCTTCCTGCCGTGGCACCGCCGCTTCCTGCTGGAGTTCGAGGAGGCGCTGCAGAAGGTGGACGCGAGCGTCGCGCTCCCCTACTGGGACTGGACCGCCGACCGCACCACGCGCTCCTCCCTCTGGGGCCCCGACTTCCTCGGCGGCACCGGCCGGGCCCGTGACGGGCAGGTCATGGACGGCCCCTTCGCGTACGCGACGGGCCGGTGGAACATCGACGTGCGCGTGGACGGGCGCCCGTACCTGCGGCGCGCGCTCGGGGCGGGCGTGGCCCAGCTGCCGACCCGGGCCGAGGTGGACTCCGTACTCGCCATGCCGGTCTACGACATGGCTCCCTGGAACAGCTCCTCCAACGGCTTCCGCAACCACCTGGAGGGCTGGCGCGGCGCCAACCTGCACAACCGGGTGCACGTGTGGGTCGGCGGGCAGATGTCCACCGGGGTCTCCCCCAACGACCCGGTGTTCTGGATGCACCACGCCTTCATCGACAAGCTGTGGGCCGAGTGGCAGGCCAAGCACCCGCAGTCCACGTACCTGCCGGCAGCGGGCACGCCGAACGTGGTGGACCTGAACGACACCATGCGGCCGTGGAACGACGTGACCCCGGCGGACATGCTCGACCACCGGAAGTTCTACACCTTCGACACCGAACCGGCCCCCGCCAGCCACCGGTAGTGCAGTTCGGGGCGGCCGACCTGGCCGTACCGGGGAGTCCGGTCCGCCCGGCCGGTGTCGACCAGGTGCTCCAGGTAGCGGCGTGCGGTGATCCGGGAGATCCCGGCCGCCTCCGCCGCCCCCGCCGCGGTCAGCCCCTCGGGCGCGGCCCGCAGCAGGGCGGCGACCCGGTCCAGGGTCGGCGCGCTCAGCCCCTTGGGGAGCTCGGCCGGGCGGGGCGCGCGCAGCGCTGCCATCGCCCGGTCCACGTCGTCCTGGCCGGCCGCCTCCCCGGCCGCCTGGCGGAACTCGGCGTAGCGCAGCAGCCGTTCGCGCAGCGTGGGGAACGCGAAGGGCTTCAGGACGTACTGGACCACGCCCAGCGAGACGCTCTCGCGGACCACGGCCAGGTCCCGGGCCGAGGTCACCACGATCACGTCGACCGGATGCCCGGCGGCCCGCAGTCCGCGCGCGAAGCGCAGGCCGTGCCCGTCGGGCAGGCCGAGGTCCAGCAGCAGCAGGTCGACCCGGGTGCGCTCCAGCACCCGGGTGGCCTCGGCCAGCGAGTGGACGGCCCCGACGGCGGTGAAGCCGGGTACCCGGCCGACGTAGAGCGCGTGCGCGTCGGCGGCGACCTGGTCGTCCTCGACCACCAGCACGCGCACCTCGCCGCCGCTCACCGCGCGGCCCCCGCGGCCCCGTCCCGGTCCGCCGCCCGCTCGGGGGCGGTGGGCAGCCGTACGGTGAACTCCGCGCCGCCGCCCGGCCCCTGCGAGGCGACCACGGCACCGCCGTAGCGCTGTGCGACCTGGCGTACGAGTGCGAGGCCGAGACCGCGCCCTTCCCCCTTGCCGGACCAGCCCCGGCGGAACACGTCCACCCCCTCGGGCAGCCCCGGCCCGTTGTCCGCGACCCGCAGCAGCAGCTCGTCGCGTTCGGGCCGCAGGGTGACGGCGATACGGGCTCCCGGTACGGCCGTCACCGCGTCGACGGCGTTGTCGATGAGGTTGCCGAGCACCGTGACGAGGTCCCGGGCCGGCGGCAGTCCGCCCAGGTCGGCGAGGCTGCGGCTGTCGGCGGTGACGACGAGTTCGATGCCCCGCTCGTGCGCCTGGGCCGCCTTGCCCAGCAGCAGCGCGACCAGTACGGGCTCGCCGACGGCGGTGACCACCTCGTCGGTGAGGGCCTGGGCCAGTTCCAGCTCGGCGGTGGCGAACTCCACCGCCTCCTGCGCGCGGCCGAGTTCGATCAGGGAGACCACGGTGTGCAGCCGGTTGGCCGCCTCGTGGGCCTGGGAGCGCAGCGCCTGGGTGAAGCCCCGCTCGTGGTCCAGTTCGCCGGTCAGGGCCTGCAGTTCGGTGTGGTCGCGCAGGGTGACCACGGTGCCGCGGCGGCCGCCGCCGGCGACGGGCGAGCTGTTGACGACCAGCACCCGGTCCGCCGTCAGGTGCACCTCGTCCACCCGGGGGCGGTCGGCGAGCAGTACGCCGGTGAGGGGCGCGGGCAGCCCGAGGTCGGCCGCCCCGGTGCCGGTGACGTCCGCCGGCAGGCCCAGCAGCTCGCGTCCGGCGTCGTTGATCAGGGTGATGCGGCGCTGTCCGTCGAGCATGAGCAGCCCCTCGCGCACCCCGTGCAGGGCTGCCTGGTGGTAGTCGTACATCCGGCTGAGCTCGGCCGCGTTCATGCCATGAGTGTGGCGGCGCAGCCTGGCGTTGACGACGTACGTGCCCGCGCCGCCCAGGGCGAGTGCGCCGCCCGCGACCCAGACGAGGGCGGAGAGCTGCGCGCCGAGCCGGTCGCTGATGGCGCGGACGGTGATCCCCGCGCTCACCAGGCCGACGAGCCGGCCGTCGTCCTCCAGCGGGGTGACCACGCGGATGGAGGGGCCGAGGGTGCCGGTGTAGGTCTCGCTGAAGGTCTCGCCGCGCAGGGCCGGTGCCGTGTTGCCCATGAAGGGCTTGCCGATGCGGCGGGGGTCGGGGTGGGTCCAGCGCCTGCCGTCCGGATCCATGATCGTCACGAAGTCGACGCCGGAGTCCACGCGGACCTTCTCCGCGTAGGGCTGGAGCTCGGCGGAGGGGTCGCTGCCGCGCGCCGCCCCGCGTATCGCCTCCCGTACGGAGGGCGAGTCGGCGACCGCGCGGGCGACGGCCCCGGCCTGCCGTCTGGCGGCGTCCTCCGACTGGCCGCGGGCGGTGGCGTAGGCGTAGACGGCGCAGCCCGCGACGACCACGGCGACGAGCAGTACCTGCATGGCGAAGAGCTGGCCGGCGAGGCTGCGCGGCGGACGAGGCAAGCGGAACATGGCGCTCAGTGTGCACCGGGTCGTGAACTCAATGAACGCAAGGGTGACCGGGGTCACAGCGCTGGGTGATGGTCTCCCCGGACGACTTCACCACCAGGAGGCATCGTGGCCGCCAAGCGCGACAGAACCCACTATCTCTACATCGCGGTGATCGCCGCGGTGCTGCTCGGCATCGCGGTCGGCTTCGCCGCCCCCGGCGTGGCCGTCGAGCTCAAACCGCTCGGCACGGGCTTCGTGAACCTCATCAAGATGATGATCTCGCCTGTGATCTTCTGCACGATCGTGCTGGGCATCGGTTCCGTACGCAAGGCCGCCAAGGTGGGCGCCGTGGGCGGGCTGGCCCTCGGCTACTTCATGGTCATGTCCACGGTGGCGCTGGCCATCGGGCTGCTGGTCGGCAACCTCCTGGAGCCGGGCAGCGGCCTGCACCTGACCGAGGCGGCGCGCAGCGCGGGCGAGGCGCAGGCCAAGGCGGGCGGGGCGGAGAGCACCCCGGAGTTCCTGCTGGGGATCATCCCGACCACGCTGGTCTCCGCGTTCACCGGCGGGGAGGTGCTCCAGACGCTGCTGGTGGCGCTGTTGTGCGGGTTCGCGCTCCAGGCCATGGGGGCGGCGGGCGAGCCGGTGCTGCGGGGCATCGGGCACGTGCAGAAGCTGGTGTTCCGGGTGCTCGCGATGATCATGTGGGCGGCTCCCGTCGGGGCCTTCGGGGCGATCGCGGCGGTGGTCGGGGCGACCGGCATCGACGCGCTGAAGTCCCTCGCCGTCATCATGATCGGCTTCTACACGACGTGTCTGCTCTTCGTCTTCGTGGTGCTGGGCACCCTGCTGCGCGTGTGCACGGGGGTCAGCGTCTTCGCCCTGCTGCGCTATCTGGGCCGGGAGTTCCTGCTGATCCTCTCGACGTCCTCGTCGGAGTCGGCGCTGCCGCGGCTGATCGCGAAGATGGAGCACCTGGGGGTCTCGCGGCCGGTCACCGGCATCACCGTGCCGACCGGGTACTCCTTCAACCTGGACGGGACGGCGATCTACCTGACGATGGCCTCGCTGTTCGTCGCCGAGGCGATGGGGACGCCGCTGGCCCTGGGTGAGCAGATCTCCCTGTTGTTGTTCATGGTCATCGCCTCGAAGGGCGCGGCCGGCGTGACCGGCGCGGGCCTGGCCACCCTCGCGGGCGGCCTGCAGTCGCACCGGCCGGAACTGGTCGACGGTGTCGGCCTGATCGTGGGCATCGACCGGTTCATGAGCGAGGCGCGGGCCCTGACCAACTTCGCCGGCAACGCGGTCGCCACGGTGCTCATCGGGACGTGGACGAAGGAGTTCGACCGTGACCGGGCCGCGGAGGTCCTCGCCGGACGGCTGCCCTTCGACGAGAAGACGCTGGTCGACGACGGGCACGGGACGGCCCCGGCCGAAGCGGACACGGCCCCGGCCGTGGCCACGGCCGCGAACGCGGATGCGACCGTGGACGCGAGCTCGACCACCGCGCCGGTCGCGGCGCACAACCCCAAGGACGGCGTACCGGTGTAGCCCCTCCTCCTCAGCCGGTCCGCCCGCGTCGGGCCGGCCGGGCAGGGCTCGCCCCCACGGTGCCCAGCCCGGCCGGCCCGCCGCATTCTCCCCACTTGCACCCATAGTCGGTATTCGGCCACCGATAAACGAACCCCCGTGCTGTAAAAGGTACTTCCGTAACTGGCCGCGTGCATGACATCTTGCGTCCACCACTTGTTTCGTACGACCCGGCCTGACCACCGGGTCTTCGGAGGACGCATTGATACCCCACATATCCAGCCGACCTCGACGTACCCTCGTGCTGGCGGCCACGCTCGGCGCGGCGCTCGCCTTCGGCGCTCCCACCGCGCTCGCCGGCACCGCCCCCGTCTCGCCCTCCGGCTCGGCCGTCCCCGCCCCCGCGGCGGCGGCCCCCAAGGCCGCGGCTCCCGCTTCCCAGAGTGCGACCTGGGTTGCCGGCACCCGCGCCTACCTCGTGATCACCGCCCCCGGTGACACCACCGCGGTCCGCAACGCGGTCACCGCCAACGGCGGAACCGTCTTCCAGTACTACGACGCGATCGGCGTCATCACCGCCCACTCCGCCTCCGCCTCCTTCGCCGCCACCATGCGCGGCGTGAGCGGGGTCCAGCAGGTCGGCGCCACCCGCACCTCCGACGTGCCGGCGGACGCCTACAACCCGAGGCTGCCCGCCAACCCGGCGCAGTCCACGACCCCTTCGGGCGAGCCGGTCCGCGCCGACATGACCCAGATCAAGGCCGACCAGGCCTGGGCCGTCACCACGGGCTCCGCCTCCGTCAAGGTCGGCATCCTGGACACCGGTGTGGACGACCAGCACCAGGACCTGGCGCCGAACTTCAACGCCGCGGACTCCGCGTCCTGCGCCTACGGCAAGCCCGACACCCGCACGGGCGCCTGGCGCGACATCGGCACCCACGGCACGCACGTGGCCGGCACGGTCGCCGCCGCCAAGAACGGCAAGGGCGTCATCGGCGTGGCCCCGAGCGTGAAGATCTCCTCGGTGCGCATCGCCGAGCCGGACTCCTCGCTCTTCTTCGCCGAGAACACCGTCTGCGGCTTCATGTGGGCCGGCGACCACGGCTTCCAGGTCACCAACAACAGCTACTACACGGACCCGTGGCAGTTCAACTGCCCGGACAACGCCGACCAGGCCGCGATCATCGAGGGCGTCAAGCGCGCCCAGGAGTACGCGGAGAGCAAGGGCTCGCTCCAGGTCGCCGCGGCCGGCAACTCCAACCTCGACCTCGCGAACAAGACGACCGACACCGAGAGCCCGAACGACTCGACGCCGGTCACCCGCACCATCACCAACGCCTGCCTCGACATCCCGACCGAGCTCCCCGGCGTGGTCACGGTCTCGGCGATGGGGACCACCGCGAAGGCCTCGTACTCCAACTACGGCCTGAACGTCGTCGACGTCACGGCCCCCGGCGGAGACGCCGTCGGCATCTACAGCACCCTGCCGGGCGGCAAGTACGGCTCCATGAGCGGTACGTCGATGGCCTCGCCGCACGTCGCCGGTGTGGCGGCCCTGCTGGCCAGCACCAACCCGGGCATCACCCCGGCGCAGCTGCGCGACAAGCTGGCCACCCAGGCCAACGACGTCGCCTGCCCGTCGGACAGCCGCTGCAAGGGCACCACGGCGAAGAACGGCTTCTTCGGCGAGGGCCAGGTCGACGCCCTCAAGGCCGTCGGCAGCACGCCGCCTCCCGGCAAGTACTTCGAGAACACCGCGGACTTCACCATCGGTGACAACACCACCGTGGAGAGCCCGATCACCGTCAGCGGCGTGACCGGCAACGCCCCGGCCACCCTCAAGGTCGGTGTGAACATCGTGCACACCTACATCGGTGACCTCAAGGTCGACCTGATCGCCCCCGACGGCAGCGTCTACACCGTCCACAACCGCTCCGGCGGCAGCACGGACAACATCAACCAGGTCTACACCGTCAACGCCTCCTCCGAGGCCGCGAACGGCACCTGGAAGCTCCGGGTCAACGACAACGCCCGCGGAGACGTCGGCCGGATCGACTCCTGGAACGTCACCTTCTAAGGGACCGCACCGGGACACTCAGCGCCGCAGGACGTCGGCCAGCCAGTCGAAGACGACGTCGCAGTGCTGCTGAGGGGCCATCGGGGAGCAGTGCAACTGCGCCCCGGTGGCCTTCGTCAGTTTCACGTACTCGCGGCGGGTGCGCAGCAGGTCGTACATCTGCCGAGGCTGGCCGGGGTAGAACTGCTCGAAGTCGTAGTCCAGGACGAGCGTGGGGGCCTTGATCCTCCCGACCACCTTGGTGATGTCGAGGCCCATGGCCACCTGGGCCGGCGTCCAGATGTCCGTGGGGACCCTCCCCTCGCGCGCCTGGCGCAGCGCCTGCCGGTCGAAGATCTCGAAGCGCTTCTTGACGTTGAAGGCCAGCTGCGGGGTGAGCTCCGGGACGACGTCCTCGTTCCAGATCCGGTTGGTCTCCGCCTTGTCGGGCGTGACGAGGTCGCGCAGCTCCTTGTCGAAGCCCAGCCAGGGGCTGAGGCATCCGGGCATGGCCGCGACCGCGGCGAGCCGGTGCTCGAAGGCGGCGGCGCGCGGGGCGAGGTTGCCGCCCATGCTGAGGCCGGTGATGGCGATGCGGTCGCCGTCCACGTCCGCACGCCGGAGCAGCCAGTCGACGAGGGGGCTGACCACCGTCTCCCAGCGGGTGGTGAAGGGGATCTCCTCCACGAACAGCAACTGCCCCTGACCGGGGCCGTCGTAGACCAGGGCGTTCCAGCCGCGGTCGAGGGCCGCGGACACGCCGTAGGTCCACATGTCCAGGTTCTGCCCGTCACTGCCGTTGGTGAGGATGACGGTGGGGCGGCGCTCCGCGGGACCGTCCGGGCGGAAGAACCACAGCGGCAGGCGGGTCTTCCCCCACGGCACCCGGGCGGTGACGGCGGCCGGCGTGCACAGGCGGGCGAAGGTGTCCCAGGCCTCGCGTCCCTGCCGGTAGACCGCCTCCTCGTCGCCGGGCCGGTCGGTGCCGAGGACGTAGAACAGCGCCTGGGCGTAGTACTGGGCGGCGCGCAGCGAGCGGAAGCGGCGGGTCTGCGACGGTGTCCCGCCGCCGTCGCGGCCGGCGGCCGGCGGCGCGGAGAGCCTGTCGCCCCAGGACCGGAAGGTGTCGGTGTAGGTCTGCTCGGACAGGCCCGCGGCGTTGACGGCGTTGACCGCGGTCAGCACCTCGCCGACCTCGGAGGCGCGCATGCCGGCGGCTCCGAGCGCGAGAAGTCCCGCGAAGTTGAAGCCGGGATCGGCGAAGAGCTTCATCGCACCGGGCGCCGGTTCGGCGGCTGTCGCGTCCGTCGCGGACGGTGTGGGCACGGCCGCCGCGGTGCAGGCGGTACTCCCGACGGCGAGCGCGCCGGCTCCCGCGGCGAGACCGGTCAGCGCGGCGCGGCGGGTCAGGGAAGCGGGCTGGTGCGGTGTGCTTGCGGTCATGCAGGGGACGCTACGACGGGCCCCCGCACGCGGGGGTGTGCCGCGCCCTCGCCTGCTCCGAACGGGCTTGCCGCCGCCTCAGGTGCCGCGCCGGGTACGCAGCACGCAGTCGCCGCACAGGCCGCCGCCGGGGACGCGGTAGTAGAGGCAGCAGCTGCGCCGTACGAAGGCCACGCCGAGCCCCTCCTCGTGGATGAACGTCCCAGTACCCGCGAGAGCGCCGTCCTCGGCGAGCAGGGTGCCGGCCAGGTCGACGGCCGCGCCGCCCGGAACCCGGTCGACGAGCACCCGCAGCGCGCCGACCAGCCCGGACGCGGCGTTCCCGCGCAGGACCGTCGGGGAGACCCCGTACCGCTCCCGCAGAGCGGTCTCCAGCAGGGCCAGGTTTCCCAGGACCGACTCCCCGAGGCCTTCGGCCGGGCGGGCTGCGGGCTCGGGCAGCCACAGCTGGAGCGAGCCCCCGTCGGGCAGCCGCCACCACACCCGGTCGGCCGCCAGGTCCGGTACCCGTCCGGCCAGCGCCGCGCACCCCAGCCCGACCGACCAGAGCCGGGAGGCGATCCCGAACTGGGCGGTCGAGGCGGCCACCCTGCCCGGTCCGCTGCCGATCCGGCGGCCCACCTCGGCGACGTAGGGCGCGAGCTGCGCGCCGTACAGCTCGGCGAGCGGCCGGAAGCCGGGCCCGGGCGGCTCCGGCCCGTACGGCACGGTGAAGAAGGGGCCCACGGCGGCCAGTCGCCGCAGTACGTCGTCCATACCCGGAATGATCTCAGTACCGCGGCCCGCGCTTGGACGTGCTCACGCCATCCCGGCTCAGAGCCCGGCGAGGAAGTCCAGCAGCGCCCGGTTGAAGGCTTCCGGCTGTTCCACGCCCGGCAGGTGGCCGGCCCCCTCGATGACGGTGAGCACCGAGTGCGGCAGCAGCGCGTGCAGGGCCTGGGCCTCCGCGACCGGGGTGTAGACGTCGTCGGCGCCGACCAGGACCAGGCAGGGCTCGGCGGCCGAGGCGAGCACGGGGCGGTAGTCGGGGCGCTCGGCCCGCCCGCGCTGGGCGGCGGCCGCACCCTCGGGGTCGGTCGCGCACATCATGGCCGTGACCCGTGCGGCGACCTCGGGCATGCCGGTCACGTTGTAGGGCGCCAGCATCTTGTCGATCACCTCGCCGGCGTAGGGCCGCATGCCCTCGGCGACCAGTCGGTCGGCGGTCTCCCTGCGGAGTTTCGCCCCGGCTTCCGTCTCGGGCGCCGGGGAGGTGTCGGACAGCACCAGGGCCCGTACCAGACCCGGGTGGCGCAGCCGGATCTCCATCGCGATCTGACCGCCCATGGACACACCGCCGACGACCACCTGTTCGAGGCCCAGTCCGTCCAGGAGGGCGGCGATGTCGTCGGCGTGGTCGGCGAGCGTCACCTTGCCCGGCAACACCGGGCTGTCTCCGTATCCTCGCAGGTCAGGGGTGATCACGCGGTATCCGGCGGCTGTGAGCGCAGCTGTCTGCGGGGCCCACATGGTGCGGTTGAAGGGATGCCCGTGGACGAGGATCACGGGCGCTCCGTGGCGGGGACCCGAGTCGTCGGAAACCAGCGTCACACCATTGCCAAATTGGGGCTTCATGAGAGGACTTTAAGGGGCTACATTGAGCCACCCGCGTTCACCAGACAGCCGGTCGTCTTTCACTCGTGTTTTGCACGGGGGGCGACGTCATGGACGCAGACTGTGCCACCTCCCCACCGCCCAGAAGGACCGAAGGCTCCGTGCCCGTACCCGTACACCTCGCGGGCCGCACCGTGCGGCTCCAGCCCCTCGCCCCCCACCACACCGAGGCTCTGGCCGTGGCCGGGGCCGAGGATCGTACGACTTACGCCTTCACCCCCGTACCCCATGGGGTGCAGGCGTCACACGAGTACATCGACCGCGCCCTCGCAGACCAGGCCGCGGGTCGATCGCTCCCCTTCGCCATCGTCAGAGCCGCTGACGGGCGCGTCGTCGGTTCGACCCGGTTCCTGGAACTCGACTACTGGCAGGGGCCGCTGGTGTGGCCCGCCGTGCCGGGCGTTCCGTTCGGTGATCCGGCGACGGCGGTCCCCGATGCCGCCGAGATCGGCAACACGTGGCTGTCGCCGGCCGCCCAGGGCACCGGCATCAACACCGAGGCGAAGCTGCTCATGCTCCGCCATGCCTTCGAGGTCTGGGGCGTCCGCCGCATCTCGCTGCGGGCCGACGCCCGCAACGGCCGGTCGCGCGCCGCGATGGAACGTCTCGGCTTCACCTGCGAAGGAGTGCGCCGGGCCCATTCACGGGGACTGGACGGCGCCGTCCGCAGCACTGCCTTCTACTCGATCCTCGACGAGGAGTGGCCGGCCGTACGGTCGATCATCGAGCTGAGGCTGTCGGCGGGGGCGCAGCGCAAGCGCCGCCGCAAGGCCCTCATCCCCGCCTGAGGGATCGACGGAAACGGTCCTGCCCCCGCCCGGGTCCCGGTCCCGCGCCTGTCCCGGTCCTCATCCGAGGAAGGCCGGGGCCAGGGCCGAGTCCATCAGCCGGGCGGGGGCACCGCTCCCGTCGGCCGGTACGGAGTACAGGTCGGCGCCGAAGTCGCCGGGCAGGGAGTAGACGACGGTCCCGCGGTCCGTCCACACCACCTGGTCGTCCACGCTGCGCTCCTCGGCGAGCGGGGTCTCGCCGCCCGAGGCCAGGTCCAGGACGTGCAGCCGCCAGGGCGCCTCGGCCGGCCGGCCCGCCACCCGCTTCTTGAACACCACCCTGGTCCCGTCGGGTGACAGGGAGGGGCACTCGGCGTTCTCGCGCAGGGTGGTCACGGCGCGCGCGGCCAGATCCCCGCGGACGAGGTGGGTCCGGCCGCCGGTCGCCATGGTCGCGTAGAAGGTCCGCTCGTCTGCGGCGAAGGTGACGCCCCAGAAGTTCACGTCGGCGCTGCGGTACGGCTTGCCGTCCCTGTGGACGGTGAAGTCCTCCAGCGAGGCGTCGAACCTGCCGGTGCGCAGGTCGAGCACCGAGGTCCGCGTCGAGAAGTCCGTACCGGCGTACGAGTCCCCGCCCACGAAGACGGTCCAGGCGGCCAGGTGCCCGCCGGGCGACACCCGGGCCCGGGTGGGGATCCCCGCCAGCGGCCGGGCGGACACCTCCTCCAGGCGGGCGTCGAGGACGACGGCCCGGTAGCGGTCCTGGACCGCGCCCTTGTCGGCCTGGAGGCAGATGCCCGTGCCTCCTGCCGCGTGGAAGCGCAGGCAGGCGACCCCGGACACGGTGCGGTCGCTCCCGGGCGCGCCGGCCGGCACCGTGGCGAGCTCGTCGCGGTGCGGGCCCCAGGCCATGTTCCGGAAGACGATCCGCCGTCCGCCGGCGTCCGGGGCCAGCGAGACCTCGCCCGGGCCGGTCCGCGGGCCGTCCGCGGGGGCCCGGTCCTTCTCGCCCGCCGCGGAGGAGGCCCGCAGGACGGCGGTCAGACCCACGGCGGTGAGCACGGCGAGGGTGGCGGCGAAGATCAGGATCCGGCGCTGCAGGGTCATCGGCTGACTCCGGGCGGTGGGCGTTCCGGGAGCGGGGCTGGGGCACCCTACCCAGCGGCGGGTGCGGGTACCAGGTAGGGGCGGCCACGGATCCGGAGCCGATGATGGCGGCCGGCCGGCGGGCAATGCGCTGCCCCAGGGAATCCCAAGAGAAGGAAAAGTGCGGAACCCTGACGTACTTCCGTTCATCTTCCGAACGGAAGAACCGAGTCGTCGGACCACCCCGCCCCTCTGGGGCAGCACCAGCCGGAGAGCCACCGCACATGTCGTACGCACCCGAGGGGCAGCACCACCAGCCGTACGGGCCGGGAGGGCAGGGCCCGCGGCCCCCCTCCGGCGACCGGTACGGCGAGCAGTACGGGCAGCCGTACGGAGAGCAGTACGCGCGGCAGGAGCAGCACGGCGCCGCGCCGTACGGGCAGCAGCCGGAGGGCCACCGGGAGCAGGAGCCGCCCGGGCGCCCGCGCCGCCGGGGCAGGCGCTGGCTGATCGCCGGGGTGTGCTTCCTCGCGCTCGCGGGCACGGCCGCCGGCGTCATGACCCACTACGAGATACCCCCGTTCACCGACAAGGGCTCCACTGTCTCCTTCGGACAGCAGTCCGGCGGCAAGGACCAGGGCGGCGCGGATGCGCAGCAGCCGGCGAACTCCAAGATGATGATGCCGACCGGGCCGGCCGCCGACTTCAAGAACTCGATGACGCTGGCCGACGGCACGCATGTGGCCGTGACCACCCTGGACGGCAAGAAGTCGGGCTTCAAGGGGAAGGTCTGGGTCTGGGCCCCCAAGGAGTACGACGACCCGAAGTTCGCCAAGAGCGGCTTCCCGGTCCTGATCGCCCTCCCGGGCGGCGCCGGCTACCCGAACAACTACTGGATGGGCACGGACCTCGGGCTCCAGACCAGCATCAGCAAGTGGTACGCGGAGGGCAAGAGCAAGCCGTTCCTGCTGGCCATGCCGGTGCTCAACCCCGGCCCGGACGACAAGGGCGTCTACTGGGACGGCTCCGACATACCCGGCCAGCCGAAGATGGGCACCTGGTTGACCGAGGACGTCCCCGACCTGATGAAGGCGAACTTCCGCACCGTGAAGTCCCGTGACGGCTGGGCCTTCATGGGCTCCTCCACCGGCGGTTTCGCGGGCATGAAGGCAGTGCTGAAGCACCCGGACAAGTTCAAGGCCGTGATCGCCTCCGGCCCGGACATCGTCCCTGACTCCTCGCTGTGGAAGGGGCACGACAAGGAGAAGGCCGAGAACAACCCGGAGGTGCTGGCCAGGCACCTCATCGACACCAAGGGTCCGGACGTCTACATCGCCTTCCAGGTCGGCGACAACGAGAGCAACAAGAAGACCCTGCCGGACGTGCAGAAGTTCGTCGCCACCTTCGGCAACAAAGGGCCCGTGCACACCAGCCTGCGGGTGATACCGGGCGGGCAGCACAACGCCAAGACCTACGTCCCGAACATGGGCGAGGGGCCGATCCAGTACATCAGCAAGGTCATGGAAGGACCGGTCGAATAGCCACCGGCACCTCCCTCCGATCGCGCTCCGGCCCGCCGAACACCTTCGGCGGGCCGTCGCCGTTCCAGGGCGCCCAGCCCGGGTCGCCCGTCGTCGCGAACCGCACCCACGCCGCGTGCATCTCGTCGGCCAGCGCCTGCGGGGCTTCGGTCCCGGCCAGCCACGCGGCCTCGGGCACGGACAGCGTGTCGAAGACGAAGCCCAGCTCCAGGGCGTGGCAGGCGCCGAGGCCCGGGACGCCCGAGCACCAGGCGAACTCGTACAGGTGGCTCGGCGCGGCCCGCCGGGCCCCCGCGAGCCTGCGCAGCGGATCGCGCAGCAGCCGGTCGGTGAGGAGCTGCCCGGCCAGCTCGGCCGGCCCGGCCCCGGGCAGGGCGGTGCGCAGCGCCCGTACGGCGGCCCGGTCCTTGCCCGCGCGGGCGCGGGCCATGGCCACGGCGAGCGGGCCCATCCGGTCGAGCAGCCGCATGCCGCCGGTCGGCGCGAGCCAGAGCCGGTACTCCTCGGTGGTCCATCCGAACAGCAGCGGCACCGTGCCGGAGGCGGCGTCCGTGTCGTCGGTCAGGGCGTCGAGCGGGTCGGCGGGGAGGGTGTCCGGGTCGACGACCAGGCCGAAGGCGGGTCCGCCCAGGAGGGGGCCCGACCGGCGCAGGACGGCCGCCTGGGCGGCCATCAGGTCGGGCAGCGGGGTGGCGGTGAAGGCCGCGGCGGTGGCGTCCACCTTCAGCAGGGAGGCCATCCGCCGGACCATGGCCCGTACCCGGGGGCGCGGCAGTGCCTCGGGGGCTCCGCTCTGCAGGACCGCCCGGTGGAAGAGGCCGGCCGCGCGCGGTGCCGCCAGGAGGGCGCCGATGCTGATGGCGCCGGCGGACTCGCCGAAGACGGTGACGCGGGCCGGGTCGCCGCCGAAGGCCTCGATGTTGTCGCGGACCCATTCGAGGGCGGCGATCTGGTCGAGCAGGCCGCGGTTGGCGGGAGCGTCGGGGAAGAGCCCGTAGCCGAGGACGCCGAGGCGGAAGTTGAAGGACACCATCACGACGCCGTCGCGGGCGAAGGCCGTGCCGTCGTAGACGGGCACGGCCGCCGAGCCGCGGGTGTGCGCGCCGCCGTGGATCCACACCATGACGGGCAGACCGGCCCCGGGGGCCGGGTCGGGGGTCCACACGTTCACGTTGAGGCAGTCGTCGCCGGGGATCTCGGGGTCGGTCAGCAGGGCCGCGAAGGTGGCCGGGTAGGGCACTTTCGGTGCGGTCGGGCCGAATTCCGCGGCCTGGCGTACGCCGTCCCAGGCGGCCGGGGGCGCGGGCGGCGCGAAGCGGAGGGCGCCGACGGGCGGGGCGGCGTACGGGATGCCCCGGAAGACCGCGATCCCGCCGGCCCCGGTACGGCCCTCGACCACGCCGGCCGCGGTCCTGGCCCGCGGCCGGCCTGCCGCTGCGACACCCTCTGAGCTCATCCCGTCCTCCTGCGGCTGTACCGGTCCCGCACGGTCGCACAGCCTTCCAACGGGTGACAAGGCGTGACCGGGCCGGGGACCGGCCCGGTTGGACGGGCATGCGAATCCTGCGTATCCACCACACTCTGCCCGCCCTCCTGCTGGCGGGCATCTCGTGCGTCACCGGCCCGGCCCACGCCGCCGGGCCGGATTTCCAGTACGTGGGCCAGGACGACCGGGTGCACGGGCTCACCGCGCCGCGGGGCTGCGTGGCGGCGGAGGGCGGCGGAGGGCGCGCCGTCACCAACACGACCCGCGGTTCGGCGACCCTGTACCAGGGCCCCCGTTGCTCGGGCCGGATCGTCGGGACGCTGCGCCCCGGCGAGGTGGCTCAGATCCGGCCGTACTTCGCCTCCGTCGGCTTTCCCGTGACCGGGTAGGCACCGGGGCCGTGACCCCGCGGCCGTCCCCGCGTTGTATGCCATGTCAAATGCCACAGATTCTGTGGCGCCCCACATCTCACGAGGAGATCTTTGATGTCGCGTATCGCGAAGGCATTCGCCATCACCGCTGTCACCGGTAGCGCCGTGGTCGCCGGTGCGGGCCTGGCTGTCGCCGATGCCGGAGCGCACGGTGCGGCGGTCGGCTCCCCCGGTGTCCTGTCGGGCAACCTGGTCCAGGTTCCGGTGCACGTCCCGGTCAACGTCTGCGGCAACACCGTGAACGTGATCGCCCTGCTGAACCCGGCGTTCGGCAACACCTGCGTCAACGCCTCGGGCGGCGGCGCCGACCACCACACCGAGGGTGGCGACTACGGTCACTGATCGCCTGCTCGGCCTGAGGGCCCCCGCCGTCGGCGGGGGCCCTTCCCCTGTGCCCGGCGCCCCGGCTCCGGCGCGGGGGCGCAGGGTCCGCCGGGGGCGCCCGGTCATTCGTAGCGGTACAGGCCCTGGTGGCTGAGGGCTTCGCGCGGGGTGACGTTCCACGGCGGCATCGGCTCGTCGAGGGCGATGACCCGGCCGCGCTGGAGGTCGCCGGGAGGCAGGGGGGCGGCGGGCAGATAGCCGGAGCGGGGGTGCTTGTGCTGCCAGCGGTCCCAGACCAGGTCCACGAAGGCGTGGTGCAGCCAGAACGCCGGGTCGTTGGGCGCCGTACCGCCCGTCATGTGTCCGCCGATCCACTGGTGGACCTTGTTGTGGTTGCGCCAGCGCTCGCTCTTCGGGGCGGCCCAGCCCTCCAGCTTGTTGCGGAAGCCGCCGGCCGTGGCCGTGGAGTCCCAGGGCGAGGCGTCGTAGACGGGGTCGTCGATCGCCCACTGGAGTTCGGCCGGGGTCGGCAGGGTGATCGGGTTCTGCGGCCTGCCGAGGTTGCGGGTGAGGAACGCGGACTCCGTGATGCCCACGGTGACCGTCCAGTTGCCCTTGTCGTAGGCGAACGGCCCGGTCATCACCTTGCGGTCGGACGCGCGGCCGGTTCCGCCGAGGAAGTCGTCCGCCCAGAGCGAGGAGACCGGGCTGGTGTCGGTGGTCCAGTCCCAGTACGGCACGGACACGCCCGGGTCGATCTGCCGCAACTGCTTCTCGAACTCCAGCAGATAGAGCCGGTGCCACGGGAAGAAGGACGGGGACATGTGCCCGACGCGCAGCTTGCGGTCCCGGTCGGGCACGAAGTACTTGTCGTGGGTGCGTACCAGGGCGTCGTACGCGCCGCTGCGCTTGAGCTCCAGCACCGCCGCGACGAAGCGCTTCTTCTGGGCGCTGGTGAGGTTCTTCTGGTTCTGCCGGACGTGCAAAGCGGGGGTCCTCCCGTTCCCTTGGGTGTGTCAGCCGTGGTGCGGGGCCGCGAACGCCAGCTGGGTCGTGCCCAGTTCGTCGACGGCGGCACGGGCCAGTTCCAGTGGGGTCGGATAGGACTGGAAGTGGTTGATCCCGCTGAGATAGCTGCCGTCGGCGCGGCGCATGACGTGCAGGGGGCGGCCGTCGATGCGGACCCCGGCGACGTCGACGGCGATGTGCCGGCCGCGGTACGTCTCCTCGGCGAGCGGCGCCGGGGTGAGGGTCTGCCGGGGCCGGCGGGCGCGCAGTACGGGGGCCAGGGCAGCGCCCGTACCGGCGAGGATGGCCGCGGTGAACGCCGCGCGCAGGAGTGCGCGTCGGGTCGGAGATGCGGCGGCGGTTGCTGCGGACATGCGGTCTCCCTCGCTCGGTGGCCGGCGGCTACGGGTCTAACGCCGCGCGGCGGGCGAGGTCACCCGCGGGCACCCCGGAGCTGCTTGTAGAAGAAGGTGGTCGGATGCAGCCGGCCCTCCGGATCGGTGGCGTAGTCGGGAATGGTGCCGGCCTCCACCCAGCCGGCGGAGCGGTAGACGTGCTCGGCGGCGCTGCCGGTCTGGGTGTCCAGGTACATCAGGAGCACGCCCGCGCCGGCGGCCTCGGCCTCGGCGTGCGCGAGGAGGGCGCGGGCGGTGCCGCGGCCCCGGGCTGCCGGGTGGACCATGAGCTTGCGCAGCTCGGCCCGGTGGCGGCCGTTGGGCTTGGACTCCCGGTGCCAGCTGACGGTGCCGTCGACGGGGCCGCCGGCGCCGCTGCGGGAGACCCACAGGGCCAGGGTTCCGTCCTCGACGGCGGGCAGCAGGGAGTCCCACCAGGCGGCGGCGCCGGCGCGGTCGAGGCCCGCGAGGAAGCCGAGCGAGGAGCCGTCGGACACCACGGCCCGCAGGAGGGCGGCCAGTTCGTCACGGTGGGCGCGCAAGCCGGCGGCGGACAGGGCGGTGATCGCGGCGGTCATGCGGCGAGCATAGGGAGCAGCGGGGGACGCGCCGCAGGCGGGGCCGCCGACACGGGGCTCAACGCCCTCGCCCGCGCTGCTCGTCGCGGATCCGGTCCCCCACCTCGCGTACGGACGACGTGGACGCGACGGCGGGCGGGCAGGGGCACCGTCCCGGTGAAGTCGGCCCCGGCGGTGCCGGCGGTCGGGTCGGTGGTGTCCGTGGCCGCTGCCGGGGCGGGCGGGGCGGCCGGGGCGAGGACCGGGAGGGTCGTCGCGGCCACGGCGGCCGCGGCGAGCCGGCGGAGGCGACGCGTCCCGGTGCGCGGCGGCGGGGACCCGCGTCGTGCGGGCATGCGTCCGGTCTGCATCCGCACCCCGGGCCCCGCACCGGTACCGGCACCCGGTACGCCGCGTGCCGGGCTCCCGGCGCCGGCTACGGCGCCGGGAGTTCCGCGAAGTCGGCGACCAGGCCGCGGTGGTGGCCCGCCGTGCCGAGGGCGAGGGAGTCGGCCTTGGCCCGCTTGAGGTAGAGGTGGGCGGGATGCTCCCACGTCATGCCGATGCCTCCGTGGAGCTGGACGCACTCCTCGGCGGCGCGTACGGCGACCCCCGAGCAGTAGGCCTGGGCGACGGCGACCGTGAGGGGTGCGTCGGGGGCGCCGGTGGCGAGGGCGTCGGCCGCGGCCCTGGCCGCCGCCCGGGCGGAGGCCACGTCGAGCCAGAGCCGGGCCATGCGGTGCTTGAGCGCCTGGAAGGAGCCGACGGGCCGGTTGAACTGGTAGCGGCCCTTGCTGTGTGCGACGGTCTCGGTCAGGCACCACTCGGCGAGCCCGACCTGCTCGGACGCGAGGAGGCCCGCCGCGGAGAGCAGGGCTCCGGCGACGGCGGCCCGGGCCGCGGCGGGATCGGCGAGGCGGATGCCGGGGGCCGCCTCCAGGGCGACGGTGGCGAGCGGGCGGGTCAGGTCCAGCCCGACCAGCGGGGTCACGGTGGCGTCCTCGGCGCGGACGGCGTAGAGCCCGGTGTCGGCGGGCACGAGCAGGACGCCGGCGGCCACCGCGTCGGCCACGGCGTCGACCGTGCCGGTCAGGGTGCCGCCGCCGGAGTCCCGTACGGGAGCGGGCAGGGGTGCGCCGGGGGCGAGGGTCAGCGGGACGGCCGGGGTGCACACCGTGCTGCCCGAGGCCAGTTCGGACAGCAGCGCGGCGGCTTCGGCGGTGTCGCAGCCGAGCAGGATCTCCGTGGCGAGCACGGCGCTGGTGAGGTAGGGGACGGGGGCCACGGCCCGGCCCAGCTCCTCCAGCACCACGGCCGCCTCCCGGTGTCCCGCGCCCTGCCCGCCGAGCTTCTCGGGTACGAGGAGCCCCGCCGTGCCGATCTCGGCGGCGAGGGTGTGCCACAGGGCCGGGTCGTGCGGCCGGCCCGTCTCGGCGCGGGCGAGGACCGTCCTGGCGTCGCAGCGGGCGGCGAGGAGTGCGCGTACGGCGGTGCGCAGTTCCTCCTCGGCTTCGGAGTAGAGGAGGTCGGCCGGCGCCGTCGGCGCTGTCGGTGCCGTCATCGGGAGAGGTCCTTCCAGGCGGTGTCCTTGTCGTCGCGCGGCTCGGGGGGCAGGCCGAGGACGCGTTCGGCGACGATGTTGAGGAGGATTTCGCTGGTGCCGCCCTCGATGCTGTTGCCCTTGGCGCGCAGGTAGCGGTAGCCGGCGTCGCGGCCGGTGAAGTCGACCAGTTCGGGGCGGCGCATGGTCCAGTCCTCGTACAGGAGTCCTTCCGCGCCGAGGAGTTCGACCTCCAGCCCGCTGATCTCCTGGTTGAGGCGGGCGAAGGTGAGCTTCATGCCCGAGCCCTCGGGGCCGGGCTGGCCCGCGGCGAGCTGCTGGCGCAGCCGCTCGCCGGTGAGGCGGGCGACCTCGGCCTCGACCCACAGTTCCAGCAGCCGCTGGTGGAGGGCGTGGGTGCGCAGTTCGGGGCGTTCGCGCCAGGCGGCGGCGACGGGTGCGATCATGCCGCCCTCGCGCGGGATGCGCATGCCGCCGATGGAGACGCGTTCGTTCATCAGGGTGGTGCGGGCGACCGCCCAGCCCTCGCCGACGGCGCCGAGGCGGTGGGTGTCGGGGATGCGGACGCCGGTGAGGAAGACCTCGTTGAACTCGGCTTCGCCGGTGATCTGGCGTAGCGGCCGGACCTCGACGCCGGGGGCGTGCATGTCGCAGAGGAAGTAGGTGATGCCCTGGTGCTTGGGCAGTGCCGGGTCGGTGCGGGCGACGAGGATGCCCCAGCGGGCGTTGTGGGCGCTTGAGGTCCAGACCTTCTGGCCGTCGACGATCCAGTCGCCGGCGTCCTGGTCGAGGACGGCGCGGGTGGCGAGCGCCGCGAGGTCGGATCCGGCGCCGGGCTCGCTGAAGAGCTGGCACCAGACCTCCTCGCCCAGCCACAGCGGGCGCAGGAAGCGCTGCTTCTGCTCCTCGGTGCCGTACGCGAGGATCGTGGGTGCGGCCATGCCGAGGCCGATGCCGATCCGGCGGGGGTCGTTGTCGGGGGCGCCGGCTGCTTCCAGTTCGGCGTCGACGACGGCTTGGAGGGTGCGGGGTGCGCCGAGTCCGCCGAGGCCCGGGGGGTAGTGCACCCAGGCGAGTCCGGCGTCGAAGCGGGCGCGGAGGAACGCGGTGCGGTCGGTGCGGGCGGGCGGGTGCGCGGTCAGCAGGTCCCGGGTGCGGGCGCGGAGCGCCTCGGGGGTGGTGGGGGTGGCTCCGGTGGTCATCGGGCGGCTCCGTCCAGGCCGGGCAGGACCACCAGGCGGCCGGTGGTGGTCCCGTCGGCGACGCGCTGCACGGCGTCGGCGGCGTGCGCGAGCGGGACGCGTTCGCTGACGAGCGGTGTGACGGCTCCTTCGGCGGCGAGCCGGGTGAGCTCGGTGTGGCAGGCGAGGACGGCGGCGGGGTCCTTGGCGGCGTACAGGCCCCAGTGCAGGCCGAGCACGGCGTAGTTCTTCACGAGGGCGTGGTTGAGGGCGGGGGCGGGGATGGTGCCGCTCGCGAAGCCGACGACGACGATCCGGCCCTCGAAGGCGACGCATCGGGTCGACGCGGTGTAGGCGTCGCCGCCGACCGGGTCGTAGACGACGTCGGCGCCGCGTCCGGCGGTGAACTCCTTCACGCGGGCGGCGATGTCCTCCGCGGTGCGGTCGACCACCAGGTCGCAGCCGAGTTCTTCGGCGGTACAGGCCTTGTCCTTGCCCCCGACGACCCCGATGACGGTGGCTCCGGCGGCCTTGCCCAGCTGGACGGCGGCGCTGCCGACACCGCCGGCGGCGGCGTGCACGAGAAGGGTCTCGCCGGCCCGGAGGCCGGCGCGGCGGTGCAGGCCGAACCAGCCGGTCTGGTAGCCGATGTGGAGGGCGGCCGCCTCGGCGTCGTCGAGGGTGTCGGGGGCCGGGAGCAGGGCTCGGGCCGGTGCGGTGACGTACTCGGCGAAGCCTCCGTGCGGAAGGCTCGGGTTGGCGATGACGCGGCGGCCGTCCTCGGTCTCGGCGCAGACCTCGACGCCGGGGCTGAAGGGCAGCGGCGGTGTGATCTGGTACCGGCCGCGGACGAGCAGCGCGTCGGGGAAGTTCACGTTGGCGGCGAGCACCCTCAGTTTCACCTCGCCCTCGCCGGGTACCGGTTCGGGCACCTCTTCGAGGCGCATGGCCTCGCGGGGCTCGCCGGGGGTGTGTACTCGCCATGCCTGCATCCGGGGCCTCCAGCCGCCGTCGAGGGATCACGCTCCGAGCACATACTAAGCGGTCGCTTGCCCATCTGTGAATCTCCGGCGCGTGCGGATCGGGCGCGGATGCCTACCGACTCGAAACAACACGCGCTGTTTCAGGCCACATTCGTCATACGGTCAGGCAATATGTGGCGTGCACGTGTCACGACTCAACGGGGAACTGCACCTGTCCAGGGGGGACCATCACATGAGAAGAAGTACGCCCGCTGCCGCGGCCGCAGCCGTTCTGGCCGGCCTGGTCACCGCGGCCGGGCCGGTCGCGGTGGCGGACGCGGCACCCGCCGCGAAGTGCACGCCGAAGGTCCAGGTGCTCGGCTCGATCGGGGACGAGTCGTACACACGCGACGCGCAGCGCAGCCAGGGCGTGTTCGACCTCGGCCCGGACGGCCTCGCCGTCGGCGTCTCCGGCTACAAGCCCGCGTACTGGACCGGGACCACCGTGCACCAGGTCCCGCTGACCGACCCGAACCAGAGGGGGCAGGTCCTCGCCGTGAACGCGCACGGCCTGATGGTCGGAGTCCTCCGCAGCTCCGACACCACCTCCCTCTTCACGTACCAGGCGGGCGCCCCGGCGATCACCCTGCTGCCGGACAGCGACGGCTCGGACCTGGAGGCCGACGTCAACGACGCCGGCTACGTGGTGTCCCGCTCCGGCAGCTGGGCCGGCACCGTCTGGAAGGACGGCCGGAAGGTCCGCGAGCTGCCCGTACCGGCCGACGCGGGCCCCGGTACCCGGATCTCGATGGTCACGGGCGTCAACAACCGTGGCGACGTCCTCGGCGTGGTCACGCAGGACCACGAGATCCCCGAGACCGGTGAACACCTGGAGGGCTCCTACCCGGTGCTGTGGCCGGGGGACGGAACCGCCCCCAGGGCGCTGGAGCGGTCCACGAACGACAGCTACGTCCAGGATCTCGACGAGAGCGGCCGCGTCGTCGGCTACGACTGGGCCGGGCCGTGGCACGAGTACCAGACGTGGGTGTGGGAACCCTCGCTCGCCGGCCTCGGCACCTCGCCCGGGGGGCTGAGCACCCACCCGTACGCCACGTTCGAGGCGATCAGCCCGACCACGAACGTCAGCGTCGGCACGGCCAAGCACCACCCGGAACAGCTGACCCTCCCGGACCAGGCGCTTCTGCGGGCCGGTTCGGGCCCGGTCAAGGCGCTGCCGCGGCTGGCCGCGGGCGGGGCGAGCATGGCCGACGCGGTGTCGGACGGCGACCGCGTCGGCGGGGCCGCCGTGGACGCGAAGGGCCGGCTCAAGCCGGTGATCTGGACCTGCGCGACGAAGCAGGCGTACAACCCCGGCAGTTAGCCGGTGTGCGGCGGATCCACCCGCCAGGGGGACGGGGTGTCCGCGCCATGGTGATCTGAGCGCCCGCACGCTATCGATGGGCGCATGGAGAACCCTCTGCGCGGCCTCCCCGCGCCGCCGCCGCTCGGTGCCGCCGCCCTGCCCGCCGGTACGTACGCCGGGCAGGTGGTCCTCGTGACCGGCGGCGGCACCGGGCTGGGCAAGGCCGTGGCCGCCGAGTTCGCCCGGCTCGGCGCCGATCTGCTGATCGCGGGCCGCCGCCCCGAGCGGCTCCAGGCGGCGCGGGAGGAGCTTTCGGCCGTACCGGGCGCGGGCCGGGTGGCCGCCGCCGTCTGCGACATCCGGGACCCGGAGCGGGTCGCCGAGGTCTTCGACGCGGCGCAGGACGCGCTGGCACTGCCGGACGTACTGGTCAACAACGCGGCCGCCAACTTCCCCTCCCCCGCGGAGGACCTGTCGCCCAACGCCTGGCGGGCGGTCGTCGACATCACCCTGACCGGCACCTGGTTCATGACCCGGGAGTTCGGCCGCCGCCACCTCGCGGCGGGCACCCCCGGGTCGATCGTCAACGTCGGGGCCTCCTACGCCTGGACGGGCGGGCCGGGTTTCGCGCACAGTGCCGCCGCCAAGGCCGGGGTGAAGAACCTCGTGGAGACGCTCGCCGTGGAGTGGGGACCATACGGCATCCAGGTCAACGGGCTCGTCCCGGGCCTCTTCCCGCACGCCGACATGACCGCGGACATCCGGGGCGGCCTCGAACGCGCCGCGCCCGGCACCGCCGACGCCCGGCAGCCGGCCCTGCGGGTGGGGTCTCCCCGGGAACTGGGCTGGGCCGCGACCTTCCTCGCCTCACCGTTCGCCCGGTTCGTCACCGGCCACACCCTGGTCGTCGACGGCGCCAACTGGCAGCGCCGGACGGTGGTCGGCCCGGAGGTGGTCCCGGTACGGGAGCAGCTGGGGCGCGGCCCGTTCGACGTCGCCTAAGGGCTGTCCCGTAATCCCCGGCGGGCGCGCGGCGCCGGCTACGGCGCCTCGCCGCGTTGTCGCAAACCCCCGCATACGCCCAGTACGAGGACGCTCCTCCGCCTTGCGATGCACCGCATCCGACACCGCACGCTGATCCGCCAGGGATTACGGGACAGCCCTTGAGGGGTGTCGTGGTGCGACGGGTCAGCCGCCCGTGAAGCGGGGTGGCCGGCGCTCCGCCTTGGCGGTGTAGCCCTCGCGGGCGTCGTCCGAGGCGAGCGTGAGGGCCGCGGTCATCGCCACTCGGTCGAGGGCCGCGGGGAGGGCGGCGTCGGCGTAGGCGTCGACCGCCCGCTTGATGCCCTGGACCGCGAGGGGGGCGTTGGCGGCGATCTCCGCCGCCAAGGCGCGGGAGACCGTCTCCAAGTCCTCGTTGTCGACGACGAGTTGGACCAGGTGGAGTCGTTCGGCGGTGGCGGCGTCGATGCGGCGTCCGGTCAGGGCCAGGTACTTCGCCCACCCCGCACCGGCCTCGCGGGCGATGCGCAGGTCGCCTCCCGCGTCCACCGCCACCCCCAGCCGCGCCTCGGGCAGGGCGAAGACGGCGTCCCGCGCCGCCACCCGGATGTCGGCCATCAGCGCCAGCTCGAAACCGAAGCCCAGGCAGTAGCCCTGGACGGCCGCCACCACCGGCTGCGGGAGTCGGGTGAGGACCGTGAAGCGCTCGTGGACCCATCGGATGCCCTCGTAGTAGTCGCGGGTGCGCCGGGCGTGCGTTCCGCCCGCGATGGCGCCGCCCGGGGCGGTCACGTCGATGCCGGCGCAGAAGGCCCGGCCCTCGGCCCGCAGCAGCACGGCGCGTATCGAGGGGTCGAAGCGGATCCGGTCCGCGAGCAGGCCCAGCTGGCGGCTGGACTCCCAGCTCCAGCCGTTGAGCTTGTCGGGGCGGCAGAGGGTGAGGACGGCCAGCCCCTCTGCGGCCTCCAGGCGGATCCGCTCCTCGCCCTCCTCGATCTCCGTGGAGATGGTGTCGATCACCTTGTCCGCACCTCCGGCCCGGCGGCTGCCCATGTCCTGACGGATCGTCAGACTAGGTCCGGGGCGCTCAGCGGGGGAAGACCTCGAACGCGACCGCCGGACGGCCGCCGTACCGCGCCGCCACCCGTTCGGCGTTGCCGGTGAGGAAGGTACGGACGTACTCCTCCGGATCCTGGTCGGTCAGCGCCGCGATGTAGGCCTTGTGCTCCAGCAGGGACAGCACCGAGCGCTCCAGGCCCGGGCCCGCGTCGGCCGCGTGCGTGGGCGTGCTGGTGCCGGCGACCGCCACCCAGCGGACCCCGTCCCACGGCTCCAGGCCCTGCTCGGAGATGAGCTCCGGGAAGATCCAGCGGTTGCCGGCGTCGGCGGCCGCGTCCAGGGTGGCCCGGCCGACGGCCTTGTGGTCGGAGGTGTTCCAGAAGCCGCCGCCCTGCTCCCCGCCCCAGGTGTCGCGGTGGTTGAGGGTGACGACCAGCTCGGGTCGGTGCCGGCGGATGGCGGCGGCGATGTCCCGGCGCAGGCCGAGGCCGTACTCGACGATGCCGTCGCGGTGGTCCAGGAACTCCACCTCGGACACCCCGACCACGGCCGCGCTCGCACGCTGTTCGGCCTCGCGCAGCGCGGCGCACTCGGCGGGGGCGACGGAGTCGATACCCGCCTCGCCGCGGGTCGCCAGGAGGTAGACCACCTCGCGGCCGCCGTCCGTCCAGTCCGCGATGGCGGCCGCGCACCCGTACTCCAGGTCGTCCGGGTGGGCCACGACGGCGAGGGCGCGCCGCCAGTCCGTGGGCATGGGCTCCAAGGGGGCCTGCAGATCACGTTGTTCGGTCATGCGTCGCACAATAGGCGAATGGACCGACACGGACTGGTAGTGGCCCTCCTCGACGCCTCGGGAACCTTCTTCGAGCCCGCCGGGACGGCTTTCCCCGGCGCGGACGAGGACGACTGGGCGCGCGCCGCACTGCTGGATCCGGGTGCGGCGGGTGCCGGCGATGCCTGGCGGCTGGACTTCCGGTGCTTCGCCGTGGCGCGGCCGGGGGGCCGCTGGGTGCTGGTGGACGCGGGGGTCGGGCCGGCGGACGGGCCCGCCGCCGGGTGGGCGCCGGTGCCGGGGCGGCTGCCGGCCGCCCTCGCGGAGGCCGGCATCGCGGCGGAGGACGTGGAGGCGGTGGTGCTGACCCATCTGCACGAGGATCACGCGGGCTGGACCTCGGGGCCCGGCGGTGAGCCGTTCTTCCCCGCCGCGCGCCATGTCGTCCAGCGGGCCGAGGTCGCCGCCCTCGACCGGAACGACGCGGTGTGGGAGTGGACCGTGGCCCCGCTGCGGGCCTCCGGTCACCTGCACGAGGTGGACGGCACGCACCGGCTGGGGGCGGGGATCACCCTGCTGCCGACGCCGGGTCACACCCCCGGCCACCAGTCGGTGCTGGTCGAGCAGGGCCCGGCGGGCCGGGACGTGCTGGTCACCGGCGACGTGCTGGTGCACGCCGTGCAACTGGGCAACCCGGCGGTCCCGTACTCGCACGAGCGCGACCGGCCCGCCGCCCGCGCCTCCCGTGAGCACCTGCTGGCGCAGGCGGTGCGCCGCGGCGCCCTCCTGGCCACGGCCCACCTGACCCGCGCCTTCGTCGAGCCCTGCTGAGCCCTTCCGGCTCAGGCGTCGTCGTTCACGAGGGCCAGCAGGCGGTCCAGGACGCGGGGGCCGCCAGCGCGCAGGCCGTCGTGTTCGAACTCGTCGGTCACCCAGGTGCGCAGGCCGCGGATGGAGCGGGCCGTGCGCAGGGAGTCCTCCGCGTCCACGTACATGTCGTCGTGGTAGACCGCCGCGGCCACCGGGACGTCGTTGGCCGCCAGCCGCCGCGGGTCGTAGAGGGGCTGCCAGCCGGTACGGGCGGCCAGCAGGTCGGCGGTCTCGCGCAGCGGGGTGAGGGCCGGGTCGGTGGTGAAGTGCCAGGGGTGGATGGTCTCACCGGTGAACAGCAGGGGCTCGTCGCCGGCGAGGGCCTTGTGGGCGTCGAAGCGGGGGTGGTCCGCACGGACCCGTTCGGCGGCCCATGCGGTGGGGGCGGCCGGGTCCTGGGCGTAGATCGCCTCGTGGACCAGCGCGTAGAGGGGGTGTCCGGCGAAGGACAGGAGGGCTCGGGCGCCTTCTAGGAAGGCGTCGGAGAGCGCCGGTCCCGCCGGGGTCGGGACGAAGGCGTCCTCCAGCAGGTAGTGGAGCTGGTGGCTGCCGTCGCCGCCGCCGAGGAGGATGCCCAGGGACTGGAAGGCCTCGACGGTGAGGAGGTGGCCGCCGGGGAGTTCGGCAGGCCGCTCCACGAGGTGGGCGGCGATCCGGCGGGCCCGCTCGACGTCCATGGGGTAACGGGCGTAGTGGGCCAGGTTCTTGCGCTCGATGCGGGGGTACGCGGCCTGGTACACCTCGTCCGCGGTGGCGGTCAGCGACGGGAGCCCGCCGGTGATCAGAGCCGCGGCCAGGCCCTCGGGCGCGCTGGAGAGGTAGCGGACGGTGCAGAAGCCGCCGAAGCTCTGGCCGAGCACCGTCCAGGGGGCGCCGCCGGTCAGGCCGGGGCGGATGGCCTCGGCGTCGCGCACGATGGAGTCGGCGCGGAAATGGGCGAGGTGCTCGGCCTGTTGGGCGGGAGTGCCGCGCAGGGGCAGCGTCTGCCGGTTCAGGGGGGTGGACCGGCCGGTGCCGCGCTGGTCCAGCAGCAGCACCCGGTAGTCCTGCAGGGCCCGCTCCAGCCAGGCCTGCCGGCCGGTGAAGCGGCGGGCGCCGAAGCCGGGGCCGCCTTCCAGATACAGCAGCCAGGGCAGGGACTCGGGGTCCTTGCCGGTGGCGACCACCTCGCGGCCGTACAGCTCGATCCGCTCCCCGTCCGGGCGCGCGTGGTCCAGGGGGACGGAGAACCGGTGGTCGGTGAGGACCGTGCCGGGCTGGCGGTAGCTGTGGACGACGGTCACGGACGGCCCCCAGGGATACGAGGTACGGAATTCCGCGCCCCGGCCGGGTGGGGCGGGGGCGCGGCGGTCGCCCGAGTCTATGACCTGTCCGGGTCTCAGGGGGCGGTGGGGCCTTACCGGCCTTCCGTGCGGCGGCGGCGGTGGGCCGGAGCGCACGGGAGGCCGGCGGCCGGGCCGCCGGGGCCCGGGCCGCCGGGGCCCGGGCCGCCGGGGCCCGGGCCGTCGGGCCCCGGGACTGCGTCAGAACTCGACGACCGAGCGGAGCACCTCGCCCCGTTCCATCCGGGCGAAGGCCTCTTCGACCCCGTCGAGCGGGATGGCCTCGGAGACGAAGGCGTCCAGGTCGAGCCGGCCCTGGAGGTAGAGGTCGATCAGGAGGGGGAAGTCTCGCTCGGGCAGGCAGTCGCCGTACCAGGAGGACTTCAGGGCGCCGCCGCGGCCGAAGACGTCCAGGAGCGGGAGTTCGAGCTTCATCTCCGGGGTCGGCACTCCCACCAGGACCACCGTCCCCGCGAGGTCGCGCGCGTAGAAGGCCTGCCGGTAGGTCTCGGGGCGGCCCACGGCGTCGATCACCACGTCGGCGCCGTTGCCGCCGGTGAGGGCCTGGACGGCCTTGACCACGTCCTCGGTCCGGCCGTTGACGGTGTGGGTGGCGCCGAGGCCGCGCGCCCACTGAAGCTTCCGGTCGTCCAGGTCCACGGCGATGATCCGTGAGGCGCCCGCCAGCCGGGCACCGGCCACGGCCGCGTTGCCCACTCCCCCGCAGCCGATGACGGCGACGGAGTCGCCCCGGCCGACGTTGCCCGTGTTGAGGGCGGCGCCGAGGCCGGCCATCACCCCGCAGCCGAGGAGGCCCGCGGCGGCCGGGGAGGCGGCCGGGTCCACCTTGGTGCACTGGCCGGCGGCGACGAGTGTCTTCTCGGCGAAGGAGCCGATGCCGAGGGCCGGGGACAGCGGGGTGCCGTCCTCCAGGGTCATGGGCTGGGTGGCGTTGTGCGTGGCGAAGCAGTACCAGGGGCGTCCGCGCTTGCAGGCCCGGCAGGTGCCGCACACCGCACGCCAGTTGAGGACGACGAAGTCGCCGGGGGCCACGGAGGTGACGTCCGGGCCGACGGACTCCACGATCCCGGCGGCCTCGTGGCCGAGCAGGAAGGGGAATTCGTCGTTGATCCCGCCTTCGCGGTAGTGCAGGTCGGTGTGGCAGACCCCGCAGGCCTGCACCCGTACGAGCGCCTCGCCCGGACCCGGGTCGGGCACGAGGATCGTCGTCGTCTCCACCGGTGCGCCCTTGCTCCGGGCGATGACCCCTCGTACGCGATGTGTCACGTCGTACCCCGTTCTGATCGGTTCGGTCTGGATCAACGAACGTACACGGACGCCACCCGGCAAGGGAGTTGTGTCACGCTTCGGCGCGCGACCCGGCCAGATCCGGCGGTACGGCGGCGCGAAGTGCCGCGCCGAAGGCCGCCACGGCCGGGTGGGCGCCGGCGCCGCTGCGGAAGGCGAGCTCGGTGCGCCGCTGCATCACCAGCCGGGTGAGGCGCACGGACGGGTCCGCCGGACCCGTGACCCCGAGCTGGGGTACGACGGCCACGCCCTGGCCCGCCGCGACCAGCGCGAGCACGGTGGCGAACTCGTCCACCTGGTGGCGCACCCGGGGCGTGAAGCCGGCGGCCTGGCAGGCCCGCACGGTCATGGCGTGGCAGAGGGTGCCGGGGGTGGCCGTGATCCAGGGCGATCCGGCGTGCGCCCGCAGGACGGCGTCCTGGTCGGCGGAGGGCGCTCCGGCGGGCGTCCCGGCGGGCCGGGGCGTTCCCGGTGCCCCGGGCGTTCCCGCGGCGGGCTCGGCCAGGTACATCCCCTCGCCGTACAGGGGTTCGGTGGTCAGTCCCGGCTCGCGCTCGGCGGGCACGAGGTCGTACGCGTGGACGAGGGCGACGTCGAGGTCCCCGGCCCGCAGGGCGTGGGCGACCGCCGCCGGATCGGTCTCGCAGACCATCGGCTCCAGCCCCGGGTGGCGGCGGGCGAGGGCCACCAGCGCGGCCGGGACGATCGCGCGGGAGGCGGTGGGGAAGGCGCCGATGCGCAGGGCTCCGGCCAGGCCGCCGCGGGCTTCGGCGAGGTCGGCGTCGGCCTGTTCCAGCCGTTCCAGGACGGCCTCGGCGTGCGTGACGAGGTTCTGCCCGGCGGGGGTGAGCCGGACCCGCCGTCCGGTGCGTTCCAGCAGGGGCAGGCCGGCCTCCCGCTCCAGCACGCCGAGCTGTTGGGACACCGCCGAAGGGCTGAAGGAGAGGGCTTCGGCCACGGCGGCGATGGTGCCGCGGCGGGCGAGTTCACGCAGCAGGCGCAGCCGCCGTACGTCGAGCATCGGCTCAGCTTACGGGTTGGGTAAGGAACGTGAACTGGATTTGCCGCTCGGAGCGGGCCAGGCTCGGGGCATGGCACAGAACAGGACACAGGACATCGCGGGCGCGGTACGGCAGGGGGCCACAGGGGCGGTCCCGCTCCAGGGGATCCACGTACCGCTCGTCACCCCCTTCGCAGCCGGCGGGGAGGTCGCGGCCGAGGCCCTGGAGGCGCTGGCCCACGAGGTGCTCGACGCGGGCGCCTCCGGGATCGTCGCCCTCGGGACCACCGGTGAGGCGGCCGCCCTCGACGAGGGGGAGCGCGATCTCGTCACCGGTGTGTGCGCCCGGGTCTGCGGCGAGCGCGGCGCCGTGCTGACCGTCGGCGCGGGGGCGTCCGGTACCAGGGCCGCGGAGGCCTCGCTGGCGGGGCTGGCGCGGTGGCCGCAGGCCGGGGCGGCGCTGGTCACGGTGCCGTCGTTCGTACGGCCGTCGGCGGCCGGGGTGTTGGCGCACTTCGAGCGGCTGGCCGCGGTGAGCCCCGTGCCGCTGATCGTCTATCACGTCCCGTACCGCACGGGGCAGCCGCTGGACGCCGCCGCGCTGCGGGCCCTCGGCTCGCTTCCCGGCGTCGTCGGGGTGAAGTACGCGGTGGGCGCCCTCGACCAGGACGCGGTGGAACTGCTCGGCGACCGGCCGGCCGGTTTCCAGGTGCTGGCCGGGGACGACGTCCACGTGTCGGCGATGCTCGCGCTGGGCGCGTCGGGCGGGATCCTGGCCTCGGCACATCTGGCGACGGAACGCTTCGCGGAGCTCGCCGCGGCCTGGCGGGCGGGGGACGCGGTACGCGCCCGGGCGCTGGGGCACGCGCTCGCCGGGCTGTCGGCGGCGGTCTTCGCCGAGCCCAATCCGGGCGTCGTCAAGGGCGTGCTGCACGCCCAGGGCCGCATCCCGGCCCCCGATGTACGGCTTCCCCTGCTGCCCGCCTCGCGGGAGGCGGTGGCGGCCGCCCTGGAGCGGCTGACCGCGCTGGCCGGGATCCCGGACGGGGGCGTAAGGAAGGCAGAAGCGCCGGAATGAGACCTGGATGGGCGATTTAGCCGCTAAGCGCGAGTCGCCCGAATGAGGCCAACAGAGAGTGGACTTGCCCTTATTGAGCCCGGGGCCGCCGGCCCGTGATGTCAGTCACGCGGAACACTTCAACATCATTTCCCGCCGCAGGCCGATTCCCTTTTACCGGAAAGGGAATCGGCCTTTTTCTCCGCCACGCCCACAAGGTCATTTCCGGGGCGGATAGCGGGATGTCGATCTATGGGTGGAATTCGGGGCTTGTTCGCGCCCGGCGGGCTCACCTACGGTCACCTCACTCCAGGACGCGGGCTGCCGAATACGGCGCCGCCGACCCGGGTCTCCCGTCCCCCCACGTGAGGAATTCCCCCATGCCTGCAAAGGGTAAGCACCGTCGGCCGAAGCAGAACCCGATCACCCGGAAGCTGGCCCTCGCCGGCACAGGTGGCGCGGCCCTCACGCTCCCGCTGATCAGCGCGACCACCGCAGGCGCGGCCGGGACGAGCGCGCCGGCAGCCGCCGTGACCACCGTCACCGCGGCCACCGCGGTCAACACGGTCAACGCGGTGACGGCCCCTCCCACCACGTATTCCGTGGTCGTCGGCGACACCCTTTCGGAGATCGCCGCGGACCACTCCGTGAGCGGCGGGTGGAAGCAGCTCTACGAGGCGAACCGCGCGGTCGTCGGCGACAACCCGTCGATCATCCGCCCCGGCACCAAGCTGGCCATCGGCGCCCAGGCGAAGGCCGCCACGGCGGCCAAGACCGCGGTGAAGACGGCCGCCAAGAAGGCGTCCTCCTACCCGAACAATCTCGACGGCTGGATCCGCGAGTCCCTCGACGTGATGGCCAAGCACGGTATTCCCGGCAGCTACAACGGAATTCACCGCAACGTGATGCGGGAGTCCTCGGGCAACCCGAAGGCGATCAACCTCTGGGACATCAACGCCCGGAACGGAATCCCCTCCAAGGGGCTGCTCCAGGTCATCGACCCGACCTTCAAGGCCTATCACGTGCCGGGCACTTCGCTGGACTCCTACGACCCGGTGGCCAACATCACCGCGGCCTGCAACTACGCGGCCGCCCGCTACGGCTCGATCGACAACGTCAACGGCGCCTACTAGACGAGTAAGTCCGAAGTTTTCGGGCGCATGAAGCGAGGGTCTCGTTGATCCGTTTGTGACGACAGATCTCGAAACCCTCGCGACTGCACTGTACGTGAGGATTGATGACTCTCTGGCAGGAACGCGGCGATGGGGCCGTCCGCCGAGGCTGACGGATGCCGAGCTGTTGACGCTCGCGGTCATGCAGGCCGTCCTCGGCTTCGCCTCCGAGACCCGCTGGCTTCGGTTCGCCCGCCGCCACCTGAGCGCCGAGTTCCCCTACCTGCCCGAGCAGTCCGGATACAACAAGCGCCTGCGGGCCGCCAACACGCTGATCAGCCGGTTCATCCGCACTCTGGCCCGCGACACCGACCTGTGGCACGACGACGTATGGATCGTGGACTCCACCCCCGTGGAGTGCGCCCGCTCACGGCCGACGGTCAAACGCTCGCAACTGGCGGGCTGGGCCGGTTACGGCTACTGCGCCTCGCACTCACGGTTCTTCTGGGGCTTGCGTCTGCACCTGCTCTGCACACCCGGCGGCCTGCCCATTGCCTGGGCGCTGGCCAACCCGAAAACGGACGAGCGTGAAGTCCTCGCCGGCATGCTCACCCAGGACATCGACCTGCTGGCCACCCACCCCGGGCAGACCATCGTCGGTGACAAGGGCTACGTCTCCAAGCACCTGGACGCCTTCATGGCCGACCACGGCCTGACCCTGCTGCGGCCCAGCTACCGCAACCGCAAGCCACGGCCGGGCGAGCACCTGCTCAAACCGATCCGGCAGCTCATCGAGTCGGTGAACGACACCCTCAAAGGCCAACTCGACCTCGAACGTCACGGAGCCAGGACCCCATCTGGGGTCCTGGCCCGCGTCGGACAACGCATCCTGGCCCTGACCGCAGCCATCTGGCACAACCGGGCCAACGGAACATCCATCACCCGATCACTCGTCGCCTACGACCACTGACCAACACTTCGGACTTACTCGTCTAGCGGATTCTGGCCCGCCCCTGCCGGCCGGGCCCCGCGGGCTCAAGGGCCCCGCGGGCTCAGGCCCCGCTGCTCAGCCGTAGACCTTCCTGAGGCTGCCGTCGATGCCCCACAGGACGTAACCGCCGCGCCCGTACTCGTCGCTGAGATAGGTGCGGATGGCGGGGGCCTTGTCCATCATCCAGGGGTCGACGATGACGTGGCGCGAGCTCGGCTTCTCGACCTTCAGCTCCTTCTGCGACCGTTCCAGCAGACCGGGCAGCTGGTCCCAGTCGACCGCGCCCATGTCGATCAGCGGCTCCCCGTCCTTGACCGTGCCGTCCGGACCGGTGCGGCTGGCCACTCCGTCCCGGTACTGCCAGGAGTCGACGGTCTCGGCGCCGGCGGCCGTCGGGATGGAGGCGAGGATGTAGCCGTCGTAGAGCGTCATGTCGACGAACGTGGTCGTCCCCGCCTGCTTCTTGAAGGCCTCCAGGGCCGTGCGGACGTTCCCCGGCGTCATCATGCTGCCGCGGGGCGCGTCCGCCTTCTGGGCGCTCGCCCTCGGGGCGGGGGCCGAGGCGGCGCCGCGTGCGTCCGGGGTGGCGGCGCCGGTGACTGCCGGACGGGTCGCGGGGCCGCCCTTCGCCTCGTCGTCACCGGCTTTCCCGTCGGGCAGCAGCTGGACGATGCCGACCACGCCGGCCGCGAGGACCACGGCCAGCGCCGCGCCGATCAGGGCCGGGCGGCGGCGCGGGCCGGACGCCACCGGGACGGGCGTGGTGGCGGCCGCGTACGGGGAGGAGCCGTACGGCGGCGGGGTGTGCGGGGTCGGGACCGGTCCGGGCGGGGTGGGTGCGTAGGGCCCGAACTGCCCGTACGGGTGCGGCGCGGCCGGGGCGGCCTGCGGCGCGGCGGCGGGCGGCGCGGGCACGGCCGCGGCACCCGCACCGGCCCCCGCGCCGGAACCGGTACCGGAACCGGCACCGAGAGCAGCGCTCGCGTCGCGGAGCAGCTGTTCCAGCTGTGCCCCGTCGGGCCGGGCGGCCAGGTCCCGCACGAGCAGCCGCTCCAGTACGGGCCCCAGCGGGCCGGACCGCACCGGTGCCGGGATCGGCTCGTCGAGCACGGCCACGACCGTGGCCAGGCTGGTGGCCCGGCGCAGCGGGCTGACCCCCTCCGCGGCCACGTACAGCAGCATGCCCAGCGACCACAGGTCGGAGGCGGCCAGTCCCTCCTCACCGCGGACGCGTTCGGGCGCGATGTACTCCGGCGACCCGATCAGCACGCCGGTGGCGGTGAGTCCGGTGGAGTCGTGCAGGGCGGCGATGCCGAAGTCGGTCAGCACGGCCGACCCGTCCGGGCGCAGCAGGACGTTGGCCGGCTTGACGTCGCGGTGCAGGACTCCTTCGGCGTGTGCGGCGCGCAGCGCGGACAGCACGTCGAGGCCGAGCCGGATGGCTTCCGCCGGCGACAACGGGCCCGACTCCAGGCGGTCGTGGAGGGAGCCGCCCTTGACCATCTCCATGACGATCCACGGGTGGCCGTCCGCGCCGTCCGCCGGTTCGACGATGTGGTGGATGGTCACGACGTGGGGGTGGGCGAGTCGGGCGAGGGCGCGGGCCTCGCGGACGGCGCGCTCGCGCATCTGGTCGGCCAGGCCGGGCTGGGCGGCGGCGGTCGCCGGGTCCGGCGGGCGCACCTCCTTGAGCGCGACCTCTCGGTGCAGGGCGATGTCGCGCGCCCGCCAGACGGTACCCATGCCGCCGCTGCCCAGGGGCGCAACCAGTTCGAAGCGCCCGTCGATCAGCTGTCTGCCGGCCTCACTCGTGTCCATGGCGGCTCATCGTAAGCGCCGCCACCGTCAGCAGCGCCGCCGGTCCACCGTGACCGTTCCCTGGACGGTGCCCACCGTACGGTCGTAGCACCCGCCGGGGACTTGTGACCCGTACAGCCGGTAGCGGGCGGAGGTGGTGCCCACCGCGTGGCGCTGGTCCCGCGGGACGTTCGCGGTGTAGGTGGCGTCGCCCGTGTACCGGTCGTCGAGCCGGGTGGTGCCGACGGTCCGGCCTCCGCGCAGGGTGACGGTGTCCGCGCGGTCGCCGAGCGAGAGGACCGTGCGCAGCCGGTCGCCGGCGCCGAGGGTGGTCTCGCCGTCCATCGTGTAGGTGCGGTCGGTCCGTGTGGTCGTCCCCCCGTGTACGACGCTCTCCTTGTCGGTCCAGCTCGCGGCGAGCGCGTCGAGGTTCTCGCCGTCGGTCCAGCGGTGCGCGGAGGTGTGGCGCACGGAGCGGGTGACGGTGGTGGCCACCCGGCCGTGGGAGGTGTCCAGGTAACCGGCGACGGTCAGGTGGTGTGCGCCCTCGGTGTCCACCCGGTGCTGTCCCCCCGGGCTCGCGGGCGTCCACCAGGAGTGGCCCGACGGGGTGCTCTCCTCGTGCCGGGTCAGGGCGCCGGTGACGACCTGCCGGCCCTCGTCCTGCCACAGCAGCAGGTTGGCGGGGGTGCTCCAGCCGCTCTGTCCGGCGGGCAGCCCCGCGACACCCACCTCGATGCGGTGCGGGCGGCCGTCGTTGAGGAGGGCGGCGTAGGGGGTGAGGTCGTAGCGGATCGGCTGGACGTCGAAGGCGCGGGGGCCGGGTGTGACGTACCAGAGGAACGGGTTGGACCAGCCGCCGGTCCAGACCGTGGGGAAGGGCGCGGCGATGCCCGCGAGCCGGCCGTCGACGGATACGCGGACCTCGCGGTGGGGGCCGTCGGCGGCTTTGCAGGAGTAAGGCGCCGCGTCGGGGACGGTCATGTACCAGTATTCCTCGCAGCCGCCGCCCGAGCCGGTGGCGTACACCTCGGCGACGATCCGCTCGGTGTTGCGGGGGGTGGTGACCACCGGGGTGGTGAGGGGCAGTACGCGGTCGGGGGTGTCGGGTGCCCGGGTGTGTCCTTCGGCGGCGTAGAAGGTGAGGGTGGCCTTGACGTCGATGACTCCGGTGTAGGTCTCGTCGACGACGTTGCCGATGAGCATCTCGACGGGCTGCGGGCGGGCCAGGGTGTCGCGGTAGCGGGTGACGTCCTTCTCGACGGACCAGGTGATGCCGTCGGGTGAGGGCTGGGGTGTGGAGGTGCGCAGGATCTCCACACCGCCCAGGGAGAGGTGGCCCAGCCGGTCGTACTGGCGGCCCTTGACCTTGCCGTCGAGGCGGAGGACCACCGTGGCCCAGTCGGCGGCGCCGCAGGCGGTGGGGGGCGTGTAGCCGCCACGGTAGGGGGTGAAGTCGCGGAACTGCGCCTCGGCGAGGGTCACCTGGCACGACCGGGTCGCGGGACGCGGGACGGCCGGGGCGGCGGTGAGGGGGTCGTGCCAGTCCGTGCCGAACTCGGCGGGCGGCGGGTCTGCCCGGGGCAGGCCGTGCGCGGGGCCCGCGGCGGCCAGGGTGCCGGCGGCCAGCGCGATCGCGCCGAGCAGGCCCGTGATCCTGTGTCGTCTCATGGACCGGCAGTGAAACCCCGCGCGCCGGACGGCTGCCAGGGCCGGCGCCCCGGCACTGGCCGGTTCTCGCCTCCGGCGCGCGCCGGGGTCGGCGGCGCGAACGGGGCGGGGTGTCCGGGCCGCCGCTCGCGCCGGCGTCCGGCCGGGGCTCTGCGCCGGTCGCGGTCCTCGGCCGGGGGCGGCGTCAGGCGCGCAGGACGACCACGCCGTCGTCGTCCGCGTGGACGGTGTCCCCGGCGCGGAAGGTGACGTCGCCGATGGTGACGGGCTCGTCCACGGCTCCGGCGCCGGTCTTGCCGCTCTTGCGCGGGACGGTTCCCAGGGCCTTCACGCCGAGGTCGAGGCCGCCGAGGGCGACGCTGTCGCGGACGGAGCCGTTGATGATCAGGCCTGCCCAGCCGTTGCGTTCGGCCGCGCCGGCGATGAGGTCGCCGACGAGGGCGGTGTTGGGCGAGCCGCCGCCGTCCACGACGAGGACGGCGCCCTCGCCCGCCGTGTGGACGAGTTCGCGCAGCAGGGCGTTGTCCTCGTGGCAGCGGACGGTCCGCACGGGGCCGGCGAAGAGCCGGCGGCCGCCGAACTGGCGGAAGCCGGTGGTGCAGATGTCGAGGTTCTCGCCGTGCTCGTCGTACAGGTCGGCGGTGGGGACAGGGGTGACGCTCATCTCGGTACCGGTTCCTCGCTGTTCGTCTCTTGCTGCGCGTGGTGCGGCCAGCGTACGGGGCCCGGTTCCGGCGGGGGGCAGCGAGGGTGAGGGCGGCCCGGACGTACAACGGCCGGAACCCGACGGGTCCCGCCCGTGCATCCGGACCACCCTCCCGCCCTTCCGGCCCTCTCGAACTCCCGGCCTGCCGGATCAGACGGGCACCCGGCCCCCGGGGACGGCCAGTTCGGCCGCGCCCGCCGGCACCCGGGCCGCCGCGGTGCCCGCCGGGGCGGCCGGCGCCCGGGTCAGCAGGACCACTCCCCGCGCCGCCGCGAGCGCACCGGCCACCGCCAGCAGCAGCCCCGCCGGCCCGCCCTGGAGGCGCTCGCCGAGCAGGACCGCGCCGATGGCGGCCGCGGCGAGGGGGTTGGCCAGGTTCACCACGGCGAGCGGGGCGCCCAGCCCGCCGCCCCGGTAGGCGCGCTGCGACAGGAGCATCCCGCCGACCGCGAACACGACGACGAGCAGCGCCACGCAGACGACCCGGACGCTCAGGAGGGATCCGCCTCGGCCGCCGGCGACGGCCACGGTCTGGGTCAGGGCGGAGGCCACCGCGGACGCCAGTCCGGAGGCGGTGGCGTGGCGCAGCCCCGAGCCCGGGTCCTTCACCGCGGTCAGGATCAGGATCACGGCGATGGTGGCTGCGGAGACGGCCAGGGCTTCGACCAGCGTGAGGGTGTCGTCGGGAGCCGGCCCGGATGCCGGGAGCAGCAGCAGGCCGAGCCCGGCGACGGTGGCGAGGGTGCCCCGCCATTCGGTGGCGGCCACGCGGCGGCCGACTCTGCGCGCGCCCATCGGGACGGCGGCCACCAGGGTGAGCGCGCCGAGCGGCTGGACCAGCGTGAGGGGCCCGTAGCGCAGAGCCGCGGCGTGCAGCAGGGCGGCGGCCGCGTTCAGTCCGGCGGACCACCACCAGACGCCGGAGCCGAGCAGCGCCCCGGCGCTGCGCGCGACGCCGGCGCGGGCGAGCCGCTCCTGGGCGACGGCGCCGGCCGCGTAGGCCACGGCCGAGGCGAGGCAGAGCCCGACGGCGAGGGCGGTGTCGTTCACTTCCCCGCTCCCACGGTTTCGGCGCCGCCCCTCTGATGCGGCAGTCCGTGGCCGGCGCCTTCCTCCCCGGGGCCGGTCCGGGCGGGCTCGGCCCGCTGGGTGCCGGTGTCCGCGGCGCCCGCCCGCGGCCGCGGAACCAACAGCAGGGCGATCCCGAGGAGGACGGCCGCCACGATCGCGTCGAGCCAGTAGTGGTTGGCGGTACCGACTATCACGAGCAGGGTCGCCACCGGGTGCAGCAGCCACAGCAGGCTCCACCGCGACCGCTTCCCGCCCCGGGTCGCGGCGATCACGCCGATGGCGAGCATCAGCGCCCAGCCGAAGTGCAGGGAGGGCATCGCGGCGAACTGGTTCGCCAGCGTGTCGGCGTCCGGAGCGGCCCGGTAGACGGTGGGGCCGTAGACCTGCCCGGTGTCGACGAGGCGGGCGGCGGGGAGCATCCGCGGGGGCGCGAGGGGGTAGGCGAGGTGCAGGGCGAGCGCGGCTCCGGTGAGCGCGGCGAGCACCCGGCGGGTCCACAGGTAGTGCGCGGGGCGTCGGATGTAGAGCCAGATCAGGAAGAGCGCGGTGGCGGGGAAGTGGACGGCCGCGTAGTAGGTGTTCGCGGTGGTCACCAGGGCGTCCCCGTGGAGCAGCAACCGCTGTACCGCGCCCTCGCCGGGCAGGTGCAGGGCGCGCTCGGCGTCCCAGATCCGGTCCGCGTTGCGGAAGGCCTCGCCGGTGCGGTCGGTCGAGAGCAGCCGGCCCGCCTTGTAGACGGTGAAGAATCCCGCGACGAGCAGCAGCTCGCGTATGAGGCGTCGGCGAGCGGCTCTCGGTCCGCCTGCCGGCGGCCCGGCAGGCGTGGTGTGGGCGGTCATCCCCCGGTCTCTCTTCCTGTTGCGCGCACGGCGACACGCCAGTGTATCGATACATTGGCGTATCGATACGCTCGTGTACCGATACGGTCGCGTTCCGGTACACTTCGTAGCGGAACCTTCAGTCGAGGCGCCCCGAGGAGAGCCGCAACCCATGACGTCGACGCCGATCCCCGCGCGCCGCTCCAAGATCACCCCGGAGCGGGAGCAGGAGTTCTACGACGCCGTCCTGGAGCAGTTGCGCGAACACGGCTACGAGGCCCTGACGATGGAGGGCGTGGCCGCCCGGGCCAGCTGCGGCAAGTCCACGCTCTACCGGCAGTGGAAGACCAAGCCCCAGCTGGTCGCCGCCGCCCTGCGCTCCGCCCGCCGCGGCACCCTCGCCGCGGTGGACACCGGGACCCTGGCGGGCGACCTGCGCGAGGCGGCCCGGATCGCCGCCGGAACCTCGGGCCGCGACACCCGCCTGACGCAGGCCCTCGGGCACGCCGTGCTCAGTGACGAGGCGCTGCAGGCCGCCTTGCGCGAGGCGCTGGTCGAGCCCGAACTGGCCGCCTTCGACGCGATGGTGGGGCGGGCCGTGGAGCGCGGCGAGATCGCCGCGGACCATCCCGCCGTGGAGTTCCTGCCGGCCCAGCTGATGGGCGTGCTGCGCATCCGGCCGGTGCTGGAGGGGCGGTACGCGGACGCCGACTACCTGGTCCGGTTCGTGGAGGCGGTCATACTCCCGGCTCTGGGCCTCGCGCCCGGCCGCCCCACGCGGCCGGCGGCCGGCCAGGCCCCCTGAACCGGCGGGCCGCCGTCCCGATGACCGGACGGCGGCCCGCCCGCGCTGCCTCGTGGGGACGGCGGCAGTGCGCCACCCGGACCGGGCGGCGGCCACTCCTGTCAGTGGCCGCCGCCCGCTCCGAGCGGCTGCGCGGCGCTCTCCGCCGCATTCAGCGGGGCCCGCCCATGGCCCGGGCGAACTCCTCCGGGTCGGCGTCGAAGCCCGCCAGCCGCAGGTCGAACGACCACGCGCCCGCGCTGTTCCGGGTGAACTCGGCGACGGTGGCGGCGGTGGCGGCGGGCACGCCCGCGAAATCGCCCTGGGCGAGGTCGGTGTGGCCTTCCCTGATCCGGAAGCCCGTACCGCCGATGTCGGCGAAGGTCTTCGCGCGGCCCTCAGCCCCGCCCGCGGCGGCTCCGGTGTCCTGGATCACCACGCCGATCACCACTCGGCCCAACTGCGGTGCCATCCGGTGCAGTTCGATCGTCATGACCTCGTCGAAGCCGAATCCCTGACCCGTGTGGCTGTCCCGGTTGAGATTGATGGTCCCGTCCGGCGACCGGCTGGCGAAGTGCACGAGCTGGACGGGGCTCCCGTGCGGATCCGCGGCCGCGTACACCGCCGCCACCAGGTCGAGGTCGTTCGCGGGAGTGCCGGCCGGGCTGGGGTCCCACCGCAGCGCGACCTCCACCTTCGCCAGTCCCTTGCGTACACCGGTCACCGAACTCCCCCTCCGTTTGCGGGTACTGCCCGTCCATGATCCCACGGGCGCCCCGTCGCGGCCCGAACCGCCGTACGTTCCCGGCCAGTCGGGCCGCTCCGCTCGCGTCGCGCGGTCCTCTCCGCCGCGGCTACCAGTCGCCGTCCCGTACGGGTTTGCCCGGCCTCGGGGCGTTGCCGAGCGGCTTCACCTGGCCGGAGGCGGGCTCCACCCACGGGTCGTGGTCGTCACCGAGCCACTCCCCCACCGGCTTGACCCCGCTGAGGGCGTCAGCCGGCGCCAGGTCGGTGGCCGATTCGTCGTAGTAGTCGAACCAGGGCAGTCCCGCCTGGGTGTAGGCGGCGCGGTCGACCGGCGAGGGCGGCGCCTCCTCCCCGGTGATCGCGCGCCACGCGGGCGGGGGCACCAGGTGCACGAAGACCCGCGCGGCGGGCTCCTCGGCCCAGTCGGAGAGCGGGCGCTCGTCCCGGTAGACCTCCTGGTGCATGCTGCCGCCGACACCGAGCCCCATCACGGGGGCGGCGGGCGGGCCGGACCTGCCGCCGGGGGCCGCCGAGCGGGGCGCGGGGGCGCCGCCCGGCGCGGGCGGGGCCATCATCGGGGCGGGGACCGGGCCGCCGAAGCCGGCGCCCATCGGGGCCTGCGCGGGCGGAGCCCCGTAGAGCCCCGCACTCCCGGGCGGCGGCGGGGGCGGTGTCAGCCGTGCCCGCTCGGCCCGGCGCCACTGCGCCAGCGCCTCGCCGCCCAGCCCGAACGCCTGGAGCTGCACGCCGCCGGTGGTCTCCTCCCCGGTGACCTGCCCCTCGACCGTCGCGCCGAGCCCCAGCGGTACGGCGACGAACTGGCGCACCGTCCCGTCGCCGGAGTTGATGCCGTCCAGCCAGGGCTGCCGGGGCAGCACCACGTAGTTCTGCGGGTCGCGCGCCAGGCGGCCCGTCCAGCGCTCGCCGGAGACGGCGCACACCTTGCCGACGCCGACCTGGAGCGCCGCCGGGGTCCGGGTCCCGGCGAAGCTCAGCCACATGGCCTCGCGCAGGTACACGGGCAGCATCACGCCGCCCTTGGCCAGCCACTCCGGCGGCACCGTGTCGGGGTGGTCCTCGACCCGGCGCAGCGGGAACTCCCCCAGCCCCGGCGGCAGCGCGTGCGTTCCGGATTCGGGCAGGCGCAGGGTCCGTATGAACCTGATCTGCACCCCTTCTCCCAAAAGCAGCGCATTTCCGTCCACTCGTACCGAACCTGTTGCCACGCCCGCCCCTTTCTGCTGCTGAGACCCGGCTTCACCGAAGAAACTTCCGTCGAGCCGGATCGTTATCCTCAAGTTTCGCTCAAATGTAGTGACGCTGAGGCCGCCCTCTTCCTAGCTTCCTCGTACACATGTCTCGACGTGTCGTACGTCCCCGCGGTTCCACACGCCCGGCGATCCCGGTGACGCGTCCCGCGCCCCCCAGGAAAGAGTGCAAGCATGAAGGTTCCCCAGGCCGGCGCGGTCGCCGCAGTGATCGCCCTCGCCCTGACCGCCTCCGGGTGCGGCAGCGGAGAAGAGGACAAGGGGACCCTGCCCATCGGCATCAAGTTCGACCAGCCGGGCATCGGCATGCGGGAGACCGGCGGAACCTTCACCGGTTTCGACGTGGACGTCGCCACCTATGTGGCCAAGGAGCTCGGCTACAAGCCGGACCAGATCGAGTTCAAGCAGGTCCTCAGCAACGACCGCGAACTGCTGCTGCAGTACAACGAGGTCGAATTCGTGGTCGCGAGCTACTCGATCAACGAGAAGCGCAAGGAACTGGTCGACTTCGCCGGGCCGTATTTCGTGGCCCACCAGGACCTGCTCACCCGCGCCGACGACAACTCCATCACCAAGGCCGAGGACCTCAACTCCAAGACGATGTGCTCGGTGACGGGTTCCACCTCCGCGGAGAACCTCAAGAAGAACCTCGCCCCCAAGGCGGCCCTGCTGGAGCTCGGCGGATACTCGGACTGTGTCGTCGCCCTGCAGGAGGGCCGCGTCGACGCGATGACCACGGACAACTCCATCCTGGCCGGGTACGCCGCCCGCAAGGGCAACGAGGGCAAGTTCAAGCTGACGGGCCAGAACCTCAGCAACGAGAACTACGGCATCGGGGTCAAGAAGGGCGACAAGGAGCTCCAGCGCAAGATCAACGACGCGCTGAAGAAGATGGTCCAGGACGGGTCCTGGGAAGCCGCCGTGAAGAAGAACTTCGGCGCGAACTACAAGTACGAGCCGGCTCCGGCGATCACCACCGGCAGCTGACGCCCGTCGCGTGGATGGCAGTGGCCCCGTGCAGGGGTCACCGCCATCCGTGCGTCCGCGCTCCGCGCCGTGAGCCGAGGACGGCCGCGCCGGTCGGCCACCTGGGGCACGCCGGTCGGGTCACCGGGGCCACGCCGGTTTCCACCTCGCCGACACATGTTTTTTGCCTGATGGGCACATGACAATGTAATCCTCGCTCTACCACCTGATCCCCCGCCAATTCCCCGGGCGGGGACGGTGCGTACGGAGAGGTACCCCCCACCGATGAGATTCTCGCGCCTGACCCCCTGGGCGGCCGGCCTCGCCGCCGCCGCCCTGGTGGCCGTACCGGCGGCCGCGTCAGCCGGCCAGCAGGACACGGCAGCGTCCCGGACTTCCGGGGCCGCCACCGCCGCGGCCGGCTCGTACGACTCATACTCGTACTCGTACTCGTACGACTCCTACTACGCGCCCGCCGAGGGCAAGACCGGTGCCGCCCTCAAGGCCGCTCTGCACGACATCGTCAAGAACCAGTCCAAGGTCAATTACGACGGGGTGTGGAACGCCCTGAAGGCGACCGACCAGGACCCGGCGAACCCGAACAACGTCATCCTCCTCTACTCCGGCCGCTCGCAGTCCAAGTCGACGAACGGCGGCGGCGCCAACGACTGGAACCGCGAGCACGTCTGGGCCAAGAGCCACGGCGACTTCGGCACGGCCACCGGCCCGGGCACCGACCTGCACCACCTGCGGCCCGAGGACGTCACCGTCAACAACACCCGCGGCAACAAGGACTTCGACGAGGGCGGCAGCCCCGTCGGCGAGGCGCCGGGCAGCCTGACCGACGCCGACTCCTTCGAGCCCCGCGACGCGGTCAAGGGCGATGTGGCGCGCATGCTGCTCTACATGGCCGTCCGCTACGACGGCGGCGACGGCTTCGCGAACCTGGAGATGAACGACCAGGTCAACAACGGCTCCGCCCCGCTCTTCGGCCGGATCAGCCTGCTGAAGCAGTGGAACCGGATCGATCCGCCGGACGCCTTCGAACAGCGTCGCAACCAGGTCATATTCGACGTGTACCAGCACAACCGCAACCCGTTCATCGACCACCCGGAGTGGGTCGACTCCATCTGGTGACCTCGCTCGGCGGCATCCTCGCCCTTCGGGGGTTGACGCGCGTCAGGCCGGGTATTCGCAGCTCACAGGCTGCGTTCCGCGCCCCGGCGGCGGCCCGGAGGGCGACCGAGCCGAACACTGCGGAGGTGCGTCGTGATGGACGGAGCCGGCCTCTCCGATCGGGAGCAGCGCGCCCTCGCCGCGATCGAGGCGGAACTCAGGGGCGACCGCGCCCTCGACCGGATGCTGCGGTCGGGGCGCCGGCGGCGGCGCGCCGTCTGGGCGGGGGTGTGGGCCGCGGTGACGGCGGCGCTCTTCGTGGCGGCTTCGGCGGCCGTGTCCGAGGCACTGCTGTGGGGCTGTGCGGCGGCCCTGGCCCTCACGGTGGTGACGGCCCTGCCGCCGGCCGTCGAGCGGGTCCGCCGCATCCGCGGACGGGTCCGGCCGCGCACCGAGGCGTGAACCGCAGCCGGACGGCCGTCCCGTTCACAGCCGGCCGGCGAGGGCCTGGAAGTCGGACCACGGCAGCTGCGGTGTCCGTGCGTCCCACACCTTCTGGGACAGGGCCGCCAGCGGCAGTTGTATGCCCGTCGCCACCTGGTCCTGGGTCTGCGCGCCCGACAGGTCGGCCCAGACGGCGAGGCGCCCGCCGAGGATCTGGCCGTCGTAGGAGGCCGGGACCGGGGTGGTGCCGCGCAGGACCAGCGGGGTCCACTGCTCGTAGATGCGCCGGCCGGTGGGGTAGGTGAACTCGTTCGGCTCGCCGAGCACGTAGTACAGGTACTCGTCGTTGAGGTTCACCAGCTTGCGGCCCTCGCGCAGGTACTCCAGCGGCGGGCGGGCGCCGATCTCCTTGCCGGTCCAGTACTCGACCTGGATGTCCTTGGCGGCGGTGGCCACCCCTCCGGCGAAGAAGCCGTCGTTCCACGCCTTGAGGGCCTTGCCCGACGGGCGGACCACGTCGGCGCGGTCGTTCAGCCATCCCGTGGCGAGGTCCTGCACACGGGCCGAGGGCCCGTAGCGCTGCTGCGCCGCGCGTGCGAGCTGCGGGAAGGAGGCCTGCGGGTTCCGGACGACCAGTGCCTGGTACTCGTCGGCGCCGAGGTGCCAGGCGCCGCCGGGGAAGAGCGGCCGGTACTCGCGCAGCAGGTCGTCGACGAGCTTGGCCGAGGCCGGGTTGGATATGTCCACCGCTCCCTTGACGGCCTTGCCGTTCACGTCGCGCAGTTGCAGGTCGGGGTGGGCGCGCAGCACCGCGCCGAGGTGGCCGGGCGAGTCGATCTCCGGGACCACCGTGATGTGCAGCCGGGAGGCGAGCGCGACGATGTCGCGGACCTGCGCCTTGGTGAGGTGCGGGGTGGAGACGATCTCGGGGTGGCTGTCGGACTGGATCCGGAAGGCCTGGTCGTCGGAGAAGTGCAGGCCGAGCTGGTTGAGCTTGAGGTCTGCCATCTCACGCAGCCGGCCCTTGATCCAGTCGGGGGTGAAGTGCTTGCGCGCTATGTCGAGGTTGAGGCCGCGCTGGGGCTTGGCCGGGCCGTCCCGTACGGTGCCCTCGGGGGCCGCGCCTGCGGCGCGCACGGCCTGCTTGAGGGTGCGGGTGCCGTAGAAGACCCCGGCTTCGTCGGGGCCGTTGACGCGTACGCGGCCGTCCTTGACGGTGAGGGTGTACGACTCGGGCTTGCCCGACCCCTCCACCGAGAGCTCCACGTCGCCGGTGCGCGGCGCCGCCGACTCGCCGTACGCGAGGCCCAGTTCCCCGGCGATCAGCCGGGCCTCGTCGGCGAGGGCGGCCTTGTCGTCCTGTGCGACGACCACCCGGGCGCCGGGGGCGGGCTTCCAGCCGGGGCCTCGGGCCGGTTCGTGTTCCCGTACGGCCGGTATCGTCCGCGGGGCGGTGGACAGGGCGTACGTCGGGGACGGGGACGGCGGGGTGGGGGCGGCGGCCGGGGCGGTCGTCGTACGGGCCGCGCCGGGGGCCGTAGGGCTGGGGGCGCGTACCTCGTCGGAGGCCGCGGTGCATCCCGGGAGGGCAAGGGTGACCAGCGCGGCGACGCCTGCCGTCGCGATGGCGTGGACCCTCCTGTGCCGCTTCGTCTTCCGCATCATGTGCCCGTGTCCCCCGTACCAAGGTGGCACGGGGGACACGGGCGCGCGACCCGGCGCTCAGGCCAGGGCTTCCAGCGCCGCGGCGGCGAAGGCGTGGTCCTGGGCGGGGGCCTCACCGCCGACGCCCACGGCGCCTACGAGCCGGCCGTCGCGGTGGACGGGCAGCCCGCCCGGGATGAAGAGGAGGGGGCGGTCGAGGGCCGTGGGCAGCGTGTGGAAGGGCCCGTCGGGGCGGACCGCGTCGACGAGGTCCGCGGTGGGAGCGTCCAGCTGGAGGGCGGTGTAGGCCTTGCGGGTGCTGGTCTCGCCGGAGATCAGTACGGCCCGGTCGTCTCGGCGGAAGGCCAGCAGGTGGCCGCCGGCGTCCAGGACGGTGACGCTGACTGCGGCCCCGGCCGCTTCGGCGGCGGAGGTGGCGACGGCGACGAGCAGCTCGGCGTCCCCGGTGGTCAGGGGGGCGACGGCGGTGCGGACAGCGGTGGGGGCGGGGCTGGGGGTGGTCATGCCAGTTTCTCCTTGCGGTGGCGGGGTTTCGCGGAAGGGGGATCAGTGGCGGGCGGGCGCGGCCGCGGTCGTCGCGGGAGCCGGGGCGGCCGCGGCCGCGACGACTCGGCCGGCGGCGCTGGCCGCGTGTGCGGCCGTACGGCGCTCCAGTGCTCCGGACACGAGGGCGAGCACCAGCGCGGAGGCGGCGAGTGCGGCGCCGACCCAGTTCGGGGCGGTCCAGCCGAGCCCGGCGGAGATCACGAGCCCGCCGAGCCAGGCGGCGAGGGCGTTGCCGAGGTTGAAGGCGCCGATGTTGACGGCGGAGGCCAGCGTGGGCGCTCCGGCGGCCTGGTCGAGGACCCGCTTCTGGAGCGGGGGCACGGTCGCGAAGCCGAGGGCGCCGATCAGGACGACGGTGACGGCGGCGCCTGCCTTGGTGTGGGCGGTGAGGGTGAAGACCGCCAGGGTGACGGCGAGGGCGCCCAGGGACACGTAGAGCATGGGCATGAGGGCCCGGTCGGCGTAGCGGCCGCCGATGAGGTTGCCGGCGACCATGCCGAGGCCGAAGAGGACGAGGAGCCAGGTGACGGAGGAGTCCGCGTAGCCGGCGACGTCGGTCATCATCGGCGTGATGTAGGTGATCGCGGCGAAGACGCCGCCGAATCCGAGCACGGTCATGGCCATCGCGAGCAGCACCTGGACGTTGCGGAAGGCGGCGAGCTCGCGGCGGATGCGGACCGCACCCTCGGGCCGGGGCAGGTCGGGCACCAGGCGGGCGATGCCGAGGAGGCCGGCGACGCCGAGCGCGGCGACGATCACGAAGGTGGTGCGCCAGCCGGCGGTCTGTCCGACGAGGGTCCCGAGGGGGACGCCGACGACGTTGGCGACGGTCAGGCCGGTGAACATCATGGCGATCGCGCCGGCCTTCTTCTCGGGGGCGACGAGCTCGGCGGCGACGACCGCGCCGATACCGAAGAACGCGCCGTGGGCGAGCGAGGCGACGACACGGCCGGTGAGCATGACGCCGAAGGCGGGGGCGAGGGCGGAGAGCAGGTTGCCCGCGATGAAGAGGCCCATGAGCAGCATCAGCATGCGCTTGCGGGGGATGCGGGTGCCGAGCACGGTCATGAGGGGGGCGCCCAGGACGACGCCGAGGGCGTAGCCGGTGACCAGGAAGCCTGCGGTGGGGATGGAGACGCCGTAGTCGGAGGCGACCTCGGGGAGCAGGCCCATGATCACGAACTCGGTGGTGCCGATGCCGAAGGCCCCGACGGCCAGGGCGAGAAGTGCGAGAGGCATGGGGAGGTGCCCTTCAGGGGGTGGTGCGGGTGGGGTGCGGCCTGCACTCATCGATGCTGACGCCGCTTACGTGCGTCCACATTAATTGCAGACGCGGGATAATTGCAAGCGCGGGCTATTGCAGGGGTGTCATATCCTGGGGTGCGACGGTGTGAACGCCTTCGACGGAGGAGAGCCCATGACGGCCACGGACAGCGCGCTGACCGCCCTCTCCCAGGGCTGGTGCGCCCTCTCGCTCCTGCACGGCCGCATCGAGGCCCACATCGAACGGGCCCTGCAGGCCGGCCACGGCCTCAGCGTCCGCGAGTACTCCCTGCTCGACGTCCTCAGCCGCCAGCACGACGGGCCGGGCGGACACCTGCGCATGCACCAGGTCGCCGACTCGGTGGTGCTCAGCCAGAGCGCGACGACCCGGCTGGTCAGCAGACTGGAGGACCGCGGCCTGCTGAACCGCTACATCTGCGACACCGACCGCCGGGGCATCTACACCGACGTCAGCGAATCCGGCCTCGCGCTGCTGGCCGAGGCCCGCCCCACCAACGACAGGGCTCTGCGCGAGGCCCTGGACGAGGCCGCGGGCAACCCGGAACTGGCGCCGCTGGTGGCGGCGGTGGAGAACCTCCGCAAGCCCTGAGGGCTGTCCCGTGCTCCCCGGCGGGCGCGAGGGAGTGCGGGACAGCCCTTGGGTTCAGGGCCGTGGCGGGGACGAGACGGTCACCGCGCCGGGCGTCACGGACGGGCTGTACGACGGCGTCACCGATCCGGAGCGCCGGGGAGAGACCTGCACCGAGGGACTCGCCGACGGGCTCGCCGAACGGTTGGGGCCCGGGGTACCGAAGGGGGCCGACGAGGGGTCCCCGCTCGGCGCCGGGCCCGGCCGGCTCGGCGAGGGTGACGGCGGCGCTTCGGTGGACGGCCCCGGAGCCGTGACCTCCGGCGGAGTGGCCGGCAGTTGCGGCCCCGGCCCGGCGTCCGGGGCGAGCAGCAGGTACCCGATCCCGGCGGCCGCGGCCGCCACGAGACCCGCGAGCGGCAGCGCGAACCGCCGCAGCCCTCCCGCCGGTCGGCGGCCCGCCCGCATGCCCGGCGGACCGGCCGGGCGCAGCCGGCGCACGTCGACGGCTTGCGCGCGTGCGTCGAGCGCCTGGCGCAGTCGGCGCTCCACGGGGCGCTCGCCCGGGTGCTCGCCGAGGCGTTCGCCGTCCGGCGTCATATCCGTCCCTCCAGATTCCGTTCCAGCGCGTCGAGGCCGCGGCTCGCGTTGGACTTCACCGCTCCCCGGCTGATGCCCAGGGTGGCCGCGATCTCCGCCTCGCTGAGGTCGGCCCAGTACCGCAGGACGAGGACCTGCCGGCGGCGCGGCGTGAGCCGGGCGAGCGCGGCGAGCACCTCGCGGTGCGCCTCGTCCAGGACGACGTGGTCCTCGGCGGACGGTTCGTCCACGGTCGGCGGCGGGGTCCAGGCCCGTACGGTGCGCCTGCGGCGCAGGACGGACCGTGCGGTGTTGACGACCGAGGTGCGCAGGTAGCCGAGGGCGTTGTCGACGTCGGCGATCTGCTCGCCGTGGCGCCGGTACAGGGCGGTGAAGGCGTCCTGGACCACGTCCTCGGCGGTGGCGAGGTCGTCGACGAGCAGCACCGCCAGCCGGACCATGCCCAGCCGGTGCGCGTGGTAGAGCCCGGTGACGGTGGGCGGCTCGGGATCGCCGTCGCCCGGATGGCGGTGGAGCCGGTGCGCGGGCGAAGGCCCGTACGCCGGACCGTACGACCGGGGCGCGACCAGCGGAGCGGTGGAGGACTCGCGGCGCAGCAACGGCCACAGGCCCCGCCACGCCCGGCCGAGACCGGGCATGAGGGGGCCGACGGATGGTGCGAGGTGGAGCACGTGGTTCCTCAGCTGTTCGCGCGGCGCCGCACGGCGTAGAGGGCTCCGGCGCCGGCGAGGATCAGACCGGTCGCACCTGCCCCCATCGCGACGGTCGTCGCCGAGGAGCCAGTATGCGCGAGCTCGGGGGCGTCGGGCGCGGCGGCGGGGGCCGAGGGGGAGGCGCTGGGTCCGGCGCCGGTTCCCGGCACGCTCGGGGAGGCACTGGGGGCGGCAGAGGGAGACGCGCTGCCGGCGTCCTCGCCGTTGACCGGCGGGGTGCTGATCGAGGGAGCGGGCGCGGGACCGACGGGGCTCGGCGCGGCGCTGGCCGGGACGCTGACCGACGGGGAGGGGGTGGCCGAGCTGCCGCCGGCGGCGTGGGCCGGTCCGGCGAGGGCCACGGCCGTCCCCACGGCTGCTGCGGCGACGGCCGTGCGGCGGACGGCCAGGGGGACACGCTTCAGGTTCTTCACGGTGGTTCTCCACGGTCGGGTCGGGGGCGCGGGACCACGCCCCTTCACCCCCGCACGACGCGCGACCTGCCGGGAGGTTGCCGCCTCTTCGGAAAAACTTTCACCTCGGCACGGCCGGCCGGCCAGCCGGTCAGGGCATGCGGCGGGCGTAGCAGAACAGGTGCTCCTCGGGGACCGCCCCGTCGCCGGCGGGCATGAACGTCGCGGTGTGGTGGTGCAGGACCTCCAGGCCCCGGTCGGCGAGCCGCGTCAGGTGGTCCTCCGTGGAGAGGCTGCTGACGGTGACCTCGTGGCCCATCCACTCGATGTCCAGGCCGCGGATGTCCCCCGGCACCGTGGCCATCACGAAGTAGCCGCCGGGTGCGGTCCACGAGGCCATCCGGTCCAGGGCCGCCGCCACCTCCGGTTGGTCCATGACCAGCAGGGGGAAGAAGGAGCACACCGCGTCGAAGCCGCCGGGCGGCGGCGTGTAGGTGCGTACGTCGGCCTGCTCGAAGCGGGCCCCCGGAACCCTGGCCCGGGCCAGGGCGACCATGGCCGCCGAGACGTCGATGCCGGTCACGTCGCAGCCGGCCCGGACCAGTGTCTCGGCGGTGGGCCGTCCGGTGCCGCTGCCCACGTCCAGTACGCGGGCTCTCCCCGGCAGTCGGGCGGTGAGCCAGTCGAGGGCCTCGATCTGGCCGGGTACCCGCCCGAACACCTCCTCGTAGCGCTCCCCCAGCGCGTCGAACACCTCTGCCGCTGACTTGCGTCGACCCATCGGCCCCGCCCCTTCGTCTCCGGAGGGGAACCACCGTACAAGGGCGGTCAGGTGGAGGCGGGGACCAGGACGACGGCCGTCCCGTAGGCGCACACCTCGGTTCCGACGTCGGCCGCGTCGGTGACGTCGAAGCGCATCATCAGCACGGCGTTCGCGCCGCGCGCCTTGGCCTGCTCGACGAGCCGGTCCATGGCCTGGTTGCGGGTTTGGACCAGGGTCTTGGTGAGGCCCTTCAGTTCGCCGCCGATCATCGACTTCAGGCCGGCGCCGATCTGGCTGCCCAGGTGGCGGGAGCGCACGGTGAGGCCGAAGACCTCTCCGATGACCCGTTCGACCCGGTATCCGGGGACGTCGTTGGTCGTCACGACGAGGACCCCGGTCTCGTGCGCGCCGGCTCCGCCGCCGTAGTCATCGATACTCATGCGCCCACTCTGGCCCGCACCGCCCGCAGCCGCATCCGGGAGGAGCCGCGATCCGGGCGCTCGGGCGGCCGACGGCGCGGCCGTGCCCGTACGGGGCTGCCACGGCCGCCGCACCCCGGTGGACAGGTTGGTCATATCGGGCTAAAAGCCGGTGAGCCATCGGGGCCGCGCGCCTCGTCCTGGCCATAGTCGTCCCTGGCAGCCGCCCGTTGCCATCCCGTGCCGCGCGCCGCGGCCGGTCGGACGTCTTCACAGAGGAGTCGGCTCATGCTGAAGCCCACCAGAACCATCCTCGCTCTCGCCGCCGGAAGCCTGGTTCTCGGTCTGGTCGGGGTGGGCGCCGCCGTCGCGGACGACGGCCCGCGGGAGATCGTCGTCGGCGAGGCGCCGTCGTCCGCGCAGCCCGGCGAATACCCGTACGGCAGGTACGCCTTCGGCAAGGTCGTCTCCAAGGGCCCGCTGAAGGTGCGCAGCAAGCCGACCACCGAGTCCCGCGCCGTCGGCCAGGTGCAGCCGAACAGCAGGGTCGAGATCGAGTGCAAGAAGTCCGGCGAGAACGTCGCCGGCAACCGCCTCTGGTACCGCCTGCACGAGGACCGCGACTGGGAGAACGGCTCCGGCCGAGAAGACCGCGAAGACCGCCAGGACCGGGAGGACAGCCAGGACCGCGAAGACCGCCAGGACCGGGAGGACCGCCAGGACGGCGAGGAGCGCCGGGCCCCCAGCCGCGCGAAGGCCTACGAGAACGAGCGCTGGGTCTCCGCCCGCTACGTCAAGAACCTCTCCGAGGTGAAGTACTGCCGCTGACCCGTGACCGCGGTCAGTCCACCGGGCGTACGGTACGCGGCCCCACGCACCGCGCACCGTACGCCCGGACCCGTTCCCGCAGTGCACGGTCGGCCGTGACCACGACCACCGGCCAGCCGTCCTGCGCCCTGGCCTCGGCCAGCTCCACGATCAGGTCGTCACCGCTGCCGGGCGCCGCCTCGACCTGTACGCCGGGCACGGACCCGACGCCGCGGGCGGCGCCTTCGACGACGAGGATGATCTCCTCGTCGTCCTCCGGGCCGGCGGCCCGGGCGGCCAGCCGGTCGCGCAGCCGCTCGGCGGCGCCGCGCCGGTCGCGCCACCAGCCGTCCGGGACGGACCCGACGACGTTCGCCGCGTCGACGATCAGAACGGTCCTCACCCGGGTACTCCGGCCCCGCCGACCCCGGGCATCTCAGAAGTCGCCGTAGTTGACCTGCCAGGTGGGCAGGCCCATCCGGCGCCACACCGCGACGACGCGGTCCCTGTCGTCGAGCGACACCCGCACCGCGTACCGGTGGCGGACGTGCGCGTCGAACAGCTCCGCCTTGACGATGTCGTCACGACGGGTGTCGCCGGCCGCGCGCATCCACAGCTCGTCGTACGGCACCGCGTGCCGGCGCAGCCAGGCCTCGGTCTGCGGCCGGAACTCCTCGCTCCGGCCCGACAGCAGGACGATCACGTCGCCGTCCGCGCGCCGGAAGGCGTCGAGCGCGTGCCGGACCGACTCGTTGAGCAGGTCGAGCTCGCAGCGCGTGAAGTCGTACGGCCCCCGGTCGCCGGTGAGCGCGAGCGTGCCGTCGATGTCGCACATCACCGCCGTCGGCAGTGCCGTGTCGGGCACGTACTGCGTCACGGGCGGTGCGGCCACCGCGCCGGAACCGCCGTTCATCCACTCGGTGGTCAGCCGCCAGCCGCCCTTGCGGGCGTTGCGGTGCTTCTCGGCCAGCACGCGGATGACCTCCTCGCCGACCTGCCGCTCGCGGGCGGCGTCCCGGCGCAGGCACTCCTCCAGCGGCACGTCGGTGAAGTCGTGCACGACGAAGGTCGCCAGGCCGCCGACCGCCGCCTTCAGCCGCTTGGGGATGTGCTTGGTCAGGTGGGTGTTGTCGACGACCACGTCGAAGCCGCCGTCGACCGCCGCGCGGACCGCCGCGTCCTGGACCGCCAGTACGGTCTGCTCGTGCGCGAAGCTGCGGCCGCGGGCGGGGTCCGGCAGGTCGAGCATGGCCCGCAGGTCGTCGAGGTTGACCCGGCGCATACGTCCGCCGGACTCGGCCTGGAGGGCGCGTGCGGCCGTCGTCTTGCCCGACGCGGGCAGGCCCGTCATGACGTGGACGACGGGCAGCCGGGCCTCCCGCCGCACGGGGCGGTCGGCCCCGTCCGCCGCCGGCGCCGGTATCCTCGGCGCCGCGCCGGGCGTGCGGGCGGGCGCGGCGGCGGGCCGGCCGGAGCGAGCCTGCGCGGGCGCGGTCCGGTCCCCCTCCCCGGAGAGGATCCGGTTCGCCGCCCCGGAAGCGGACCTGTTCTCCGCCCCAGGACCGGGTCGGTGAACCGCCTCGGGTCCCGTCCTGTTCTCCTCGTCGCCGATGTACGGGTCGGCCGCCTCCGGCCGGACCTGGCGCCAGGTGGTCAGCTCGGTCGACCGGCCGTCGAGCCGCATGAACATCGCGGGCCGGACCGTGCGGTCGGGCAGCTGCGCGACCGCGCGGGCGAAGGCACCCCGGTCGGCGGTCAGGTGCGCGAGGCCCGCGTACGTCTCGTCGATGGCGCGCTCGTGGCGGGCGGCCGCCTCCTCCAGGCCGGCGACGACCTCGCGCACCCAGTGGTCGAACTCGTCGGGCACCTGCTCCAGGAGGGCGTCCAGGGGCTTTCCGCCCGCCGCTTCGATGTCGGCCACGGTGCAGTTCAGGCCCTGCGCGAGCTGCTTCGCGGGCATGCCGGCGAAGCGCTGCACGCCGTGGCCGCGCCAGATGTCCCGCGCGGTCACACCGGTGAGCACCTTGTGGAGGCGTACGTATTCGGACAGCTTGGCCTTGGCGCGCACGCCGGAGGCGAAGCGCAGGACGAAGCCCTCGGCGTCCATGCCGTTGACGCGGGCGCCGCCGGGCAGGGTGTTGGACTCGGCGAGCGCGAGCAGCTCGTCGAGGGGCATGGCGGGCCAGACCGTCACGACGGATCCGACGCCGGACCAGTGGGCCGCGGCCTCGGCGAGCGGGACCTCGGTGCCGTCCAGGCCGAAGGCGGCGAGGAGGACGAGGTCGCGGCGGTCGCCGTAGTCGACGACGATGCGGTTCTGCGGGTACAGGATCTCCGCGAGGTAGGTGGTGCCCGGGCGCAGGGCCGCGGTGTCCGCGCCGTCGAGCCGGCGCTGTGCCCAGACGGCCTGGGCGCTGATGAAGGAACCCTTGGAGGCGACCCGCCAGCGGCCCGCGTAGTGGAAGACGATCGCGAGGCTGCCGTCGACCTTGTCGTACACCTCGAACGGCTCGTCGGGGAGGGCCGGGGCGTACGGCTGGCCCGACTCGTGTTCGGCGACGTTGAAGAACTTCGGCAGCGGCAGCGCGACGATCGCACCGGTCTCGTCGTCGGCGACGAGACCGCGGCAGCGTGTGGTGACCTCGTCCCAGACGCGCTCGTACTGGGCCGTCCGTGTGTACGTGTAGATGGACAGCGGCAGCTCGGGGTGCGGCTTGCGGGTCACGTACCCGGCGTCGATCGAGTCGGCCAGCGCCTGGGCGGGCAGCAGGTCATGCAGAGTCAGGGTCTCCTGGCTCATGGGGTCCTCCCGGTTTGAGATGGCTCATTCTCGCCTGCGGGAGGGTGTGCCCGGTAGTCAATTAGACCTGGTCCGGGCACTTCCCAGGCGGTTGATGTCCGCGGGCTCCAGGATGTGGCCGGGGACCTCGGTGCCGGGAGCGGCCACGGCGATCATGGCGCGGCCGAAGGCCTCGGAGGTGAGGACGAGGTCCGGCGACAACCTCCGCAGCAGCGGGAGCAGCGGCGCTGCGACGGCGTAGAGGACGCGGTGGAGCCGGCTCCTGGAGCGTACGCCGCGTACCGGCTGGACGATGCCGGGCCGGAACATGTAGGCGCGGAAGGGCAGTTCCAGCAGGTCGTTCTCGGTACGCCCCTTGACGCGCGCCCACATGGAACGGCCCCGCCCGGTGCTGTCGGTGCCCACCCCGGAGACGTAGACGAAGGTCATGCCCGGGTTGGCGGCGGCCAGCGGCCGGGCCACGGCGAGGGTCAGGTCGTGGGTGACGCGCCGGTACTCCTCCTCCTTCATGCCGACGGAGGAGACGCCGAGGCAGTAGAAGCAGGCGTCGTACGCGGCAGGGTCGACGCCGGCGGCGGACAGGTCGGACGGGTCGTCCTGCACCCGCTCGCGCAGCTTGGGGTGGGTGACGCCGAGCGGGCGGCGTCCGATGGCCAGGACGCCGCTGACGGATTCGTCGCGCAGGCATTCGCGCAGGACGCCCCGGCCGAGCATCCCGGTCGCGCCGAAGAGGATGACGTTCACCCGTGGAAGCGTAGGCCGTGCCGGGCGCCGGCGCGCGGGGGCCGGCCGGCACACGGGGCGGGGCGGGGCGGGCACGGTGCAGCGCCTGGCCGCGCGCCTCAGTGGGAGACGCAGAGCTCGTTGCCCTGGGGGTCGGCGAGGGTGGTCCACGTGCTGGGGCCCTGGCGGCCCTCGTGGAGGTGCTTCGCGCCCTTGGCGACGAGGCGTTCGACCAGGGCCTGCGGGTCGTCGTCGCCGGTCCGTACGTCGAGGTGCACCCGGTTCTTGACGGTCTTGGCCTCGGGGACGAGCTGGAAGAGGATGCGGGGTGCGCCTTCGAGCCCCTCCGGGTGGCGGATCGCCGCGCCCGTCTTCCAGACGAGGATGCCGCGGTGGGTGGTGGTGTCGTCCTCGGTCGCGTGTCCCGCGGCGATCAGGCCGCGGATGAACTGCTCGTCGCTGGGCTCCACTTCCCAGCCGAGGGCGTCGGCCCACCAGTCGGCGAGCGGGTGCGGGTCGGTCGAGTCGATGGTCACCTGAAACGTGTACGCCATGCCCGGACCCTACTGACCGGGCGGCGGCCGTGCCACAGGAGCGGCGGTTCAGGCGGCGGGCGGGCGCCGGGCGGTGAGGTGGTGGGCGACCAGGACGGATACGGTCAACAGCCAGGCGCCCACGGCGATCCACAGCAGGATCTCGCCCAGCGGCACCAGCCAGGCGATGCCGGCCGGTTCGGCGACGGAGAGGCAGGCGGTGGACGTCATGCCGAGCGGGAAGACGGTGGCCCAGCGGCGGATGTCGTAGCGCGGCCGGGGGTGGCGCAGCTCGGCGGTGAGGAGGACGACGTACCAGCCGAGGGACACGGTGAGCGCGACGAGCGTGACGGTACGCAGGGCGGTGTGCTCCCAACCCGACCAGACGGGTGACGCGGTGAGCCTGGAGCCGGCCAGCGCGGAGATGGAGAGCGCGCCGCCCGCCACCCAGTGGTCGCCCGCCCCGCCCACCACCTCGTGCAGGTCGAACCGGAAGAGGGCGGCCACGTACAGCACCAGCCCGAGGCAGAACGCGGCCAGCGCCGCCCGGGCCAGCCAGTCCTGGCGGTCGACGGCGGCGAGGGCGGCAGCGAGGACGGCGAGCCCCTGGGTGGCGACGCAGCCGAGGAAGGCGCCTCCGGGCATGCCGCGGCGCCAGTGCCGTACGACGTTGAGCAGGAGGCCGGGCCAGACGAGCGCGGCCAGGACGAGCAGGGCGGCGGCAGCGGTCTGCCAGCCGAAGAGGGAGAGCCGGGTGCCGACGACGGCGGTGGCGGCGACGGCCGTGAGGGCGGCGGGGGTGTCGGCCTCCGCACGGAACCGTCCGCGGTCGCCCAGCAGTCGCGCCGTGAAGTCGACGGCGAGTACGAGCCACAGGGCGACTGCCATGGCGAAGGCGACGAGCGACAGCGCCTGGTGTCCCGTCATGTGCAGCGCGACGGAGATGATGCCCGTGGCCATGACGGCGGCTCCCGCCGCGGGCGGGAGACCCGCCCACCAGCCCGGGCCGGGGAGGATGCTCACCCGTCCAGCGGACCCCACGTGCAGGCGGCCCGCCAGCGGACTGGGCCGACCGGACCGGGGACGCGGGGTGGCCGGAACTCGCGCTTGCCACGCCTGTTAGGTCTACCTAACCTGTGCTCGCTCACGCTTGAGCAGCTCGGCACGACTTCGGGATTCGTCCCCAACCGAAGGAGCCTCCCCCCATGTACGCACGTCTCGACCATGCCCAGCCCTACGCCGTCGGCCTGTTCCGGATCGTCACCGGTCTGCTGTTCGCCTCGCACGGGGCGGCCTCCCTCTTCGGGGTCCTGGGCGGCGCCCCCGGCGGCGGTGCCGTCGCGGCCGGCACCTGGCCCGGCTGGTACGCGGCCGCCATCCAGCTGGTCGCCGGCGCCCTGGTCCTGCTCGGCCTGGGCACCCGGGCCGCCGCCTTCGCCGCCTCCGGTTCGATGGCGTACGCCTACTTCACGGTGCATCAGCCCGGTGCGCTGTGGCCGCTGCAGAACGGCGGCGAGGCCTCGGCGATGTTCTGCTGGGCCTTTTTGCTGCTGGTGTTCACCGGTCCCGGCGCCCTCGCGCTGGACTCCCTGTTCACGTCGCGCGCTTCGGCCGCCTCCGGGCACCGTGACGACACCCGCCCGGAGACGGTGGCGGCCTGACCCCGCGGAATCGGTTCCGCGCCGGCCGTCCCAGCGCGGAACCGGCCGCCGGGGCTGCCGATAGCCTGTGGCACATGGACGAACTCAACGGGGTGGAGATCGTCGGCTTCGCGGACGCCGCGGCGTTCGAGAGCTGGCTCGCCGAGCACCACACGCGCAGGGAAGGGGTGTGGGTCAAGGTCGCCAAGAAGAAGTCCGGCATCGCGTCGGTCACCGACGACGAGCTCGTCGACGTCGGCCTCTGCTACGGCTGGATCTCGGGGCAGCGGCGCTCCCTGGACGAGCTCCACTACCTGCAGAAGTACGTGCCGCGGCGCGCGAAGAGCCTCTGGTCGCAGGTGAACGTGGACAAGGTGGCCGCGCTGACCGCGGCGGGCCGGATGCGGGAACCGGGGCTGGCCGAGGTGCGCCGTGCGCAGGCGGACGGCCGCTGGGGCGGCGCCTACGCGTCGCAGCGGACCGCGGGGGTGCCCGAAGACCTCGAAGCCGCGCTCGACGCGCGCCCCGAGGCCCGTGCGGCCTTCGAGGCGCTGGACCGTACCGGGCGCTACCTGGTGGCGCTTCCCCTGCTGCAGGCGCTCACGCCGGAGACCAGGCGGGCCAGGCTCGACCGGGCCGTACGCCTGCTGGCGGGCGACCCTCCGCAGTGAGGAAGACGTCGGGCCCGGTCCTCCCCGTGAGGGAGGGCCGGGCCCGACGGGAGTCCGAGCCGCGCGTCAGGACTCCTGGTTGCGCGCCTTCTCGGCCCGCTCGGCGTTCCGCTCCTTGATCCGCACCGCTTCCTTGCGGACCTCGGCCTGGGTGGCCCGCTCCCGCTGGAGCCACTCGGGGGCTTCCTGCTTCAGTGCTTCGATCTGTTCGGTGGTGAGGGGCTCGGTGACTCCGCCGCGGGCGAGGCCCGCGATGGAGACGCCCAGCTTGGAGGCGACCACCGGGCGGGGGTGGGGGCCGTTGCGGCGCAGCTCCTGGAGCCACTGGGGCGGGTCGGCCTGGAGCGCACTCAATTCACTGCGCGAGACGACACCCTCCTGGAACTCCGCGGGGGTGGCCTCAAGGTATACGCCCAGCTTCTTCGCCGCGGTCGCGGGCTTCATCGTCTGGGTGTTCTGGTGCGACGTCATGAGGTCAAGGGTATCGAGCGTGTGCACGGGTTCCGACCACGCCCGGTAGCCTTGCGGGGTGACAGGCTCGGAAGTACCCCATGCGTTCCGGCTCGCTTATGTCCCCGGCGTGACCCCTGCGAAGTGGGTGCGGATCTGGAACGAGCGGCTGCCCGGTGTCCCGCTGACCCTCGCCCAGGTCTCCTCCGCCGAGGTGTTCGGCGTACTGCGCTCCGGTGACGCCGACGCGGGCTTCGTCCGGCTCCCGGTCGACCGCGAGGACCTGAGCGCGATCCCCCTCTACACCGAGACCACGGTGGTCGTCGTCCCCAAGGACCACATCGTGGCGGCGGCCGAGGAGGTCACCACCGGGGACCTCGCCGACGAGGTCGTGTGGCAGCCCCTCGACGACACCCTGGACTGGGAGAAGCTGCCGGGCCGGCCCGCGATCGAGCGGCCCGCGACGACGGCGGACGCGATCGAGCTGGTGGCGGCGGGCGTGGGCGTACTCGTCGTACCGCAGTCGCTGGCCCGCCTGCACCACCGCAGGGATCTCACCTACCGGCCCGTGTCGGACGCGCCCACGTCGCGGGTCGCGCTGTCGTGGCCGCAGGCGGAACCCACCCCGGACCTGGTGGAGGAGTTCATCGGGATCGTCCGCGGCCGGACCGTGAACAGCACCCGGGGCCGTCCGCAGACCCCCGCGCAGCCGAAGAAGGCGAAGCGCAAGGGGCCGGAGACGGGCGCCGGCAAGGCCGGCGGCGCCGGTGCGCGGCGCGGTACCGGGGGCGGGGGCGGAAAGCCCGCGTCCGGGAAGTCGGCGGGGAAGGGTACGCGCGCCGGATCCGCCGGAGCCGGTGGAGCAAAGGGCGGCAAGGGCGTCAAGGGCGGCAAGCCCCGCCGGCGTCCGTAGCCGTACGGAACCGGCTGGACCGTCGGTGGACCGGCCGGGTCCGCCGACGGCCTGGCTTCGGGGATCTTCGATCGCGCCCGGTGTATGCAGGAGGAATGGATCTCCGGCCGCCGCCTACGCGCCCCCACCGCTCCCGGCAGCTGAGCCATGCGCAGCTGGTGGCTCCGTTCGTCCTCATCGCCGGCGTGACCGTGGTCGACGTCCTCGCCCCGCCCGAGGTGCACCTCGGGCCGTTCCTGGCCGCCGCACCGGCCATGACGGCCTCCTTCGCGGGGCCCCGGATGACGGGCTTCGTCGGCGTGGTGGCCGTGCTGGCCCAGGTGGTGGTCTCGACGGCGCGCACCAGCCTGGCCGATCTCAACCACACCTTCCAGATCATCGCGCTCGTCATGATCTCGGTCTTCGTGACCTTCTTCGCCCACCTGCGGGAGGTGCACGAGAAGGAGATGGTGCAGCTGCGCACGGTGGCGGAGACCGCCCAGCAAGTGGTCCTGCGGCCGCTGCGCGACCGGGTGGGCCCGCTCGGCGTCGCCTCGGTGTACCTGGCCGCGGCGGCGGAGGCCCAGATCGGCGGCGACCTGTACGCGGCCGCCCGTACGGCCACGGGTACCCGGCTGATCATCGGCGACGTGCGCGGCAAGGGGCTGGAGGCGGTCGGGGACGCCGCACTCGTCCTCGGTGCCTTCCGGGCCTCCGCCCACCAGGAGGCCGGGCTGGCCGGCCTGGTGGACTACCTGGAGGCCGCGGTCAGCGCGGAGCTGGACGGCGGCGGGGACGAGGGCGAGAGCTTCGTGACGGCCGCGGTGCTGGAGATCCCCGACGACGAGCCGGTGGTGCGCCTGGTCAGCTGCGGGCACCCGCCGCCGCTGGTCCTGCGCCGCGACGGCGCCGTGGTGGGCCTCGACGTGGCCCGGTCCGCGCCGCCTCTGGGGCTCGCCGGGCTCGTGGCGTCCACGGTCACCGCCCAGACCTTCCTCTTCGGGCCGGGTGACGTGCTCCTGCTGTACACGGACGGCGTCCTGGAGGCCCGCGACCGGACGGGGGCCTTCTATCCCCTCTCGGATCGGGTCGCCGGATGCACCGGCATGCGCCCGCAGGCGCTGCTGGACCACGTCTGCGCGGACCTGCTCGCGCACGCGACGGGCAACACCCTGGGCGACGACGCGGCGATGGTCGCCGTCGAGCGGCCCGCGAGGCCCTGAGACGGGCCGCTCGACCGCGCCGCCCTGAGGCGGGCCGGCCGGGCCGCGTTTGCCAGAATCGGATCATGCTGACCATCGGAACGATCGTCATGGGCGCCGAGGACGTGCGGCGGGCCGCGGATTTCTGGTGCCGGGCACTGGGCTACGTACCGCGCGACGGCGAGGTGGACGACGGCTGGACCGTGCTGGTCCCGGCCGACGGAGGCGGCCCCGGGCTGGCGCTGGGGCGCAGTGTCACGCCGGTCCAGGAGCGCCCCCGTGTGCACCTCGACCTGTACGCGGCGGACGCGGCGGAGCAGGCGGCGGAGGTGGCGCGCCTGGTGGCGCTGAGCGCGCGGCACGTGGACTGGGACTCCTACCCGCCGGACCCCGATTTCGTGGTGCTGGCGGACACCGAGGGCAACAGGTTCTGCGTGATCGACGCCACCCACGGCTGACTCCCCCAGGCACCTGCCGGCCCGTCGGCGCGGTCGGCTAGGGGTGTCGTCAAAGTAGCGTCGACCGCCCGTGAGGGCGGAGGTGGCGGGGTCCGGTGCGTGCGCTCGCAAGGCGGAGGAAGGAGTCGACGCGGGCGTCGGCGACCGACGACAACGCGGCGAGCGTGCGTGCCGGGCCCCGCCACCCAGACGGGACTTCGACGAGACCCCCTAGCGGGGTTCCTGGGCGGCCAGGCGGCAGGCGCCGGTGGCCGCGCCGCCGGGGACGCCGGCTGCGGTGAGGCCGGCCACGCAGCCCTGGAGGTCGCCGGCGACGCCGCTGCGGCAGGCGGCGGTGACGGCTTCGGTGGTGTCCGTGCCGGCCTGGGCCGCCGTCTGCGTGCAGGCGGGGATGTCCGCCGCAGCGGTGGGGGCGGCGGCGACGATGCCGCCGAGCGTGAGGACCAGGCCGGTGAGGGCCCCGGCGCATCGGATGGGCCTTCGCATGGAGCACACCTCGCCCGCGGTTGATTCCGTGGCCCCCTTCCACCGTACGGCCGGCGGCACCGCCCCACACCGCGGGGCCGCTTCCTGATCCCCCGCTTTCCCCTTCCTTAAGCGGAACCTAAGAGTCATCACCGCCGCACCGAAACGAACGAATGTCCGTTTCGGTGCGGCTAGCGTGCTGCCGCAACCCCAACTCCCCAGTAACACACAGAGGCAGGCACGCGATGGGCAGCACAGTCGGTCACCGGCGCAGGGCGAGTCGTACGGCGAGGGTCACGGGCGCGATCGTGGCGGCGGCGGTGATCGGCGGCGCGGCCTTCGCGCTCACCGGGACCGCGCAGGCGGGTGCCGTCGGCGCCGTGTTCACGAAGTCCAGCTCCTGGAGCGGTGGTTACACCGGCCAGTACGTCATCACCAACAGCACCGGCCAGGCGCAGTCGGGCTGGACGCTGGAGTTCGACCTGCCGGCGGGCACGAAGATCGACTCGCTCTGGAACGGCACCCACACCGTCGACGGGCGGCGTGTCACCGTGAAGCCCGCCGGCTGGAACGGGCAGTTGGCGGCCGGTGCCTCCGTCACCGTGGGCTTCGTGGCCGGCGGTTCCGGCGCCCCCGGCGACCCCACGGGCTGCCGCATCAACGGCATGAAGTGCTCCGTCGACCAGGGCGCGACGGCCCAGCCGAGCGGGCGCCCCACCGCCCGTCCCACCGCCACCGCGGCGCCGACCACCGCGCCGACCACGGCCCCGACGGCGTCGGCCACCTCCGCCGCACCCACCCGGACGGCCACCCCCTCCCCCACGGCCACCGCGCCCGCCCCCACGGGTGGTGGCGCGCGCTTCGCCCCGTACGTGGACACCTCGCTGTATCCCGCGTACGACCTGCTCGACACCGCGGCCCAGACCGGTGTGAAGGAGTTCCACCTGGCCTTCATCACCTCCGGCGGCGGCTGCGCACCGCTGTGGGGCGGCGTCACCGACCTCGCGAACGACAGGGTCGCCGCACAGATCGGCGCGCTGCGCGCCAAGGGCGGCGACGTCCGCGTGTCCTTCGGCGGGGCCGCCGGGCACGAACTGGCCTTGAATTGCGCCACCGTGGACGACCTGGCCGCCGCCTACGGCAAGGTGGTCGACCACTACAAGCTCACCAAGGTCGACTTCGACATCGAGGGCGCGGCCCTGCCGGACACCGCCGCGAACACGCGTCGCGCGCAGGCCATCGCCAGGCTCCAGAAGTCCCACCCCGGTCTGGACGTGGCCTTCACCCTGCCCGTGATGCCCGAGGGCCTGACCCAGCCCGGTGTGGCACTGCTGGCCGACGCCCGCAGCAACGGCGTACGCGTCGACGCCGTCAACATCATGGCGATGGACTACGGCCCGGCGTACAGCGGGGACATGGGGCAGTACGCGATCCAGGCCGCGACGGCCACGCAGGCCCAGATCAAGGGGGTGCTCGGGCTCTCCGACGCGGCGGCCTGGAAGGCCGTCGCCGTCACGCCGATGATCGGTGTCAACGACGTGGTCAGCGAGGTCTTCACCGTCGCGGACGCCACGCAGCTCGTGGAGTTCGCGGCGGCGAAGGGGATCGGCAGGCTGGCGATGTGGTCCTCGACGCGTGACAAGCAGTGCGCCGCCGGGGCCGTCAACCACGCGGACGCCACGTGCAGTTCGATCCTCCAGCAGCCGCTGGCCTTCACCAGGGCGTTCGCCGCCCTCAAGTAGCGGACGCCCTGGCCGGCTTCGGCCGGGTCACGCCAGGATGCCCGCGCGGCCGGCGATGTCGAGCGCCACGTCGAGGCGTGGCGTGGGGCGGCCCTCCGTACCGGGTGCGGTCAGCAGGGCCGTCACGGCGTCGGCGTCGGCCTTGCCGTCCCGGGCGAGCGCCGCGAACCGGTCGACGGCCTCGGTGAGGGCCCTCTCCTGCACGTGGGGGGCGTCGAAGGAGGAGGCCGTGAGTGCGAGGAACTCCTCGTGCGAGCCGACCCAGGGCGCGGCTCCGTCCAGCCCGTCCTCGTGTACCTCCTCCGGGTAGGGGATGCGGTGCCAGGCGCCGTTCTCCCACCAGTAGACGAAGCCGAAGAGGTTGCCGTCGGCGTCGTCGCGGAGGAGGTCCCAGGGCAGCCAGTCGGGCCCGCCCGCGAGGAAGTCGATCTGCTCGCCGTTCACGTGGGTGTGGCTTCCGTCGGGGTCCTGGCCGCAGAAGACGGCGCGTCCCCCCTCGAACACGCTCAGACGCCACCAGCCGCCGGCGCCGGTGGCGTGGCACCACAGCCCGTCCTCGTCGAGGGCGAACTCCGTGCCGGTGGAGCATGCGGCGTCAACCATGGCCATGATCACGGCTCTGGTCCACAACTGCTCGGGGTGGTCGAGGTCTTCGGGCCGGCTCGGCGTGTGCATCGGCTGATCTCCTTCCGGGTACCGGCCAAGCCTCGCACGCGGAGCACCCGGCGCCGTACGGGGGTCCGCGGCCGGCAGTGCTCCCGGTCCCCGGAAACACGTACGGCCCGTCCCGGCCGGGGTGCGGCCGGGACGGGCTCGGTGCTACGTCGCTCAGACGTTGACGCAGGTGTTGCCGGCGGCGGGGTTGAGCGCGCCGACCAGGTTGATGCTGTTCCCGCAGACGTTGACCGGAATGTGGATCGGGATCTGGACGACGTTGCCCGAGAGCACGCCCGGCGAGCCGACGGCGATGCCCTCCGCGACGGAGTCCGCGGAGGCCGAGGACGCACCGCCGATGACCGCCAGGCCCAGCACCAGGGCGACGCCCGCACTCTTCCAAACACGCGACACGTGGAATCTCCTTGTCGTGCAGTGCGGTGCCGGAGCACCGCACGGCCCCGAGGGGGGCCGCCCCTCCTTCTTCGGCAGCCGACCACCGCCGGCCGAAGTCCGGAAGGCCCCGTTCGCCCGAAGAGGTGTCCCCGCGGCGCCGTTTGGAGGTATCCGCGCGGCAGTCGGTTCGAGGCCCTGTTGTTCGAGCGGGCGGCCGGCCATGTCGCCGGCTGCCGCGTGCGCGTGCGGCAGCCGGCGACGGGTCGTCCTCGCCGGCCGCCGGGACGGCGCGCGTGGCGGCACCCGGTCCGAGCGGATCGGACCGGGTGCCGCCTGCCCCACCGCGTCGCCTCACACGGGCTTCTGCGACCAACTCGTACAGAGGGCCCAGATGATGAACACGTCGATCGCGATGATGATGATCGACCACCACGGCTGGTACGGCAGCCACAGGAAGTTGACGATGATGCTGAGGCCGGCGAGGGCGATGCCCGCTCCCCTGGCGACATTGGAGCCGAGGAACAGGCCCACTCCGGTCAGGACGACGACGAGTCCGACGATGAGGTGGATCCACCCCCACGCCGTCAGGTCGAATTCGAAGACGTAGCTGCCGAGGCGTGCGTACACGTCGTCCTCGGCGATGGCCGCGATGCCCTGGAAGATCGCCAGGCATCCGGTCACGACGAGGAGGACCGCGGCGAAGAACGTGCCCACCGCCGCTCCGGTTCCGTCCCCACCGCCGGACAGCGGTGTGGTGCCCGGCGCGGGGCCGGTGTTCCAATTTCCCCCGGTCGGTGTCGACTGGCCCATCGATCTCACCTCACAGTTGGCGGTACCGCGCCGGACCATCGCAGTGTCGTCCGGCCGACGGCTTCTCGTGATCACCCGAAGCGGGTGGTCCTCCCTTCCGGGTCGGTGGCGGGCGGTGCGGCGTCAGGCGGGCACCTGGCGCATTTCGAGCACCCGCAGGCCCAGGGACTGGAAGCGTGTGAGGAGCCCGTACAGGTGTGCCTCGTCCGCCACGATGCCGAGGAGGAGCGTCTGCTCCCGGACCGCAATGCGGTCGAGCTCGGGAAAGTTCGCGGCGAGTGTGTCCGGCACGACGCCCGAGATGCGGAACTCGTAGCGCATGAGAGCACTCACTTCTCTCCGAAGGAAGACTTCTGCTGCTGGTGCTGCTTGGTGTTCGTGCTGGTGGTGCCCTGCCATCGTCGGCCCGCGCCGCGCGTCCTGGCATCGCCCGCCACGGGCGACCGCGCCGCCGCGGGTCTCACAGCAGGCCGAGGTCCTGAGCCCGGTGGACGGCGTCGCTGCGGCGTGCGACGCCGAGCTTGCGGTAGATGCTCTTCAGGTGGGTCTTGACCGTGTTCGCCGACACGTACAGCTCGGCCGCGATCTCCTCGGTGGACAGCATCCGCGCGGCCTGGCGCAGCACCTCGGTCTCCCTCGCGCTGAGCGGCTCCACCACGGGCGGCGGTCCCTCGGCCGGGCGGCCGGGGCGCGGGCCCGGCCGCTGGGCGTCCCGTGGGGTCCGAGCCGCGCGGGGCCCGCCTTCGGCGAACGGCAGGCGCAGTCCCTCCGGCCGGGCGAGGTCGGCGGCCTCGGCCCGCCTCCGCCGGGCCTCCGCGATGTCGCCCTGTGCTGCGGCGAGATCCGCCCTGAGCAGGAACGCCGCCAGCCGGGCCGGGGCCGCGAGGTCCTTGTCCGCGGGCAGGCCGGCCAGCTCCCGCGCGGCGGGCCCGGTACGGCCGGCCGCCAGGAGGGCGCGGGCTCGGGCCAGGGTGTGCTCGGGCCGCCCGGAGGGGGCCTCGTCGAGTGCCCGGAGGGCCGCGGGGGCGTCTCCGCGCGCCAGGTGTGCGGCCGCTTCGGCGACGGCGAGTTCGACCACCGCCCACGCGGAAACGGACGCAGCCCCGGCTGTGGCCGCCGTGCGCAGGCGGGTGAGTACGGCGAGCGCGGCGTCACCGTCGCCCTCGTACGCCGCGATCCTGGCAGCGATGACGGCGGCCAGGACCACGGCCGCGGAGTCGGGGCGGGAACCGGTGGCCGCGGCCGTGATCTCCGTGGCCAGCTCCAGGTGGGCGCGGGCGGTCGGCAGGTCGCCGTGTTCGGCCGCGACGCCCGCCAGCACGAGGTGGCCGGCGCCGGACCGGCGGCCCGGCGGGAGCGCCGACTGCTCGGCGACGTCGAGGGATGCGCGGGCGTGCTCGGCGGCCCGCCGCAGCCGGCCCTGCATCAACTCGACGAGGGCCAGCGAGCCGAGCGCGTCGCAGAGCGGGTACTGCGTGGCCGGGTCGGTGCCCGGGCCGGTGCCCGCGTCGGCCGTGGGGCCCGTACCCGGCCCGCAGGGCGCTGCGCACGCCGCGACGGCCGCCGTGAGGGCGCTCTCCGCGGCGTCGAGCCGTCCGGCGCCGAGCCGTACCGCGCCCAGGGCCGCCAGCATCAGGGCGCGTGCCTCGGGGTGCGCGGCGACCCGCGGCGGCGGAAGCTCGCCGAGCACGCGTTCGGCGTCGGCCGCGGCTCGTTCGGTGGCCGCCGGGTCGCCGGCCGTACGCCCGGCGAGCACCCCGAGGAAGGCCCGGCCGTACCGGGCGGCCGCGCCGGAGCCCGGGGTCAGGCGGGAGTCCGCGCGGCGCACCGCGTCCTCGTATCCGGGGAGGTCCTGTACGGCGAGCCGGGCGGCCGCGGCGACCAGCGCCGGCGCCGCGCCCGGCTCCTCGGCCGGCAGCGGAGCGAGGGCCCTGTTCAGCTGCTCGGCCTCCAGGCCGGTGAACAGCCGGCCGATCGCGAGGTCGTCGACGAGGTGACCCGCGGCGAACTGCCAGTCACCGGCGGCGGCCCCCTGGGCCACGGCTTCGGTGAGCCGGCCCGTCCCGGCGAGCCAGCGCGCCGCCCGCCCGTGCAGCTGCTGCTCCAGCCCGGGGTGGCGCTGGCGCAGGTGTGCGCGCAGGACCTCGGCGAACAGGGGGTGCAGCCGGTACCAGTCCGAGGCGTCGACCTGTTCCAGGAAGGCGTTGTCGCGGGCGAGCCCGGCGAGTGTCCGGGCGGCGTCGTCGCGGCCGGTGAGCGCGTCGGCGAGGTCGGGGTGGACGCGGTCGGTGACGCAGACGCGCAGCAGCAGGTCCTGGGTGTCCGGCGGCTGTGCGTCGAGTACCTCTTTGAGCAGGTAGTCGGCGATCGTGGTGCGGTCGGCCGCGAACTGGCGGACGAAGGCCTCGGGGTCGGGACTGCGCTGCATCGCGAGGGCGCACAGCCGCACCCCTGCCGCCCATCCCTCGGTCCGCCGCATCAGCAGCCGGATGCCTTCCGGCGAGATGTCCAGCCGGTGTTCTCCCAGCAGGGCGGCGGCGTCCGCCTGGGTGAACCGGAGGTCGGCCTGCCGGATCTCCGCGATCTCGCCGGCCGCCCGGTAGCGGTGCAGGGGGAGCAGGGAGTCCGTCCGGCTGGTGAGTACGATGCGCAGCCCTCCTGCGGCGTGCCGGAGGACGAAGTCCAGTCCCTCGGTCATGGCGGGCGGCTGGGCCGTGTCGAACTGGTCGAGCACGAGGACGACGGGCTGCGGGGACTCGGCCAGGCCCGCCGCCAGGCGGACCAGGAACGACTGGGTCACTCCTTCCGCGCGGCTGGGCCTGCCCACGGTGGCGGGCAGTTCGACCCCGCCCCGGTGCAGGGCCTCCAGGACGTAGGCCCAGAAGACGCCGGGGGCGTCGTCGGGCTCGACGGTCAGCCACAAGGGGGTCCGTGGCGCGCGCCCGCCGGACGCCGCCCAGTGGGCGGTGAGCACGGTCTTGCCGGAGCCGGCGGGGCCGTTGATCAGGGTGAGCGGGCCCTGTACCCCGGCCGTCAGGCGTCTGAGCAGCTCGGGTCGGTGGACTAGGGTCTTCGGCACGGCCGGTGCGGTGAACCTGGCCGTGAGCATCGGGTCGCACTGTGGTCGGGCCACGGCCTCCACTCAATCCGTCATCGGTCGTGATCACCACTTGGGTCACCCGGATCGGGTGAGGCGGGTGCGGGGGTGGAGGCGGGTGCGGGGGTGGCGGGCTCCGGCGGGTCGTCCGGGGTGTGCAACCGGTGTGCCGTCCAGGGCTCGTGCGCCAGGATGTATCCCAGGGCGATGCCCATGGTGACGATGACGAAGAACGTGATCAGCCAGGACAGGATGACGAAGACCAGGCCGAGGCCGCCGAACTGCTGGAGGCTGTGGTTCATGGCGCGGGGCATGTAGAACCGGGAGCCCCAGCTGACCAGGCCGGCCCCGACCGAGACCAGTACGGCGCCGGGCAGCAGGGGCAGCCATGCGATGCGGCCGCCGAGCAGGAGGTGCTGGGTCCACCACCACAGCAGGATGCCGCTGACCAGCGAGACGACCGCGCCCAAGACCCCGCCGATGCCGAACGCCTCTTGCAGGGGTCCCTGGAACAGCAGGGCGGCCAGCCAGACCAGCAGCCAGGCCACCCACCGCCAGGCCGCGAGCCGGGCCCCGGCCTTCGGCAGGTGCCAGGACCGCTCGCACGTCCTCTGCAGGGCGCGGCTGCAGGCGGTGGCGGACATCAGTGTCACCACGACTCCGACCACGCCGGTGCTCGTGACGGCCGCCGTGTCGCCCGCCGCGTACACCGCACGGATCTGGTCCAGGGCGGGGCCCGTGATGCCCAGGGTCGTGCTGACCGTGGAGATGAGCTGTTCGCGCAGCCAGTCGGGGGCGAGGGCCCCGATGACGAAGAGGGCGGGGATCGCGCCGAGGAACGCCTGCGCGGCCAGCCGGGTGGCGCAGTCCAGCACGTTGACGCGGGCGAACTGTTCGAGGGTCCGGCCCAGGAAAGGCGTGTACCTGCGCATCCAGCCCGGCACGGTGAAGCGGGGCGGCTTGTCGCGCGGTGCGGACACGGTCACGGCTGCGGTCACGGCTCCTTCCGCGGACGCTGCTGCCCGCTGAGGTCGCCCCATGAGCAGGATGGGCCAGCCCGGAAGGTCCGGCACCTCGGGAGGCCGTTCCACGCGGCCCCACGAGTCGGCACCCGGCGCCCCGGAGGTGAACCGAGCCCCCGGCAAGAGGCGGCGAGTGAGCCGAAGGGGCGCGCCGGGGAGTGAGGGCGAGCGCGCGGAGGAAACGCGAGGTACGAGCGTTTACGAGCACGCACGCCCTCACGAGCCGGCAAATGGCGCCCCGGAGGCGAACCGGGCCCGCGAAAAAAGGCGGGTCCCTCATCTGGCGCTGGTGAGGGACCCGCCCCGGACGCCGGCAGGGACGGCGGGGACGGCCGGGCTGCGACCGTCAGCCGCCGGTTTTCACGGCCTTTCCGGTGGTGGCTGTGGACGGGTTGAGCTGGACCCAGCCGGCGTTGCTCGGTGCGCCCTCCTCGTTGAGGAGGAAGAGCATGTAGTAGCCGGGCGGGGCCGCGGCGGCGCTGGGTGGGGCCTGGAGCTCCAGGAAGTTGTCGCGGCGGCTCTTGACGCGCAGTTCGAGATGGCGCTGGCTGGTGTTGATCGCGTGGGTCGCGGTGGTCGGGGCCAGCAGCACGGCGCGGGTGACGTCGTTGGGCGTGTCGGTGCGCACCGTGATCCTCTCGTCGTAGCCGACGGTGGGGTTGAGGATTCGGCCGAGCGAGGGGCGGCTGCCCTGGTGGAGGTAGGCCGGCTCGTAGATCTCGATGCTGCCGTTGTAGTTGTCGTTGATGTCGGGGTCGTTGGCGAGCTGCTGGAGCTCGTCGCCGGTGATCATGACGCGGCCGTCCGGAAGGACCAGCGCGTTGGAGTGGTAGCCGCGGGGCAGCCGCTGGGCGGGGCCGAGCTTCCAGTCTCCGTTCTCGTCGCGCAGTTCGACCTGGCGGTATTTGAGGTCGGCGTTGGGGTTGTACGGTCCGTTGCCGTAGTCGCGGATGTCGAAGGCGCCGTTGACGGTGAGCAGGTTGCCGTTGGGCAGGAGCAGGGTGTCGTCCTGGGTGCGGCCGAACGCGCGCGGCTTCTCGGTGTTCCACTTCCCGCCGGCCAGCCGGTAGGTGTTGGGGTCGTTGCGGTCGCCGCCGAGGACCAGGACGGAGTCGGGGCCTCGGAAGCCGGCCGGGAGGGGGACCGCGGAGCCGTAGTTGCGCCGCCATTCACCGCCGTCCGGGCCGGGCTTGCCCTTGTTGGCGTCCGGGCGGTCGGGCAGGTCGGTCCTGGTGTCGGCGGCGGTGTCGAAGAGCCACTGCTGGTCCACCGAGCGGCCGAGGCCGTAGATCTTTCCGTCGCGCAGCGAGAACAGGTGCGGATAGTCCCACTTGAACGGGGCCTCGGTCCGGAGTGTGTCCACGCCCCAGCCGATCGGCTTGACCCACCTGTCGAAGGGGACCGGGTGTGCTGCGGCGGGGAAGCGTTCGACGACGGGTGTGGGGGTGCCCCAGCCGAGCTCCGACTGCCCGGACATGATGATCTGGCGCCCGTCGGCTCCGGTGACCACGGTCGGGTACCACCGGCCGACGGACATGTCCTCGTTCAGGTACCACTCCTCCGCCCAGGGGTCGAAGACCAGCGACAGTTTGGCGCCGGAGCCGCCGTTGCCACCGAGATTGCCGCCGAAGACGCCGAGCATGCCGTTGGGCAGGTAGGAGTGGCCGGCGCAGAAGAACGGGGCCGGACGGGGTTCGTTCTTGCCGTCGGGCATGTTGACGACCGGCGGCTTCTTCTCCGTGAACGCGGCGTCTCCGGTTCCCTTGGCGGGATCCCAGATCCAGGCTCGGCCGGCGTTCTCCACGCCGATGGTGTCGGTGGGTGCGGGCTCCTTCTGCGGGTTGGTCTCGATGCGTTCGAACGAGAAGAGCAGGACCTTGCCGGTGGGGAGCAGCGCGATGTGGGCGGCGAAGTCCGGGGATCGGAAGTACTCCTGGAACCGGCCGAACTCCGCGGCGTCGAAGGAGCCGTTGGCCTTCTCCTGGGAGGCGGTCAGCGCCGCGAGCCGCGCGGTCCGGGTGCTCTGCGGGTATTCGCCGACGTCGGCGAGGGCCTTCCGGGATCGGGCGTGTTCCTCGGCGTGCTCCTTGCCGAGTGTGGCCGCCTCCTCCGGGTCGACGGTGACGGGAGCCGTCGCCGCCCGGGAGGCGGGGGCGTACGGGAAGGCGTGTTCGTGCTCTGCGTCTGCGTGACCGGTATGGGCGAGTGCGGGGCCTGCGGACACCAGGGCCATGGACGCGGCCATGGCGGTGGCGGCGCAGAGGGCGAGCGCCGGGACGAGCCTTCGGCGGGCGGGCGGGGGCGGGTTACCGGGGGGCATGGGGGCTCCTCGCTGGGAAGGGGGCGGTGGTGCGGGTTCCGGCGAGGGGGACGCCGGGAGGCGTCCGCGCCAGGACCGCCACTTGTGCACGCACAGTGACGAAGATCAGTGTTCCCACCCGTCGGCCGACTTGTCCTGCCGACCGGTGCAGGTGGGTGATCCCGAGCGCCGAATGCGCCCCACCGAGCCTCATGCGCCCTCCGACCAGCCCGTTTATCGACGGTGATCGAGTGATGAGCACCTACGCGAGGCCAGTCGGCCCCCGGAAACGGAGACGATCACCGCGTACCGTCCGATTACTCCGCGCAACCAGAGTGCGGAGTTGTCGATCTTCTGGAGGGCAATTCGGTGGACGATCTCAAGCTGCGCGAGAGCGACGACATCCAGGGCGATGTGCTCGCGGGCTTCAAGAAGGACCAGATGACCCTGCTGTTCCTCAAGTTCGAGGAGCCTGCGAGGGCGCGTAACTGGGTCAGGGCACTGGAACCGCAGATTTCCACGACGAGACAGGTGGCGACGTTCAACGCCGCCTTCAGCATGGCCAGGAAGGCGTCGGCCGGCGGCGACCCGCAGACGCTGAAGGCCACCTGGATCAACGTGAGCTTCACCTACGAGGGACTGCGCGAGCTGACCGGAAAGGACCCCCTGCCCTCCGTCCGGCCCCTCAGCGGACTGGAGGCCTTCAAGCAGGGCTCGGACAAGCGGGCCCTGGGGGACACCGGCGACAGCGCACCGGGGATGTGGCTGTTCGGCAACGGCAACGGCAGGGGCCAGACCGTCCACGCCGTCCTCACCGTCGCCTCCGACACCGTCGAGGACCTCCAGGCGGCGGTCCGGCAGCAGCGGGAGGCCTGCGCCGCGGCGAAGATCGTGATTGTCTTCCAGCAGGACGCCGCCACACTGCCCGGCAACCGCAGGGGCAAGGAGCACTTCGGCTTCAAGGACGGAGTGAGCGAGCCCGGTGTGATCGGCTTCGACGAACCGGATCCGGCCAGGCCCGAGTACGTCAAGGGCCATCACGGCACCCGGCTGATCCCGCCCGGGGAGTTCGTGGTCGGCCACGACCGGGTCGACAGCGAGCCGCGCGAGATGCCCGACTGGGCCGAGAACGGCAGCTTCCAGGTGGTGCGTCGGCTCGGCCAGGACGTCCCGGGCTTCTGGTCCCAGGTCGCCGGGCAGCTCAAGGTCCTCAAGCAGGCCAAGGTGGTGCCGCCCGAGGCCACCGTGGAGTGGCTCGCGGCCCGCCTCGTCGGCCGGTGGCGTTCCGGCACCCCCGTCGCGACGTGCCCGCACGCCGACAAGCCGTCCAACGCGCTGGCCGGCGAGGACAACGACTTCGGCTACCGCAACGACCCCGAGGGCTTCCTCACCCCCCTCTTCTCGCACCTGCGCAAAACCAATCCCCGCGACGGCCTCCAGGAGAGGCCCGGGGACGCGCCGTTCGACGAGAACCCGGTCATGGACCGGCGCCGCATCATCCGCCGCGGCGCTCCCTACGGCGCGCCGTTCGACCCCGCCGCGGAGGGGGGCGGGCCCGACGAGAAGCGCGGCCTGCTCTTCGTCTGCTACCAGTCGGACCTCGTGCAGCAGTTCGAGTTCATCCAGAAGGCGTGGATCGACAGTCCCGACTTCCCCCCGAACCGGACCGAGAAGCCCGGCCCCGACGGAATGGTCGGGGCCGCCGGCACGCTCAGTTACGAGACGCCCGGGAAGACCACGCAGCTGAGCCTGAGCCAGTTCGTCGTCACCGAGGGGTCCGTCTACTGCTTCGTGCCGTCGCTGCGGCTGCTGCGCCTGCTCGGTGACGGCCGGCTGACCGACAAGCCGCCCGCCGTCGTCCGGCCGACCGACGCCTTCCTGCCCATCCCCGGCATGCAGCGGGTCGGCGGCAGGAGCTGGTACTGGGCGTACGGGACGGGCAGCGACGGCACCTCGGTCTGCCGGACCCTCTCCGTCGCCGAGGGGGACGAGCACAGCGACGCCCGCGAACGCCCCGACCGGCCGCTGAGCACCTGGCCGTGCTACGCCGGGGTCACGAAGGTCGACGCGATCCTGCCCGTTCCGGACGAGCAGCAGGTCAACGGCCGCAGCCGGTTCTGGCTGTTCCACAGCGTGGAGGGCCGGCAGGTCTACCGGCTCATCTCGATCGCCGACGGGGCGGAGAGCGGACTCCCGCCCGAGCAGGCCGGCCGGATCGACCGCCCGGACCGCTCGCTGTCCGCGTGGACTTCGCTCGGCGGGGTGCAGCAGGTCGACGCCTTCCTGCCGGTCCCCGACATGCAGCGGATGAACGGCAAGAGCTACTACTGGGTGTTCCACACCCTGATGGGCGGCCAGGTCTACCGGCTCATCTCGATCGCCGACGGCAGTGCGCACCAGGACGTCATCGAGCGCGGCGACCGCGGGCTCGACCTGTGGCGGTCGCTGCACGGGATCACGCGGGTCGACGAGTTCCTCGCCGTACCGGACATGCAGCGGATCAACGGCCTGAGCCTGTTCTGGGTGTTCCACCAGGACAAGTACCGGATCATCGTGATCCGCGACGGCCACCGCCACGAGGACCGGATCAGCGTCGACGACCGCCCGCTGACCGTGTGGACGTCCCTGACGAGCTGACGTCCGCACCCCGCCCCGGCTCCGGTGGTGGTCGCCGGACCGGTCGCCGCCGCGCGACTCGTCCCGACCGCTGCCGGAGCCCGGTGCAGGTCGGCGGCTATCCCAGGAAGGACAGCCGCACATGCCGCTCCGGATTGTTCTCGCTGGCCCGGGCCCGGCCGTAGTGCACGGCCGGGCCCGGGGGCGGTTGGGTGCGACGCCGGCTCAACGGCCTTACGTCAGCCGCGACATGTAGTCCTGCCGCAGCGCTTCGAGGATCTGCGCCGCCTCCGAGAGGCCGGCCTGCCGGCAGCGTGCCGACGCCGCCGTCAGCCGGGCGATGGCCTCCTCGAACCGGCGCAGCGCGTTGCCCTCGATCAGCGCGGCGATCCGGACCGCCTCGGCACGCGCCAACTCGCCTTCCTCGCCGCCCTGTTCGTTGGCGGCGACGGCGGCCTCCGTCTCGGCCAGGGCCTCCTCGAACCGCTCCGCCTCCGCCAGGACACGGCCCCTGCGGTAGTGCACGGCGCCCCGCTCGCACCAGGGCACGAATCCCTCCGTGCCCTCCGGCACGGATGCCGCCAGCGCGTCCGCCTCGGCGAGATGCTTCAGCGCCGTCTCCAGGCCCTCCGAGCCCCGCGCGTTCATGACCAGACGCGCGAACTCGCACATCATGTGCATGAGCAGGGACGGGTTCGGCGCCTGCGCGTGCGCCGCCAACGCCCGCTCGTACGCCGTGCCCGCCGCGTCCCAGCGGTCCGCCAGAGCCAGCGCGATGGCCGTGTCAGCGGTCACCATGGTCTGGATGGGGGCGTCGTCCTCCCAGCCGGAGACGGCGTCCGCCACCCGCAGGAACTCCTCGGCGGACGGCAGGAACTCCCCCAGGTCCCGCAACCCTCGGGCCAGCGTGAGCCGAGCCTGGGCGACCGTCCGCTCGTCGAGCGCGGCCGCCGCCCCCTCGGCGACCAGCGACTCCAGGACCGCTACCGCGTCGGCCTGCCGGCCCGTCCGCATCAGGACGTCGACCAGCCGCAGCCGCACGTCCGCCGCCTCCTCGGACTCTCCGGACTGGTCGAACCGCGCGGCCGCCTCCGACAGGTGGCGCACCGCGCCCGTGTGGTCGCCCAGGTGCGAGGCCGCGTGGCCGAGCATCGCGTACGTCGGCGCCATCGGGAAGTCCGCGTCGTCGTACCGCACCGCGTCCGCGATCGCCTGGTGCAGCAGCTCTACCGCCTCCTGCGGTCGCTCCCGTGCCAACAGGATCTGGGCGAGCAGGGCGCGCGGGCGCGAGCCGCGCCACGGCCGGTCGGCGGCCTCCAGGTCCTTCAGCACGGCGCGCAGCCCCTCCTCGGCGCGCACGAGGTCGCCGTGGCGGCCTGCCACGTCTGCGGCGAACTGCCGTGCGTTGGCGACCTGGTGGGGGACGGACAGCCGCTCCGCCTCGGTGTGCAGGGCCTGGACGCACGCCTCGAAGCGCTCGACGGCGCCCGGGGCGGCCTCCGGACCACCGCGGCCCAGCTCCCGGTAGGCCGCGTAGGTGCGCCCATAGAACACCGCGAGATAGGCGAGCTTGCGCTCCTGCGCCAGATCGTCGCCGGCCGCCGCCTCCGCCACCCCGAGGGCCACCCCGGTGAACGGGGCTTCGGTCTGCAGCCGCTCCGCCTCGCGCATCAGCTCGTCCAACGCCTCCCGGATCCCGTCGGCGTCCAGACGCCCGGCGCTCCCGGCCGGCTCGGCGTCCCCGTCGGCCACCGGGTCCGTCCAGGCCAGGGCACGGGCCCGCGCCGCCAGCGCCTGCCACGGCATGCCGATCCGCTCGTACAGCTCCGCGGCCCGCCGCATCTCCACGGTGGCCTCGTCGTCGCGCTCCGCCATAGCCAGCTCGCCCGCCCGCTGCTCGGCGAGTTCCGCCCGCAGCAGCTCCTCGGGGCCGAGCCGGTCGTCGTGCACCGCGCCGCCGTCGGCCAGCCGCTCGGTGATCCGGTTCCACAGCCGGGCGTCCCCGGGGTGCCCCGCGTTCGCCATCCGCCGTGCCTCGCGCACCAGGGCGACGAAGTCGTCGGGGATCTCGACGGCGGCGGAAGCCGCAGTGGCGGGAACCGCCACCGGCGCGGCGGTGCCTGCCGCCGCCCGGGCGACGGACGTCCGCAGCCCCAGCGGCAGCGGCGCGTCGAGCAGCGGACGCTGCGCCAGACGCTCACGACGGCGGTCGCCGACCGCCGTGGTTCCGTTACGGGCGTCGAACGCCGCGGTCAGGCGATCCGCCTCGGCGCGCACATGGGCGAGCAGTCCGTCCGCCGTCCAGTTCCGTCCCGGCGGGCCCGCGACGACCGTGTCGGCGTGCCCGTCCTCCACGATCCGGGCGATCAGCAGTTCGACGCCGGTCAGGAAGTCCAGATGGGCGTGCGGAGCACCGGTCGCCTCGAACAGCGGCCGGTTCTCCGCGAGAATCTCCAGACCGCGGCCCTCGTTGCGGGACAGCACGCAGAACTCCAGGTGCCGGCCGACCCAGGTCTGCATGCCGGTGTTGCCGCGGACCCGGCGGTAGCCGGTCAGGTGGTGGGAGCGCGCCTCGTCGAGCCGGCCGGAGCGCAGCAGCGCCGCGAGGGCGAGCGCCTGGCTCATCTGCGGCTCCTCGGAGCAGCCGATCGCCCCGTCCAGGACTGCCTGCAGGGTGTCGAGGGCCCGGGCGTCGTCGCCGCCGTCCATCTGGTGGGCGGCCAGGTGCCGGGTCTCGCACGCCTCGCAGTCGCTGAGTTCGGTACGCGGCCGGGTGACCCACAGGTCGTACGCGTCGGCCACCCCGACGCCCGTGTGGGCCGCAACGTGATAGCGCATCGCCGCCACCGGCTGCATGCCGTGCTCGGCCTTCTCGTACCGGGTGCGCATCTCGTCGATCCAGCCTTGGATCGAGGCCAGCGGCACCTCGGGCACGTCGAGCAGCGAGGTCGCCACCCACTTGAACCGCCAGTAGACCTGGTGGGCCTCCCACTCGCTGAACTCCTCGGGCGACTCGTCCCAGAGCTTCAGCAGCCGGCCGAAGACGACCGGCGACTTGCGGTACTCGCCGGTGAACTCGTACGCCGACATCAGCTCCAGCAGGGCCGTGACCAAGACGTCCGGCTTCTCGAACTGCCCGGCAGCCTCGACGAGCTCTTCGGCGGTGACGGTGCGCTGCAGACCGTGCGGGCGGTCGTGGTTCTCGCGCAGCGCCTCGATCACGGCCTCGGGGGTGTCCAGCATCAGATGTCCTTCCGGGGCCCGGAGCCGTCCGCGTCCGTGCCGGGGTTGTGCATGGCGTGGGTGAGCAGGCCGATGAAGGCCCGGTTCAGCAGGGCGCTCTCGCTCGCCTTCAGCGGGCGGCGGCTGAGCAGCAGGGCCTGCCCGTACAGCGCCTCGGCGGTGGTGACCGCCAGACCGCGTTCGGAGATCGTGATCGCCTGGCGCACCAGCGGGTTCAGGTGGTTCAGGACCAGCTGGGCGCGCGGCGTCTCGTGCCGCAGAGAACCCAGGATGTCGGCCCACAGACCGTCACTCTCGGCGGCGAGGCTCGACCGGGACCGCTCGTGGCGCGCCTCCCGGTTGTCGAGCAGCAGTGCCGGGGCGGTCACCGGCTGGAAATCGCGCAGCACGACGTGGCAGTCGTGCACGCCGATCGTCTCCCTGGCGACGGCCAGGAACGCCGCCGCGCGCAGCTCGGCCGTCGGGTCCACCGCGTCCAGATGGGCGGTGACCGTGGCCGGGTCGAGGTCGCTCACGGACGTGCCCGGACGGATCTCCGGCAGCCGGTGCACGAGATCGCGGTCGTACGTGTAACCGCCGTTGACCACACCCAGACCGGCCGCCGCGGCGATCGGGGCGACCTGCCGGAACTCCTCCACACTGCGGGTGACCAGCAGCGTCGGGTGCGTGCGTGCGAACTCCTCCAGCGTGACGTTGCCGTCGGTGGTCTCGAACGGCAGCCACGGCAGCACCACCCGCAGCAGCTCGTCGTCGTACCGCGCCAGCGCCTTCACCGCGAGGTGGTGCGTGTCGATGAACCGGTGCAGCAGCGCCGGGTCGCTGGCCGCGAGCCCGGTGAGCCAGTCCCGGATCCGGTCGCCCAGGGCATCCCGTACGGCAGACAGCGTGCCGTCCTCGTACAGCGACTCGCGCGAGGCGGTCGGCCGCAGGCTCGTGGTGTCGACCACGCAGCGCACGAAGAACGCCCAGTCCGGCAGCAGCTCGCGCGCCTGGTCGGTGAGCAGCATGCCCTTCAGGTGGACCCGGTGCCCCGCCCGTTGCGCGGGGCTCACCGGCGTCGGCAGCACGTACGCGACTCCGCGCAGCCCGGCCGCCGGCAGGTCCAGCTCGATGGTGTCGAGCGGGGTGAAGTCGAACAGGTCGCGGCAGTACGCGGTCAGCGCCTCGCGGCGGGCCAGCGGGGAGCGGTGGGTCTGCTCCCACGGCGGCGTGTCGTTGATCCGCTCCTTCTCGCCGTCCGGGCCCACGACGGTGACCTCGTGCCGCAGCAGGCTGCCGTAGTGCCGGGCCAGGTCGACGACCCGCCGCGGGCTCGTCCACTCGGCGTTGTCGGCCCGCGGGACGAGCCGCACGGTCGTGCCCGGCTCCGGAACGGCCGACGACGGCAGCGTACGGATCGTGTACCGGCCGTCGGAGTGACCGCGCCACTCGACCGCCGGTGCCGCCGGGTCGGCTGCGGACCGACTGAGCACGGTGATCTCGTCGGCGACGACGAAGCACGCCAGCAGACCGATGCCGAACTGGCCGATGAACTCGCCGCGGGCGGACTCAAGTCCGGCACCGTCCAGGGCGCCCTCGGCGGTCCGCTTGGAGCTGCGGCCGATGGTGGCGAGGAAGCGGTGGACATCGGCCTCGGTCAGACCGATGCCGGTGTCCGTGACGGTGAGCGTGTCACCGATACGCACGGTGATCGCGCCGGGCGCGTCAGGGGCCGCGGCCTGCCGGGCGGTGATGGCGTCCACGGCGTTCTGCAACAGCTCGCGCAGATAGACGCGGGGACTTGAGTAGAGGTGGTGGGAGAGCAGGTCGACCAGACCGCGCAGGTCGACCTGGAAGGTGTGGGCGGTCTCGGACGGTGGCACCGGGCGGAATCCTTCACTGGCGCGCCCGCGCATGCGAAGGGCGCGGGCGGAGAACGGACGATGGGGGGCAAGGGCGGGCGCGGCGCCGGTCACGGCGCGCGCCCCGCGGGTCAGCGCCCGGCGGCCGAGCGGTGCTTGCGGTAGGCCGCGACGGGGTCGGAGCCGTTCAGGTAGTCCCACGGGGACTCCGTGACCCGCCCCTGCGTGGCCTGGAAGCACTGCCGAGCGGAGGCCCGGTCCCCTGCCAGCGAGAACGCCATCGCGAAGCTGTTCAGCAGCCCCAGCCAGGAACCCTCGTGCACGAAGTCCGGATGCCGGTACGAGTGGTCCGCCGCCTGCCTCAGCGACTCCGCCACCTCGGGCCGGCTCATGTACGCGGCGTCAGGGCCCGAGTCGAGCGACAGCCATTCCTCGATGTGCGCGTCCGGCACCAGTCGGCCCAGCGGCGTGCCGCCAGGAGCCTTGAACACGGACTCACGGGCGAACGCGTGCATCTCCTCGTGCGACCCGCCCCACTTCTTGCAGATCTGCTGCAACTGCTGCGTGTGCGCCCCCATGTGGTGCGGGTTCCGGCGCACGGTCGCCTCGAACCGGCGGCGCGCCGTGACCTGCCCGACCTGCAGACCGCGGCCGGTGACTTGGAGGACGTACCAGGGCGAGGTCCAGCCCGGTTCGAGCTCGGCAGCCTCGTACAGCCACTCCTCGGCCTGCCGCAGCCGGGAGTGGAAGACCTCGAACTGCTCGCGTGAGACGTCCTTCGCGCGCGCCGAGGTCCGGGCCTCCCAGCCCCAGCTGACGTAGCGGATGCCCGCGACGGTCAGCGCCAGCGCCGACCGGGGCTCCCTCTTCAGCACGTCGCCGATCCACCGCTCGACGCCGGCCGTGTCGCCGACGGCCCACAGGAGCCCCGTACGGTCCTGGCTCTCCGGTCGCGCCTCCAACAGGCCCCGCACGGCATCCCAGTCCGCCGCGGCGGCCGCCTCGCGCACCCGCGCCACGTCCGGATCGCCGGAGTCCTTCTCCAGCCGCGCCCCGGGCCGGCCGGTCCATCGTCCCAGCGTGAGCCCCCGTTCACGGAGCAACGCCATTGTCCCCACCCCTTGGTGTCTCTCACGGGGAGGCACGTGATCACCCCCCTCGTGGAGGTAGTGACTATCACGCACGTCCGACATTCGCACATCCGTTTAGGGTCTGTATCGAGTTGCCCCGCGGCGTCGGGACGCCGCGGGGCAACTCGATACAGACCCTAGGGCGCCAGGCAGCGCGCCCGCTCCAGGAGAGGTGGCCGGCGCCGAGGAAACCCCAGCGGGACGCTTGTGCCATGGGCCACCACGTCCTCTGTCGGCGCGATGCCGGTGGCCGCAGCCGTGGTGGCCGGTCCGATCGCCGGCAGTCACCGGTCCACGCGCCCGGCCGGGCGCGGCCCTGTTCCCCCCTTTGACCTCGCCTTATCGTTGGCCTCGACTGTTGCGGAAGGTGACGAGCTCGGGAATGATCCCCCGGTGTGACCGTCTTCCTCGCCGTCGTACTCGGCGTGTTCCTCCTCGCGCTCTACCCGCTGCTCATCGCCCCTCGCCGCGCCGGAGAGCGCTTCGTGGCGTCCGAGTACGGCCTTTTGCCCCGTGAGCAGCTCGACTCGCGGCGCCCCGGCCCACCCCCGCCGGCACACCGCTCGGAGGAGCGGCAGGCCGTCGCCGACGCTGCGTGGGGAGGAGATTGGCAGTCCGCCGAGCGGTACGTCCGGGCGTCGGGCGAGGACTGGGACGAGCGCTGGAACCGACTGGAGCTCCTGCAACAGGTCGCCCGGGAGAACGACGCCTGGCTTGACGCCTGGCGTGCCGCCGAGCCCCGGAACTGCGACGCAGCCACCCTCCACGCGAGCATCATGGTCCACCGTGCCTGGGAGATCCGAGGCAGCGGGTATGCCCACGAGGTCATGGCCTCGGACATGGACCGCTTTCGCGCCATGCTCCCGGCCGCGATCGAGGAGGCGCGGCAGGCCGCGCTGCTCGACCCCGCGAACCCGGGCCCCTGGGTCGTCATGGTCACGGCAGCGCGCGGTGCTCAGTACAACCGCGCACAGTTCGAGCCGCTGTGGGAAGGGCTCGTCGCCCGCGCGCCCCACCACTACGAGGGGCACTGGCAGGCCCTCCAGTACTGGTGCGCCAAGTGGTTCGGCAGCAACCGGCGGATGATGCGGTTCGCCCGCCAGGCGGTCCGCAAGGCCCCGCCCGGCAGCCCGCTCGCCGGCATCTATCTCCACGCGCTGAACGAGCTCACCGAGCGGTCCGCCACCGACACGCTGGCCGTCACGCCGATGGCGAGGAGCGTGCTGAAGCGGATCGCCGCCTCGTTCGACCGGGTCGCGCCCGACGACGAGCGCCTGCCGGTCCTGCGCCACCTGCTGGCCCACTACATGCTCCGGTCGATGATGTACGCGCCCGCCTTGGAGCAGTTCCGCCTGATCGGACCGTGGTGCGGCGCCCAGCCCTGGCGCAAGGACGGGGACCCGGTCGTGGCCTTCGAAAAGGCCCGCGGCACGGCCGCGAAGCTGTCCCGGACCCGTCCCGCCCCGCAGCCGCCGGTCTACAAGATGGGCCGCTAGGGCCTGTATCGAGTTGCCCCGTGGAGCAAGGAGCGGCGTTCGGTGCGTGCCCTCGGCGTGCGGGACGAATGTCCTCGTAGCGGAGCTACCAGGGCATTCGGCTCGTGCGCCGAGGGTGCGTGCCGGGCGTCGCGCCGCCGCGGGGCAACTCGATACAGACCCTAGGGGGTGTCGTGACGGTCTGCCGACGGAGTCGGCGGGCCGTTTCACGTTCTGTGGTTGATGGTGGGCGGGCTCGTGGCCGTCTGTCGCGTCGGGTGGACACCGAGTTCCACTGCTCCGGGTCGCGTGGCGCTGTCGCGGGTACGGGGGAGGGCCATGGCGACCTGTGGGCCACCACAACCGTCGACCGGTCCTGGCGGCATCAGGGCTGTCCGAGAAACGTCAGCCGCACCTGACGCTCCGGATTGTCCCGATTCGTATCCACCAGGGTGACGGACTGCCACGTTCCCAGTGCCAGTGTCCCGTCGATCACCGGGAGCGTGGCGTGGGGCGGGACGATCGCCGGGAGGACGTGGTCGCGTCCGTGGCCCGGGGAGCCGTGCCGGTGCCGCCACCGGTCGTCGGCCGGCAGCAGCGACCTCAGGGCGGTCAGCAGGTCGTCGTCGCTGCCCGCCCCGGTCTCGATGACGGCGAGCCCGGCGGTGGCGTGCGGCGTGAAGAGGTTGAGCAGTCCGCTCCGGCCGCGTGCCACCTCCCCGAGGAAGGCGGTGCACGCCGGGGTCAGGTCGTGGACGGTCTCCCGGTTCCCGGTCGTCACGTCGACGGTGCGCGATACGAAGGTGTCGGCCATGTCCCCATCGTCCCGCCCGCCCCGCTCCGCCGAGGCGCAACCGGGCCCGTGTCGGCTCGGGCGACGGTGGTGGGCCGGTCAGGGCACCGCGGTGTTCGGGTCGGCGACGACGAAGACGTCGGACAGGGGTGCGGTGTCCGCCTTCGCCCTGATCAGCAGGTCGTAGGTGCCGGGGGGCAGGAGGCCCAGGGTGAAGCGCTGCCGGACCCGGGGGACGGTGACGGGCATGTTGCGGACGCTCAGACCGGTGGACCGGTCGGTCACGGAGAGGTTGGCCTCGATCTCGGGCAGGTCCCTCTCGCGCAGCGCGCTGTTGGCTCCGATCTCGCAGACGAACGGCTCGTCGGCGAGGTAGAGGTCGTCACCGAGGTAGCTGAACCAGGAGGTCACCGCGGATCGCAGGTCGTCGATGCGGATGTCGTGCAGGGACTGCAGGATCCCCTTCAGGTGGTCGAGCATCGCCTCCTGGTTCTGCAGGCTGCCGTGTTTCTGGGGGACGAAGGTGCGGGCGTCCTCGGTGCCGGAGAGCGCGGCGGACAGCTTGGGGACGGTGCCGTCGCCGCCCTCGTCGCGGGCGTCGCGGGCCCTGAGGGTGACGGCCTTGTGGTCGGTGATCCGGGCCGACTGCAGGGTGGGCTGGTCCATGCCGACGATGGGGTGGTAGACCACCGGATCGGCCTCCCAGGCGGGGTCCTTGCGGTTGTCCCTGGCGGCGTTCTCCATCTCGTCGAAGAACTCGGTGAGGTGGCTGCTCCACTGCGGCTGCCAGCCGGGCAGTCCGGCCTTGGCGGGGACCGCGGCCTGGCCGTCCGGCCCGTACACGCACCTGTAGACGGGCACGAGCTGGTGCAGGGAGGTGAGGGAGCGCAGCAGGCGGGTGAGGTCGTGTTCGAAGGGGCCGATCCGCTTGTGGAAGCCGTTGCACAGGAACTCGACGGCGTTGAGGGAGCCGTAGTAGGGGGTGCCGAAGGTCACGACGGCGCGGGTGTCCCGCCAGCCCTGGAGGGCTTCGACGAAGTAGCGGGCGACGAGTCCGCCCATCGAGTGCCCGATCAGGACGAGCCGGGCCGCGGTGTTGCCGCTCGACTCGCGCCATGCGCGCAGCCAGGTGGTGCTCCGCTCGGCGAGCCGGCGGGCGGCGGCCCGGTTGTCGCGCCGCCAGTCGTAGGGGAACGGGAAGTAGTTCCTGCCCTTCTCCAGGTCGAACCGGTCCAGCAGGAACCTCTCGACGGCCGTGTAGCCGTCGATCTTCCACAGGCCGGGCAGGGTGTGCAGGTCGGGTACCAGCCGGTCGGCGGCGACCCCGTCGCCGAGGTCGTCCACGCGCCAGTCGTCCCCGCGCAGTTCGAGGGAGTCCAGCGAGCCGCCCAGACTGGCCAGTGCGCCCAGTACGGCGGACGGCGAGGGCGCCCAGACGTCCTTGCCGTCCCTGGTCAGTACGCTCCCGGTGATGCCGGGGAGCAGCACGACGACGTCGCCCATCGGGATCCTGGCCATGAGCGGACCCTCCTCACTGCCCCCCTGGCCGGTCGGATGTGCCGGGCAGGGTGAACGGTTCGGCCGCGTCCCCGTAGTGCTGGTAGGCGGCCCAGGCGCTCTGGCGCTGTCCGTTCGCCACGGTGCCCGGGACTTGTCCGCTCGCGTCGTCCGGCTGGTGGATGGCCTTGCGTGCCGCCCGGACCGCGGCGCCCACGGTCGGCGCGCCGTCGCCGGTGCCCTCGGCGAAGAGGTTCTTGTAGAACTGCCTGGCGAATGTGACCGCCTGGTCGTCGGGGATGCGCCAGGCCGCCCCGATGTAGTGCCCGACACCCGCGCGCAGGAACTCGTCGGCGAGGCTCGGCACCAGGGCGGCCTGCGGGTTCCCCCACGGCGTCCGGTCCGCGGCGGCTGCCGCGGACGGTACGGGCTGGGCGCCGGTACCCGCGCCCGCCGCCCCGCCGCCGGCCCCGGCTCCGACGCCGGTCCCGGTACCCGTACCGGGGCCGGTCGGGCCGGCGAGGCGGGCCGTATAGCAGGCGTTGGCCATGACGATGAGGGGCGGCTGTTCCAGCATGGCCAGTTCCTGGGACGTGAGCAGGCCGTCCGCGAAGACCCATCCGGCGCGGCGCCCCGTACCGGAGAAGTCGAAGTCGCCGTGGCCGCAGTAGTGGACGATGTGGTTGCCGCCGCAGAGCAGGACCCGCAGGACGTCGAGGCGCCGTGCGAGATCGACCCCCTGCTCGCGGGAGGCATTGGTCGCACCGATGAACAGGGTCACGTCCACGCCCAGTTCCCGGAGCTGGGCGGCCACCCCGAGGGCTTCCTCGCGGGCGCCGGGCAGCCTGAAGCCCTTCTCGGGGTCCCCCGGGTCGCCGATCACCAGGGCGCGCAGCGGCCCGTCCGACAGCGCCTCGGTCATCACGCGCGAGTAGGGCGTGCGCAGTTGCCGGGAGAGCTGGGTGCGGATCGCCAGCGGGTCCCGCCTCTCGGCGCCCGCCTGCCGGATCTCGGTCAGGAACTCCCACGGTACGGAGGCGGTGTCCCGGTCGAGTTCGAGCAGCACCGTCGCGTCGTCGGTGAGGAGCCGCTGGAACTCCGAGGGGACCACGAACCGGGAGAGCAGGCCGGGCAGTTCGCGTGCGTCCTCGACGCTCGGCTCCGTCAGCCGGTCCACGAGCTCGCGCAGCAGGCCCATCTCCACGGGGACGAGCCGTTCGGGTATGGTCGCCCGCCCGGTCAGCGCCGCCCAGCGCAGCCCGCCGACGCCCGACTGGACGGACATCCGGACGGGTACGGAGCCGTCCGGTGCCTCGGCGGACCGGCCGACCGTGAGGGAGAGGTCGGTGTGCCTCACCGTTGCCAGGTCGGTGAGTTGCTCGCGGATCTGCGCCTGGATGCCGTCGTCGAAGTCCTTCAGTACGGCGCGCAGGGCGCTCTCGTCGTCCGGTCCGCCGAGCCCGGTGAGCGCTGCCAGGGCGTACACGGCGGCGGAGGGCCTGGACAGCCGGCCACCGCCGCCCTCGCGCACCTCCGGGGTGGTCGTCAGCTGGGGCAGGTGGGCGGTGGCCTCGGTCAGCGCGAGGTGGAGCTGTTCGGCGCGCAGTCGGTCGACCTCGACGAGGAGCACCTGCGTGAGGCGGGGTGCCGGGGACGCCGGGAGGGCGGTGAGGACCTGGGAGAACCCTCGTACGAGGGCGCGAACAGCCTGTCTGACGCTGAGGTTGCCGGTGCCCGATCCGATGAGCACGGTGGCCATGGTCGCGACGTGGCCGAGCGCGACCGCCTCGCCGAGCAGTGAGGCGTAGAGCTGGCCGGCGCGGCGTTCCGTGAGGGTTCCCATGGGGCCCATGCCGACGACGGCGGCGGACCGCACGGTGCCGTCCGCGCAGGGAAAGTAGGTGACCTCCCCCAGCTGGGCGTCGATCCAGCCGAGCTTGGTGTGGGCCGTGATGAGCCCGCGGGGCCCGGCGGATATGGCGCGGTCGAGGGCGAGTTCCGCGTCGGCGGGCACGACCGACTGGTAGTGCCCCGTGACGTGCAGGTCGGCGGCGACTTCCGAGAGGTCGCCCCAGAGCACCGTGACGCGCAGGGTCGGGCCGTCGGTGCGCGGCTCCTGGCCGGGCGGTGGGGGTGGCGGCCGGGCGGCCGGGTTGGCGGCCGTAGGGGCGTTCTCCAGCAGGTCGGCGATGCGAGCGTCGGGGGTGCTCATCGCGTCCTCCTTCGAACCGCCCGAGCTTCACGATCCGGTGTGCCCCGCCGGTGTTCCCCGCCGGTCTCCCCACACAGGATTATCCCACCGATTCCACGCGCGGCCCTGCCGAAGTGCGGGGCGAATGTTCGACGTTCAACCTCACCGCGCGCTGAAGCGGTGGGCCGTACCGGCAACGCGGCGGCAAGGGTGGGTTCTTCGGGTGTGGGAAGGCAACCGCTGCGGGCATACCTTCCATACTTCCTCCCACCGCGCGCACAGCCTTCGGTTGAAAGGATGATCGGTGACGTCTCAAAGCATTCATCAGTCCTCTGTAGGGCATGTACCGGTCCTGCGGGCCGAGCAGGCGGTGGAGTGGGCGACGGGCATGGTGATGGCCCTCGCGCCCTGCGGGACGCGCGAGGCGCGGCTCCTACTGGCGGCCGCCGCCGAGCGGGTCCTGGTCCCGCCGGCGGAGTTCGCGGCCGCGATGGTCGCGGGCGCGTACGGGGTACCGGTGCCCACCCTCTGGGAACGGGCGCTGCGCCGGGCCGTGGAGGCCCTGCTGCGTCCTCCGCCCGGCGCGGAGGCCGGCCGGGGTGTCCGGGGCGTGGGGCTGCTGCCCAGCCGGGCCCGGACCCGGGAGGCCCTGGCCCGCTTCCGGGTGGCCCGGGAGCGGCTCGCGGCGGCCCCCGGCGACAGGGCGGCCCGGAGCGCCATGGACGACGCCGCCTACACGTTGTGCGTGCTGATGGGCCGGTCGGCCGTCCACGAGGCCGTCCTGGCGGCCGAACTGCACCTGGCGGGACCGGACTGACCGGCGGGATTCCTCAGGCGTTGTCGTCGTCGAGTGCGGAGGCGAACCCGATGCACTCGACGTCGATCTGGTCGGCGAGCTCCGTCAGCACTCCGGAGAGGTCGCCGGCGGTCTGCCGGTCGCCCCGCAGCTCGCCGGATTCGGCCGACTCCACCCAGTCCGCCGCAAGGCGGCGCAGCAGGGTGGTCACGTGGTCGGCGGGGATCAGCAGTACCCCGTCCGTGGCGGGGATCAGCGGTATCGACACGTGGATCATGGCAAGCCCTCCCGGAGAACCCTTGTCCGCGGCGGCTACCCGGTCGGCGGCGGACCAATCCACCCGTCCCCGATCCCCCGATCCCCCAACCACCCGACCACCCGACCGCCCGACCGCCCGGCCGGGGCGCGCCGTGTGCGGCGGCCCGCCAGGGGTAGGCGCCGGACGTACCGAAGTGTCCGCACACCAGCCAGGGAGTCCACCATGCCTCGCGGTTCCAGCCCCAAGCGGGAACGCCAGTACGAGCACATCAAGGAGAGCGCCGAGGAGCGCGGCGAGAGCCCGGAGCGGGCGAAGGAGATCGCCGCGCGGACCGTGAACAAGGAACGGGCCCGGGCAGGCGAGTCCGAGACGGCGAGCAGGACGTCGCTGGAGGACATGTCGTCCGCCAGGCGCGGCGGGCTGCACTCCCACAAGGGCGCCCAGGGCCCGACCTACGACCAGCTCTACGAGGAGGCCCGGCGCAAGAACCTCCATGGCCGGTCGTCCATGGACAAGGCCGAGCTCAAGCGGGAGCTGGGCTACTGAGCCCGGCCCGCCCGCGACGATCGAGGAGGACCCGATGACACGACACGGACAGAGCCACGGGCAGAGCCACGGACGGCGGACCACCCCGTCGCAGGCCCCCGGCGAGAGCGGTGACCGGGAGGCCCGCCGGGAGGCCGAGGAGGCCGTCCTGCGCGGTACGGAGGGCGGGGGCGACGGTGGGGGCGACAGCGGGGCGGGCGCCCACGCCGCGAAGCGACAGCAGACGGGCACCGGCCGGGAGGAACAGGTCCGCCCGCACCCCCCGGGCGGCAGGCGGGCGCAGGACGACGACCGCTGAGCGCCCGGCGGGCACCTACTAGTGCTGCGGCCGGGTAGTCCACCGGGGCGACGGCGCCCGGTACGGCACCTCGCGGCGTTGTCGGACCCCGCACGTACGTCTGGTACGAGCCGTGGTCCTCCGCGTCGCGACGCACCGCACCGGACACCGCGACCCGGCGAACCTTCCCGGCCACCGCACTCGCGTGACCGCCGGACGGCCCGTAGGCCGGTCGGCGCATTCGCCGGATGATCAGACCGCTCCCGGGGTAACCGCAGGGCGTGATCACATTCGGCGTCGAAGAGGAATACCTCCTGGTGGATCCGGTGACGGTGCTGCCGGTCCCCGGGGCCGAGTACGTGCGCAGGGCGGCGGGGCTCGGCCCGCTGGCGGAGGACGACGAGGTCCAGGACGAGCTGCTCCAGGCGCAGGTCGAGGTCGCCACCCCGGTCTGCACGGAGCTGGAGGAGGTGGGCGGCCACCTGCTGCGGCTGCGGCACGCGGTCGCGTCGGCCGCGGAGGAGCACGGCTGCCGGGTCGCCATGGCCGCGGCCGCGCCGCTCAGGGACACCTCGGCGGTGCCGGTCACCCGCAAGCCGCGCTACCTCAGGATGGAGGGCCAGGCCCGGCAGCTGGTGGACGAGCAGCTGATCAACGGCATGCACGTCCATGTGGGAGTGCCCGATCCGGCGACCGGCGTCGCGGTGCTGAACCGCATCCGGGTCTGGCTCCCGACACTGCTGGCCATGTCGGCGAACTCGCCGCTGTGGGACGGCAAGGACACCGGCTTCGCGAGCTGGCGCACGATCGTCTTCGGCCGCTGGCCGGTGAGCGGCCCGCCGCCGTACTTCGACGGGTTCGACGACTACGAGAAGCGGATCGACGCGCTGGTAGCGTCCGAGGTGATCGCCGACCGGGGCCAGCTGTACTGGCAGGCGCGCCTCTCCGACCGCTTCCCCACCGTCGAGGTGCGGTGCCTGGACGTGCAGTTGCGGGCCGACGACGCGGTGATGCTGGCGGGCCTGGTGCGCGCGCTGGTCGCGGTGGCCCTGGCCGAGGAGAAGGCCGGGGCCGCTCCCGTGTGGTGCCGGCCGGAGCTGCTGCAGGCCGCGAACTGGCACGCGGCACGGCACGGCCTGAACTCCACGCTGGTCGACCCCGACGGGCGCTGCCGCAGCAGTGGTGACGTGCTGTACTCCCTGCTCGATCATGTCGCTCCGGCGCTGGCCGAGTCGGGCGACGAACGGGAGGTGTCGTCCCTGGTCCACCGGCTCCTCCAGGAGGGGACGCCGGCCGACCGGCAGCGCCGTGCTTTGCGGGAGGGCGGCATGCCGGCCCTCAGGAGCCTGATCGTCGGCGACTCCCCGTCGGGCTGAGCGTCCGGCCTGGACACGGAAGGCCGGGAAGGCCGGGAAAGCCAAAGGTTGAGGAAAACGTCAGGGGAGCGTCCAGATCCGGGTCGTGATCACGTAGAAGAAGGCAGCCCAGAGGACCGTCACCGCGGCGACGATGCCGAGGCCGGTCATGTTGGTCCGGCCCGATGGCTCGTCCGGGTCGGGCCACAGCCATCTCCGGAGCAGCTTGTTCACGTAGTAGGGCATCGTCACGAAGCTCATGATGAAGCTCGACAGGAGGTTTCCGACGAGGAGCCCGAGCCACAGGGGCATGCCCAGCGGGTGGAGGGCGAGCGTGAGGAGCACGACCGTCGGGTACAGGCCCACCCAGACGGCGACGGCGGTCTTGGTCTCCGAGGGCGGCGGGAGTTCCCTGCCGTTCTCCTCGAAGGCGAACCAGCTGCCGAAGGAGTTGTCGATGGTGCGCAGCTTGAAGTCGCTGAACTTCTCGCCCTCGGCCAGCACCTCCCGCCGCCGGTCCGAGGTGAGCCAGGCGTCGAGGTGGGCGGCGTTGTCGGAGCGGTAGAGGGTGGTCCATTCGTCCTGGAGGCCCTCGATGGGGCGGAATACCTCGGTGCCCCGGAAGCCCTCGAACCTGCTTTCCTCAAGGCTCATACGGCGCTGCCAGTCGAGGAAGTCGTCGACGCTTCCGGGCTGGACGCGGTGGGTGACCACGACGGTCACGAGCGGGTCGGCGGGCTGGGTGCCTCCGCTGACGTACTGCTGGGTCGCCGGGCCGTCGAAGTAGTCCCCGGCGAGGTCGAGGAGGTTCTGCCTGGTCGCGCTGTTGAGCCAGGCCTGGAGGTGCGCGACCGAGTCGAACCGGTAGACGACGACCCAGTCGGGCTGCAGGGCCGTCGGCGGGGAGATCTCGGCGCCCAGGTGCCCCGGGTAGCCGGCGGCCGCCGCGTTGACCCCCTCCTGCCACACCTCGTACTCCCGCTCCAGCCCCGGGAACACCTTGTGGCCGATGATGACGGTCGCGACGCCGGACTCGGGCTTCTCGGTGGCCATCAGCTCAGGCCCTCTGTACGGGCTGCTGTTCGCCCAGGCGGCTGTAGATCCTCTCCGGGGTGAGCGGCAGCGCGCGGAAGCGGACGCCGGTGGCGTCGTGCAGGGCGTTGGCCAGGGCCGGGGCCACCGGGTTGATGCAGCATTCCGCCATCCCCTTGGCCCGCATGGGGCCGACGGAGTCGGAGGAGTCCACCAGCAGCACCTCCGTGCGCGGCACGTCGGCGTAGGTGGGGATGCGGTAGTTGCGCAGGTTCGGGTTGACCATGGTGCCGCCGGCGTCGACGAGGTGGTTCTCGGTCAGGGCGAAGCCGATGCCCTGGGCTACGCCGCCCTCGACCTGTCCGCGGACCTGCGCCGGGTTGACGACGACGCCCGCGTCGGCAGCGTGGACGCTCTGCAGGATGCGGATCTCGCCGGTCACCCGGTGCACGGCGATGCGGAACCCGTGCGTGTTGGAGGTGACGCTCCGGGGCGAGCCGTAGGCCTTCCTGGCGGCCGTGAAGCGGATGCCGCGCGCACGGGCGAGGGCCACCAGTTCGGCCAGGGACAGGCGCTGGTCCCCGCATACGACGCCCTCGTCGGCCATCGAGCACATCACGACGTGCACGCCGGTCTGCGCGGCGGCGAACTCCAGGATCCGGTCGCGCACGGCGCCCGCCGCCCGCAGGACCGCGTTGCCCGCGACGAAGAGCCCTGCGCTGGCGAAGGCACCGGTGTCGAATCCCGTGCGGTCGGTGTCCGACTGCACCAGGCGGATGCGGGAAGGGGTGGTGCCCAGTTGGGTGGCGGCGATCTGGACGTGCGCCGTCGAGGTCCCCTCGCCGAACTCTGCTGTGCCGACGGCGACTTCGTAGATGAGGTCGTTGCCGAGGGTGACCCAGGCCTCGCAGACGTGCTCGGTGGGGGGCGCGGTCTCGTGCAGGGAGCTGGCGACGCCGACGCCGACGCCGACGAGCCAGCCGGGTCCGGGGGGTGGCTCGTCGGCCGTACCGGCCAGGGCGGCGTCCACGAGGTCGATGCACGTGCCGAGCCCGTTCTCGGTGAACATCACGTCGTCGGGGCCGTCGTGCATGGCGAGGAGCGGGTCACCCGGCAGCACGATGTTGCGCCGGCGCAGGTCGAGCGGGTCGATGTGCAGGGCGCGTGCGAGCTCGTCCATCGCCGACTCCACGGCGAAGGCCGGCTGGGTCATGCCGTAGCCGCGCAGGGCTCCGCTCGGAACGGTGTTGGTGTAGACGGAGTACGCGTCGTACCGCTTGTTGGGGCAGCGGTAGATCATGACGGCGGCGCCGCCCGCGTACAGGGTCTCGCCGCCGTGGTTGCCGTAGGCGCCCGTGTTCGACACGTTGCGGACCTGGAGGGCGGTGAGCGTTCCGTCCGATGTCGCACCGATCTTGACCGTCAGCGACATCGGGTGCCGGGGCGAGGCCGTGGTGAACTCCTCCTCGCGGGTGAACTCGAAGCAGACGGGCCGCCCGGTGTCCAGGGCGGCGAGTGCGGCGAGGTCCTCCGAGATGACCTCCTGCTTGCCGCCGAAGCCGCCGCCCACGCGCATGCAGAACACGCGGAGCTGGTCGGGGCGCAGGGCGAAGAGGTAGGAGAGCTTGACCTTCGCGATGGACGGCGACTGGGAGCTGGTGCGGACGTTCAGCCGGCCGTCCTCCATCCAGGCGATGGAGCCGTGGGTTTCGAGGTGCGCGTGCTGGACGCGCGGCGAGGAGTACGTGCCTTCGTGGACCACGTCGGCCTGGGCGAACCCGGCGTCGACGTCGCCGATGTCGGAATGGAGCTCCAGCAGGATGTTGTGGACGGGGTCGCGGACGAACGGGTCGTGGGAGCCGTGAAGTTGCGGCGCTCCGTCGGCCATGGCCGCCTCGGGGTCGAAGACCGCCGGCAGCGGCTCGTACTCGACGACGACCTTCCGGCAGCCTTCCTCGGCGGCCGCGACGGTGTCGGCGAGGACGGCGGCGACGCGCTGGCCGACGAAGCGGACGGTGTCGTCGAGGATGAAGGTGTCGTCCGGGTCGACGAGGTGGTCGGTGTGGATGGCGGTGGTGTAGGGCCTGCGCGGCACGTCCTCCCAGGTGTAGACGCGGTGTACGCCGGGGACGGCGAGCGCGGCGCTCTTGTCGACGGAGAGGATGCGGGCGTGGGCGTGCGGCGAGTGCAGCACCTTCAGGTGCAGCATGCCCTCCACGTGGGTGTCCATCGTGAACTCGGCGCGGCCGGTGACCACGTCGTCGGCCGCGGGTGCGCCGACGCTGGTGCCTACGGCCCGGCCCGGGGCGGCCTCCTCGATCCCGGCGACGCCCCTGACCGCGTCCTCGATGCCGCGGTAGCCGGTGCAGCGGCAGAGGTTGCCCTTGAGCGCGCGGGGCAGGTCGGCCTTCTGGGCCTCGGTGAAGGTCGCCGACGTCATGATCATCCCGGCGGTGCAGAAGCCGCACTGGAAGCCGGGGGCGTCGCGGAACCGCCGCTGGACCGGGTGCAGACCGCCGGGTGAGCCGAGGCCCTCGATGGTCGTGACCTCACGGCCCTCCGCCCGGAAGGCCGGGGTGATGCAGCTGTGCACCGGATCGCCGTCCACCCAGACCGTGCAGGCGCCGCAGTCGCCCGCGTCGCAGCCCTTCTTGACACCGAAGTGGCCGAGGGCGCGCAGGAAGGTGCGCAGGCACTGGCCGGGGGCCGGTGTCTCGTCGAAGTTCTTGCCGTTCACGGTGTACGTCATGTCAGACCCCGGCGGTGAGTTCGCCGCGGATCTCTTCGGCGAAGTACGTGGTCAGGTGGTGACGGTGCTCGGGGGTGCCGTTGGGATCGGCGAACCAGAGGTGGGCGGGGATCGCGTCGATGCTCTGCCGGAGGGAGCGGGCGTCCGGCATGGCGTCGAAGGCGAGGCGCACGGGCCGGGTGGTGCCCGCAGTGATCGTGAGCAGCAGATCGTCCGTTCCCGGTGTCCGGGTGCCGATGAGGAACACGGTGGAGCGGCCGAGGTGGGTGAGGGTGAACCGGCGGTGCGCGGTGTGCTTGCGCAGCGCTCGCTCCGGGATGCGGACGCGGCGCAGGATCTCACCGGGCGCGAGGACGTTGCGGTGGTCGCCGGTGACGAAGTCGAGCGCGTCGACGTGGCGGGCCGGTCCGTCGGGGGGCCACAGCTCGTAGCCGGCTTCGAGCGCGACCGTCAGGGTGATCATCGGTCCGGCGGGCAGGGACATGCAGATGTTGCCGCCGACGGTGGCGGAGTTCCACACCTTGAAGGAGGACAGGAAGGCCTCGCAGCTCGCCGCGAGGAGTGGGCCCGCCTTCCAGCGGTGCGGTGGCGCGAAGGCGTACAGGTCGCGGACGGTGCAGGTGGCACCGATGTCGAGGCCGGTGTCGTCGGGGACCAGGGCGTCCCAGTGCAGCGCCGTCAGGTCGAGCAGGCGGCGCAGGCCGGGCTGCTCCGTGGAGAACAGCCACGTCCCGCCGGCGAGCCAGGCGTCGCCCTCGCGCCAGTCCGCGCCCGGCGGGTCGCCCGGGCGCCGGACGACTTCGGTGACGGTGTTGAGATCCATGTCGACCGGTCTCCCTCACGACGACGACCGTGCGCGGACCGCCCGCCGAACGGGGCCGGCCGGCGCAGGGTGCCACTGCCGTTCGGGGCGGTGGCGAGGCCCCCCGGCCGCGGCGTCGAACCGCCACACCCCTCGGGAAGGCTCGGGGAGAGCTCGCAGACCCGGAATTCATCTCAGGGATCAAGAATATCGCCGGATCCGGCGGACGCCGAGGCGAGCGGTCCGCGCCGTGCGATGCTGGTGCGTATGACCCTGGAAGACCTGGTGAGGCTGCGCCGTGCCCGGGACGTGATCGACCGCGACTACGCGCAGCCCTTGGACGTTCCGGCACTGGCGAAGGTCGCCCTGATGTCCCCCGGGCACTTCTCCCGCAGCTTCCGCGCCGCCTTCGGGGAGACCCCGTACAGCTATCTGATGACGCGGCGTGTCGAGCGTGCGAAGGCGCTGCTGCGGCGGGGCGACATGAGCGTGACGGATGTCTGCTTCGCGGTCGGGAGCACGTCACTGGGGTCGTTCAGCTCACGCTTCACCGAGCTGGTCGGCGAGAGCCCCAGCGCCTACCGGGCCCGCGGGCACGAGGCGGGCGAGGCCGTCCCGGCGTGCGTCGCGAAGTACCTGACACGGCCGGTCAGGGGTGGTGAACCGGTCCGCCGTGAACCGATCAGGAATGGAGAAGCGGAATCGGCGGGCGCCTCGTAGCGTCGGAGCCATGAACATCAACCTCTCGCAGTGCTTCATCGCAGTCGACGACCACGACAAGGCGATCGCCTTCTACCGCGACGTCCTGGGCCTGGAGGTGCGCAACGACGTCGGGTTCGAAGGGATGCGCTGGGTGACCGTGGGCTCACCCTCGCAGGACGTCGAGATCGTCCTCGAACCGCCGCTCGCCGACCCCGGCGCCCCCGCCGCGGACCGGCAGGCGATGGCGGAACTGCTGGCCAAGGGCATGCTGCGCGGCGTCATCTTCTCCACCGACGACGTCGACGCCACCTTCGAACGCATCCGGGCGGCCGGCGGGGAGGTCATGCAGGAGCCGATCGACCAGCCGTACGGTGTGCGCGACTGCGCCTTCCGCGACCCGGCGGGCAACATGCTCCGTTTCAACCAGCCCCGCAAGCAGTAGGAACCGCCACCCGCACGAGACGGCCGCGGTCTCGGTCCCGCCACCCGGCGGGAGCGCGACCGCGGCCCGGTCGCCCCCGCAAGCCTGAGCCCGTTCCCGGATGGAGAGACGTCAAGCATGGCCACGAGGAAGAACACGCAGCCCGCCGGCCGGCACGCCGCCGACAGCCACGACCTGATCCGCGTGCACGGCGCCCGCGTGAACAACCTCAAGGACGTGAGCATCGAGATCCCCAAGCGCCGGCTGACGGTTTTCACCGGCGTCTCGGGCTCGGGCAAGAGCTCGCTGGTCTTCGACACGATCGCCGCCGAGTCGCAGCGGCTCATCAACGAGACGTACAGCGCGTTCGTGCAGGGCTTCATGCCGACCCTGGCCCGGCCCGAGGTCGACGTCCTCGACGGCCTGACCACCGCGATCATCGTCGACCAGCAGCGGATGGGCGGCGACCCCCGTTCCACGGTCGGCACCGCCACCGACGCCAACGCGATGCTGCGCATCCTCTTCAGCCGGCTCGGCAAGCCCTACATCGGCTCGCCCAAGGCGTTCTCCTTCAACGTCGCCTCGATCAGCGGCGCGGGCGCGGTCACCGTGGAGCGCGGCGGCCAGACCGTGAAGGAACGCCGCTCCTTCAGCATCACCGGCGGCATGTGCCCGCGCTGCGAGGGCCGGGGCTCGGTCACCGATCTCGACCTCACCCAGCTCTACGACGACTCCAAGTCGCTGAACGACGGCGCCCTGACCGTCCCCGGCTACAAGCCGGGCGGCTGGAGCTACCGGCTCTACAGCGAGTCCGGCCTCTACGACGCCGACAAGCCGATCCGCAAGTACACCAAGAGGGAGCTGTACGACTTCCTCCACCGCGAGCCGGTCCGGATGAAGATCGCGGGCATCAACATGACCTACGAGGGGCTCATCCCGCGGATCCAGAAGTCGATGCTCGCCAAGGACCGCGAGTCGATGCAGCCGCACATCCGGGAGTTCGTGGACCGGGCGGTGACCTTCACGACCTGCCCGGACTGCGACGGCACCCGGCTCACCGAGGCGGCCCGGTCCTCGAAGATCCAGGGGGTCGGCATCGCGGACGCGTGCGCGATGCAGATCAGCGACCTGGCCGAGTGGGTCGACTCGCTCGACGAGCCGTCGGTGGCGCCGCTGCTCGCCTCGCTGCACCACACCCTCGACTCGTTCGTCGAGATCGGGCTCGGCTATCTCTCCCTGGACCGTCCGGCGGGCACCCTCTCCGGCGGCGAGGCGCAGCGCGTGAAGATGATCCGCCACCTCGGATCCTCCCTCACCGACACCACGTACGTCTTCGACGAGCCCACCACCGGGCTGCACCCGCACGACATCCAGCGCATGAACGGCCTGCTGCTGCGCTTGCGGGACAAGGGCAACACGGTGCTCGTCGTGGAGCACAAGCCGGAGACGATCGCGATCGCCGACCACGTCGTCGACCTCGGTCCCGGCGCCGGGACGGCGGGCGGCACCGTCTGCTTCGAGGGCACCGTCGACGGGCTGCGCAAGGCCGGCACCGTCACCGGCCGGCACTTCGACGACCGGGCGGCGCTGAAGGAGACGGTGCGCACGCCGACCGGTGTCCTGGCTATCCGGGGAGCGTCGAAGCACAACCTGCGGGACGTCGACGTGGACATCCCGCTGGGTGTGCTCGCCGTCGTCACCGGGGTCGCGGGCTCCGGCAAGAGTTCGCTGATCCACGGTTCGGTCCCGGCGGGCGAGGGCGTCGTGTCGATCGACCAGGGCGCCATCCGCGGGTCCCGGCGCAGCAACCCGGCGACGTACACCGGTCTGCTCGACCCGATCCGCAAGGCCTTCGCCAAGGCCCACGGGGTGAAGCCGGCGCTGTTCAGCGCCAACTCCGAGGGCGCCTGCCCTACCTGCAACGGCGCGGGAGTCGTCTACACGGACCTGGCGATGATGGCCGGGGTGGCGACCACCTGCGAGGACTGCGAGGGCAAGCGGTTCCAGGCGTCGGTGCTGGACTTCCACCTGGGGGGCCGCGACATCAGCGAGGTGCTCGCGATGCCGGTGACCGAGGCGCTCGCGTTCTTCGGGTCCGGTGAGGCCGCGACACCGGCCGCGCACCGCATCCTGGACCGGCTCGCCGACGTCGGTCTGGGCTACGTCAGCCTCGGCCAGCCGCTCACCACCCTGTCCGGCGGCGAGCGGCAGCGGTTGAAGCTGGCCACGCACATGTCCGACAAGGGCGGGGTGTACGTCCTGGACGAGCCGACCACCGGCCTGCACCTCGCCGACGTCGAGCAGTTGCTCGGCCTGCTGGACCGGCTCGTCGACTCGGGCAAGTCGGTCATCGTCATCGAGCACCACCAGGCGGTCATGGCGCACGCCGACTGGATCGTCGACCTCGGCCCCGGCGCCGGCCACGACGGCGGCCGGATCGTCTTCGAGGGCACGCCCGCCGACCTCGTCGCCGACCGGTCGACCCTCACCGGGGAGCACCTCGCGGCCTACGTCGGCGCCTGACCCGGACGGCGGGATCCGCGGCGCGCTGTACGGGCCGTCGCGGTTTCCCGCCAACTCTCCATATTTCCGCACGAGTTGCGCTTGGTCTGACTATCTTCTACGGGGCTCACCGGTTCGCCCCAGGAGGTCAGATTGCAGTCCAGGCGCTCTCTCGCGCTCTCTCGTCTGTTACGCCGCTCCCATCTGCTCATAGCCTTCGGCCTCGGCGCCCTGCTGATAGGCCTGACACCGTGGCTCGCGGTCACGAGTTCCGCGGCCGGCCGGGCCCCGGGGCCGCGGGCCGCGCCCGTGCCCACCGATCAGCAGGCGGCGGTGCAGTCACCGCACCACGGTGTCGCGCCGGCGAACGCCATGGAGCCCGCGGCTCCCGTGCTCGACCGGGCCGGGTGGACGGCGACGGCGAGCGACGAGGAGACCACCGGCGAGAACGGCCGCGCCGCGAACGTCCTCGACGGCGACGCCAACACCATCTGGCACAGCAAATGGACCGCCCCGACCGCACCGCTGCCGCACAGCATCACCATCGACATGCACCGCACCGCGGTCGTCTCCGCACTCGTCTACCGCCCGCGCACCAACGGCCCCAACGGGCGCGTCGGCGAGTACGCGATCAGCGTCAGCGCGGACGGCCGGACCTGGGGCAGCGCCCTCGCCACCGGCACCCTCGCGGACGACGCCACCGCCAAGACCCTCGGATTCGCCCCGACGGGCGCACGGTTCGTCCGGCTGACGGCCCAGAGCGAGGCCGGCAACCGCGGCCCCTGGACCTCCGCCGCCGAGATCGACCTGCTCGGCGACCCCGGCACCCCCGCCGCCACCGTCGACCTGCCCCGCACCGGCTGGACGGCGACAGCGAGCGACGAGGAGACCACCGGCGAGAACGGCCGCGCCGCGAACGTCCTCGACGGCGACGCCAACACCATCTGGCACAGCAGATGGACCGCCCCGGCCGCTCCCCTGCCGCACAGCATCACCATCGACATGCACCGCACCGCGGTCGTCTCCGCGCTCGTCTACCATCCCCGCGGCAACGGCCCCAACGGCCGCGCGGGCGCGTACACCGTGGCGACCAGCACCGACGGCATCTCCTTCGGCGCCGCGGTGGCCTCCGGCGCCTGGCGGGACGACGACACCGCCAAGACCGCCACCTTCACCCGCGCCGCACACGCCCGGTACGTACGCCTCACCGTGACCACCGAGGCCGGCGGCCGCGGCCCGTGGACCTCGGCGGGCGAGATTCGCCTGAGCGGGCCGGCCAGCCCCGCCGTGCACGGTTCCTGGGGCCGGGTCATCGGCTTCCCGCTGGTGCCCGTGGCCACCGCCGCCCTGCCCGGTGACAAGCTGCTCGCGTGGTCGGCGTACGCGGTCGACCGCTTCGGCGGCAGCAACGGCTACACCCAGACCGCGATCCTGGACCTGAAGACGGGCAAGGTCACCCAGCGCCGCATCGACAACACCGGCCACGACATGTTCTGCCCCGGCATAGCCATGCTGGCCGACGGCCGGGTACTGGTCACCGGCGGCAGCAACGCGGAGAAGGCCAGCATCTACGACCCGGCCACCGACTCCTGGTCGGCGACCACCAGCATGGACATCGCCCGCGGCTACCAGGCCATGACGCTGCTCTCCACAGGTGAGGCCTTCGTCCTCGGCGGCTCCTGGAGCGGGAACGCGAGCACCGACAAGGCCGGCGAGGTCTGGTCGCCGGACACCCGTACCTGGCGGCGGCTCCCCGGCGTTCCCGCGTCCGCGGCGCTGACCGCGGATCCGGCGGGCCCGTACCGCGCGGACAACCACATGTGGCTGCACGCCACTTCGGGCGGCAAGGTCCTCCAGCTGGGTCCGAGCAGGCAGATGAACTGGATCTCGACCAGCGGGCAGGGCGCCGTCACACCGGCCGGCAACCGGGCCGACAGCCAGGACGCGATGACCGGCAACGCCGTCCCGTACGACATCGGCAAGCTGGTCACGCTGGGCGGCTCGCCGGCCTACCAGGACTCCCCCGCCACGCAGCGCGCCTATACCGTGGGCATCTCGGGCAGCCAGGTCCAGGCGGCCCGGACGGGGGACATGGGGTACGCCCGCGCGTTCAGCAACAGCGTCGTCCTGCCGGACGGCAAGGTGGCCGTCTTCGGCGGTCAGGCCTATCCGGTGCCGTTCAGCGACGCCACCTCGGTCCTGACGCCGGAGCTGTGGGACCCCGCCACCGGGAAGTTCACCCCGCTCGCCACCATGGCCGTGCCGCGCAACTACCACAGCGTGGCCAACCTGCTGCCGGACGGACGGGTCTTCTCCGGTGGCGGCGGCCTGTGCGGCGAGTGCGCAACCAACCATCCGGACGGGGCGGTCTTCACTCCGCCGTACCTGCTCAACGCGGACGGTACGGAGAAGCCGAGGCCGGCCATCACCGGGGGCGTGCCCCCGAGGACGGCTCCGGGCACGTCGCTGACGGTGTCCACGGACTCGGCCGTGACGTCGTTCGTCCTGATGCGGGCCGCGGCCGCGACCCACTCCACCGACAACGACCAGCGGCGGGTCCCGCTCGTGTCCGCTCCTGCGGGGGCGGGCGCGTACACGGTGTCGATCCCCTCGGACACCGGTGTGGTGCTGCCGGGTACGTACATGCTCTTCGCCCTCGACGCCCAAGGGGTGCCGAGCGTCGGGCAGTTCGTCACCGTCTCCTGAACGGAGGAGGACCGGTCCCCGGGCCCGGGGACCGGTCTCCCCCGACCCCCGTCCTGCCGGCTGTGGCCGGATCCCGGCGGGTGGCACGGGCGTTCGGGCCACCCGGTCCCCCCGTCCGGCCGTCCGCGGGTACCGTTCGCGCATGAACGTTTCCGCAACGCAATCGAGTGACGACCTGGCCCTGACGGCGGTGGTGAAGGACGCCGCCCGCCGACAACTGGCGCAACACGGGGCGTCAGGACTGTCCTTGGACGCCGTGGCCCGCGGCGGCGGTCTGGACGTCAGTGCTGTGGAAGCCCTCTTCCCGCACCGGGACGACCTGCTGACGGCGCTGGTCGTCGACGCCTACGACGCGTCCGGGGCCGCGATGGAGCAGGCCGACCGGGCCGCCGCGGACGCCGGTGCGCCGGCGGGCGCCCGCCTCCTCGCGGTGGCCCGCGCCCTGCGGGGGTGGTCGTTCGCCCACCCCGCCGAGTTCACGCTGATCTACGGCTCGCCCGTACCCGGCTACCACGCCCCGCAGGACACCGTCCCGCCCGCCTCGCGCACTCCCGCAGTGCTCGCCGGCATCCTCCGCTCGGCGCTGGAAGGCGGGGAACTGACCCCGCCCCGGCGGACGCTGCCGGGCCCGTCGCTGCTCCGGCCGGAGGCCCTGGCCCTCTTCGGAGGCGCGCCCCCGGCTCCGTTCTCGGACATCGTCGAGCGCGGCATCGCCCTGTGGAGCAGCCTGATCGGCCTGTTGGTCTTCCAGGTCTTCAGCCGGACGCACGACAGCGTCCGCGACGAGGCCGCCTACTTCGACCAGGCCGTCGCCGTGACGGCCGAGACCGTCGGCCTCGTGGTCCCACTGGGCGAGGGCGACCGCTGACGTGAACGCGATCCGAACCCTCTGCTTCGCGACAGCGGCGCTCTCCTCCTACGCCGCGCTCTTCTACCGCCTCTCCCAGGTCCGCCGCAGCTGGCGCGACAGCGCCTACCGCGCGCTGATCGCCACCCTGCTGCTCCAGTGCCTCACCTTCACCATGGGCGCCGTCGCCATGGGCGGCGGGAGCATCCTGGGCGTGGGCAACCTGGCCATCCTCATCATGCACCTGGCCGCCGTCGCCTTCTGCGTCGCGGCGCAGATCATCCTGCTGCGCTGGGCGGCGACGGACGAGGCGGCGGCTCGCGGCACCCGGTACTGGCTGATCACCGGCATCGCCCTGGACGTGCTGCTGACGGTGCTGTTCTTCCTCGCGGACGGCCCCGGCCGACCGGCCTCGGACTTCGACGGCACCAACAGGCCGCTGCTGCTGACCTACCTCCTGGTCTTCATCGTGTCCCAGGCGGTGCCGTGCGTGACGATCTACCGCCAGTGCGGCCCGTACGCCCGGATGACGGACAACGCCTCGCTGCGGCAGGCCCTGCGGATGCTCTCGGTCGCCGCCGTGGTGCTGTTCCTCTACTGCACGGCCCGTACGGTGAACATCCTGACCCTGGCGGCCGGGGTGGACATCGGCGCGTGGAAGCTCGCCTCCAACGTCTTCAGCGCCTCGGGCATCGTGATCCTCTCCCTGAGCCTGATCAACTCCCTGTGGGGGCCGCCCGTTTCACGGCTGGCGGAGTGGGCCCGCAGCTACCGGTCCTACCGGGCGCTGCACCCGCTGTGGCGGGACCTGTACGAGGCCTCGCCGGACATCGCGCTGGAGCCCCCGGGACCCTCGGTATCCGACCTGAACTACCGGCTGCACCGCCGCGTGGTGGAAATCCGGGACGGCTGGCGGGACTTGAGGCCCTACATCGACCGTGAGACCAGCGCCGCCGGCGCCGCGGGCGGGATGTCGGGCGGGGAGGCGGGCGCTGAGCTGCGTCAGGCCTTCGCCGAAGCGGCGCAGATCAGGCAGGCCCTGGAGGCGAAGCGGACGGGGATCGTGCCCGACCACAGCAAGGACGCGGGCGACTTCGACGACCGCGACACCGACAACTTCGTGGCGGAAGTCGCCTGGCTCACCCAGGTTGCCGCCGCCTACAGTAAGCTCAGCAAGGCGAGTTGAGAGCTCCCGCCCGGTTTGCATCCCCCGTCAAACCGGGCGGGCTTCTCCCGTTCCCCCGTGTTTCATCGGGCCGGACGGGTGGCTTCCGCCCGGACTGGCCCGGCCCATCCCCCGAGGGCCGGGCCAGTCCGATTTCCGCAGCAAACCCGACCCCGTTTCCCCCGTGAGTCGCGTTAGCTGACAGCTATCGGCGAGACCCAACGTTGGCGGAGTCCAGCCCGATTGTCAACTGACCGCTATTCTGGGAAAGTGACGCATAGCCAAGGGCTATGCCGAGGAGGTGACGGGAGGAAGGTTCACCATGACGGAGACCGAGACCGGGGGCGATGACCGGCCCCTGCTCGCAGTGCGTCTCGACGACCTGTTCAAGACGGTCCGCCCCAAGGGCAAGCACTGGACCAACGCCGAGGTGGCGGAGGAACTGAAGCGGGCCAACCCCGAACTCAAGGTGGGGGGCGTGTACCTGTCGCAGCTGCGGACGGGGAAGCGCTCGAATCCGTCCCCCGACCTCCTCGCCGCCCTGGCCCGCTTCTTCGGCGTCTCGGTGGCCTACTTCTTCGACGACAAGGTGGCCCAGTCGGTCCTCAGCGAGATCGCCGCCATCGAGGCGCTGCGCCAGTCCGGGGTCCGCGCCGTGGCGATGCGGGCGGCCGGGATGAAGAAGGAGAACCTCCAGGCCATCACGGCCATCATGGACCAGTACCGGCAGCTGCAGGGCCTCCCGCCCGTCGACGACCCCTCCAGCCCGGAATGAGGAGCGCCCGGAAGGAGCGGTCGGCGGACCAGGACCGCCGCAGCCGGCTCAAGAAGCTGCGGAAGGCCGGCGCGGAGCGGATCGCCGAGCTCGACCTGCCGGAGTCGACCGACGTGGCCGAGCTGTGCCGGCACCTCGGCGAGGCGCGGGGCCGCCCGATCATCCTGGTCCCGATGCAGATGCCCTCGTCGCACCCGTGCGGCATGTGGGTAGCCGCCCGCGACGAGGACCTCATCTTCTACGACGCCAACACCACCAGCGCGCATCAGGAGCACATCATCTTGCACGAGCTGGGCCACATCATCTGCTGCCATCGCGGCGCCGGCGGGCTGGACGAGACGGCCGCCCGCCTGCTCTTCCCCAACCTCGACCCCGAACTCGTCCGCGACATGCTCCTGCGGGCGGCCTACGACGACGTGCAGGAGCAGGAGGCGGAGATCATCGCCTACCTGCTCTCGCAGCGGATGGGCGGCGCGGAGGGCCGGGACGGCGCCGCCCCCTCCGCGGAGGCGGGACCGGCCGGCGACCCCGGCACCAGCGCCATGCTCAGCCGGATCGAACGAACGCTGTTCTGACCATGGCCGATTCAGGTTCCCGCGGAAGCGTCCACCTCCTCGGCCACGGCGGCGACCGCCCGGCGGATGTCGTCCTCGCGGTGCTCACACGTGAGGAAGAACCGCAGTCTCGACAAACCCTCCTCGACGGCGGGGTGGAAGATCGGATCGGCGATCACCCCGCGGGCGAAGAGCCGGTCGGCGACATGCAGGGTGCGCGCCGAATCGCCGAGGACGACCGGCACGATCGGAGTGTCCGAACTGGCGCCGGTCGCCAGGCCGGCCGCCGCGGCCAGACCGAGGAACAGTGCGGAGTTGCGTCTGAGCGTGCTCACCCGGTGCGGTTCCGCGGTGATCAGCTCCGTGGCGGCCAGGGCGGCGGCCGCGTTGGCCGGGGTGAGCCCCACGCTGTAGACGAAGCCCGGGAGGGTGTGCCGCAGCCAGCGCACCATGCGGGCCGAGCCGCCGAGGTAACCCCCGCAGCTGGCGAAGGACTTGGACAGGGTGCCCATCCACAGGTCCACGTCGGACCGGTCGACGCCGTAGAACTCACCGATTCCGCGGCCCTGTTCGCCGACGGTGCCGATGCTGTGCGCCTCGTCGACCATCAGCAGGGCTCCGTACCGCCTCTTCAGCTTGATGAAGGCGGGCAGGTCGGCCAGGTCGCCGTCCATGCTGTAGGCGCCCTCGACGACGATCAGCACCCGCCGGAAGCGGGACCGGTTGAGCCGCAGCAGGTGTTCCAGGCTGTCGGCGTCGTTGTGGGCGAACGGGCGTCTCGCCGCCCCCGACAGGGCACAGCCCTGGAGGATGCTGTCGTGGGCCAGCGCGTCGTGCAGGATCAGGTCCCCGGCGCCGACGAGGTGCCCGATCGCGGTGACGTTGGTGGCGTGGCCGCTGACGAGCGTGAGGCAGTCCCCCACGCCGAGGAAGCCGGCAAGGGCGCGTTCCAGCCGGACCGTGAGCTCCCGCTCGCCCGAGAGGGCGCGGCTCGCGGAGACCGAGGTCCCGTACCGCTCCACCGCCCGGTGGACGGCTTCGTTGACGGCCGGATGGCCGGAGATCCCCAGGTAGTTGTAGCTGCCGAAGGAGAGGTACGAGCGGTCGCCGATCACGGTGGTGTCGCGGATGGTGCCCTCGTGGACACGGAAGTACGGGAAGGCCGCGCCACTGGCCTTGACCGCGTCCAGACGCTGCTCAAAGAGGGCCACCTCCGGGAAGTCGTCGACGCTCGCGGCGTCGGCACGCCACTCGGCCGCCGGCGGCGCAGCGTCGGACGGCGGCCGGCCGGAGGCGGCCGGCCCGGCACGGTCCGGATCGAGCAGTGCGATCAGCCCGCCGACGGTGAGTCCGGGCGTGAACAGCTCCTCGGAGGGGAAGCCGGGCGCGTGCTTGCCGATGTTGACCGCCAGCTCCTGGAGCATGAGGGAGTCGAAGCCGAGGCCGGCCACGAGCTTCATGTCCTCGCCGAGGTCCGAGAGCGGGAACACCCCGGTGCGCGACACCTCCGCCAGCACGAGGGACGCGGCGTCCTCGCCCGAAGCGACGGAAACAGCGGATGCGGCGGGGGCAGCGGATACAGCAGGGGCAGGGGCGGGAGCAGCGTGCCCGGCCGGCGCACGCACCGCCACTGGGCGCACGGCGGGGTCGGGGGCCTCGCGTGCCGCGTCGTCCACGACCCAGTGGCGGCGCGGGGCGAGCGGGCTCGGGGGCAGGGTGCACGGCGGCGTACGGCCCGCGGAGCGGGGTTCGGCCGTCGGCGGCACGGGCTCCCCGGCGCCGGAGCGCCCGGTCTCCAGCTCCGAGGCCGCCGCGCCCAGCCGGGCCGCCGCGTCGGCGGTGTCCCGCGCCACCAGGGCCAGGCGCTCCGCCAGGGGCGCGCGGCGGGCCAGGGTGTCCGCCACCCGGGCCAGCGGCGGCCGGTCCTCGGTGAGGGTCCGTGCCACGTCTCGCGCGTACCGGGCCAGCCCGGGCCGGTCCCGGGCGGTCAGGACCAGTTCGTACGGTCCCTCGGCCGGTGCCGGCGGCGCGGGCGGCTCCGGGCACTCCTCCACGACCATGTGCACGCCGGTACCGCCGAAGCCGAAGGCGCTCACCCCGGCTCGGCGGGGCAGGCCGTTCCCGGACCACGGGACCGGCGCCGTGGGGACGGTCAGCCGCGCGGCGTCGAGGGCGGCGGTGTCGGCGAGGCCGAACTCCGGCTGCGGCGGGATCACCCCACGCTGCACGGCCAGGACCGTCTTGATGAGTCCGGCCATGCCCGCGGAGTTGAGCGAGTGCCCGACGACGGCCTTGACCGCGCCGAGGTGGGCCGGGGCGGCGTCCGCACCGCGCAGTTCGCCCAGGACCGCGAGCTCGACGGGGTCGCCGACGGTGGTCCCGGTGCCGTGCGCCTCCAGGTAGCCCACCGCACCCGGGGGCAGATCGGCGTCGCGGTAGGCCCGCCGCAGGGCCCTGAGCTGTCCGCCCGCCTGGGGGTGCAGTCCGCCCTGTACGGTCCCGTCGTTGGCCGTGCCCACGCCGCGGATCACCGCGTAGACGCGGTCCCCGGCGGCCCGGGCGTCGGCGAGCGGCCTCAGCACCAGGACGCCGGCGCCCTCCCCGAGCACGAAGCCGTCGGCCTCGGCGCCGAAGGGCAGGCATCTGCCGCTGCGGGAGATGGCGCCTATCCGGCACAGCCCCACCAGCAGGTCCGGGGTGAGGATCAGCTGGGCGCCACCGGCGATCGCGATGCGGGAGCGGCCCGCACGCAGTGCGTGCACCGCGTTGGCGACGGCCATGAGCCCACCGGAGCACGCGGAGTCCAGGGCGTAGCTCTCGCCGTGCAGGTCGAAAACCGAACTGATCGTGTTGGGGCCCATGTTGAGGAGCAGGCCGGCGACGGACGTGCCGTGCAGGCCGGGGACCGCGCGTACGGTCTCCTGCCATTCCGGGTCCGCCGCGGGGGCTCCGAACTCGCCGCCGGCCAGCTGGCGCATGCGTATCTGCATGGTGCTGAGGTTTCGGTAGCCGCTCTCGGTGAGGGCCGTGACCACCGAGGTCTCCTCACGGTCGAAGCCGTCGGCCTCCCACCCCGCGTCCTGGATCGCCTCGCGGGCGAGGTCGATGAGCAGCCGGTGCTGGGGGTCCATCGCGGTGGCCCGGCGCGGGGGTATCCCGTAGTGCGCGGCGTCGAAGCCGGCCACGTCCGGCAGCAGCGCCATGGTGTCGGTGTAGGTGGACGACGCGTCGCGGAAGTCGTCGCTGAGGAAGGCGGCGCCGCGCCAGCGGGAGTCCGGGATGGCGGAGAACTGTGCCCGCGGGGCCGTCAGGAGCCGCCAGTAGTCGTTCGGATTTCGGGCTCCCGGGAACCGGCAGGCCATGCCCACGACCGCTATCGCCTCGCGCCCCGCCGGCGGGGGCGTCCCCGTCACGGCGGTCATCGGGCGGAGTCCGGGAGTGCGCGCCACCAGTCGAGGGTGGCCTTGACCTGTTCGTCGAGGGGAGTGGCACGCACCGCGAAGGCGGCTTCGTAGGCGCTCGAATCGACGACGAAGGGGCGGTCGAACTGGTAGCGGATCTCCTTGAGTTCGCGCATCAGCGGGGAGAACAGCCCCGCGAGGCCCAGTACCGCCGGAGGAATGCTGCGCACCACCGCGGGACCGGTTCCCGCAGCGGCGGCGATCAGTTCGGCCATCTCCCGTACGGAGCGCGGGGGTTCGGTCGGGATGTGCCAGGGACGGCCCCAGGCCCGCTCCTCGCCGGCGGCCTCGGCCATCGCCGCTGCCACGTCGGGGAGGTAGGTCCAGCTGTGCGGGGCGTCGGGATCCCCCAGCGCGGAGACCGGCTTGCCGCGCAGCAGCGCCGGCACGACCCGTCGGGCGAGGTGCCCGCCGTCGGTGACGCCGGGGCCGAAGAAGTCGCCGGCCCGTACCTCGACCGCCCTGATGCGGCCCTGCTCGTGCAGTGCCCGCGCCTGCTCCCACCCGGCGGCGCGTACCCGCCCCTTGGGGCCGGTCGCCGCGAGGGGCAGCCCCTCGGTCATGGGCCCGTCCACCGGCCCGTAGCCGTAGAGGTTGCCCAGCATGACCAGTACGGCCCCGGTGTCCTCGGCCGCGGCGCAGGCGGCGGCGACGAGCGGTGGCCATTCGCGCACCCAGCGGTGGTAGGGCGGCGCGGCGCAGTGGTGGATCGCCGCCGCACCACGCGCCACGGCGGTCAGCCGCTCCCGGTCGGCCGCGTCGAGCGCGACGTGCTCGATCCCCGGTTCCGGGTCTCTGCCCGACCTGGTGACGACGCGTACGGAATGTCCTTGCTCGGCCAGCAGACGGGCGGTGGCAGCGCCCGCGGGCCCGTAACCCATGACGACATGAAGACTCACGGGCGCACATTAGCGCGAGATCTGATCGGTTTTTTACGAGCGTGGCCAGTACAGGACGACTCCTGACATGCGGCGGTCGGGCCCGTGCGTACGGGCCCGACCGCTTCAGCACCGTGTCAGACGCGGTCGGCGGCGATCAGGACGTACTGGAAGGAGCCGTCCTTGTAGGAGTTGATGAAGGCCTCCTCGATGCCCGTGACCAGCGACGACGTCGCACGCAGCTCCCAGTAGGGCAGGGTCTCGGGGGTCAGGTCGACGACGGCCTGCGGTACGAGGCGGTTGTCCGCCATGGCACGCATGTACTCACGGCGGGAGTGGATGTTGCACTCGAAGTGCGCGTTGATCTGGGAGACCCACTTGGAAGGCTGGCCGTAACGCGGGTTCCAGCAACCGGTGATGGTCACGTAGCGGCCGCCGACCGCGAGGACCCGGGAGTGCTCGGCGAACAGGTCGTGCAGGTCGACGTACATGCTCGACTCGTTGTTCCACGAGGCGGCGGCCTGCCCGGTCTCGAAGGGCGTGTTGAGCATGTTGCAGACGCGGGCGCGTACGGAGTCCTCGATGCCCAGCTCCCGGGCGCGCTGGTTGGCGAAATCGGCCTGCTTGGCCGACAGGGTGACGCCCTCGACCTTGCATCCGAACCGCTGGTGGGCCATGACCATCGAACCGCCGCGGCCGCAGCCGGCGTCCACGAGCGTGTCGTCGCGGCCGATGGCCCCGAGGTGGCTCAGCAGGACGTCCGCCTGCGCCGACTCCAGGCGGTGGAGCTCGGCGATCAGCTTCTTCTCATAGGCGCTGTCCTCGGTGTCCCCGAGGGCGGCGTGGTCGATGTCACCGATGCCGTAGTGGTGGTGGTAGAGGCCGTCGACATCGCCGAGGCGCAGGTTCACCGGCCGGGCCTCGTGGTCCCAGTAGCGGGCGATGTCGCCCTGGTAGGGCGTCGCCGGGGCGGGAATGAAGGCCGAGGTGGGAGCGGCAACGGAGAGATCGGTGCTAGTCACGGATAAGTCCATCCTTACCAGAAGTCGGGGAGGCTGTAGCGGTAGGTGTTGGTCTGGTGCCAGTAGTGGTTGCCGTCGACCCAGGCGGCCACGCCCCGGAGGAAGCGCACCACGCGTGGATCGGGGCAGGAGAGCGCCAGTTCGGCGGCGGCGGCCTCGAAGGCGTGCATGAGCTCGTTGTGGATCTCGACCGCCTTGAGGTAGGCCTCCTTGTGGGACAGGCCCTCCCGCTCGGCGATGACCACCGGCAGGTTGAGGTGCAGGCCGGGGCTTTCGAGTTCCTTCGTGTACGAGTACAGGTCGTTGGCGATGGTGGTGGCGTTGCCCGCCAGCGCGATCACCCGTTGCATGGCGGGCATCGCGTGCAGCTCGGCCGGGAGTTCGTAACCGCCCACCGTGTCGGTGATGGTGGGACAGGGCCGGAAGTTGTTGAACTGGCGCATCGCCAGGTACTCGGACACCTCCGGGACGTACTTCGTCTCGGACCAGGCGGCCTCGGCGAGGTACCCCAGGTGCAGCCGGGCCATGTCGTGCCGGTACCGGTCGGCCTGGGACGGGGTCGCCGCCCGGGTGAAGTACTCCATGGCCGAGCGGTAGGAGCGGCGGGGCGCGTCCGAGAGGAGCGTTTCAGCCCAGGCCGGCTCGTACTCCGCCGTCGTGTGGACGGGGTCGAGCGCGGTGTGCGCCAGCAGAAGCCTTCCGCCCAGTCCGACCGGGGAACCGCCGTGGTCCTCGCAGTAGCAGTCGTCGACCACGTTCTCGGCGACCATCAGCCTGGTGGCGATCATGAGGTGGTCGACGGTCGGGGCGTCCGGGTGGCAGGCGACCATGTACCGGCCGACCGAGAAGCCGTCGAACTGGTCCTCCCACTCCGGCGGGTACGCCTCCACCTCGTCCACCGCCCAGCGCTTGATCCGCCGGCTGACCTCCGCCACGCGGGCGGGGTCGGGCTCCGGGACCGGGTGGTGGTAGAGGCCGGGGATCGGCCTGCCCTGCGCCGCGGGCGGGGGCTCGGGCGCCTCCGGTGCCGGGGCGGCCGGCTGGGCGCGGTGGGGGGTGAAGAAGTACAGCCCGTCCGTACCGAGGCCGCTGGGGCCGCGCCGGATGCGCTCCAGGGCGGGGTTCGGTGCGGGCGTCGCTGCGGCGGCCCCCCGTGCCGGCGCCGCCGCCAGGTCGCCGCCCGGTCCTCCGCCCGGCGCGGGCGGCGTCCCGGTGACGAGGTGGGCGGGCGGGGCGGCCGCCGGCCCGAAGGGCAGCGCCGGCCCGGTCGGCAGTGCGGGCCTGCCTACGGTGGCGGCGTCGGCACCGCGGCCGTGACCGTGGGTACCGAAGCGCGCCGCGGCGGCAGGCAGGCTCGACTGCGCAGGGGAAGGCCCGGGAACGGGCATCCGTGGCTCCTAGGATGACGTCAGGAGGGTTCCCCGCAGGGCCGTTGGGCCGAGGGGAAGAAGGCTGAGGCGGACGGGGCGGGCGGGGAAGGCGCCGCCGGGGGGCGACGACCACGAGCCGAAGCGGGGCGCGGCACGGCGCAGCACCGTACGCCGCGAGGCCCGCGTGATCGGCGGGACGGCCCCGGCCGCACGGGCGCGCCGCCCGGATCCCGCGCCCGTGCGGGGCCGGGATCCGGGAGATCGGGCCGATGGCGGCCCGGCCGTCAGTCGCGCCGACGGCCGATCTGCACGTTCTCCATCACACCGAGCGCGTCGGGCACCAGGATCGCGGCGGAGTAGTAGGTGGTGACCAGGTACGAGATGATCGCCTGCTCGCTGATGCCCATGAAACGCACGGACAGGCCGGGCTCGTACTCCTCGGGCAGGCCGGTCTGGTGCAGGCCGATGACGCCCTGGTTGTCCTCGCCCGTGCGCATGGCGAGGATGGAGCTGGTGTTCTCCTTGCTGATCGGGATCTTGCTGCAGGGCAGGATCGGGACCCCGCGCCACGCCGGGACCTGCTGGCCGCCGAGGTCGACGTGGTCCGGGTAGAGCCCGCGTGCGTTGAACTCGCGCCCGATCGCCGCGATGGTCCGGGGGTGCGCGAAGAAGAACTTGGTGCCGCGGCGGCGGCAGAGCAGTTCGTCCATGTCGTCCGGGGTGGGCGGGCCGGAGTGGGTCTGGATGCGCTGCTTGAAGTCGGCGTTGTGGAGCAGGCCGAACTCCCGGTTGTTGACCAGCTCGTACTCCTGGCGCTCGCGCAGCGCCTCGATGGTGAGCCTGAGCTGTTCCTCGGTCTGGTTGTGCGGTCCGTTGTAGAGGTCGGCGACGCGGGTGTGGACGCGCAGGACGGTCTGGGCGATGGAGAGCTCGTACTCGCGCGGCTTGAGTTCGTAGTCGACGAACGTGCCGGGGAGCGCGGCCTCACCGGTGTGCCCGGCGGACATCGCGATCTCGGCCTCGCCGTGCTTGTTCTGCCGCTGGTTCGGGAGCGAGCCGAAGCGCTCGACGTGTTCACGGAGGTTCGGCGCCGCGTCGAGGACGGCGGCGAAGTCGGCGCGGGACAGGGTGAGCAGGGTGCCGGAGGTCTCGGCGGTGGCGGTGTAGTCGGCGGTCGCGTCGGCGTCCAGCAGCGCGTTCTCGCCGAACCGGTCGCCGTCCGCCAGTACCGCGACGGCGATCTCGTCGCCGTACTTGCCGACGGAGGTCTGGTTGACGCGGCCGTGCGCGATGAGGTGGATCCGCTCGGCGGGGGTCCCCCGCTCGACCAGCACCTCACCGGCGCGGAAGTCGCGCTGGACGCAGCGGTCGGCGAGCGTGGCCAGGACCTGCTCGTCCTCGAAGCCGCGCAGCAGGGCGAGTTCGCCGAGTTCGCGCGGGATCACCCGGACGGTGGCCCCGTCCTGGACGAACTCGATGCGGCCGTCGCCGACGGTGTAGGTCAGGCGGCGGTTGACGCGGTAGGTGCCGCCCTTGGTCTCCACCCAGGGGAGCGTCTTCAGGAGCCACCGGGAGGTGATCTCCTGCATCTGGGGGGCGGACTTGGTCGTGGTGGCAAGGTTGCGGGCGGCCGCCGTGCCCAGACTCATCTGCTGGGTCGGCTCCAGCTGGGCCTCTGGGCTGGTGTCCACGGTCATCGCGCAGGCCTTTCCTTGGTGTCCTTCGTGCGGGCGGTGATCAGCGCATGGCTGTGCACATCACCGATGGAAGAAGAAAAATAGGGTGAATACCCGGGCAATCCCTCTAGATCCGGAAGCACAGTAGCCAGCCCTGAACCCGATCACCCATCGGAAGAGGTGGGGATTACCTCGAACCAGTGATCTTGAGTCGCGCCATGTTTGTTCATGGCCTCGGCGGTTTCGGACACGCGCGCCGTCCACTTTCCGCCAGCACCCCTCCGGACCGTCAACTTGCGCAGACACGTGATCGGTTCCCGAGCGTGTGCGGGGGCGGCGTACGCTACCGCCGTGACGGACGACGAAGACCTGATACTCGCGGAAGCGCTGGGCTCGACGGGGGCCGCCGGCGGCGGCTCCGGCGGCCGGCTCGGCGCGAAGTTCGCCGCCCGGCGGCTGAAGAAGAACGTGCACGAGGTCGAGGTGGCCCTGCCGGGCGCCTCGCCGGCCGAGGCCGCCGCCCGCACGGCCGACGTCCTCCTGCGCCTGGGGACCCCGGTGCGTACGGCCGACGCGGATGCCTCCGCGGGGGTGCGCGTCGTACGCGCCCTCGTCGGCGGTGGCTTCGGGAACATGAACCCGGTCCTGGTCACCGTCACCCTGACGGGCACCGGCCCGCACTCCACGGCGGCCCTCGTCCGCGGCGCCGCCAAGGAAGGCCTGATCAAGCAACGCGCGGGCGAGAAAACCGCCCGCCAGGTAGCCGCCCTCCTGACGCAACACCCGCCAACGGCGCCAACGGCCTGACGGCACGCGGGGCGTGGGCGGGGCGGGGCGGGGCGGGGCGGGGCGGGGCGGGGCGGGGCGGGGGCTTCGGGAAGGTGAGCCGCGGGGGCGGGGGCGCCCAGTTGCGGGGGGCTTCGGGGCGGCAGCCGCGTGGGCGGGGTGGCCAGGTACGAGGAGGCTTCGGGTAGAACGGGATTCGAGAATTCGGCGGCCAGAGACGTTCTGGGGGTTTCCCGTCAGTCCCATCGTCTCTCCGCGTCGGGCCGGTCCGTCAAGGGCGCTCCCTTCGGTCGCGTCACTCCGTGAGGGCCTTCGGCCCCCCTTGACCGACCGTCCCGCCACGGAAATCCGAAAGACTGCCGGGAAGCCCCCAGAGGAACGGGCCGGCCATCGAGGCATCCCTCGGTGAGGTCGGCGCCGCGCGCCCGGATCCAGGAGCGCGTCAAATCGCTACGCGCTCCTGCCAGACGGCGTCAGCGAGCCTCTTGGGCTGGGCATAGGCCGCCCCAGATCGCTACGCGCTTCTCCATCACGCGTCCGCGAGCCTCTGGGGTCGGTCATAAGCCGCCACCAATCGCTACGCGCTCCTCGACGACCGCGTCCGCCCCTCGTTCGGGGCTGGGAGGGGCGAAATCCAGGGCCGGGAAGACGATTCCTCGGCTCAGCCGAACTCAACCCCTATCAAGACCACGACGAGATCCCACCCGTCGGCACAGACAGGGGTAAATGGGGCGAAGAGAAGCCTCTCGGGTGCGCGCACCCACCCAGACATGGATTGGCATCGCTCCAGCCGTCATCCGGCGCTTTTCCACCCCATCCAGGGGCCGGACGCCGTCCAAGAGGGGCGCGGAAAGCTTTCTGCGGCTTGCACCCAACCCCAAACTCACCGCAGACGCGTGACCGAGAAGCGGACAGCGGCCGACAGGGGCGAATCGAGGGGCGGGAAGGTGATGCATCGGCTCAGCCGAACTCAACCCCCCTCAAGACCACGACGAGATTCCACCCGCCGGCACAGACGGGGTAATTGGGGTGAATTGCAGCCTCCCGGCGGCGCTCACCCGCCCAGACATGGATTGGCATCGGCGCAGCCGTCATCCGACGCTCTTCCACCCCACCCAGGGGCCGGACGCCGTCCGGGAAGGGGCGCTGAAAGCTTTCTGCGACTTGTGCCCAGCCCCGGGCGAACCGCAGGCGCGTGATGGATCAGCGCACAGGGATCGCTGGCGGCTTATGCCCAACCCCAGAGACTCGCAGACGCCGTCTGGACCCAGGAGCGCGTAGCGTCGATGGCGGCTTATGCCCAGCCCAAGAGACTCGCAGACGCCGTCAGGCAGAAGCGCGTAGCAATTGGTGGCGGCCTATTCCCAGCCCAAGAGGCTCGCTGACGCCGTCGGGCAGGAGCGCGTAGCGATTGGGGGCGCTCCTGGATCCGGGCGCGCGGCGCCGACCGCCTTGGGTGTCTCTGGATGGCCGGCCCGTTCCTCTGGGGGCTTCCCGGCAGTCTTTCGGATTTCCGTGGCGGGACGGTCAGTCAAGGGGGGCCGAAGGCCCTCACGAAGTGACGCGACCGAAGGGAGCGCCCTTGACGGACCGGCCCGACGCGGAGAGACGATGGGACTGCCGGGAAACCCCCAGAACCCCACCGACCCCGCCCCAGCGGATCCCGCCCACCCCGAAGCCTCCTCGTACCTGGCCACCCCGCGCACGCGGCTGGCCCTCCCGAAGCCACCTCCCGTCCGGCCACCCCGCCCGCACGGCTCCCGCCCCGGAGCCCCTCGCACCTGCCCGCCCCGCCCGTGCGGATCCCGCTCCCCCGCAGCCACCGCCACCCATTTCGCCGCCACGCCCCGGCGGCTCCCGCCCCGCGCCGCCGCGGCGCGTTCCACCCCGCCCGTGCGGCTCCAGTCCCGGAACCCCCTCACGCCTCCCCGCCCGCCCGTGCGGCTCCCGCCCCCGAAGCCCCCGCCCCGCGTCCTCGAAGCTCCCGCCCGAGCGGCCCCGCCCCCGCCCCCACCCCCCTACGGCACCGTGATGCGGTGGACGGATTCCACCACCGCCGCGCGGTGGGCGGCCAGGCGGGCCGCCGGCCAGGCGGTGGCGCCGGCTCCTGCCGGCGGGCCGCCCACCGCGCCGAACCAGGCCTGCGACAGGCCGATGACCAGCGTCAGCACGTCCGCCGGCGCCAGGCCCGCGTTGACCCGGCCGGCCTCCTGCGCCCTCCGCACGGCCTCGATCTTGCCCTCGTAGGACTCGGCCTCCGCACCCGTGGACCCGGGGCGCTCCAGTTGCTTCCACAGCACGAGCCGCATCAGCTCGGGCCGCTCGACGAGGTGGTCGAAGACGGCGCCCGCGTAGCCGGGCAGGTCGTCGGCGTCGAAGGGGACCGATTCCGAGCCGGTCTCCAGGGCCCGCTGGAGCACGGCGTCGAAGAGCTGCTCCTTGTTGCCGTAATAGACGTAGATGAGCCGCTTGTTCGCCTGCGCGGCGTCGGCGATGCGGTCGACGCGCGCACCGGCGATGCCGTACGCCGCGAACTCGGAGAAGGCCGCGTCGAGCAGGCGCGCCTTGGTCGCGTTGGAGTCCCGTGCCATGCCCGCAGCGTAGCAAGTAACTATCCAGTTATTGACAACGCCCACCACGTCGTCGCAGACTCTACCTATCCAGTTAGTTACTTTCTTTCGAGGAGCACACCATGGAGATGCGCGCACTGGGCGGCCAGGGCCTGGAGGTAGGGGCCGAGGGCCTTGGCCTGATGGGCATGAGCGCCCACTACGGCGCCACCGACGAGGCCGAGTCCCTCGCCACGATCGACCGCGCCCTGGAGCTGGGAGTCACCCTTCTCGACACCGCCGAGGGCTACGGCCCCTTCCGCAACGAGCAGCTGCTCGGCAAGGCCCTGTCCGGCCGCCGCGAGGCGGCCGTGGTGGCCACGAAGACCGGGGTCGAGTTCACCGACGAGGGCGCGTTCCGCGGGCACAACGCCACCCCCGAGTACATTCGCCGGTCCGCCGACCGCTCCCTGCGCCACCTGGGCACCGACCACATCGACCTGTACTACCTGCACCGCGTCGACCCGGACGTCCCGATCGAGGAGAGCGTGGGCGCCCTGGCCGAGCTGGTCGAGGCCGGCAAGGTCCGCCACATCGGCCTCTGCGAGGTCTCCCCCGCCACGATCGCCCGCGCGCACGCCGTGCACCCGCTGGCCGCGGTACAGACCGAGTACAGCCTCTTCGAGCGCGGCATCGAGCACGACGGCGTGCTCGCCACACTGCGCGAGCTGGGGATCGGGCTCGTCGCCTACTCCCCGCTCGGCCGCGGGTTCCTCTCCGGTGCCATCACCAGCCCCGACGACTTCGCGGCGGACGACTTCCGCCGCACCGACCCGCGGTTCCAGGGCGAGAACTTCCACCGGAACCTGGCCGTCGTGGACCAGGTTCGCCGGCTCGCAGCGGCGAAGGGCGTGACACCCTCGCAGCTCGCGCTGGCCTGGACCCTGCACCAGGGCGCGGTGCCCATCCCGGGCACCAAGCGCCGCCGCTACCTGGAGGAGAACATCGCCGCCACCGCCGTGACGATCACCCCGGCCGAACTGGCCGCGATCGACGCCGTGGCCCCGCACGGTGTGGCCTCCGGCGACCGGTACGCGCCCGAGCTGATGGCCTCCCTGAACGGCTGACCGACCCCCGACCCCGTCGACCGGCCCGGCGCCTGCGCCGGCCGCGGTCCCGGCCGCGGCGCCTCAGTCCCAGTAGGCGCCGTCGTGCGGGAGGTCTGCGAAGTGGTCCGGGTCGTGGGAGAGGAAGACCCGGATCCCTGCCCGGGCGAGCCTGCGCAGGCGGCCGTAGGCGAGCAGTTTCTCCTCGACGTTCCAGTCGCTGGGCATCGGGATGTCGCGGTCGAGCGCCTGCTGGAGGTGGGCGGCGTCGCCCATGAGGGCGATCCGTCCGTGGTGGTCGAGGTCCAGGACGACGCCCTGGTGGCCGGGGGTGTGGCCGGCGGTGCGCACGATGGTGAGCGTGCCGTCCTCGAACAGGTCGGCGTCACCGCGCAGTTCGAGGAAGTCGTAGTCCCGGGCGGCCGCGTAGTCGTGGAACGCGTAGCCCCGGGCGGTCCAGCGGTCGGGCCACCACGCGTGGCGCAGCTCCTCGTGCTGGGCGACGTGCACGGCGTGCGGGAAGTAGGTCATCCCGCCGGCGTGGTCGAGGTGCAGGTGGGAGTAGACGACGTACCGGACGTCTTCGAGGCGGTAGCCGAGGCGTTCCAGTTGCGCGTCGACGGCGTGGGCCCGGGTGAACCCCTCGGCGCCGTACGCGGCGCGCAGGCCCGGGCCCCAGTGGGCTTCGGCGGCTTCGGGATCGGCCACCCGGTGGTTGATGCCCGTGTCGAAGAGGACCAGCCCGTGGGTGGCGTGTTCGATGACGGCGACCGTGGACGGGATGGTGATCATGCCGTCGGCCCCGTACTGGAGGTCGCTCCTCGGCATGGTGAACGGCCCGGCGTCCACCGTCGTCACGCGCAGTCTGGCGACCACGGGACCTCCCTCTCGCGTGCCGGCGCGGCCGGTGTCGCGTTCCCCCGTCCAGGCTAACCCCGGTGCGGCGGCGGCACGCGTCCGCCGGGCACCGCACCGGCTCCGGCCGCCGCGCGCCGGAGGTCAGACGTCAACGTCAGCGACGCGGGTCGGCGGGGTCGGGCGTGAGGGCGGCGGCCGCCGCGAAGAGGCGGGCGCAGCGCCGGGTCATGGCCTCCGGGGACTGGTCGGGGTGCTTGATCCACCAGCGGACGAGGGTGGCGACCAGGTCCCGCCAGACGTACTTGAGCGCGTCGGCGTCCAGCGGGTCGTCGGATCCGGCCGCGCGCAGCAGGTCGGCGGTGCCGCCGGCGGCGAGGGAGTCGATGGCGGACCAGTACTCGGCCGCCCGGCGGGCGGCCGCACCGCCGGGCGGCAGGGAGGTGTCGTAGAGGACGAACCACGCCTCCCGGCGGCCCTCCAGGGCGGTGAAGAGGCTGTGGAGCACCCGCAGCGGGGTGTGGGCGGTGGTGCCGCCGTCCGGCTCCATCGCGGTGCGGATGGTGTCCAGCAGGCGGTCCCCGACGGGGACCAGGCAGGCGAGGTGCAGGTCCTCCTTGGTGCCGAAGTACTGGTGCAGCAGGGTCTTGGTGACGCCGACGCGTTCGGCGATGGCGGGGAGGGAGGCGGCGGCGTAGCCGCGGGTGCCGAACTCCTCCGTGGCGGCGGCCAGGATCTGCTGCCGGCGGTGCTGCTGCGGGACTCCCTTGGTACCGGCTTTCGAGCGGGGGGTTGCCATGGGCGGATATTATCAGTAGGTAATTTACCGCAAGGTAAGTTCACGTCCCGCCACCCCTGGAGCGCCCCCATGCCCGGTACGAGGCCGCAGCCGACCCCTGCCACGCGCACCCGTTCCTGGTGGGGGTGGGGATGGTCGGACGCCCACCCCGGGGACGCGGAGTGCGCCGCCATGGGTGCCCTGGTGCCGGGCACCCTCGCCCACCCCCTCCCCGTCCCGCGCGTCCGCGACCTGGACATCGAGCGCCCCGCCGTGCAGCCTCCCGCCGGCCTGGCGCACCTGGTCTCCACCGCGCCCGAGGAGCGGGCCGCCCACGCCATGGGCAAGGCCTACCGGGACGTCGTACGGGCCCTGCGCGGACGCCCCGGACGCATCCCCGACCTGGTCGCCCGCCCGACGGACGAGCGGGAGGTGGCCGACCTGCTGGACTGGGCCGGCGAGCGGCAGGTCGCGGTCGTCCCGTACGGCGGCGGGTCCTCGGTCTCGGGCGGTGTCGAGTACCGCGGCGACGCCCACGACGCGGTGCTGTCCCTGGACCTGACCGCCATGGACCGCGTCCTGGAGGTGGACGCCGTCGGGCGGGCGGCGCGCATCCAGGCCGGTACGCTCGGCCCGGGCCTGGAGGACCAGCTGCGGCCCCACGGGCTGACCCTGCGGCACTTCCCGCAGAGCTTCGAGTTCTCCACGCTGGGCGGCTGGCTCGCCACCCGCGCCGGCGGCCACTACGCCACCGGGCGCACGCACATCGACGACTTCGTCCAGTCCCTGCGCGTGGTCACACCGGCCGGCACGAGCGCTTCCTGGCGGCTGCCCGCGTCCGGCGCGGGCCCCTCCCCCGACCGGCTGTTCCTCGGTTCCGAAGGCGCACTCGGGGTGATCACCGAAGCGTGGGTGCGGCTGCAGGAACGCCCCGCCCACAAGGCGTCGGCCTCCCTCGCCTTCACCGACTTCCACGCGGCGCTGGAGGCGGTCCGCGCCCTCGCGCAGTCGGACCTGTCCCCCGCCAACTGCCGGCTGCTGGACGCCGGAGAGGCGGCGCTGTCGGGTGCCTCGCACGACGGTTCCGCCGTGCTCGTCCTGGGATTCGAGTCAGCGGACGGACCGGTCACCGCCCGGCTCGGACAGGCCGTCGACCTGGCCCGCTCCCACGGCGGCCGACACGGCGGCCCGGGCGGGACCGGCGGCGCGGACGACGACGCGGCCGTGAGCGCCTGGCGGTCGGCCTTCCTGCGGATGCCCTACCTCCGCGACGGGCTGGCCCGGATGGGAGCCGTCGCGGAGACCTTCGAGACGGCGGCCACCTGGGACCGGATCCCCGGCCTGATCGAAGCCGTCCGCACGGAGGTCGGGGAAGCCGCCCTCAAGGCCTCCGGGCACCCGGCGATCGTCAACTGCCGACTCACCCACGTCTACCCCGACGGTGCGGCGCCGTACTTCACGGTCCTCGCCGGCGGGCGCCCCGGCGACGAGGTGGCCTTCTGGGACGACCTCAAGGCCGTGGCGAGCGACGTCCTGCACCGCCACCGGGCCACGATCACCCACCACCACGCAGTCGGCCGCGACCACCGCCCCGGCTACGACCGCCAGCGCCCCGACCCCTTCGCGCTCGCGCTGCGCGCCGCCAAGGGCGCACTCGACCCGCGGGGCATCCTCAACCCGGGCGTACTCGTCGACTGAGCGGCAGCGCGCGGCGGCGGGCCGGAAGATGACCGGGGCGGGCGGCGTACGGTACGAAGACTCCTGTGAAGGAACAGATCCAGCCCTCGACCGTTCGTGTGTTCATAGCGCTCGCCCCGCCCGACGACGCCAAGGAGGAGCTCGCCCGGGCGCTGCGGCCCGCCTATGCGGCGTACCCGGGCATGCGGTGGAACCGCATCGAGGACTGGCACATCACCCTGGCCTTCCTCGGAGAGCTGCCGGTCGGCACCGTCCCGCTCCTGCGTCCGCCGCTGGCGGCCCTGGCGGCGGGCCGCAGCCCCGTCGAGCTGGCGCTTCGCGGTGGCGGCCACTTCGACGAGCGGGTGCTGTGGAGCGGCGTCGACGGCGACCTCGAAGGCCTGCACCTGCTCGCGTCCGAGGTGCGCGCCGTGGCCAAGGAGTGCGGTGTCCCCTTCGAGGACCGCCCGCTGCGCCCCCACCTCACTCTGGCCCGCACCCGCCGCAACGATCCCGCGTGCGTGGTGGAGGCGGCCGCCGGACTCGCCGCGTTCTCCGGCCGCCGATGGCGGGCCGCCCGCCTGCACCTGGTGGGCAGCAACATCGGCCGCGGCCCCGGACCGATCCACTACCGCGACATCGAGGCCTGGAGCTTCCGCCGGCGCGACGAGGGCCCGGTCGGGGACGATGGCCGACAGGCCCCTGGTGTGTCGGACGACGGGGCCGCCGCGCCGTGACGGGGCGGTATCTGGTGACTTGCCCGGGCCGGGTGGGTGGACCACGCTGAGCCCCGGACACGAGGATCGCCGGCGGTCCCGGATCGCGCACCGACGGTTCCCGCGCCGCGCCGGTCTGTACGCCGGACGCCCACGGAACGGAAGGCTGGGCCATGCGGAAGCTGATCTACGGCATGAACCTGACTCTGGACGGCTACATCGCCGCCCCCGGCGACGACATCGGCTGGAGCGGACCGCCGAGCCAGGAGCTGTTCCGGTTCTGGCTCGACCAGGAGCGGGCGAGCGCCCTGACCCTGTACGGGCGCAAGCTGTGGGAGACGATGAGCTCCTACTGGCCGACCGGTGACCAGAGGCCCGACGCCGCCCCGGCGGAGGTCGATTTCGCGCGGAACTGGCGGGACACGCCGAAGGTGGTGTTCTCCTCGACGATCGACACCGTCGGCTGGAACGCCCGCCTCGTCACCGGCGACGCGATCGCCGAGATCACCCGTCTCAAGGCCGAGGACGGCGGCCCGATGAGCATCGGCGGCGCGACGCTCGCCGGGGCGGCCATGCGCGCCGGGCTGATCGACGAGTACGTGATCGCCACCCATCCGGTCCTGATCGGCGGGGGCACGCCGTTCTTCACCGCGCTGGACAGCTGGGTGAACCTCACCCTGGCGGAGACGCGGACGTTTCCCGGCGGCGTGGTCATGACCAGGTACGAGACGAGGCGCTGAACCGATCCGGAACCCGGCACGCGGCCGGGCGGCGCCAGTTGAGGCGTCGTCATACCGTCCGGGCGGCGGGGCACGCTCGCGGTGCGGCGGCGGGGAGACGGCGCCGCCCCTGCACGCCGCGGACCCGCGCAGGGAGCCACGGGAACCGGGGAAACGCAACTTCGACAGGCTCGGCACGGGCCGTTACCTTCACCTGGTCTTCGGCGATCGTGCACGGTCGCACGGGGCTTCTTCGGGCCGGCCACCCGCGACGGGACCGCCCGGAGAGCCACCGAACCGGTCCCCACCAGGCACCCCACACCAGGGAGAGAAGCGTGCCCCGTCTTGCGCTGTACACATTCGGAGTCCTGAAGTCACCTCTCGCCGATCCCGGACCGCTCACCCGCGAGTTCTACGACACCGGCGAGGCCGTCTACCGCGGGATCGGCCGGCACCCCGGATACCTTGCCCACGCCGAGGCGGCAGCCGGTGACCGGGGCGCACACTTCGGAGCGGACTGGGGCGCATGGGGAGAGTTCTGCGTACCGGCCTGGTACGGCAAGGGCCGTACGGTGGAAACCACCGCCCTGGCCACGACGCTCTCGCTCTGGACGGGCGTGCGCCCGGCCTTCGACGCCGTCTACACCGGTCTGCACCGAGGGGCTCTGAACAGGCGTCACGACTGGTTCGAGAGGACGGGGCACCCGGGCCACGTGTTCTGGTGGGTGTCCGACGAGGTGATACCGACCTGGCAGGACGGGGTTTCCAGGCTGGAGCACCTGCACGGTCACGGCGCCGCTCCGTACGCCTTCACCTTCCGCCACCCGTTCGCCCCGGACGGAAGCCCGGCCAGGGCCACGGCTCGCTGACGAGGAGGCCGGAACGGCTGGGTTCGCCGGCAAACGCCTCACTCCACTGGCCGTTTCTGGGACAGTGGCCCGTGTTCCGCAGCCACTCGGAGGGGTAGCCGACATGCCAACTGTTCCCGAGGGCGGGCGCGTCGGGGCCGCGAACGCGCCCGTCGCCCACATCGTCGGCGTCCACCTCCGGGAGGCGCGGCAGGAGGCCGGCCGATGACGGCTCCGCAGCGGCACCTGCTTCCGGTCGACGTCCACCTCCTGCTGCGCCGTGACGGCGGCCGCGGCCCCGAGGTCCTGCTGTCGCGGCGGGCCGGCCCGGTGTACGCGACCGGCATGTGGCATCTGCCGTCCGGCCACCTGGAGGCGGACGAGGACTTCGTCGCGGCCGTGATCCGGGAGGCCCGCGAGGAGACCGGGATCGTCATCGCGACGGCGGACGTACGCGCCGCGGTCACCGTGCACCACCGGCCCCCCATGGGCACGTCGTCCCGGCTCGGCGTCTTCTTCGAGGTGCGTCGCTGGTCCGGCCGGCCCCGCGTGATGGAGCCGGACCGGTGCGACGGCATGGGCTGGTACGCGCTGGACGCGCTGCCGGCGCCGATGGTCGCGTACTGCCGGGCCGGGCTGGACGCCTACCGGGCCGGACTCCCGGCAGCCGTCCACTTCCAGCGGCCGGGCGAGCCCGTGGAACACCGGGACGGCGATCCGGGCCAGGCGGACCCCGGCCGCACCGGGATCCGCCGCGGCGCCGCGGCAAGCACTCCGCGCGCTGTGGGAGGCGAGGGGACCCGGCTGGTGGTCGTCCGGGGCAACTCGGCGTCGGGCAAGTCCTCGGTGGCGGCGGGGATCCGCGACCGGTTCGGCCGCGGTGTGGCCCTGGTCGGCCAGGACAACCTGAGGCGCACCGTGTTGAGGGAGCGTGACGTGCCCGGCGGCGCCAACATCGCACTGATCGACACGGTCGCCCGCCAGGCGCTGGACGCCGGCTACCACGTGGTGGTCGAGGGCATCCTCCACGCCGACCGGTACGGCGACATGCTCCTGGACCTGCTGGGCGACCACCGCGGCGTCTCCTGCTGCTACTACCTCGACGTCCCGTTCGAGGAGACGCTGGCCCGCCACGCCTCCAAAGCCGATCCCGGGCTCCTGGCCCAGGTCACCGACCGGGAGCTGCGGGCCTGGTACCGGGAACGGGACCTTCTCCCCGGTGGTGTCGAGACCGTCGTAGGAGCCGACAGCGCCCTCGCCGAGACGGTCGGGCGGATCATGCGCGACACGGGTCTCGCGGGGCTCCCGGCCCGGGCCGACTGACAACTGGGCGGAAGCAGGCATAAGCACCCACAACCGTGGTAGACGCCCTGCATACCGGTTCGACAAGAACCAGGAGGTAGTCATGATCGTTCTGGGCGTCATCCTGCTGATCATCGGCTTCGTCACGGGGATCTCGATCCTCTGGACGATAGGCGTGATCCTCGTCGTCATCGGCCTGGTGCTCTGGCTGCTGGGCGCGCTCGGACACGCCGTGGGCGGCCGCAAGCACTACTACTGACGCCGGGCATTCCTGGCGCTCCCGGCGGACCGGCCGCGCCCCGCGCACCCGATCAGGGGCGGAAGCGCAACGGATGGTCCGCCGGGACCTCCACGACGGCGATGTGTACGCCGTCCGGGTCTGCGATCCACATCTCGATGAGTCCCCATGGCTCCCGCAGCGGAGGCCGCAGTACCTCCGCGCCGCGGCTGTGCAGCTCCTCGTACGCCGCCTGTACGTCGGCGACCTGGAGCCACAGCCGTAGGCCGGGCGCGGGCGGCGCGTCTGCGCGGCCGGACACTTCCAGGAAGCCACCGCCCATGAAGTAGACCGTGCCGCGCTCGGGTCCCGTTCCGAACTCGCGGTATACGGCGAGGCCCAGGGTCTCACCGTAGAACGCGCGGGAGCGCTCCGGGTCCGTGGGACGCAGCAGGATCCTGCTGCCCAGTACGTGCACCATGCCCCCACCCTCGCGCACGGGTCGCCCCGGCGCACGTACGTCACCCCGCTCCCTCCGGCCGCTTCGTGCCGCCGCGTCCGCGTCGGCGGCCGCGGGTCCACGCCCGCAGCCGGCCGGTGTGCCGGGTACGGGCGTTCTGGTCCAGTTCCTCCAGCAGGCGCTGCGAGCGCTTCTCCACGCCCAGCTCGTCGAGGACCCGGTCGATCTCGGCGAGCAGCGCACCGCACAGCTGCCAGTGCTCGGGGTCCTCACGGGCGGAGGCCAGCAGCAGTTCGGCGAGCCGGTCGCGATGGGAGCGGGCCACGGCCAGTTCGCCGGTCAGGCGCGCCTCGGCCTCTTCGGCGTTGGCGCTGACCTGGGCGGTGATCAGCTGGGCGAAGCTCTCCACGGCGATCGCGGTGTGCCGCAGCACCTCGCGCAGGGCCGCGGCGGTCGGGGGCTCGAACAGCGGGCCGTCGGGGCGGGCCTTGGCCAGGTCGGTCAGGGTCCGGCAGGCCACGCGGAGGACCACCGCGCAGATCTCCAGGGTGTCCAGCCCGGTGCGCAGCACCAGTCGGAAGAGCAGGCCCTCCTTGACCCGCGGATTGAGCCGGATGCTGTCCTCGGCCTGCCGTAGGGCGGTGTCGACCTGCGCGATGTCGTTGTCGAGGCGGCGTGCCTCGTGCAGCCGTGCGGCGGCCTGCTCGACCTTGCCCGGGCCGAGGGACTCCTCGCCGAGATGGTCGAGCAGGCGGCTCATGCGCTGGGCGAGATCGGTGATCGCGTCGCCCGCCGGGCCGATCCAGAGGGGTGGCGCGAGGAGGAGGTTGACCAGCAGTCCGACCACCGCGCCGATGACGGTTTCCAGTACGCGGTCCCAGGCGGTGTCCGCCACCTGGGTGACGCCGAGGACGAGCATGGCGCTGATGGCGACCTCGGGCACGAACTCGTCCACGCGCACCAGATGGCCTACCACCAGGGAGGCGAGGATCAGCAGTCCCAGGCTCCACCAGGTAAGGCCGACGAGGGCGCTGAACCCGATCGCGATCAGAACCCCGACGACCACCGAGTTGACCCGGCGGATGCTGGTGGTCAACGTGGAGTAGAGCGTGACCTGGACGACGAGCAGCGCCGTCAGCGGCGCGGTCAGCGGGTTCGGTTCGCTGCTCAGGCGCAGCGCTACGACGTAGCTGATCACGGCCGCGGCCGTGGAGCGGAGCGCCTGGACGGCGACGGGCTCGCGGCGGCGCCGTACGACACGGGTGGCGAAGCTGCTGATCGTTTCCGACATGACTGGGCATCTTCCCAGCCAGTGGCGGATGACGCGTCCCGGGGCAGGTGGGCCCGGCCGTGTCGGAAGTGACGGGTGGGGTAGGTGGAGGAAGTCCGAAGTCCGCGTCGATCGGATGTGCGAGGGAGCGACAGCCATGAAGGGTACGCAGGACAGGCCTCAGGAGCCGGTCGGAGGCCGCGAGGAGCAGCAGCAGGAGCATCCGGGTCCGGACCCGGTGCACCCCGAGGCCAGCAAGCCGGTTGCCGGCAAGACGCCGGAGGAGCTGCGGATGCGGCAGGAGCGGAAGATGTCCCACCCGTCGGATCGGGACCCGCAGTGACGTCGCCGGCCCGGGGCCGCAGGCCGGCGCCCGGGCCGGGTCAGGATTCCCCGGGGCCCTCGTCGTAGGTGCCGGCCTCGACCTCCAGGGCGAGTTCCTGGAGTACCTCGATCGAGGAGACGTCCGTACGTCCGTTGTCGTGGGCGATGGCGAGGCTGGTGAAAGCCAGGCTGAAGCCGGACACCATCGTGTGCAGGGCCGGCCCGAGCGCTTCCGCCACCAGGGTCGCCACCTGCTGCGGTGACGCGTCGGCGGGCACGCTGATCGACGGCAGCATCTCGTTCAGGAGCTGTGTGGCCACTCCGGAGGTCTCGGCCGGGGTGTCCGCGTCCTCGCCGGCCTCGGCTGCCCGGCGGATGTCCTGGGCCTCGGTGAGGATGCCGATCACTCGCCTGAGTACGTCTGCGCGTTCCATCCGGGGAGCGTATGCCGCCCGGGACCGCACCAGCCGCAAGGGAGACCGCCATGTCCTCGGACCCAGCGCCGCACACGACCGGGTGCCGACTGCTGCTGGTACGGCACGCCAAGGCGGTGCCCAAGGGTGATCCCGCCAATGACTTCGAACGCCCCCTGGGCGAGCGCGGCAAGGCCGACGCCCCCCGGACGGGCCGCTGGCTGGCGGACAACGGCTACAGGGCGGACCTGGCCCTGTGCTCGCCCTCGCGCCGGACACGGCAGACCTGGCAGCTGCTCGTCCCCGCCCTGCCCGACCCGCCCGACGCCGTCTACGACGACAGGCTCTACAACGCGGAGCCGAACACGCTGGTCACCGTGGTGCGGGAGCGGGGGGCGGGGCTCGGCTGCGTGGCACTGGTCGGCCACAACTCCGGTATCCACGAGCTTGCCACGGCTCTGTGCGGGACCGGGCCGGCGGAGCTCCTGGAGCAGCTGCGGGACGGGTTCCCCACCTCCGGTGTCGTGGTGGTGGACCTCGCGGGCGGCTGGCAGGACCTGGTCCTGGACCGCGGCCGCGGGCACCTGACCGCCATGTGGTCACCGGCTCACTGACTGACCGGCGTCCGACCGCGGAGGGGGGCGGGACCGGCCCTCAGGCGTCCCGGTCCTCGGCGGGCGGCAGGTCCTCGACAGGCGGCAGGTCCTCGACGACGTGGACCGCGGCCTCCTCGGCCGAGGCGGCGCCGCCGTCGATCCCGACGTCGCGGGCCAGTACGGAGATGTGGCGCTGCGGAGCCGAGTCGTCCACCGCGGCGAGACGGCCCGCCCGGTCCGGCCCCGCCAGCATGGGGTCACCGGCCTCGTCGGCGATCTCGTCCTGGTCCGACACCTCCGGCTGCTCCCGCGCCAGGCGCTGTTCGAGTGTCTCGCCCGTGTGCCCCTCGGCGGCGGTGGTGCCCCTGTCGTCGACCGCGAGGGGGCGGTCGAAGGGCACGTACGCGGTGTCGAGGGTGTCGTCGAGGCCCGGTTCGTCGAGGGTGTTCTCCAGGTCGGGCTGCGCCTCGGCGGGCTCGTCGGTCTCCTGCGGCTGGTAGACCTCGTCGCCGTAGGTCTCGTCGGCGCTCATCATCGCGGTTTCTCCGATCTTTCCGGGTCGGTGTGCCGCCGGGTGGGGGCGCACCGGCCCCCGGTGCGCTCAGCCGGGCACTGAGGCGTCCAGGGGGAAGGCGCCGCTCGAACCGGTGAGTTCGAGCAGACGCAGCAGCTGGTGGCTGGGGGCGGCCAGGTGCAGGACATGGCCCGTCCGGGCGCCCTGCCGCTGGGCGTCCAGCAGCGTGTTGAGGCCCGTGGAATCACAGAAGGAGGAATTCCGCAGGTCGACGATGATCTCGGCGCCCGGAGGAGCCTGCGACAGGGCGGCGGCGAGCGTCTCGCGCAGTTCGGCCGCGTGGTCCAGGTCCATGTCACCGCTCACCTCGACCACGTAGTGGTCCTGGTGCCCGGCCCCGGCGTCGGTTTCCGGTACGGGCGCGTCCTCGGTAGCCATGGCGTACCTCCTCGTACACGGTGCGCCTGCCCGGCGCGGTACCTCTCAACCGTCCCGACCGGCCCAGACTCCTTCCGGTACGACCACCGGACGGCCCGGCCGGCCGACGGCCCGCCGGGACGACGGCCCGACCGTCGTGCCGTCCTACCGTCCATGGGACCGCGCAGCGGCGCCGGGCGCATACTGGGCGCATGGCGAGCCCGACGACGGCCGTCCGGCGGCTCAGGCGGCAGGCCGGCGAGGCGGTCTTCCTCCGCGTCGCCGGACCCGACGGAGCCCGAAACCGGGAGCGGATCCACTCGACTCCCGGACCCCGCTGGTTCGCCCCGGGCCGGCCGGTCAGGCAGGTCCACGGGAACGCGTCGATGTTCGTCGGCGGCCTCGCCGCCCTGCTGCTGCAGTCCCTGCACCCTGTGGCGATGGCGGCCGTGGCGGCGCACTCCGGGTACCGCGGCGATCCCTGGGGGCGCCTGCACCGGACCAGCACCTTCCTGGCCGTCACCACCTTCGGTACGAGCGCTGACGCCGAGGCTGCGGTGGCGCGCGTCCGGGAGGTGCACGCGCGCATCCGCGGCCGGACGGCCGACGGCGTACCGTACCGGGCCGACGACCCGGAACTGCTGGCCTGGGTGCACGTCGCCGAGGCGGAATGCTTCCTGCGCGCCCATCAGCGGTACGGCAGGCGTCCGCTGGATCCGGCGGGCTGCGACGCCTACCTCGCCGACACGGCACGGGTGGCCCGGGCGCTGGGCGCGGACCGGCCGCCGCAGGACATGCGCGAACTGGCCGCGCGGATGGCGGGGTTCCGGCCGTGCCTGCGGGCGACGGCCGCGTCCCGGGACACGGCCCGTTTCCTGCTGACCGATCCGCCGCTGCCGGGGGCCCCGCCCGGATGCCGTACGCGCTGCTGGCGGCGGCGGCCGTGGACCTGCTTCCGCCGTGGGCGAGGGCGGCCGTCACCGCCGGTTCGGGTTCCGTGGCCGAGCGGATCCCAGGCCCGGCCGCCCGCGCGGGCGGGCATGCGGTGACCCGGGCGATCCGCTGGGCCCTGCCGCCGGCTCCCCGCCCGCTGCCGTACGGCTGAGCGGCTGAACCGCTGAGCGGCTGCCGGGCCGCCGGGCCGCCGCCTCAAGATCGTCGCCGCCGGCCGGGGTGGGACACTGGGGAAGGGCAGCCGCCCCGGACCCCCCGGACCCGACCGGACCCCGACCCCGCCACCCGACCGGAGAAGTGAACGATCGATGACGCCCCGGCTCCAGGAAGGCCAGCGGGTCACGCTGGCGGCAGATCTCAGGCTGGCCGGGACGGTCGTCGCGGCCGAGGACTCCCCCGCCGGCGAGGGCACGGCAGCCGGCTCACTGGCCCTCGCGTCGGGCACCGCCGGCACCGTCGAGCGGGTGGACGCGCCCCGGGAGCGGGAGCAGAGCCACGCGGTGCGCGAGTACGTTCGCCTCAAGGCGCTCATGGACGACTTCGGGCACCAGATGCCCCCCGCGAGCAGGCAGCAGCTGGCGGAGCAGATCACTTCTCTCGAACCCGAGTGGATCGCGCACGGGGAGCACGGACCTCGGGTGGCGGTGCGCGTCCGCCTGGACAACGGCTTCGTCCTCGACGGCGCCGACGCGGACCTGTTCGCTCCCGCCGGCCCGAACCGCCCCTCCTGACCTGCCGGTACGGGCCCGTACGACGGGCCCGCGCCCGGGGCCCCTCGGCAGGGGCCCAGGGTCGGCGGCCGGCCTGCCTGGCACCCGTTCGGCTGCCGCGTTTCACTGGAATGTGCCGCGACAGCGCGCCCGTGCGGGGCCCCTTCCGGTCGCCGGGATCCCGCCGGTCCTACGCCGGGAGGTTCCGTGAACACGCCCACGCCGCCCCGTTTCGACCCGACCCGCGTCCCCCATCTGCTGGGGTCGTTCACCCCGGTCTCGGAGGAGGTCGACGTGGCTGACCTGGAGGTGACGGGCCGGCTCCCGCCCTCGCTGGACGGCCTGTACCTGCGCAACGGCCCCAATCCGCGCTTCACCCCGATCGGCTCGTACCTCTACCCCATCGACGGTGACGGCATGCTGCACGGGGTCTGGGTGAGCGGAGGCCGCGCCCGCTACCGCAACCGCTTCGTACGCACCCCCGCGCTGGAGGCCGAGGAGCGGGCCGGACACGCCCTCTGGGGCGGCCTGGAGTCCATGATCATGCCGACCGCCGACCAGGTCGGTGCGGAGCTCGCGGGCACCTTCCGCGACCTCCCGGACATCAACGTCGTCCGGCACGCCGGACGGCTCCTGGCTCTCGCCGAGTCGGCGTGCCCGTTCCGCATCGACGCGGGCCTGGGGACCGTGGGCCGCGAGGACTTCGACGGGGCACTGCCCGCCGGTATCACCGCCCATCCCAAGGTCGATCCGCTCACGGGCGAGATGACCGTCTTCTGCTACGGCCTGGAGCCGCCCTACCTCACCTGGTCGGTCATCGGCCGGGACGGCGCCGTCACCCGTGGGCCCACGCCGGTCGACGGGGTGGACGAGCCGATGATGATCCACGACATGGCCCTGACCGCCCGCTACGCCGTCCTCGTGCTCGCCCCGGCCTTCTTCGACCTGGCCGCGGCGATGGCGGGCGGCTCGTTCCTGGCCTGGCGGCCCGAGCGGGGCACCCGCGTGGCGCTGATCCCGCGCGACGGCGGGCCGCTGCGCTGGGCGTCCGACGAGGCGTTCTGGCTGTGGCACACCGTGAACGCCTACGACGACGGCCCCGGTGAGGAGGCTCCCGTGGTCCTCGACTACGTGCAGTGGAGCAGGCTCACCGTCGGCGGCGCCGCGGGGGCGTCGGGCGAGGCCGTGCGCGGCGGCCTGGTGCGGGCTCGTGTCGACCCGGTCGCCGGGCGCATGGTCCGTACGCCGCTGGACGACGCCCGGGTGGAGTTCCCGCGGGTGGACGACCGGCTCATCGGCCGGCGCCACCGGCACACCGCGCTGGCCACCGAGACCGGGCGGGTGGACCTGCTGCCGGGCGAGTACGACGCCGTGCGCTGGTACGACACGGAGACGGGAAGCTCCCGCGTCTGGGAGGCGGGTGACCTGTCGGTCGGTGAGCCGGTCTTCGCCCCCGAGCCCGGGCGGGATTCCGAGGAGCACGGCTACTGGCTGACCTTCGCCACGGATCGTACGGACGGATCGAGCTGGTTCCTGGTGATCCCCGGCGAGGACCCCGCGGCGGGGCCGGTGGCCCGCGCCCGCATTCCCGTCCGGGTGCCGCTCGGGCTGCACGGCTGCTGGCTGCCCACGGAGTCGTGAACCCCGCTCCTGTCCTCCCATCCTCCCAGTGACGTTTCTGTGGTGAACCGGTTGGGCCATCAGGGTGAGTAAAGCGTTGGCCAGCCGAGCTTCCGCACTTTCCCAAGGAATGATCTACATCAGGTAAAGAGCCCTGGTGGCGCGGCTCTCTGCCCCTGTGTCGATGCGCTCCTCGGAGGACTGACGATGACTTACGGGAACAAGCTGCGGGAACAGATCGCGATGCCGGGCACCACGCCGCTCATCGGCGTGTACGACATGTACTCGGCTTCGGTGACGGCCGCGCACTACGACGGGATGTTCGTGTCCGGCTTCGGGTTCGCCGCCTCCTACTACGGGCTGCCGGACATCGGGTTCATCGCCTGGCCCGACATGGTGGCCTTCGTCCAGCGGCTGCGCGGCGCCTTCCCGCGCCACCACCTGCTCGTCGACATCGACGACGGCTACGTGGACGCCGAGGTGGCCTGCCACGTGGTGGAGGCGCTGGAGCGGACGGGCGCCTCCGGCGTCATCCTGGAGGACCAGAAGCGCCCGCGGCGGTGCGGGCACGCCGACGGCAAGCAGGTGCTTCCGCTGGCGGAGTACCTGGAGAAGCTGGAGATGGTCCTGGCGGCCCGTAAGGACCTGGTCGTCGTCGCGCGGACCGACGCGACGGAGGAGGCCGACATCCTTCACCGCGCGCAGGCCCTGGCGGCGACCGACGCGGACGTCGTACTCGTCGACGGGGTGCGCAGCGTGGAGTGGATCAAGCGGATCCGCGAGGTGGTGGGCGACAAGCCCCTGCTGTTCAACCAGATCGCCGGCGGCAAGTCCCCGCGGCTCTCACTCGGCGAGCTGACCGAACTGGGTGTCGACGTGGCCATCTACAGCACGCCGTGCCTCTTCGCCGCGCACAAGGCGATGGACACCGCCCTCGCCGAACTGCGGCTCGCCGACGGGCGGCTGCCGGCGGCGGACGGCGGCGAGGAGGTCGGCGTCGGCGAGTCCACGAGGCTGCTGACGAACAACATCTCACGCCACCGCCCGGTGCCCGTGGCACGCGAGAGCGTGCAGGTGTGACGGGCGCGCGCATCAGGGCCGCGGCCGCGCTCGCGGTGGCCCTCGTCGGCTGCGGCGCGAGCCCGGCCGCCGCGGGCGGCAGCCTGATCACCGTCATCGACAACTCGCACTCCGACTCCGTGGTCGAGGTCGACCGCGCGGCCAACCTGCAGAGCGGCAGCGGGACGGCCGGCAGCGACCACGACGGCAGCGCCGGGGTGCTCGCCACCCTCGTCGAGACGGTGCGCCCCGGCGGCGGGGGCGAGAACGAGCACGAGGACGAGGACGACTGACGGGACCGGCGGGACGGCGGACCTGCGGCACGGCCAGGAGCGCCGGCGGGACGGCGGACCGGCCGGTGGCCATGCGTCGGTCCGCCCCTGGCAGGCCACCGGACCCGGACCTCTCGGGCGAGGTGGCCTGCCGGGCCAAGTGCGGCCGGCGCGGTGACATGCATGCGGGAATCCGCCGTGCGTGCCACGCTGTTCACAGGCCTCGGGGACGGCAGCCCGCGACGAACGGAGCGCGCTGTGAACGGTCCGTACCCCTCCGCCCCGCTGCGCCGCGGCATGGCCGCCGTCTGCGCCGCCCTCCTGTTCGTGGCACTGGCCTCCGGTACCGCGACCGCTGCGGCCCCGACCCCGCCCCCCGCTCCCACGCCCTCGCCGACCGGCGGCGGGGACGCCGGCGGGCTCGACCCGCGCATCACGGAGATCATGCGGAAGCCGGAGTACCGCAACGCCCAGTGGGGTCTGTTGCAGACCGGTCCCGACGGCCGCCGCGTGGTGCACAGCATGTACCCCGACCAGTTCTTCGTCCCCGGGTCCACCGCCAAACTGGTCAGCGTCTCCGGCCCGTGGCACACCCTCGGCTCGGAACACCGCTTCGTGACACCCGTCTACGCGGTCGGCGACCGCAGCGGCGCCACCCTGACCGGCGACCTCGACCTCGTCGCCCAGGGAGACCTGACCATGGGCGGCAGGACGCGCCCCGACGGCACGGTCGCGTACACCGACCTCGACCACACCTACGCCAACGACTTCACGGGCGCGACCCTGACCCCGGAGAACCCCCTCGCCGGGATCGACGAGCTCGCCCGGCAGGTACGCGCCTCCGGCATCACCCGCGTGGCCGGGGACGTGATCGTAGACAGCCGGCTGTTCGCCCCCGACCCGGTCCTGGACCCGACCCCGACACCGCTGATCATCAACGACAACCTGATCGACCTCCTGACCACTCCCGGGGACAGCGCCGGCGCCGCCGCCCGGCTGGACTGGCGGCCGAAGGTCGCCCCGTACCAGGTCAGCTCCACGGTGAAGACCGTCGCCGCCGGGAAGCCGACGGACATCACGGTGACGGCCACCGACGGCGGCACCCGGATCCGGCTGTCGGGCACGATCGCGGCCGGCGCCCAGCCACTGCTGCGCACCTCCCCCGTCACCGACCCGGCCGCGTTCGGGCGCGCCGCGCTGATCCAGGCACTCGAACGGGCCGGGGTGGACGTCACCGCGGACCCGGCCGGCCCCAACCCGGTCGCCAGGCTCCCCCGCGACTACGACGGCCGCCCGCGGGTGGCCGCGTACACCTCCCCGCCCTACGCCCAGTACGCCAAGCTGATCCTCAAGGTCAGCCACAACCTGGGCGCCAACCTGGGCATCTGCCTGATGGCGGTCACGACCGGCAGCCGCCAGTGCGAGGACGGCTTCCCGGTCCTCGCGGACTTCCTGGACGAGGCGGGCGTGGACCGCGGTGAGCTGCAGTTGGCGGACGGCAGGGGCGGCAACCCGGCCGACCGGGCCACGCCCGCCGCACTGGTGCAGATGCTGGCGTACTGGCAGCGGACCCCCGACGCCCGGCTCTTCCGCGAGGCGCTGCCCATCCTCGGTGTCGACGGTCTGCTGGCCTTGAACTGCCGCGAATGCCCGGCGCGCGGGAAGGTGTTCGCCAAGACCGGTGCGGCGGTCGGAGAGGACGCGCTCAACGACCGGCTGGCCGTCGGGGCCATCACCATCGCCGGATACCTGGACCGGGGCGGCGGCCGCTTCGACCCCTTCTACGCGGGTGTGAACGGCGCTTCCACCCCCGGCCCGGACACCCAGGACGTGGTGGCCATAGCCGACGACCTGGCCATGATCGCCGCGTACCTGCAGGAGGCTCCGCGACCTACGCCCTGACGGGCGGCCCCGGTGGCCTCGGCTGTCGGGCGGAGGCCTACCGGCGGGCGGCCGTGACCAGGTAGTAGTCGAGGATCTGCTGCTCCCAGGCGGCCATGAAGTTCCGCGGCCAGGTGCCGGGCGCCCAGAGGCGGGCGAGCCAGCGGTCCCAGCCGGGCCAGACCTGCGGGCCGATCGAGTCGGCCCGGACGTCGTCGAATCCGGCTTCGCGCAGGGCGTGCGCCAGCCGGGACACGGGCCGGGCGATGTCGAGTCCGCTGGCGAACGTCTCCAGCAGGCCCGCGAGCCGCTTCTCCGGGTCGGGGGCTCCCTCCACGCTGAAGAAGCCGGCGACCGCGACCCGCCCGCCGGGCCGCAGCACCCGCGCCGCCTCCCGGGCGAACGCCGGCAGGTCCGGGAAGTGCTGGACCGCCTCGACGCTGTACAGGCAGTCGTACTGCGCGTCGCCGAGCGGCAGGCTCTCGGCCGCTCCGAGGACGAAGGACAGCCGCCGCGGCTCGGCGGCGAGCAGCGGCGAGTTCGCTTCGCGGGCCCGACGGAGCTGCTGGGGGTGGACGTCCACACCGGTGACCGCCGCGGGGCCGTACTCGTCGAGGGCGAGGGCGCACCCGAGGCCGAGGCCGCAGCCGACCTCCACGGCGCGGCCGCCGTCGGGGGCGAGCGCGTCGAGCACATGACGGTAGAGGTCCTGCTCGCTTCGGATCCGGTCCGCCTGCGAGAGCGGCCCTTCGAGGTCGACGGAGTGCCAGTAGCCGAAGTTGATGAACCCTCCGGCGAACACGGGCACGGCGCTGAGATCGGCCGGCCCGTACGTCTCCCACACCTCGGGCCGTACGGCCGGAGCGGGCCGCTCCGCAGGGTCCTCCGCCGGCATGCCACCGCCTCCTCGTGACGGGGGCGACGCACCCCCGGGCCTCCAGTGTGGCCCCTGAAGCCCCGTCAGGGCAGGGCGCACGGGGGGCGCGCCCCTCTGCCCCGACCTGGACGTGGCGCCTGACCCGGCAGTTCGGGGACAGGACCTACGCTGACGGCATGGATCATGCCGGAGCCGCCGCCGGAGCCGCCGGAGGTGCCGATTCGCCCGCCGACGTGGCGGCGGCGGCCGCCGCCCGGCTGAAGGAGCGGCTGTACGCGACCATCACCATGATCTCGGTGGTGATCGGTCTGGCCGCCTCGGAGCACGCGGGCGCCGCCGGGACGGCGGCCACGGTGCTGACGGCCGCCGTCGGACTGTGGATGGCGATGCTCGTCGCGGACCAGCAGGCCCACCGCGTCGTCCACGGCCGCCTCGCCACCGGGGCCGAGTTGCGGCACATGCTCTGGATCGGCAGTCCCCTGCTGCTGTCCGCCGTCGCCCCGTTGATCCTGATCGCCTCCTCCGCACTGGGGGTGATGGACCTGCGGACCGCCCTGTACGCCTCGGCCGGCGTGAGCGTCGCCGGGCTCTTCGGCTGGGGATGGTACGGGGGCGTACGCATGGGCAGCGGCGCCGCCGTGGCCCTGCTGGCCGGGGCGCTCGACGCGGCGATCGGCCTGGCGGTGGCCCTGGTGAAGGCAGCGGCCGGACACTGACCCCTTCCGTCGACCGGATGGTTCGCCGCCCGCCGAAACCATCGGGCATCCTGGACGTATGAACGAGTCACTTCCCGGGCCCGCCGCGTCCGCCCCCGGCGCCGCGGACGCCCCGGCTCCCGCCGCCCGGCTGGCGGCCTTCGCCGCGGCACTGGCCGACGAGACCCGGGCCGCGATCTGCATGACGCTGCTGGAGGGCCGCGCATGGACCGCCGGCGAGCTGGCCCGGATCACGGGGGTGGCGCCCTCGACCGTCTCCGGACACCTGAACCGGCTGCTCGATGCCGGCATCTGCGTGACCGAGCGGCAGGGCCGGCACCGTTACGTCCGCGTCGCGGACGCCGCGACCGCCCGCCTGCTGGACGAGCTCGCCTCGTACGCCATCCCGGACCGGGACACCCCGCACGCCGTGCCGGTCGTCAGCGCACCGGATCCGCTGGCCAGGGCCCGGACCTGCTACGACCACTTCGCCGGGCGGCTGGGCATGGCGGTGACGGATGCGATGGAACGGCGCGGGCTGCTGCGCACGGACGGCGTGTTCGAGCTGACGGAGGCAGGTCGCCTCTGGTGCGCCGAGGCCGATGTCGACCTCGCGGGCGAGGGCCGCAGGCGGCCGGCCGGCTCCTGCCTGGACTGGACCGAGCGGCGCCGCCATCTGGGCGGCCTGGCGGGGGCGGGGCTGTGCGCGCGGGCGCTTGCGGAGGGCTGGGTGGTGCGCCCGCCGGGCGGCGGGCGGGCGCTGGAGGTGACCGCGGCCGGCGAGCGGGCTTTCGGCGGCCTCCTGGGGATCACCTCCGGTGACTGGTCCTGAGCCTGCGGTGAGCCGGCCTGGGCCACTTGGGCCCCGAACCATATTTCGGTGGATGCCGAAATGTTGTGGTCGTATGGTGGTGGCATGACGTTCCGCTCAAGTCCGATACCGCCCGGCGTCCTCACCGTCGGCGCGGTCACCTTCACGGTGTTCGCCTGGGCCTCCGCCTTCGTCTCCATCCGCAGCGCGGGGACGGCGTACTCCCCGGGCGCCCTGGCCCTGGGCCGGCTGCTGGCCGCCTCGCTGGTGCTCGGCGTCCTGCTCCTGATCCGCAGGCAGGGGCTGCCGCCCCGCGAGGCCTGGCGCGGGATCCTCATCTCCGGTGTGGTGTGGTTCTGCGGCTACACGGTCGCCCTGAACTGGGGTGAGCGGCTGGTCGACGCCGGCACGGCGTCCCTGCTCGTGAACACCGGTCCCGTCCTCATGGCTCTGCTCGCGGCCCGCCTGCTCGGCGAGGCGCTGCCGCCGCGCCTGCTGGGCGGCATGGCCGTCTCCTTCGTCGGGGCGGCGGTCGTGGGCCTGTCCATGTCCACGGGCGACGGCGGCTCCACCTCGCTCCTCGGAGTACTCCTGTGCCTGCTCGCGGCGATGGCCTACGCGACCGGCGTGATCGCCCAGAAGCCCGCCCTGTCGTACGGAACACCCCTCCAGATCACCGCCTACAGCTGCATGGTGGGCGCCGCGGTCTGCCTGCCCTTCACGGGACGGCTGCTCGACGAGCTTCCCCGGGCGCCGCTGTCCGCGACCCTGAACATGGTCTACCTGGGCGTGGTCCCCACCGCCCTCGCCTTCACCACCTGGACCTACGCCCTGGCGCGCATGCCCGCAGGCCGGCTGGGAGCGACGACGTACGCCGTCCCGGCCATCGTCGTCCTGCTGAGCTGGGCCCTGCTGGGCGAGGTACCTGCCTGGCTGACGCTGCTCGGCGGGCTGCTGTGCCTGGCCGGCGTGGCGGTCTCCCGGTACGCCCCGCGTAACCGCACCCCGCGGACTCCCGTCGACGGCTCTTCACCCGCCCCCAAGAGAGAGGTGCGCGGGGTGCACGACAAGGGGGCAACGGGATGATCTTGACGTCCTGCGCCGGGCGGCGACTCGTACACTGACGCAATGGGGGACCACACGGCCACCGGGATCCGTGCACGTCCGGCGCCCGCCTTGCGGCAGTACGTCGACTCGTACGTCGGCTTCGACCTCCGCGGGCTCCCGACGGGGGTGCACTGCGGACCGCCGAGCCGCGCGCTGACTGCGGTGATCAGCCTGTCGGATCCTCTGGAGGTGGCGGCGGGCGTTGACGGCGCGTCACCGGTCACCCGGTTCGGCAGCCTGGCCGGCGGTCTGATGTGCCGGTCCGTCGCGATCCACCACGACGGACGCGAGGAGGGTGTTCGGATATCGCTGACACCGCTCGGGGCCCGGGCCGTCTACGGCATGCCCGCCGCCGAGCTCGCCCACCGGCTGGTCCCACTCGACGAACTTCTCGGAGCGCTTGCCGTCGAGCTGGTCGACCGGCTCCGATCGGCGACGACGTGGCCGGCGCGGTTCGCCGCGCTGGACGAACTGCTCCTGCGAGCTGTCGGCCGCGGCCCCTGCGGCGACCGTGTGCGCCGGGTGCGCCCCGAGGTGGCCGAGGCGTGGCGCCGCCTCGTCGCCGCGCGGGGTTGCGTCCAGGTCGGTGCGGTCGCCGCGGAACTCGGCTGGAGCCGCCGGTACCTGACCGAGCGGTTTCGCGGTGAGGTCGGCCTGTCGCCGAAGACCTTCGCCCGAGTCCTGCGCTTCGAGCACGCGCACGAACTGGCGGCGGTGCGGGACCCTCTCCCGTGGAGCCATGTGGCAACCGCCTCCGGCTACGCCGACCAGGCCCATCTCGTCCGGGACTGGCGCGAGTTCACGGGCCGGTCGCCGACGGTCTGGCGTCGCGGCGAAGTCCTCCTCGGAGCCGGGTAGCCGAGCCGCCGAACAGCCGAGCCGTCTGCCCGTCGCGCCGGCTTCCCTTCCCTTTTGTTCAAGACGGCCCCGATCGCTGTCGTGGACGATCGTCGGCATGAGACTCCTCAATCACGAACGCGATGCCGTGGACCTGCGGACCACCCCGGTGCACCTCGGACTGGGATCGAGAGCGCAACCCGTCGAGGGCTTCGCCTGGGACCCGGAAGTGCTCCAGGCCTACAGCGCCGCGGTCGCGGCGGACGGCGCCGAGGGCCGGATGGTGATGATCTTCGACGGCGACGGGCCCGGCGACCACTGGGAGAGTCACCCCGCAGGCGACGAACTGGTCGTCTGCCTCAGCGGGTCCGTGACGGTCACCCGCGACGTGGACGGGGTGCCCGACCGCGTTCTGCTCGGACCGGGCGAGGCCACCGTCAACCCGGCGGGGGTATGGCACGTGGTCGACATGGAGGGGCCTGCGTCCATCCTGGCCGTCACCGCGCCCCTCGGCACCGACCACCGTCCTCGGACCGCCACCCGTCCTCGGACCGACACCCGCCCGACCGAACGCGCCGGCACGCCCAGCCCGCAGGCAGCGCCGTGACGACACGCGTCGCGTGCCTCGGCGACAGCCTCACCCGCGCGCAGTTCAGTGCCGACTACCTGGAACTGCTCGGACGACGGCTCCCTCCCGGTGACGTACGGCCTGCGCGCTTCGGCGCCAACGGCGACTTCGCCTACAACCTTTTGCAGCGCCTCGATGCCGTGGTCCGGAACCCGCCCGATGTGATCACCGTGCTGATCGGGACCAACGACGCCCGAGCGAGCCTGGCCGGCTACCCCGTCGAGCAGGCCATGAAGCGCAAGCAGCTCCCCGACCGCCCGTCGGCAGGCTGGTTCCAACAGTGCCTGGGAGCCGTCGTAGCACGGCTGCGAGCGGAGACGGACGCGACGATCGGCCTGCTGTCGCTCCCGGTGCTCGGCCAACAACCGGACGGAGCAGCGGCACAGGCGTCGCAGGCGTACAGCCGGATGATCGCGGAGGTCGCCGCCACCGACGGGGTGGCCTACCTTCCGCTCCACGAGCGCCAGACCGAGGAACTGCGCCAAGCGGACCCGCCGCCGATCCCGTACCGGGAGGCGACGCCCGCGGCGGTCGTCGGTGTCCTCTTCCAGCATGCGGTGCTGCGCCGCAGCCTGGACACGATCTCGCGGCGGCGAGGCCTCCTACTCACGACCGACCACATCCACCAGAACAGTCGCGGCGCCACCCATATCGCCGAGGTCATCGACGCCGGACTGCTGCCCCGCAGCCCGTAGCCCGACGTCATCCGAGCGGGACCCGCTCTGGAGCCAAGGGCTCGGCATTCAGATGGGCTGCGATGCGCGTGACGGTCCGAGCGTTGTCCTCGAACAGATGCGCCTGCATGCCCGCCGCCCGGGCGGCCTCGACGTTGACTGCGACATCATCGATGAACAGGCAGTTTTCCGGCCGCACATCCAAGCTGGCGCATGCCGCTTCGAAGGCCCGCAGGTCGGGCTTCTCGACACCGATCTCGTGTGAGTAGACGATCTGTTCCACCAGTTCGTCGAAGTGGTACAGCGTCGCCTCCCGCTCCCGGGCACCGACGAAGCTGTTGCTCAGGATGCCCAGTCTGCAGCTTCCGCGCAGCCCTTGCACATGGGCGATCAACTCCTCGTTCGGCGTCCCCAGATACTCCGCCCAGAGATCAGCCATGAAGGCTTCGACCTGGGGGTCGTCGAGACCCAGACGGGCTGCCACCTGCTCGTGCACTTCTCGTTCGCCGATGCTCCCAACGCTCCCAGCCCGCCACACGTCGTGCATCCGTTCGCGGACAGTGCCGAGAGGCAGCCTCAGCCGCTCTTCCCACCGTTGCACCCATCCCGTTTCCGGCGTGATCTCCAACACGCCGCCGATGTCGAGAATGACGCAGGTCGCGGTCACGCCGACTCCCCCTCTTCGTCCTGGTCTGACCAGCGAGCACACCGCCCGCTCATGTGATCGAGACACTGTCGTCTCTCCCACCGGGGCAAGATCAAGCGATCTTCGAAGCTGTGACAGCCCTGTCACAAGGCGCTGCCTTGAAAACTCGCTTCCGTCCCCTGGAGCGGTACGCCCGTTTCTCACCCGGATGCCCCGTCCAGCGGGCGGGCGGGGGGTGCCGGGGCCTTGACTGGGAGGTCCGGAACACCCTTGGAGGCGTGGTGGCTACGGTCGCGTGGATGCGTGGTGCGGCAGGTGCGGTGCTGGCGGCGGTGGTGCTCGGCGCCGCCGGCTGCTCGGGCGGCGACGGCGACCCGGGCGGGGCCGTGTCCAGTGCCGCGTCCGCGGTGAAGTCGGCCGGCGAGGCGGTCTCGTCGGCCGCGTCCGAGGCCGCGAAGGCCGCCGAGTCCGCTGCCGCCGTCGCGAAGGACAAGCTCGCCGAGGTCAAGGACGGCGTGGACGCCAAGGATCAGGTGTCCCTGGGCACCGTGGCCACCGGCGGGGATGGCTACACGACGGTCCCCGTGACCGTGCGGAACACCGACGACGCGGCCAAGTCCTTCGCCGTGCAGGTGGAGTTCAAGGACGAGAGCGGCAACCTCGTCGACACCGTGGTGGTGACGGTCTCCGACGTCCCCGGGAAGGGTACGGGCCAGGGCACGGCCCGGAGCACGCACAAGCTGTCCGGCACGGTGTCGGCGCAGACCGCCAGGGCTCTGCGCTACTGAGCCGCGCCCGCGGGCATCCCGCGCGCGTCCACCGGGAGCTATAACGCCGAGGCGCGCGCTAACCTCCCGCCATGATTGACATGGACATGAGGCGAGTGGGGTTCCGCGGACGCCTGCGCGGTGCGCTGCGGAGGGGGCAGACCCCCCGGCCCTCCCCCCGGTACCACCGGCGCACCGCGGTGTGCCTGCTCCTGCCGGCGCTGCTGGGCACGGCGACCACGGCCACCGCCTCCACCGCCGGCACCGCGACGACGACCCGCGCCGCCCCGGTAGGCGCCCTCGCCGACCTCGCGGCCGCCCGCTGGGGCGACCGGCGCCTGGACGAGGTCTCCTTCCTGACCACCCACAACGCCTTCACCAACTACGAGGACTCCCGCTGGAGTTCCGTCAACCAGTCCGAATCAGTGCGCGCACAGCTCGAAGGCGGCGTCCGCGGCCTCAGCCTGGACACCCACTGGTACGAGCGCAGCACCTGGCTGTGCGTCATCAGCTTCGGCAGCGACTGCTACCCGAGCGACGTGTACCTGTGCCACGGCGACTGCAAGACCTTCGCGGGTGCCACCTACGCGCTGCCCCGCCAGTCCTTCCACGGCACCATGCAGACGGTGGTGGACTTCCTCGCCGCGCACCCGCAGGAGATCGTGACCGTGTTCCTGGAGGACTACGTGGGCGCCGACCAGCTGGGCGGGTCCCTGGGCCGGGTCAGGGGGCTGTCCGACATGGTGTTCAGGCCGGACGAGTGGGGCGTGCGGCAGAAGGGCTGGCCCAAGGCCGCCGACCTGGTCACCTCCGGCAAGCGGCTGCTGATCTTCTCGGACCGGTCGGACCGCGAACACCTGGGCGTCATGTACGACAGGTCCTGGACGGTGAGCAACTACTGGAGCCTGGGCGACCTGGGCAACGACACGTCCTGCGTGAGCCGTTGGCCGGACGTGCCCCTGGACCGGCAGGAGCCCGGCTTCCGGCGACTGTTCACGATGAGCCATCACCGCAACGTGCCCACCGTGCTGACGGCGGCGCTGGACAACGGCGCGAAGCTCAGGAACCGCATCGCCGAGCGGTGCCGGCCCGCGGCCGGCGGCCGCGCGCCGAACTTCGTCTCGGTCGACTTCCACCGCCTGTCGGACAGCAGCGGCCACACCCCCGCCTCGATCGTCGCCGAACTCAACTCCGGCTCCTGATCCTTCCCGCCCCGGCTCGCGCCCTGTCGGGCGCGGCCGGGTTCGGGCAGGATGGCCGGGCGCCCCGCCCGGTCCCGCGCGCTCCCCGGAGGTCCCCCTGTGACGTGGCACGACGAGCAGGCACGGCGTGACGAGCTGTACCGCGACCCGTACCCGCTGTACGACCGCGCCCGCCGGGCCGAAGGGCTCACGTACGTGCCCGAGTTCGACGCGTGGCTGGTCGCGCGCGACCGCGACGTACGGGAGGTGCTGCTGCGCGCGGAGGACTTCTCCTCCGCGAACGCCCTGCTCCCGGACGTCCCGCCGGCGGAGCTGTCGGAGGCGGCGCTGGCCGTCCTGTCGCGGGGGTTCGGGCCCCGGCCCACGGTCGTGTCCTCGGACGGCGCCGCCCACCGCCGGCACCGGGCCCCGCTCAACCGGGGGCTGTCGGCCGGGCGGGTGGCGGCGCTGGTCCCGTACGCGCGGGCGTGCGCCGCGGAGCTGGTGGACGGCTTCGCGGCGGACGGATCCGCGGATCTGGTGGAGGCGTACGCGCGGCGGCTGCCGGGGATGGTGGTGGGGCGGCTGATCGGGCTGGACCCGGCCGACGTGCCCGCGGCCGTGCTCGGCGGCTACCGGGCCGAGGAGCTTCTGTTCCGTCCGCTGCCCCCGGAGGGACAGGCGGCCGCGGCCGAGGACGTGGTCGCGCTCCAGCACCTGCTGGACGGGTACGTGCGCGACCGGCGCGACCGGCCGCGGGACGACCTGTGCTCGGCCATGGTGTCCGATCTCGCCCCCGGTACGGGCGAGCTCACCCTGGAGCAGCGCCACGAGTTGGTGACGAGCCTGCAGAACCTGCTGATCGCGGGATTCCTCACCACCGGAGCCCTCATCGGCACGGCACTGATGCACCTGCTCGACGAGGACCGGCGGCAGTGGCGGATGCTCTGCGCCGATCCGTCGCTGATCCCGGCGGCGGTGGAGGAGGCGGCCCGCCACGACACCGCCATCCAGGCCTTCCGGCGGACCACCACCCGGCCGGTCGCCCTCGGCGGCAGCGAGCTGCCCGCCGGGGCCGCCGTGCTGGTGGCGTACGGTGCGGCCAATCGCGACGGGGAGCGCTACGAACGGGCCGGCGAGTTCGACATCACCCGGCCCGTGAACCGCCGGCACCTCGCCTTCGGGCACGGCCCGCACGGCTGCCCCGGATCCCGGCTCGCGCGCGAGCAGCTGCGGCTGACGCTGGAGCTGCTGACGAGCCGCCTGCCGGGGCTGCGCCCGGACCCCGGCCGTCCCCGGCCGCGGATGCGGCCCACCCTGATCCACCGCTCGCCGGAGGCGCTGCACGCCGTCTGGTGAGTCGCGCCCTGCGGGCCGGGCAACCTTACGGGGGCCGATCGCGTCCTCGGTTACAGGACCCGTCGGCCGCGACGGCGCGCGCACCGCTGAGAGGACATGTGATGAGTGAGAAGGCCCGGCGGTTGTTCGACGCCCTCGACCTCGACCAGGACGGCACCCTGACACGCGCCGAGGTCATCGGCGCCCTGCGCTCCAAGGGGCCCACGCTCGCCGCGCAGGGAGCGATCCCGTTCTGGGGTGTGGGGGACACCGAGGACTCCTCGGCCCTCTTCGACGCGGCCGACCAGAACGGCGACCGTGTGCTGAGCTTCGAGGAGTTCGCGGCCGTCGTCGACCGCCGCTTCGGCTGGTAGCCGCTCCGGTGCCCGTTCGTCCCGCGTGCGGCTCCCGCCGGGCGGCGGGAGAATGGCGCATGGGCGACGGGGCGTCCACGCGGGCGGTTACGGCCCCGGCCGGCCCGCGGCGCGGCACGGCACGGCACGGCCGACCGGACGGGGCGGACGAGTCAGGTGATCGCACATGTGCCGGTGGCTGGCGTATTCGGGAACCCCCGTGCTGCTCGACACCATCCTGTACAAACCCGCCCACTCGCTGATCGACCAGAGCCTCCACTCCAAGCTGGGTGTGGAGACGACCAACGGTGACGGTTTCGGCGTCGGGTGGTATCCGGACGGCGGCAGTGGCGACGGCACCCCCGCCCTGATGAGGGACGTCGGTCCCGCGTGGAACAACCGCAACCTGCGGGAGCTGTCGGACCATGTCACCTCGCCGGTGTTCTTCGCCCACATCCGGGCGTCGACGGGCACGGCGGTGCAGCAGACGAACTGCCATCCCTTCCGCCACGGCCGCTGGATGTGGATGCACAACGGAGCCATCGCCGGCTTCCACACGATGCGGCGGGACCTCGCCCTGCTCGTCGATCCCGCGCTGTACGGGGAGATCGAGGGCACGACGGACTCCGAGGTGATGTTCTACCTGGCGCTCACCCTCGGCCTGGAGGAGGACCCGCCGGGCGCCGTCGCCAGGATGGTGGGGGTGGTGGAGCGGGTCGGCCGGGAACACGGTGTGGAGCATCCGATGCAGATGACGGTGGCCGTCACCAACGGCGTCGCGGTGTGGGCCTTCCGCTATTCCAGCGAGGGCGCGTCCCGGTCGCTGTTCTACAGCAGCCGGGTGGAGACGCTGCGCAGGCTGCACCCCGACATGCGCTTCCTGCAGGGCGTGTCCGACGAGACCCGCCTGGTGGTGTCCGAGCCGCTCGGCGACCTGCCCGGGGCGTGGAACGAGGTGCCGGAGAGCAGTTACGGGATCGTGCAGCCGGGTGCGGACGGGCTGTACCCCTTCACCCCGCTGGCCGCCTGACGCCGGGGCGGTCCGCGGCCGGCGCCGCGGGCGCGAGCGGTCCCCCGGCAGGGTCCGGCAGGGGTGCGGCCGCGGACGTGGCGACGCGGGGCAGGGCGTAGGGGTGCTTCTCCGCCAGCCATCCGACCAGTTGCTCGCGTACCTCGCAGCGGGCCGTCCACAGCCGGTCCGCGTCCTCGGCCGTGACGATGGCCCGGACCACGATGGTGGTGGGGGTGGCGTCGGTGACGGCCAGGTTCCAGCCTCGGCCGTCCCAGGCCTCGCAGCCGTCCAGGATCTCCTTCAGCTTCTCGCGCATGAGGGGGACGGGGGCGGTGTGGTCGCAGTGGAGGAAGACCGTGCCGGTCATCTGGACGCCGCCGCGCGACCAGTTCTCGAAGGGCCGCGAGGTGAAGTACGAGACGGGCATGGTGATCCGGCGCTCGTCCCAGGTGCGCACGGCGATCAGGGTGAGCGTCACCTCCTCGACGACACCCCACTCCCCGTCGACGACGACGGTGTCCCCGATGCGCACCATGTCGCCGAAGGCGATCTGGAAGCCGGCGAAGAGGTTTCCGAGAGTGGACTGGGCGGCCACGCCCGCGACGATGCCGATGACGCCGGCCGAGGCGAGCACGGACGTGCCGACGGCCTTGAAGGCGGGGAAGGTGAGCAGCATCGCGGCCGCCGCGACCACGGCGACGACGGCGGTGACGATCCTTCTGATGAGCGTGACCTGTGTGCGGACCCGGCGTACGCGTGAGGGGTCGCGGGTGCCCAACGCGTAGCGGGCGTAGGAGGATTCCACTATGGCGGAGGCGACGCCGACGACGCACCACGCTCCCGCGCCGATCAGCACGAGCGTCAGGGTCCGGCCCACGGCGGCCTCGTGGTCGTGCAGCGGCCGCCATTCGATCTGCCGGTACGCGCCGCGCAGCACCGCCGTGAACAGCAGCACCCGCAACGCCGGTCCGCGGCGGCGGAGCATGTGCCACAGGGGTGTTTCGTGGTGGCGGTCGTCGGCGCGCCGCAGCAGCAGGTCGGTGAGGCGGCCCACGACGAGGGTGAGCACGGCGGAGCCGCCGAGGACGGCCAGCAGTCGGATGAAGCTGTTCATGACTCCCCGGTGTCAGGTCTCGGGAACGGGTCGGGGCGGCCGGGCGGTGACGGCCGCCCGGCCCCCTGAGGTCCTCCGACCGCCGGTCAGTCGCGCAGCATCTCCTCGCGCAGGTTCTCCAGGGTGCGGGTGAGCAGGCGGGAGACGTGCATCTGGGAGAGGCCGACCTCCTCGCCGATCTCCGCCTGGGTCATCTCCTGGCCGAAGCGCAGCTCCAGGATGCGGGTGCTGCGCTCGTCGAGGCCGGCGAGCAGGGGCCCGAGGGCCTGGCGGTCCTCGACGGCCTCCAGCGCGGGGTCGAGGCCGCCGACGGTCTCGGCGAGGGAGCGGGCGGACTGGCCGCCCGCCGCGGCACCGGTGCCGCCGGCTTCGGTCTGGGGTGCGTCGAGGGACTGGGTGGAGTAGGCGTTCGCCGCCACCAGGCCCTCGCGGACCTCGTCCTCGGTGAGGCCCAGGTGGGCGGCCAGTTCCGCCGGGGTGGGCGCGTGGTCCGTCTCGGAGGTCAGCTCCTCCGTGGCCTTCGCGAGCAGCAGGCGCTGCTCCTGGAGCCGGCGCGGGACCCGCACGGCCCAGGTCGCGTCGCGGAAGTGGCGCTTGATCTCCCCGGTGATGTAGGGCAGGGCGAGCGTCGTGAACTGGGTGTTGCGTTCCGGGTCGTAGCGGTCGATGGCCTTGATGAGGCCGATGATGCCGACCTGGACGATGTCCTCGTTCTCGGGTCCGCCGGGACGGTCACGGAACGGGCGGGCTGCGAAGTTCACCAGTGAGATGTTCATCTCGATCAGCGTGCCGCGCACGTACTGGTACTCGCGGGTGCCTTCCTCCAGGCTCCGCAGCCGCTCGAAGAACACCCGGGTCAGCTGCCGGGCGTCGACGGTCGACAGTTCCCGCGGGCAGGGCACCTCGGGCAGCCCGCTGAGCGCGGGGCCCTCCGCGGCGCCGTCGGCGGGGGTTCGGTCCGTCGTGGGAGGCGTCGCCGAGGTGGTGGCCTCGGTCGTGGCCGTCATGGTCATCGTCGCTCCTTGGGCACAGGTGCTTGCGGCGCGTAGCGCGATCTGGGTCGCTCGTTGCTCGGTCGGTGCGGAAGTCCCCTTCCGCTCCCCTGCACCCTGCCGGGAGCCCGGACACACGTCAAGTTATACCGGAAAAACTTTTCGGGATTTGATTTTCGCGATTCGCCCCTCAAGAATGTCGGAGTGGAGAACGAGCACGCGGGTTCCCGTCGGAACCAATGGACCTTTCTGACGAACCACGCCCGGGTCCTGATCGCCATCGCGCGCGACCCGGGGATCCGGCTGCGCGACATCGCGGCGGGCTGCGACCTCACCGAGCGCACCGTGCAGGGGATCGTCACCGACCTGGAGACGGACGGGTACCTCACCCGGACCCGTGACGGGCGGCGCAACCGCTACGCCATAGCCCCCGGCGCGCGCTTCCGGCACCCGGCGGAGGCCGGCCGTGAGATCGCCGGCCTCCTGGCCTACCTCGCGGGGCCGTCCGCCGCCCCGGCGGCGCCTGGCCCCGGCCCGGCGGACGGCGTCCCGGACGACAGGGCCCTCCCGCTGGTGTGACCTCCGCGGCTGTGACGGCTACGGGGCCACCTTGCAGGCGGTCACGGCGGTGCCGTTCGTCACACCGCCGCCCTTGGTGAGGGTCGTCACGCACCCCTCGTGGTCACCGCTCTGCCCGGTGAAGCAGGCCGTCCTGACGTAGGACGGGGCCTCGCCGCCCCGCAGCTCCCGCTCGACCTCGTTGATGCAGGCCGTGACGTCCGCGTGCGCGGCGGGGGCCGTGAGGGCCGTGCCGCCGAGTGCGAGGGCCAGGCCGGTGAGGACACCGGCGACATGTGTCGACGTACGCATGGAACACACCCGCTCTCAGGGTTCACCGCTGCTTTCGGGATGCGCGGTCCCGGGCCCCTTTACGCCTCCGGGTCCGCAGGCGACCGCCGACGGGGCCCGCGGCCTGGCGTGCGGCCACCGGGCCGGCTCAGCCGGACCTCCCCCTCCTTCGACGCTAGAGCAGCCGCCCGGCGCACGCACCCGGGCCGGTCACGGCACTACCGGTCCGCGAGCAGGCCCTCGAAGAATCCCCAGTCCAGGTGCTCCGCCTCGCGGCCGGGCGGGACCCCCGCCCATGTCCTGTCCAGCCAGGACTCCAGCCCCGCCCGGTCCAGCAGGAAGAGGGCGTACGGCGGCTCGGCCCCCAGCCGCAGGAGGACCTGCCCCTGGCGGCCCGGGCCGGCGCACGGCCGGATCCGGACCTCTCCCGTTCCCGCCAGGGTGCGCAGGCCCCTGGCGAGGAGGTCGCGGCCGATCACCCAGGTCACGTCGTCGGCCCCCACCGGGTGGAAGGCGACCTCGACCTCCAGCGGGCTCTCGGACGACCAGCGGAACGTGGCCCGCAGGGGGAAGCGCAGCCGGGTCCGCACCTGGTGGATCTCGGTCGTCCAGGTCAGGTCCTGCTCGGGGACGTGGGGCCGGTGGTCCATGATGACTCGTCTCTGCGGGAGGGCGGCGGACGGCCGGGCGGCGGTGGGGCGCGCCGCCCGGCCGGAGCGGCACGGCGGCACGGCAGCGGCGACGGCGCGGCGGCGCGACGACACGGGTGCCGTGGTTCGCGTCTGCTCGTTCGTCCGCGTCCGAAACAGCGGGATCCGGACATGCGCCCGGACGGCCGCTCGGACAGGGGCACGGCCAGAGGCCCGGGTGCGGCCGCTCGCGGGCCATTGGGGGGAACGGCGGACGTGTCGGCCGCCGGACCGCACCGGCCCGCGCGGATAGTCGTGTCGGGCACTCTCGACCGTCCGCGGTCCGCGGCGGCATGCCCGCGCCGAAGTCGTCGCAGAAGAGGGCCGAAGATGAACAAGTCCGTACTGATGTGTGTGCTGGCCGCAGGGCTGGCGCTCGGCCCGATGGGCGGCGCCGGGTGGGCCGCCCCGCAGCCTGGGGCCGCGCCGGCCGCCGCCGCGCCCCGGGCCGCGTACCCGGTGGGCGAGGTGGTCTCGGACGCGCCGCTCCACGTACGCGCGAGGCCGACGGTCTACTCCGGGGTCGTCAAGTCGCTGCGCCCCGGTCAGCGGGTGCTCCTCAGGTGCCAGGCGCGCGGCGGATGGGTGGACGGCAACCCCCTCTGGTACCGCCTCCAGGGCGCCAACGGCTGGGTCTCGGCCCGCTTCGTCCACGACCACCAGCCCGTCCGCCCCTGCTGACGGCCGACGGGCACGCCGGGCAGAGGCTAGGCCGTGCCTGACACATTGCGCCGTCCGCCCGCAGGGCGGGGCGTGCGGCGTCCGGTGCGTGCGATCGCAAGGCGGAGGATCATCCTTGTACTGGGCGTACTTGGATGACTCCGACAACGCAGCGAGTGTGCGTGCCGGGCGCCGCGCGCCCGGCGGGATTTGTCAGACACGGCCTGGGGTCTGTGTCGAGTTGCCCCGCGGCGTCGCGACGCCGCGGGGCAACTCGATACAGACCCTAGTGCCGCGGTTTGCCGGCCTCGCGGCCGTCGACGTACGTCGCCACCACGTCGATGCCGCCGATGCGCGATACGTCCACGCGCCGCGGGTCGTCGCCCAGGACGGTCAGGTCGGCGCGCTTGCCCGGGGTGAGGCTGCCTGCGGTGTCCTCCCAGCGGCAGGCGTGGGCGCCCGCGACCGTGTAGGCGTGGAGGGCCTCGTCGACGGTGATCGCCTCGGCCGGGCCGATCCGGCGGCCGGACTCGCAGGCGCGCTCGACCATGAACTGGACGGCGCGCAGCGGGGAGCCGTCCGTGACCGGGCGGTCGGAGCTGCCGACCAGGGTGATGCCGTGGTCCAGGAAGCCCCGGCCGCGGTAGAGCCAGGGGGCCCGCTCCTCGCCCATGACGGCCGCGTAGTCGTCGCCGAAGCTTCGCAGGAAGTTGGGCTGTACCACGGCGCTGACGCCCAGCCGCGCGAAGCGCGGGAGCTGGTCGGGGCGGATCAGGCCGGCGTGCTCGATGCGGTGCCGGGCGTCGGGCCGGGGCCGCAGGCGCTGGGCCTCCTCCAGGGCGTCCAGGGCCACGTCGGCGGCCCGGTCGCCGATGGCGTGCACGGCGAGCTGCCAGCCGGCGAGGTGGCCGTCGACGATCGTCCGGGCGAGGACGTCGGGGTCGTCCTGCAACTGGCCGGCATGGTCCAGGCCTTCGTACGGGGCGCTGAGGGCTGCGGTGCGGGCCATCATCCCGCCGTCGGTGAAGACCTTGAGCGCGCCCACGGACAGCCAGTCGTCGCCGAATCCGGTGCGCAGGCCGAGATCGAGCGCCCTGGGGATGCCGTCGGCCTCGTGTGCGCCGGCCGGACGCAGCCGGTCGGCGGAGACCATCAGCTGGACGCGTAGCGGCAGCAGGCCCTTCTCGCGGGCGAGTTGGTAGGCGCCGAGTTCGACCGGGGTGTGCCCGAAGAGGGCGCCACCGATGCCCGCCTCGGCGCAGGCGGTGATGCCCTCGGCCAGACAGGTGCGGGCGGCGCGCCCGATGGCCTCGGCCAACTCCTCCTGGGAGTAGGGCAGTCGTAGGGCGCGGGCGGCTCCCATGGCGCCCTCGGTGAGGAAGCCGTCCTCGTGCGGGACGTCCGCGGGCAGCAGGTCGAGGACGGCGGTGTTGACGACGCAGCCGTGCCCGGAGTCGTGGAGCACGTACAGCTTGTGGCCCCGGCTGACCCCGTCGAGCTCCGAGGCGGTCAGGTGGCGGCCCAGCGCCCGCTGGTCGTAGCCGACGACGCTCACCCAGGATCCGGGCGCGTCCTTGCGGGCGACCGCCTCGGCCACGACGGCGAGGGCGTCCTCGATCCGGGTGCGGCCGGCCATGCTGGGGGTGTTCTCCTTGAAACCGGTCCAGGGCAGGTGCACATGGGCGTCGATGAACCCGGGGAGCACGGTGGCCCCCTGGAGGTCGACCACCTCGCGGGCGGGCAGGGCGGCGACCGCGCCGTCCAGGCCGACGATCCGGCCCCGCCAGATGCCGAGTTCGCGGGCGACCGGGTGGTCCGGGTCCATGGTGAGGAAGCGGGCGTTGGTCAGCCGGGTGCAGAGCATCGGGCGGGCCCCCAGAGAGGTCGGCCGGCGCGGCCGGCGGTGTGCGGGACGGCGAAGCGGAGGCGGAGGCGGGGTGGAGGGTCAGGCGTCCGCCGTCCGGGCGAGGGACCGGGGCCGCAGATCGGTCCAGTTCGCCTCGACGAAGTCCAGGCACGCCGCCCGGGTGTTCTCGCCCAGGGCGATCGTCCATCCGCCGGGCACGTCGGCGAAGGACGGCCAGAGCGAGTGCTGGCCCTCGTCGTTCACCAGGACGAGGAAGCGGCCCTCGTCGTCGTCGAAGGGGTTGGTGCTCACGGTCGTTGCCTCCCCGGAACGTCGGGATTAGGTTAGGCTCGCCTAATTGCATCGAGCTTAGTCTCTCCCCTTGCCGCTCACAAGGAGACCCGCATGCGCCTGCCCGACACCGTCCCCGGCCAAGGCGCGGATGCGCAGGGCGAGTTCGCCCCGTACGGACTGCCCGGCGAACCCGGGTCGGAGGAGTTCTGGGCGGCTGCGGCAGGCCCGGCGTCCGTCCCCGCCGGGGACGGCGGGTGGGTGACGCTGTTCCTGTGGCGCGGCTCCCCGGCGAGTGTCGTCTTCGAGAGCTGGTCGCATCCGGTGGCGCTGCGCCGGTGGGCGGACACCGACTGCTGGTACGCACAGGTCCGCATGCCGGCGCGGCTGCGGGTCACGTACCGGTTCCTCGCGCAGGGCGCGGAGTGCCCCGACCCGTTCAACCCGGCCGGTGCGGGCGGTGACCGGTCCCTCGCCGCGACCCCGGACGTCCCCGCCCAGCCGTACTGGCCCGCCCTCGGCGCCGACCCGGTGCTTCCGCTTCCGTCCACCCGGGTCCGCTGGACGAGCGGGCGCCTGGGCGGGCGGCGCACCGTACGGGTCCATCCGGCGGGCGGGGGCGGCCCGTTGGTGCTGCTCCTCGACGGCGACGACTGGCTGTACCTGCATCCGGCCATGACGGCGTTCGACGCGGCCGTCGCGGCGGGCGGGATGCCTCCCGCCACCCTGGTCTTCCTGCCGACGAGGGACCGGGAGGCCGAGTTCGGATGCCGGCCCGAGCTGTGGGAGGCGGTACGGGAGGAACTGCTGCCGCTGGTGGTGCGGACGGGCCTGCCGGTGGACGCGGACCGCCTGGTGGTCGCCGGGCAGAGCCTGGGCGGACTGAGCGCCATGTACGCGGCTCTGGAGTTCCCGGACCTGGTGTCGCGGGTCGCCTGCCAGTCCCCGTCGTTCTGGTGGGCGCCCGGCGCCGCGGACCTGGCGGACCCGCTGGGCGGTCCGCTCGGCGGCGCCGTCGCGGCGCGGCTGCGCGAGCGCGCCGACCTGTCGGGACTGCGGGTCGCCTTCGACGTGGGGGAACACGAGACGCGGATGCTGCCCCACTGCGCACTGGTCGAGACCTTGGCCGCCCGGGCGGGCGCGGCCGTACGCGTGTCGCGCTCGCCCTCCGCCCACGACCGGGCGGGCTGGCGCCACGCCCTGCTGCGGGACGTGGCGTGGGCCCTGGGGTGACGCGGGCGGCCGGCCCCGAAGCGGCCCGGCCGCTCATCTGGCCACCGCCAGGCAGTAGTCCTGGTCGGTGGCGAGCAGGTTGCGGTGGGTGTCCTCGGCGGTGATGACGCCGCCGTCCAGCACGAGGACCCGGTCGGCTGCGTCCAGGAGGGCGGGGCTGCTCGTGATCACGACGGTGGTGCGCCCCCGGCGCAGGCGGGCGATGTTGCGTGCGACGAGCTGTTCGGTGACGGCGTCGACGGCCGTCGTCGGGTCGTGCAGGACGAGGATGTCGCTGTCGGCGGCCAGGGCCCGGGCCAGCGACAGCCGTTGGCGCTGCCCGCCGGACAGGTTCGCCCCGCGGTCGCGGACGGCGTAGTCGAGTCCTTCCCGGTGCAGGGCCACGACGTCGGTCAGCATCGACGCCTCGACGGCCTCCGCGACCGAGCGGCTGCGGCCCGACGGGTCGATGTTGGTGCGGAGCGTGCCCGCGAACACCTCCGCGTCGTAGGGGTTCACCAGCATGTGCTCGCGCACCGCCTCCACCGACAGCTCACCGATCTCCTGGCCGCTGACCCGTACGGCTCCCTCGTACGTGTGCGGCGGGACCTTCACGGCCAGGACGGCGGCGAGGTCGGCCGCCGCACGCGGCTGGTACGCGGCGACGGCGACGAACTCACCCGCCGCCACGTGGAACTTCAGGGCGTGCAGGGCTCCGTGGCTCACCCCGTCGATCTCCAGGCCGCCGCCCGGGGCGGGCCGGCGCGGGCCCGGCACGGAGACCGGCGGGGCGGTCAGCACCAGCGCCATCCGCTCCGCCGAAGCCCGCGCCATCATCACGTACTTGGGCATGTCCGAGAACATCTTGAGCGGTTCCATGATGAACTGCGCCAGTCCCACGGCCATGACGAGTTCACCGACGGTGATGCGGCCGTCGAAGGCCAGCCATCCCGCCGTCAGCGTCACCGCGACGGCCAGCGCCGCGTTGAGGGCCATGGCGGTGCCCGCGTACGCGCCGTTCACGCCGGCGACGGTGACCGCCTGGTGCTTCGCCTCGGTACTGACCGTCCGGTAGGAGCGGAAGGCGGCGTGGTTGCCGCCGAAGCCGTGCAGCGGGCGCAGACCGGTGATCAGGTCGGCGACCTTCGCACCGGCGCGGGCCACGCGGGCCTGCTGTTCGCGCGTACTGGAGCCGATCCGCCGGGACATCACCGACAGGATCGACAGGATCGCGACGGTGCCCGCGATGACCAGCAGGCCGAGCCGCAGGTCCGCCAGCCCCAGCGCGACGGCGGCGACCAGCACCGCGACGAGCGAGCTGATCAGCAGGGGCACGACCTCGATGATGTCGGCCGTCTGGTCGGCGTCCTCGGTGGCGATGGTCAGGATCTCGCCGGACTTCAGGCCGACGTCCCCGGCCACGGGCTGGAGCCCGCAGTCGGCGACCCGCACCCGCCAGCGGTGCGCCTCGGTCGTGTTGGCCTTCTGCAGGATGCGCATGCCGAACCGCCACGACAGCGACACCGTCGTGATGATCACCGCCAGTGCGGCGATCGACAGCACCAGGGCGCCGGGGCTCCGGTCCCGCATCGTGTGCTCGACGATCAGGCCGAGCGCGATGGGGAAGGCGGTCTCGCCGGCCTGGTAAAGACCCATGAGGACGGTGCCGCCGGCCATGGCGCCCACGTTGCGGCGCAGTGCGGTGCGCAGGATGCCGGACCCCGAACGGGGCCGCTGCGTGTCAGGAGTTGTCATCGAGGTGGCGGGCAATCGCTTCCGGGGTGCGCAGGGTGAACAGGTCGCGGATCGTGACCACTGGACCGTACTCCCGGCGGAGCAGGGCGATCAGCCGCACCGCCAGCATGGAGTGTCCGCCGAGGGACACGAAGTCACCCACCGCGCTCACCTCGTCGTCGTCCAGGTCCAGTGCCTCGGCGAAGAACGCGCAGACGGCGGCCTCGGTGGCGGTACGCGGCCCGCGCTCCCCCGCCGTGGTCAGCGCGCCCAGCGGGCGGGCCTCGGGCAGTGCCCTGGTGTCGGCCTTGCCGTTGACGGTCAGCGGGATCGCGTCGACCTGGGCGTAGTGCGTCGGGCGCAGGAAGTCCGGCAGCGCGGCGCCCACTTCGGCGGCGACCGCCGCCAGGTCGGAGCCGTCCAGTACGAGGTAGGCGGCCAGCCGGTACGCGCCGTCGACCTGGGGGTCGGGCTGGGCGACCGCGGCGGCGAACCGGACCGCCGGGTGCGCGGCGAACGCGGCCTCCACCTCGCCCGGTTCGACGCGGTGTCCCCGGATCTTGACCTGCTGGTCGGTGCGGCCCAGGTACGCCAGGTTCCCGTCGGGCCGCCGTGACACCAGGTCCCCGGTGCGGTACATGCGCTCGCCGGGCCGGCCGAAGGGGCAGGCGACGAAGCGGTGCGCGGTCTGGGCGGGCTGTCCGAGGTAGCCGCGCGCGATGCCGATGCCCGCCACGTACAGCTCGCCGGGGACGCCGTCGGGGAGGGGCCGCAGCCAGGGGTCCAGGACGTACACGTCGGTGTTGTCGATGGCGACGCCCACCACGGGGTCCTCGCATTCGAAGGTGCCGACGCCGAGGGTGTTGATGGTGTACTCGGTGGGTCCGTACAGGTTGTAGCCGGCCGTGCCGTCCGTCTCGGCGAGCCGCTGCCACAGTGCGGGCGTGACGGCTTCGCCGCCCAGCAGGACGAGGGCGGGCCGCCGGTCCGGGTCGTCGAGCAGGCCCTCGGCGAGCAGTTGCCCGGCGTAGGTCGGGGTGACGTTGACGACGTCGATGGCGTGCCGGAGGCAGTACTCGACGAGCCGTGGGGCGTCGCGGCGCAGTTCCTCGTCGCAGATGTGCACCTCGTGGCCGTCGGCGAGCCACAGCAGTTCCTCCCACGACATGTCGAAGGCGAACGACACGGTGTGCGCGATCCGGAAGACCCGGTGGCCGTGGTCCGCCAGTACCGGTTCGAAGATCCGGCGCTGGTGGTTGACCAGCATGTTGGTCAGGCCCGCGTACTCGGTCACCACGCCCTTGGGCCTGCCGGTCGATCCGGAGGTGTAGATCGTGTAGGCGGGGTGGCGCAGGCGGTGCGGGTCGCCGGGGGCGAACGTCGTGACGGGCTCGGCCGCGGGGAGCGGCCGGTCCAGCTCGATCAGGTCGCCGGGCAGTCGGCGCAGCCGTGGTGACACGGCGCTGACGCTGAGGATCACCTCGGGGCGGGCGTCCGCGACGATGGCGGCGATCCTTTCGTCGGGGTGGTCCAGCTCCAGCGGGACGTACGCGGCGCCCGTGCGCAGTACGGCGAACAGCGCCACGATCGAGTCGAGGGAACGGGGGACGGCGAGGCCGACGGTGGTCTCGGGGCCGATACCGCGTGCGGCGAGGACGCCCGCGACGGCGCGGCTGCGGTCCCGGAGGCCGGCGAAGGTCATGGTGTGTCCGTGGGCGACGAGGGCGGTCCGTCCGGGGTCCCGGTCGGCCGCCAGGTCGAACCGGTCGACGACGGTGTCCGTGCCCACGTCGGTGCGCTCGGCGGGCTCGGGCCGCGGTCCGAGGCCCGGCAGGGTGCCGAGCGGTCCGGTCGCCCTGGCCAGGTCGTCGAGGATGCGCAGGTAGTCGTCGAGGAGCTGCCGGGCGGCCGCGGTGTCGTGGTCGCGGTACTCCAGTTTGACGGTGAGCCGGTCGCCCGGGGTGACGACCCAGGTGTACGGGTAGTGCGTGGAGTCGTCGGCCCGGACGCCGGTGATGCCGTGGCGGGCGTTCATGTCGGCGAAGGCGTCCAGGTCCAGGAAGTTCTGGAGGACGAAGAGGTTGTCGAAGAGCGTGTCGTGTCCGCCGGCGCGCTGGATCTCGCCGAGCCCGATGTGTTCGTGTTCCATCGCCTCGACCCGGGCGGCCTGCACGGACGTCAGGTACGCGCGGACGGTGTCCTCGGGCCGTGCCCGCGTCCACATGGGCACGGTGTTGAGCAGCACGCCGACGATGCCGTCCAGGCCTTCGCCCTCCCGGCCCGAGACCGTCACCCCGAACACGGCGTCGCCGCGGCCCGTCCGGGCGCCGAGCAGGAGGCCGAAGGCGCCGGTCAGTACCGAGTTCAGGGTGACGCCGTGCGTGCGGGCGGTGTCCCGCAGCAGCTGTGACCGGTCGGGGTCGAGGGTGTGGACGAGCGCGCGGGGCAGGCCGTCGGCGAGGGCCGGTGCGGGGCCGGCGAGCAGGGTCGGGCCGGGGAGGCCTGCCAGGTGCCGCGCCCAGAACCGTTCGGCCGGGGCCGGGTCCTTGGCGGCGAGGGCGCGGGCGTGGTCCTCGAAGCTCGGGTTGGCCGGGGCGGGCGTCGCCGGGTCGCCGGCCAGGCAGCCCTCGTAGGCGGCGAACAGGTCGCGGAGCACGATCTCGCGTGACCAGCCGTCCCACAGCAGGAGGTGGTAGCTGAGCAGCAGGCCGTCGCGGCCGTCGGGGCGGCGCACCACGGTCAGCCTGATCAGGGGCGGCCGGGCCGGGTCGAAGCCGGTGTCGCGGTCCCGGGCCAGCAGGGTGTCGACCTCGGCGTCGGTCGCGAGGTGGACGGTGCGTACGTCGACGCGCCGGCCGGCCGCGAGGACCTGCACGGCGTTGCCGTCGTCGTCGGTGGCGAAGCCGGCGCCCACCGACGGGTGGCGGGCGATCACCCTGGCCATGGCCTCGGCGAGGGCGTCGGTGTCCAGGCGCCGGTCGAAGGCGAACCAGCTCTGCGCGACGTAGTGTCCCGCCGGTCCGCCCAGCTGGGCCTGGAAGTACAGGCCGCGCTGGAGGGGGGTGACCGGTGCGGTGCGCTCGGCGGTCGCGGCGGCCCGCGCGATGTGCTCCAGTGCGTCGTGCCAGTGTCCGGTGATCTCGTCGGGGATGCCCTCGGCGAGGGTGAGGACGGCGTGCAGGCTTCCGGTGGCCGCGTCCGTCCAGGCGTTGACCTCGACGGCGTAGGGGCTGCTGTCCCGGTCGCCGCCGGTGACGGGCAGGGCCTGGGATTCGCCGCCCCGGCCCAGGTAGTTGAAGAGCACCTGCGGTTGGGCGTCCAGGAGCGGGGCGGTCTGCGGGTCGAGGTGGCGGAGCCGGCCGTAGGCGAGGTGGGCGCGCTCGTCGGGGCGGCGTGCGGCGACCTCGCGGGCGGCGGCGACCGGGTCGGTGTGGGGGGTGAGGCGCACGGGTGCGATGGAGGTGAACCAGCCGACCGTGCGGGTGTAGTCGTGGTGGGGCAGTACCGGGTCGCGGCCGTGCCGCTCCAGGTCGACGGCGAGGTCGGTGGGTGCGGGCTGGATGCGGGTCAGGGCGGCGCGCAGGGCGCCGCACAGCAGTTCGGTGAGGCCGACGCCGAGTGCGGTGGGGGCGGTGCGGGTGAGGAGGTCGCTCAGGTCGGGCGGGAGCACGGTCACGGTGTCGCGCGGCGCCCGGACGGCGGGCAGCAGCGGGGGCGCCTGGAGTGTGGTGATCCAGTGGTCGAGGCCGTCGTCGCCGGGGTGGGCCGACGGGTCGGCCAGGGCCCGCGCGTACTCGGCGTAGGAGGTGGTCGGCGGCGCCGGCGGCGCCCCGCGCAGGGCCGCGGCCAGGTCGTCCAGCAGGATCAGCCAGGACACGGTGTCGACGGCGAGGTGGTGCACGGCGACCACCAGGGTGCGGCTCGCCTCCAGCCAGGAGAAGGCGATGACGTCGCCGGTCTCGGGGTCGAGGCGTCCCGCGGCCTCGTCGGCCGCGGTCTCGGGGTCGGCGGTGTCCGTGCGTACGACGGTGGCCGTGCGGGCGGGTTCGGTACGCAGGGTCCATACGCCGTGCTCGACGCGCAGGCGCAGCCGCAGGACCGGGTGCGCGGCCACGACGGCGTTCGCGGCGCGCTCGGCGTCGGCGTATCCGGTTCCTGCGGGCGCGGTCACGGCCCGGGCCTGCGCGAACCGGGCGAGGGAGCCGCCCAGTCGGCGCAGGCGCAGGATGATCGGGGTCGGTGTCAGGGGTCCGTCCTCGCGGGCGGCGGACTCGGGGGCGGGTGTCGCGGTTTCTGGTGCGCTCGCCGCCAGGTGTGCGGCGAGCGCGCGCGGCGTCCTGAGCAGGAAGACGTCCCGCGGTGTGATGGCGAGGCCGAGGGCCCGGGCCCGGTTGACGACGGTGATGGCGAGGATGCTGTCGCCGCCGGCCCGGAAGAAGTCGCAGTCGCCGTCCACGGCGGTGCCGGGCAGGGTGTCGGTGAAGATGGCGGTCAGCGCCGTGAGTGCGGTGTCCTGCGCCGTCACGGGCGGAACGGCACCGGCGTCCACCGCAGCGGCGCGGGCGGCCCGTTCGGTGAGGGCTTGGCGGTCCAGTTTGCCGTTGACCGTCAGCGGCAGGGCGTCGGTCTCCAGCACCCGGGCGGGCACCATGTGCGGGGGAAGCTTCGCCGAGAGCAGGCCGGTGAGGTCGTCCGGTACCCGGCCTGCGATGTGGGCGACGAGGTGGTCGCCGCTGTCCGCCACGGTGACGGCGGCGTCGACGACGCCGTCGAGTTCCCTGATCGCCGCCTCCACCTCGGCCGGCTCGATGCGGAAGCCGTTGAGCTGTACCTGGTCGTCGGCGCGGCCGGTGAACTCCAGCTCGCCGTCGAGCGTGCGGCGTGCGAGGTCGCCGGTGTGGTACATGCGGGCGCCGCCGCCGGCGAAGGGGTCGGCGACGAACCGGCCGGCGGTGAGCCCGGGCCGGCCCAGGTAGCCGAGCGAGACCTGGTCGCCGGCGACGTAGACGGCGCCCACCCGGCCCGGCGGCACCGGCCGGAGCCGGTCATCGAGCAGATGGGTGACCAGGCCGGGGATCGGGACGCCGATCGGGCTGGCGCCGCCGCCGCGCTCGAAGTCTTCGTCGGTCAGGACCCGGTGGGTGACGTGGACGGTGGTCTCGGTGATGCCGTACATGTTGACGAGCTGGGGGGAGGCGGTGCCGTGCCGCCCGACCCAGCCGCGCAGCCGCCCGAGGTCCAGCGGCTCACCGCCGAGGATGATCCGGCGCAGTGCGGGGAGCGGCTCGGCGGTGTGCCGGTCGGCCTCCATGAACCGGTGGAAGGCGGAGGGGGTCTGGTTGAGGACGGTCACGGCGCGTTCGCGCACCAGCCGGTGGAAGTCGACCGGGGAGCGGGTGAGCGCGTAGTCCGGCACCAGCAGTTCGCCGCCGTGGACCAGGGCTCCCCACAGTTCCCAGACGGCGAAGTCGAAGGAGTAGGAGTGGAACTGCACCCATACGTCGCGCGGTCCGAAGTCCATGTCGGGGCGGGTGTTGGCGAGGAGGGCCACCACGCTGGAGTGCGGGACGACGACGCCCTTGGGCCGGCCGGTGGATCCGGAGGTGTAGATGACGTAGGCGGGGTCGTGCGGGCCGGCGGCGCGCGCGGCGGGGCCTGTGGTGGTTCGCGGCAGCCGCTCGCCCTGTACGAGGACGCGGGCGGGGACGCCCGCCCGGGCCAGCAGCCGGGTGAAGCGGTCCCGGTGCTCCGGGGTGACGAGGACGGCCTGCGGGGCGGCGTCGGCGAGGACGTACTCCAGCCGGCCGTCGGGGTGGCCGAGGTCCAGCGGTACGTAGGCGCCGCCCGCGGTGACGACGGCGACGAGTGCGGTGACCTGTTCCAGGGAGCGCGGTACGGCGACGGCGACGCGGGTGCCGGGGCCGATGCCGGCGGCGCGCAGGGTGGCGGCCAGTTCGTCGCGGCCCGCGGCCAGTTCGGCGTAGGTCAGCGAGCGGGTGGCGCCGTCGAGGGCACACTGGGTGACGGCGGTGGCGGCCGGGTCGCGGCGTGCGGCGGCGTCGAAGAGGGCGCCCAGGGTGTTCGGGGCGGGCTGGGCCGTCTGGGCGGGCTGGTCGGTCCGGGCCGTCGGGGCGGCCTCGGCGGCCTGGGGTGTCGTACCGGCCGGGCGTCGGGCGGCGCCGGGTGCCAGGTCGCCGGCCAGGACGTCGACCAGGGCGTCCGGCCGGGTGAGGAGGGCGGTGAGGGCGCGGGTGAAGGCGGACAGGATCGCGCGGGCGCCGGCCTCCCGCAGGAGGGTGCCGTCGTAGATCAGGTTGAAGCGGGGCCGGCCTTCGGGCGTACGCTCGGCCACGAGGGTCAGCGGGTAGTGCGGGGCACCCTCGTTGACGATGCCGGTGACGACGAGGGAGTCCCCGGGGCCGCGCAGCGCGGCGGTGTCGGTCGTGACGTCGAAGACGACCAGGGTGTCGAACAACGGGCCGGCGCCGGTGTGGCGGCCGATGCGGGCCAGTGAGACGTGCTGGTGCGGCCGCACGGCGCTCTGGTGCTCACCCACCTGGGCGAACAGGTCGCGGGCCGTGGTGGCGGTGGTCCAGCGGGCGCGTACGGGGACGGTGTTGATGAACAGGCCGACCATGTCCTCGATGCCCGGCACCTCCGCGTCCCGCCCGGACACCGTGGAGCCGAAGACGACGTCGCGGGCGTGCAGGAGGCCGCCGAGGGCCACCGCCCAGGCGCTGTGCACGGCGACGCTGAGGGGGACGCCGGCCGCCCGGACGGCTCCGTCGAGGTCGTCGCCGTCCGGCTCGGCGGCCGTGTCGGCGAACCGATCGGACGGTGTGTGCCCTTCGGCGACCAGCGAGGGGCCGGGCAGGCCGGCGAGCTGTTCGCGCCACACCCGGTCGCTCTCGTCCTGGTCCCGGCCGGCGAGCCAGCGCACGTAGTCGGTGAAGCCTCCGACGGGGTGCACGGTGCCCGGCGCGTGGTATTCGGCGAGGAGGGCGCGGAGCATCGGCGGCACCGACCAGCCGTCGGCGATGATGTGGTGCACGGTCTGGACCAGGACGGTGCGGCCGGCTCCGGCACGGATGAGCGTGTACCGCATGAGCGGGCCGGCGGCCAGGTCGAATCCGGCGCGGCGGTCCTGCTCCGCGTGCTCGCGGATCTCGTCGTCGGTGATGCCGGGCCGGTCCAGGACGGTGAAGGGGGCCTGTGTGCCGCTTTCGAGCACGCAGACCACGCGGCCGTCGGCGAGGGGTGTGAAGCGGGCGGCGAGGTTGGGGAAGAGGGCGAGCAGGCGGGTGGCCGCCGCGGCGAGCCGGTCGGCGTCGACCTGTCCTTCCAGGGTCAGCAGTTGCTGTTCGACGTAGGCGCCGGCGGAGTCGTCGTCGAAGACCGAGTGGAAGTAGAGGCCTTCCTGGAGCGGGGTCAGCGGCAGGACGTCGCGCAGGGCGGGGCCGTCCAGCTCGTCGACGTCGGCCTGGGTGAGGGAGACCAGGGGGAAGTCGCTGGGGGTGTGGCCGCCGTGGCCGTTCCGGTCGAGTGCGGCGAGCGCGGTGAGGGTCTGCCGGTAGTGGGCGCCGATGGCCGCGGCGTCCTCGTCGGTGAGCAGCCCTTCGGGCCACGAGAGGGTGGTGGCCAGCCGGTAGGCGCCGGCCGTGTCGGGTTCGGCGATGGCGTTGAACTCCAGTGCGCGGGGCAGTCGCATGCGGGGGTCCCGCCGCTCCCCCAACTGGCTGGTGGTGTGCGCGAGTTCCCAGTCTGCTGAGGATCCCGCGTCGAAGCGTCCGAGGTAGTTGAAGAGCACCTGGGGTGCGGGGGTGTCGAACCGGGCGCCTCCCAGGTGGCGCAGGGCGCCGTAGGAGAGGCCGTTCCTCGGGACGCGCGCGAGGTCTTCCTTGACCGCCTTCAGGGCGGCCGCCAGGTAGGCGGGATCCGTGGGGTCGGCCGCCGCGCCGGGGTCGACGGTGACCGGGAAGAGGGTGGTGAACCAGCCGACGGTCCGGGAGAGTTCGGGTTCGAAGCCGGCGCCGTCGGCGACGAAGCGGGCTTCGCGGCCGTGGCCCTCCAGCTCGATGTGGGCGAAGGACTGGTCCTGGCCGAGGTCGCGGCGCCACCGGGCGAGGGTGACGGCGAGAGCGGTCAGCAGTACGTCGTTGACGCCCGCGTGGAACCGGGCGGGGAGGTCGCCGAGCAGGGTGGCCGTGACGTCGGGGCCGACCGTGACGGTCGTCGTGCGCTCCCGTGCGACGGTGTCGGCCGCGTTGAGCGCGCGCCGGCCCAGCGGGGCGTCCGGCCCGGGCAGGGGGCGCCGGTAGTGGGCGCGGTCGCCGTCGAACGCGGCGTGTTCCAGCAGCTGGGTCCACCGGCGGAACGAGGTGCCCGCGGGCGGCAGTCGGACCGGTTCGCCGGAGGTGTACAGGCGCCATGCGGTGGCGCAGTCCTCCGCCAGGATCCGCCAGGACAGGCCGTCGACCACGACGTGGTGGGCTACGAGGACGAGCTGCCGGGCGTCGCGGCGCCATACGGCGCGCAGCATGACGCCGTGCTCGGGGTCCAGTGCGGCGGCGGCGAGGGCGGCGCACTCGTCGAGCGGCCGGTCGCTCTCCTGCCAGCCGGCGGTGGTGCGGTCCCCCGGCGCCGGGATGTCGAGGCTCCAGTGGTCGCCGCGTACGAGCCGGGCGCGGAGCACGGCGTGGCGTTCGACGAGGGCGGCGAGGACCGCGTCGAGGGCGCCCGCGGTCAGGTCCGCGGGGGTGTTCAGCACGACGGACTGCACGAAGCCGTCGACGGCGTCGGTGGTCTCGCCGAGCCAGCGCAGGACGGGCGAGCCGGTGACCGGGCCGGTCTCGACGTCGTCGTGGTCCTCGGCGGCGGTGTCGGCGGGGACGGCCGCCGCGGCCAGCGCGCCGATCACGCTGTGGGTGAAGATCTGCCGCGGTGTGACGTGCAGGCCGTCCTTGCGCAGCGCGCCGAGCAGGGAGATGGCGAGCAGGCTGTCGCCGCCGAGCCGGAAGAAGTCCTGGTCGACGCCGACCGCGTCCAGCCGCAGGAGCGCGGCGACCGCGGCGCACACCAGACGCTCGTTGTCGGTGGCGGGCGGGACGAGCGGGCCTGTCCCGGTGCCGGGCTCGGGGAGCGCGGCGCGGTCGAGCTTGCCGTTGGCGGTGAGCGGGAACTCCTTCATGACGACGATACGGGCGGGCACCATGTACTCGACCATGTGCCCGGCCGCCCACTCCGCGACCTCCTGGGCCGTCAGGTCCGCCGCTCCGGCGGCGGGGATGACGTAGCCGGCCAGGTAGGTGCCGCCGGCGGTGTTCTGCTTCGCGACGACGCAGGCGTGGCGTACGCGCGGGTGTTCGGCGAGGCCTGCCTCGACGTCCTCGATCTCCAGCCGCATGCCGCGGATCTTGATCTGGTTGTCGGCACGGCCGAGGAAGTCGAGTGTCCCGTCCGGTGCGTACCGGGCCAGGTCCCCGGTCCGGTACAGGCGCGAGCCGTCTGCGGCGAAGGGGTTGGCGACGAACCGGGAGGCCGTCAGGCCGGGGGCGCCGGCGTATCCGCGGCCGAGCAGGAATCCGCCGACGTACAGTTCGCCGCCGACCCCGACCGGTACCGGGCGCAGCTCGTCGTCGAGGACGTAGAGCTGGGTGTTGGGGTTGGCCCTGCCGATCGACGTGGTCAGGCGTTCCGCCGTGCCCCGGTAGACGACGTGGGAGACGCCGATGGTCGTCTCGGCCGGCCCGTAGCCGTGGTACATGGGTATGTCGAGCCGGTCGCGGAACCGCTCGTACAGCTCGGGGGTGAGCACTTCGCCGCCGCACCACACGTGCCGCAGGCTGGCGAGCCGGCCGGAGTCGCCGGCGATGTCGAGCAGTACGTCCAGCATGGACGACACCAGGTAGGTGAAGGTGACGCGCTGCTCGGCGATCACGCCGAGCAGGTGGTGGGGGTCGCGTTCGCCGCCGGGCCGCAGGACCACCAGGCGGCCGCCGGACACCAGGGGCAGGAAGATCTCGTTGACGGAGATGTCGAAGGACAGGGGTGCCTTGAACAGGGAGGCGTCGTCGTGGCCGAAGCCCAGGATCTCGTGGGTCTGCCACAGCAGGCGCTCGCTGATCGCCTCGTGCCGGATCATGGCACCCTTGGGCCTGCCGGTGGAGCCGGAGGTGAAGATGACGTAGGCGAGGGCGTCGCCGGGTGTGGTGATGCCGGTGCCGCCGCCGGGGTGGGAGCCGTGCCGCCAGTCGCCGAGGTCGACGGCGACGGCGGCCGGTTCGCCGGGGGCGTGCCCGCCCGTGCCGTTGAGCTGGAGCACGACGCCGGCGTCCTCGACGACGACGGCCCGTCGTGCGGCGGGCCACTGCGGGTCGAGGGGTACGAACGCCGCGCCGGCCTGGAGCACGCCGAGCAGGGCGACGACCATGTCGGCGGAGCGGGCCAGGGAGATGCCGACGACCTGTTCGGCGGTGGTCCCGCGGTCGAGGAGTTCATGGGCCAACTGGCTGGAGTACGCGGCGACCTGGCCGTAGGTGAGGGAGCGCCGTTCGTCGACGACGGCGACGGCGTCGGGGCGGGTGCGCGCCTGTTCGCGGAACATCTCGACGATGGTGGGGCGGGCCCGGTCCGCGCCGGTGTCGTTCCAGCGGGCCAGGGTCTCGACGCGGGCCGCGACGCTGGAGGGGGCGATGGTGCCGAGGGGCCGGTCGGGGAAGTCGGCCAGGTCGTCGAGGGCGAGTTGCGCGTCGGCCGGGTCGACGCCTTCGGGGAGGGTGATGCTGCGGGCGTCGTCGCCGATCTCCCAGCCGGTTGGCGGGGCGCCGCCGTTGTCGGCCCAGCCGAGGACGTCGGCGAAGAGGGTGTCGCGGGTGAGTTCCATGCCGTCGGGGCTGCGGCCGGTGGCCCAGTACGCCAGCCCGGTCGAGCACGCCGTGGTGATGGTGCGGTCGCGGTAGTCGCCCGCGCGCCGGCGTAACGCGGCCAGGCGCGTGGGAGAAAGCCGCACGAGACGAGCGGTCGGTTCCGTCATCGAAGACTCAACGCCCCTTCAGTGTCCGCCGGCCGGCCCACCCGGACCGGGTGGGCCGGACTTCAGGCCGTGTCCTGGCTTCCCTCGCGCCAGGCGCGCCACAGTTGTGCGTAGCGGCCGCCCAGGGCCACCAGTTCCTCGTGTGTGCCGTGCTCCACGACCCGGCCGGCGTCGAGCACGGCGATCCGGTCCGCCGCCATGGCCTGCGTCAGCCGGTGTGCGACGAACAGCGTGGTGCGGCCGGCACACGCGGCGAGCACGGCCCGCTCCAGCTCGGCCGCGCCCTCGCTGCCCGCCTCGGCCGTGGACTCGTCGAGTACCACCACGGGTGAGCGGGCCAGTACGAGCCGGGCGAGCGCGATCTGGGCCACCTTGGTGACGTCGAGGCGCTCGCCTCCCTCGCCGACCGGGGTCCGCAGGCCGTCGGGCAGTGCGTCCACCCAGCCGTCGGCGCCGACCGTGCGCAGGGCGGCGGTCAGTTCGGCGTCGGTGGCCTGCGGTGCGGCGAGCCTCAGGTCGTCGGCGAGCGGCCCGGAGAACACGTGCGTCTCCTGCGTCAGGATGCTGACGAGGGCTCGCGCGCCGGCCTCGTCCAGGCCGGCGAGGTCGGTCGTGCCGATGCGTACCGATCCGGCCTGCGGGGTGCCGATGCCGGCGATCAGCGCGGCCAGCGTCGACTTGCCGGCGCCCGTCGCCCCGACCAGGGCGAGCGAGCCGCCCGCCGGGATGGACAGGTCGACGTCCTGCAGGACCGGCCGCTCGGAGCCGGGATAGGCGAACGTCAGGCCCTTCACGGTCACCGGGTGGGGCTCGTCGGCCGCCGGCTCGACGGCGGGGGCGCCGACCAGCCGGTCCTGGGCGTCCTCGCCGAGGACGCCGACCAGCCTGGTGAGGCTCGCGCCCGACTTCTGCGCCTCGTCGAAGGTGAACATGATGGAACCGAGCGGGGTGAACAGCCGGTGGAAGACGAGCGGGGCCGCCGAGACCTCGCCGAGGGTGGCGGCGTCGGCCTCCAGCAGGGCGTACCCGGTCACGATGATGAGGACGAGTCCGATGAACTCGGCGCGGTTCTCCCGGCCGACGAACCGGCCGAAGAGGCGGAACACCTCGATGCCGAGTTCGCGTACGCGCCACGACTCGGTGGTGACCTTCTCGCGGACGGCGCCTTCCAGGCGGTAGGCGCGGACGGTGTCGATCCCGTTCAGTCCGCTGATCAGCGCCTGTGCGCGGTCCGCCTGGACGGCCCGCTGCTGCTTGTACAGGGGGGCGGAGCGGGGCAGGTACCAGCGCAGGGCGAGGGCGTAGGCGGGGAGCGCGCCGGCGCCCGCGAGGCCGAGCCTCCAGTCGAGGCCGAACATGCCGAGGGTGGCGATGGCGACGAGCACGCCGGCCGAGAAGACGGTGGGTACGGCGGTGCGGATCCCCCTGGACAGCACGGCGACGTCGTCGCCGACGCGGGAGAGCACGTCTCCGCGGCCGACCTGTTCGATCCGGGCGCTCGGCATCCCGAGCACCGCCCGGACGGCGCCTTCCCTCAGCTTGGCGAGGAGGTCCGCGCCGAGCCGGCCGACCAGGTAGGTGGACAGGGCGGTGGCCGCCGCGCCGAGGAGCGCGGCGGCCGCCATGAGCACGCCCGTGGTGACGAGCACGGAGCGGGGTCCGCCCGCCACCACCCCGTCGACGACGCGGCCGAGCAGGAGCAGCGGGAGCACCTGGAGGGCCGCGCCGGCCACCGTGGTGAGGACGGTGGCGGCCGTCAGCCAGGGCACCTCGCGGCAGTGCGAGACCACCCAGCGGGTGGCCTCGCCTCCGGTCGTCGTGCGCAGGGTGGCCGGCGCGACGAGCGTGTCCGTGGCGCTCACGCTCAGCCGGCCGACTTGACGAGTTCGTCGATGGCGTACGGCAGGGAGAGCAGGGTTCCCTGGGACATGGCCGCGCCGACGGCCGGGCCCTCGCTGTCGAGGAGGTAGGAGACCTTTCCGTTCTTGACGGCGTTCAGGTTGGTGAAGAGCTCGAACTTCTTGAGTGCTTCCTGGTCGGCCTTGTCGGCGATGACGAAGATGCGGTCGACGTCGACGAGGTCCATGCGCTCGGGGGAGAGCGTGGTGTAGAACTTGCCGTCGGCGATCTTGTCGATCTCGGTCTGGCCCTTGTAGCCGATGCCCGTCACCAGTCGGCCGCGTACGTCGGTGGTGGTGAAGGGGGCGACCGAGTCCTTGTACCAGGACAGTGCGACGGCGGTCTGGGTCGCGAAGCCGGGGTGCGCCTTCCTGGCCGCGTCGAGCTTGTCCTGGATGCCCTTGACCAGTTCGGTGCCCTTGGCCTCCTGGCCGAGGGCCTTGGCGATGTGGACGGCGTTGTCCTGCCAGGGGGCGCTGAACGGCTCCTTCTCGGCCTTGGTCCGGCCCACCGTCGGGGCGATCTTGGAGAGCTTGTCGTAGGCGGCCTGGTCGATCTCGGAGTAGACCGCGACGATCAGGTCCGGCCGCAGGGCGGCGATCTTCTCGTAGTTCGGGCCGGCGTCGCCGTTGTTCATGACGACCTCGGGACGGGTGTCGCCCCACTTGTCCTTGGTCCACGGCCACTGGGTGTTGATGTCGGGGCTGGTGCCCGGCGGGTTGGGGTACTGGTCGACCATGCCGACCGGCTTGATGCCGAGCGCGAGGACGGCCTGGTCGTCGGTGTAGCCGACGGAGACGACCCGCTGGGGGGCCTTGGCGACCTTCGTGGATCCGAAGGCGTGCTCCACGGTGACCGGGAAGGTGCCCGCCGCGGCGGCCGGGGCGTCACCGCTCTTCTTGTCGGCCGGGTCCGCCGGGTCGGAGCCGCATCCGGACAGGAGCCCGGCGCCGAGCGCCGCGGCGGCCAGCGCCGCCGCCGGCCGCACCCAGCGGTTCGTGGCTGGTGTTCGATGGAGAAGCATCGGCAATCCCTTGCTTTCGTGCTGTCCATTGCGCCCCCGGCCGAGGGCAGGCACACAGTAGCGCGCCCAAGTGAGGCTAGCCTAGCCTTACTTGAACCGTATCTTTGTCCATCTGATCCGGCCTCACGTGGGCGCGGCCGATCGGCACGATGAGCGGCCTGTCCCCCACCGGGTCGTCGATCACCTTGGCACGCAGCCCGAACGCCTCGTGCAGCAGTTCCGCCGTGATCACGTCGCGCGGATGCCCCTGGGCGAGGATGGCGCCCGCCTTCATCACGATGAGGTTGTCGCTGTAGCGGACGGCCAGATTCAGGTCGTGCAGCACCAGGACCACCGTGCATCCGGACTCGTGCAGGTCGTCCACCAGGTCGAGCACGTCGACGGCGTGCGCCAGGTCCAGGTAGGTGGTCGGCTCGTCCAGCAGCAGCAGGTCCGTGCCCTGAGCCAGCGTCATCGAGATCCACACGCGCTGCCGCTGGCCGCCGGACAGCGCGTCGACCGGGCGGTCGGCCAGGTCCGCGACCCCGGTCATGGCCAGCGCCCGCTCCACCACGTCCGCGTCGTCGGAGGACCACTGCCGCAGCCAGCTCTGGTGCGGATGCCGCCCCCGGGCCACCAGATCGGCCACGGTGAGCCCCTCCGGGGCCACCGGGGCCTGCGGCAGCAGCCCGAGCTTCTTCGCCACGTCCCGGGTCCGGAGCCGGGCGATGTCGTCGCCGTCCAGGACGACGCTGCCCCGGGTCGGCTTCAGCAGCCGCGACAGGGTCCGCAGCAGGGTCGACTTCCCGCAGCCGTTGGAGCCGATGATGGTGGTGATCACCCGGGGCGGGACGGCCACGTCCAGGTCGTCGATGACGACCCGCCCCCCGTATCCGACGGTGACCCCTCTGGCGGCCAGCCGCACGGTCTCACCACCCCCGTGCGCTCTCCCGGCGACGTGCTCAACGGCCACGGTTCCCCCTCGTTCCCGACCTGCGCCGACATGTTCCGATCACCGAAGATTCGCCCTCACCAGCAGGTAGACGAGGAAGGGGCCGCCGATCGCGGCGGTGACCACGCCGACCGGCAGCGTCATGGGCAGCGCCGTACGCGCGACCAGGTCGGCACCGATCAGCAGCAGGGCCCCCGTGAAGCCGGAGGCCGCCATGGGCGGCGTCGGACACCTCGTCAGGCGCATCGCGACCTGCGGCGCCACCAGCGCGACGAAGGAGACCGGCCCGGCCGCGCTCACGGCGACCCCGGCCAGCAGCACCGCGCACAGCAGCAGCACGGCGCGTACCACCGTGTGGCGGACGCCCAGGCCGGCGGCCACGTCGTCGCCGAGGTGCAGCGTCCTGAACTGGAAGGCGACGCCCGCCACGACCGCCGCGAGGACGAGCGTGCACCACAGCGCCACCCGCACGTCGTCCCACGAGCGGTTGTCCAGCGAGCCGATCAGCCAGGCCTGCGCCCGCGCCACGTCCCTGATGTCGGCCGTCACCAGCAGCCAGGTCGTGACCGCCTCCATCACCGCACTGACCGACAGGCCGATGAGGATGAGCCGGAAGCCGTCGATCCCGCGCCGCCACGCCAGTACGTAGACGAGGAGGCCCGTGCCGAGACCACCCGCAAGGGCGGCCCCGGACAGGCCCACCGAGTTGACGACCGCCGTGGCGGTCCCGCCGGACACGGTCACCAGGAACACGGCGACCGCGCCGGCGCCCCAGGTGATCCCGAGGATGTCCGGGCTGGCGAGCGGGTTGCGCGCGATGGACTGGGTGATCGCCCCGGACATGCCCAGGGCGACGCCCACGACGCATCCGGCCAGGGCGCGCGGCATCCGCAGGTCCATGACCACGAACTCGTCGACCTGTTCGCCCCGGCCCAGGATGGTGGCGACCACCCGGGGCAGGCCGATGGGGAAGTCCCCCACGCCGATGGACAGGCAGAAGACGAGGAACGTGGCCGCCGCGAGCAGCAGCGTGGTGCAGACGAGCCACGGCCTCCAGACGAAGGAGACCCGGCCGAACCGCACGCCGGGGAGTACCGGCTGCTTCACCGGGGGTACCGGCTGCTTCACCGGGGTCGTGTCCATACCGGTTCCGTTCATGCGCTCCTGAACTTTCCGCGCCACACCAGGACCGCGAAGAAGGGGGCGCCGAGGAGGGCCACGACGACACCCGCGTCCAGCTCGCCCGGGCGTACCACCAGGCGTCCGGCGATGTCGCAGACCAGCAGGACGATGGCGCCGAGGAGCCCCGCGTACGGCACCAGCCACCGGTAGTCCGGCCCGGTGAGGTAGCGGGCCACGTGGGCCACCATGAGTCCGAGGAACGCGATGGAGCCGCAGGCGGCGGTCGCGGCCCCGGCCAGCAGGGTGATGGCGACGATGCCGACGGTGCGGTTCAGCGCGATGTTCACGCCCAGGCCCCGGGCCACGTCGTCGCCCAGGTTGAGCAGGTTGACGGCGGGCAGCGTCGTCAGCGCCAGCAGCAGCCCGACCGCGACGAACGCGGTCACCGGCCAGATGACGCCGAATCCGACGCCGGCCACCGAGCCGGCGTTCCAGAAGCGCAGGGCGTTCAGCGACGCCTTGTCGGACAGCGCGACCGCGGTGGTCATGGCGGCGAGGAACACGGTGACCCCCTGCCCGGCCAGTGCGAGCGTCAGCGGGTTGCCCGCGCCCCGGCCGATGCTCGCCAGCCCGAACACCACGACGCCCGCGACCGCCGCCCCGGCGAACGCGAACCAGACGTACTGGAACGGGTTCGCGAAGCCGAGGAAGGCGATCACGCAGACCACGGCGAACGAGGCGCCCGCGTTGACGCCCAGCAGACCCGTGTCGGCGATCGGGTTGCGGGTGTAGCCCTGGATCAGGGCCCCGCCGACGCCCAGGGCCGTTCCGGCCACGGCGGCGAGCACCGTACGGGGGATCCGTACGGTCTGCACGATGAGCCGGATGTCGGTGAGCCGCTGGTCGGCGCCGGGGCCGGGGGCGGCCGACAGGCCGTACCAGACCTCGGACGGGCTCAGTGCGCGCGCACCGACGCCCAACGACACCACCATCGCGACGAGGAGGAGCAGTACCAGGGTGAGCGAGCCGGCGATCCGCCGCCTGCGCACCCGCGTCGTGCCCGTGGGCAGGCGGCGTTCCACTGCGATCGTGCCCATGTCGCCGTACGTCATCCCTTCGGTCCACCGGTGGGGCGGGGGTCGGCGGCCTCGGACCGCCGGTCGGCGGGCGGCGGCCGTACCGCCGTCAGCGGGCGGCCGTTCCGCCGGTGCCGCCGGCGAGCGTGCGGGCCTCGTCGGAGCCGGACTTGGGGCCGCGGCCGAGGAGGGAGTCCAGGATCTCGCCGACCCGGACCGCGGTGTTGGACAGCAGGGACGAGGTGATGCCGTGCGTGTGCTCCGTTCCGCCCTGTACGTAGATGCCGCAGCGCAGCGCGGGATCGGTCGCGACGCGGTAGTCGCGCTCGACCCGGACGCGGCCCGCCTCGTCGCGCAGGCACCGTCCGGCGACCTCGCCGAGGAGGCCGAGCGGGTCGGCGGGGCGGTAGCCCGTGGCGAAGACCACGGCGTCCGCCTCCAGTACGGTCTCCTCACCGGTGACCAGGGACCGCACGGTGGCGTGGACGCCCGCCGGGGTCTCCCTGACGTCCGTCAGCCGGGACACGTTGAGGAAGCGCAGGCGCTCGGTGCCGAGGACCTTCTCCTGGTACATCTGCCGGTACAGGTCGTCGATCAGGTCGATGTCGACGACGGAGTAGTTGGTGTTGCCGTGGTAGTCCATGAGCCGGCGCTTGACGTCCTCCGGCGCGGCGAAGAACTCGCCCACGGCCTCCGGGTCGAAGATCCGGTTGGCGAAGCCGCTGTCGTCGGCGGGGCTGTAGCCGTACCGGGAGAAGACGGCGCAGACCTCGGCCCCGGGGAAGCGGCGGTGCAGATAGGCGACGTTCTCGGCGGCGCTCTGCCCGGCGCCGACGACGATGAACCGGGAGGGGGCGGTGCCGTCCAGTGCCTCGACCTTCGTCAGGAGGTCGCAGTTGTGCCATACGCGCCCGGTGCGCTCCACGCCGTCCGGCATGAAGGGGCGCAGTCCCGTGCCGATGACGACGTTGCGGGCCCGGTGGAGTGCGAGGCCCTCGCCGGAGCGGACGGTGACGTCCAGGTACTCCACCGCCCCGTCGCGGACGGAGGGCGTGATCCCGACGACCTCGTGGCCGTAGGACACCATGTCGTCGACCTGGGCGGCGGCCCACTCGAAGTAGTCGTGGAACTCGACGCGCAGTGGGAAGAGGTTCTTGTGGTTGATGAAGTCGACCAGCCGTCCCTTGCTCTTGAGGTAGCAAAGGAAGCTGAACTCGCTCGCCGGGTTCCGGAGCGTCACCAGGTCCTTGAGGAAGCTGACCTGCATGGTCGCGTCGTCGATGAGCATCCCGCGGTGCCAGCCGAAGCGGGGCTGCTGTTCGAAGAAGCGGGCGTTGACCGTTTCCTGTCCGCTGACGCGTAAGTTGTGCTCGCTGACCGCGATGGCCATGGCCACGTTGGACGGGCCGAAGCCGATTCCGACGAGGTCGTGGACCAACGGGTCTTCGCCAGGACGAACCTGTGCCATGTCACTCCCATCGTGCGAGGGCGGCCGCGCGCCGTGGGGACGGTGGCCGTCGGCCGGGCGTCCGCCGGGCCCGGAATTCGGGCACGCCGGCAGAGCCGCAACCGTGAGACTTAGGCAAGGCTAAGCTGATTTAGCCACCACTGTCGATAGGCAAAACGGGCAGTCACCCATGAGGGTGATCTTCAACTCCCTTGCGGACCAAGGGCATTGCAGGCTTAGGCAAGCCTTGCTTTACTCGACATGACCAACGCCCCTGTGCTGAGGAGGAACCCCATGCGGGTCGTCATGTTCGGTTACCAGACCTGGGGGCACCGCACCCTGCGAGCACTCCTGGACTCCGAGCACGACGTGGTGATGGTCGTGACCCACCCCAAGAGCGAGCACGTCTACGAGAAGATCTGGAGCGACTCCGTCGCCGACCTCGCCGAGGAGCACGGGATCCCGGTACTGCTGCGCAACCGCCCCGACGACGAGGAGCTGTTCGTCCGCCTGAAGGAGGCGGACCCGGACATCATCGTCGCCAACAACTGGCGGACCTGGCTCCCCCCGCGCGTCTTCAACCTCCCGCGTCACGGCACGCTGAACGTGCACGACTCGCTGCTGCCGAAGTACGCCGGCTTCTCGCCCCTGATCTGGGCGCTGATCAACGGCGAGAGCGAAGTGGGCGTCACCGCGCACATGATGAACGACGAGCTCGACGCCGGCGACATCGTGCGGCAGGAGGCCGTGCCGGTGGGGCCCGCGGACACCGCCACCGACCTCTTCCACCGCACCGTCGACCTCATCGCACCCGTCACCGTGGGCGCGCTCGACCTCATCGCCTCGGGGCAGCGGGAGTTCGTCCGCCAGGACCGCTCGCAGGCGAGCTTCTTCCACAAGCGCTCCGTCGAGGACAGCCGCATCGACTGGACCTGGTCAGCCGAGGAACTGGACCGCCTCGTGCGCGCCCAGTCCGAGCCGTACCCGAGCGCCTTCACCTACCACCGGGGCCGCCGGATCGAGGTCCTGGCCGCGTTCGTGTCACAGGGCCGGTACGGCGGCACACCCGGCCGTGTCTTCTACCGCGAGGGCGACGGCGTCGTCGTCGTCGCGGGCGCCGACGCCCGCACCGGCCGCAACCACGGGCTCGCCATCACCCGGGTGCGGACCGAGGACGGCCGCGAGCTGCCCGCGGCCGAGTACTTCACCACCATGGGCGGCTACCTGACCGCCCGCCCCTGACGCGGTCGGGGCGGACGGACCGGGGTCCGTCACCGGCGCCGGCCGCCCGCGCGATCCGCGGGAACCGGGCGGGCGCCGCATCCGACCACCTGAGAGGAACTGGCGGGGCGGTGGCTCCGTGAGCGAATCCTCGGATCAGGGAATGTCGATGGCCGATGCACAGCAGTCCGCAGTCACGTCACCCGCGGCCACCGGGCGGTGGGGCCCGCCCCCGGCGCTGACCGGCTTCGCCGTGCTGCTCCTGGCGATGTTCGCCCTCGCCTACGGGGTCGGTTCCGCGGCCGGGCCGGTGGCGCCCGGCCTGCGGAGCACCGTGGGCGAGGCCGGTCCCTCGGGGCGGTCCGGCGACGGCGGCAGCGGGAACACCGGCGGCCACACCGGCGGTGGACGATGACGGCGGACGGCAGAACGGTCGCCGGGGCGACCACCGACCTCGTCGTCCGGGGCATGACCTGCGCGGCGTGCGTGAACCGGGTGGAGAAGCGGCTGGCCCGCATCGAGGGGGTGACGGCCGCGGTCAACCTCGCCACGGGCCGGGCGCGCGTCCGCCATCCGGCCGGCGTCCCGACCGCAGACCTCCTGGCGGCCGTCGAACGGGCCGGATACCAGGCGGAGTTGGTACGGCCCCCCGCGCCGGGGGCGGCAACGTGGGCCACGGCCGGTCGGGACCACCCCCAAGACCCCCGGCACCCCCACGACCCGGACGATCCGGACGATCCCGCCGGCCCGACACGGGAGGAGGCCCGCAGGGACCGCGAACGGCTGCTGATCACCGCCCTGCTCGGTCTGCCGGTCCTCGTCCTGTCGATGGCGCCCGCCCTGCAGTTCCGCCACTGGCAGTGGCTGTGCCTCGTACTGGCCGCCCCCGTCGCGGTCTGGAGCGCCCTGCCGTTCCACCTGAGGGCGGCCCGCGGGCTGCGGCACTCGGCGGCCACCATGGACACCCTCGTCTCGCTCGGCGTCCTGGCGTCCTTCGCATGGTCCCTGTACGCGCTGTTCCTCGGCGGCGCGGGGGATCCCGGCATGCGGATGCCGTTCAGCCTCCTGCCCTCGGCCGGGACGGAGACCGCTCACGTCTACCTGGAGGCGACGGTCGCCGTGCCGCTCTTCGTGCTCACCGGCCGCCATCTGGAGGCGCGCGCCCGGCGCGGCACGGGCGCGGCGCTGCGCTCCCTCGCCGGTCTGGCCGCCAAGGACGTGACGGTCAGCGAGGGTGGCAGGGAACGCCGGATGCCCATAGGGGAACTGGTGCCGGGACAGGGATTCGTCGTCCGGCCCGGGGAACGGGTCGCGACCGACGGCGTCGTGGTCTCGGGCAGTTCCGCCCTGGACCTGTCACTGATCACCGGTGAGAGCGATCCCGTCGAGGTGGGTCCCGGCCGGCCGGTGGTGGGCGGCGCCCTCAACATGGGCGGGCTGCTCCTCGTACAGGCCACGGCGGTCGGCGCCGACACCCGCCTGGCCCGGATCACGCACCTGGTCACCGAGGCCCAGGCGGGCAAGGCGCGGGCCCAGCGCCTGGCCGACACGGTGGCGGGCGTCTTCGTCCCCGCCGTGCTGGCCCTGGCCGTCACGGTGCTCGGCTTCTGGCTCGGCGCCGGAGCAGACCCCGAGGCGGCCGTCACCGCCGCCGTCGCGATCCTCGTCGTGGCCTGCCCGTGCGCGCTGGGTCTGGCCACCCCCACCGCCCTCATGGCCGCCACCGGCCGCGGTGCCCGCCTCGGCATCCTGGTCCGGGGGCCGCGGGCCCTGGAGGCCCTGCGGCACGTCGACGTGATCGTGCTGGACAAGACCGGCACCCTCACCACCGGCCACATGTCCGTCGTACAGGTCACGGGGGCGGCCGGCGGGATCGGCCGCGAGGCGGCCGTCCGGCTGGCCGGGGCGGTTGAGCAGGGCTCCGAGCACCCGCTGGGCCGCGCGGTCGCCGCGTACGCGCAGCGCCTCGCGGCCGGGGGCGCGCTGCCGCCCGTCGCCGGCTTCCTGGCCGTTCCGGGCAGCGGCGTCACCGGGGTCGTGGAGGGCCACCGGGTGGAGGTACGTACGCCGGGCGAGGGCCTGCCCGCCTCCCTGGCGTACGCCCTGGCCGAGGCGGAGGCCGCCGCGCTCACCCCGGTCCTGGTCCGCGTGGACGGCTTCGACGAGGCACTCGTCGCCCTGGGCGACGTCCTGCGGGCCGGCAGCCACCGGGCGGTGGACCGGCTGCGGCGGCTCGGTGTGGAGCCGGTCCTGGCCACCGGCGACCGGGAGGCCGCCGCGCGGGCCGCCGCCCGCCGGCTCGGCATCGTACGGGTGCACGCCCACTGCACGCCGGAGGGCAAGGCGGAGCTGGTGCGGCAGCTGCGCCGTGGCGGCCGCAGGGTGGCCGTGATCGGGGACGGCGTGAACGACGCGGCGGCGCTGGCGGAGGCGGATCTCGGAATCGCGATGGGCAGCGGCACGGACGTGGCCATCGGGGCCGCCGACGTGACCCTCGTACGGGGTGACATCGAGGCCGTCGCGGACGCGGTCCGCCTGGCCCGCCGCACCCTGGCGGCCATCCGGCTCAATCTGGTCTGGGCGTTCGGCTACAACGCGGTGACCGTCCCGCTGGCGGCCGTGGGGCTGCTGAGCCCGATGCCCGCGGCCGCCGCGATGTCCGCCAGCTCGCTCCTGGTGGTGGCCAACAGCCTCAGCCTGTGCAACTGGCAGCCCGCGCCGGGACGCCTCGGCTCCTCCGTACGGAAGGCACTCCGTTGATGCACATCCTGCGCGCCGCCCTCCGGACGGGCGGCCGAGCGGGCAACCGGGTGGTGCAGGCGGTAGCGGACGGCCGCTGCCCCGGCCGCCGGAGCCTGCGCGAAGGGCTGTTCGGCGCCGTGGTGCCCGTGGTCGCCTGTATGACGATGCTGGTCGGGCTGACGGCCTGGACCAAGGCGGGGGCCGCGGGCAGCCCGGCACGGATCGACGTCGGCGTGGGCCGGGTCCTCCTCCCGGCCGCGGGAAAGGAGCGCACCACGGCCTTCTTCCGGATCGCCAACACCGGCGAGGCCGACGACCAGTTGGTGGCGGTGACCTCCCCGGTCGCGGACGAGATCACGCTGAACCGGCACGAGCGGGTCGGCGAGGAGGACGAGACGACGCGTACGGTCTCCTCGGCGAACATCCCGGCGGGCGATTTCGTCGTCATGACCTCGGCCACCCTGGACCTGGGCGTCACGGTCAGGACGCGCCGGCGGGTGGGCGACGCCATGCCGTTCGTGCTGCACTTCCGCCGCAGCGGACCGGTGGACGCGGTCGCGTTCGTGGTGCGTCCCGGCGGCTGAGACCTCTCCTCCGGGCCGGGGCCGCCCACTCCCCCGGCCGGGGTTCACCCGCCGGGAGCAGCGGCACCCGACCGGTTCGGCGGTGGCGGCCGGTGAGGACAGAGCGGCGGGCCGGGCTTAGCGTGGCAGGTGGAGAGTCGGCCACCGCCGGCGAAGGGCAGACGTCACGGCAGGAGGCCGGCCATGAGTACGGTGCAACCTGAGGGCGCCGGGTCGCCGGAGGAGGACGCGCAGGCCTACGAGGTCGTCTTCGCGGCCGCGGACGGGGTCGGCGAGGACGTCGTCCGGATGACCCGCACCAGCGCGGCGGGACCGGGCGGGCACCCCGTGTACGAGGACGCCACCGGGATCGTCCGGGCCGAGATCAGCAGCGGCGGCGAGGTACGGGTGCTGGCGACGGGCGGCGGCCAGGAGCCCGCGCGCGTGCTGCGGGCCCGGGCGGTGGCCTGACGCCTGCACCGCACGGCCGGGGCCGACCGGCCCTATCGGGCCGGTCGGGCCGGTCGGGCCGGTCGGGCCGGTCGGGCCTGAGGTCAGCGCGGGACGCGGACGTGGATCGTCTTGCCTCCCGCCGCGTGGTGGCGGATCCCCACGTCGGTACCCAGCCGGTTGACGAGGTGCCATCCCCAGCCGCCCTCACCGCGCCGCTCGGGCCTTCTCGGTTCCGGCTCCGCGTCGCTGGTGTCCGTGACCTCGATGTCGATCCCCTCCGACGTGAGACGCACCTCCAGCAGGCAGCCCCCGCTCGTGTGGCGGACGGCGTTGGTGACGAGTTCGCTGATCAGCAGGAGCGCCGTGTCCATCGCCAGGGGCGGGAGGGGCTCGCCGCCGCCCGCCTCGGCAGCGGCGAGGTGCGCCAGCGTCGCACGCCGGGCCTGCGCCGCGGCGCTCCGGCCGTGCAGATCGAGGTGCAGTATCAGCTGGAGAGGCATGGGCCCGCTCTCCTGGACGACAGGGCAAACCGCTTCCCGGACACGTCCCGGGTAGCTTCCTGTGTACGCCTGCCCACCCACCCGCCCTTCACTCGTCCGCCCGCCCGTATACCCGCGCGTACGTTCGGTCACGGCGCGGGCGGAGAGGGGCGCCTGCGGGCGCGCTCCCCGACCGCGGTGCGGGCGGACAGCGAGACCGGGTGCGGGCCCCGCCCGTCCGGAGCGGACGGGATCAGGACGCGGGGGCGTCGGAGCCCGTACCGCGGCTGACGTCGGTCACCTTCACGTCCTCCGTCTCGGGAGCGCCGAACGCCTCCGCGACGACCCCGCCGCCGGCGGCGGTGACCTCCAGGGCCACATGGCCGCCCATCACCCGCAGGTCGATCCTGACCCGCGGGGCGCCCGCGCGGTCCGGCATCCGGTGGATCCGGGGGGCGGGGTAGTCGAGGCCCGTCAGCCGCTCGCGCAGCTCCTCGTGGCCGGTCGGCTTCGTGCCCTTGAGGGCCTCCGCGACCCGCTTCACGTGCTCGCCGCCCACGCACTTCTCGGTTCCGGCCAGCGGCACCTCCGGCGTGCTCGCGGCCGGGGCGGAGCCGGCGCCCGGCCTGTCCGCGGGAGCGGCGTCGTCGAGCGGTACGGGGATGTCCCCGTCGGCGTTCGGGACGCCCGGCGGGGTCCGGCCCGGCCCGTACCGCGGTGTGGGTGGGGCCTCCGCGCCGGGCAGGTCCTCCGGCTTCGGAACGCCGCCACCCCCCGTGGCGTCCTTCGGGGCGTCCGGGGCGCAGCCCTGCGCGGTACGGGTCATCAGGGCGAGGAAGCGCACCTCCGGATCGCCGCCCGGCGACGACGGGTCCTGCGGCACCTCCCCCACCGTGTTGCCCGCGGGCGCCCGCTCGGGGGTGGCGTCCGGGGTGCCGCAGCCGGAGAGGACCAGGCAGCCGAGCGCGGCCGCCAGTACAGGCTTCAAGAGCGTCGTCGATCGCATGCGGGCATCATTGCGCGCCGCCGGACGCGCCGGGAATGAGTACGCGTACTCATCGTGTCCGGGCTCCGACCATCAACAAAACAAGGGGTTTTGATCGGTGCGGGCGTTCTTTGCGGACAACAAAAGCCCTCCCTACGGTCCTGCTTGTCGATCACCGCCGGTCGACTTGACCGAGAGGGAAACACCCATGCGCAGAACTGCGCTCCCTGTCGTGGCCGCCGTGTCCCTGGCCCTGCTGCTCCCGCAGCAGGCGGCCACGGCCACCGAACTGCCCACGCAGCCCCTCGCCCAGGGCGAGATCCAGAACATCGGCCCGGGCATGTACATGTCCGAGAGCAACAGCTACCAGATCGCCGAGAACGACGTGCCCGCCGGCCTGATGGGCCGCTCCCACACGGTCGTCGCCCAGGCCCAGGGTGTCTCGCAGGCCCAGGACGCCCCCGCCACCCGCTCCGACCTCGGCGTCTTCGGGCCCAGCTGGGAGGCGGAGTTCCTCGGCGGGCAGCTCAACCGGAAGCTGTCCACGGGCAACGGTGCGATCACCACGACGTACCTGGACACCAACGAGTCCACCCGCTACGACCTGACCGACTCGGTCGCCGGCGCCAACGGCGGAAGCGTCAACACGTACAAGGCGCAGGACGGCTCGACCGTGGTCGAGAGCATCACGTGGGACGACCTCCTCGGCACGCTGAAGACGACCGTCGTGGAGACCCTGAACGTCAACTTGACCACCGTCGAGTCCGGTGACCAGGCCCCGGTCGACCAGGCGGGCAACCCGATCGCCGCGGCCGACCTGAAGACCTCCTTCACGTGGAAACAGGTCGGCGGCGGCGGCGACAACTGGCGCGTCACCGCGGTGGGCAGCAAGGCGTTCAAGCAGTCCACGGTCTCCTACGACTCCGTGGGCCGCGTCTCCACCGTCAAGGAGCCCGCCCGCGGGGAGACCCCCGAGCAGTCCCTGAAGGTCAACTACGCCACCGCCACCACCGCTTCGGGCAGCGCCCTCGGTGATGTGAACGGCCAGGTGAAGGACATCACCCTCACCGTCGACCAGACCGTGCAGACGCTGGCCCGCTACTCCTACGACACCTCCGGTCTGCTGCGGCAGGTCAGCAACCCGGCGGAGGGCAGCGAGCTCAACGCCTACACCTACGACGGCAGCGACCGCGTCGCCACCGCCACCTCCGACAACGGCGCCCGCTGGGAGCTGACGTTCGACGGCGACGCCGTGGCCCCGCAGGCGCAGGAGACCACCGGCACCGTCCCGGACGCGGGCAGCGCGCTGAGCGGCGCCCCCAGCATCTCCCAGGACGAGGGCATCACCCCGGCCGCGTCCGACTTCAGCGGCTCGGAGATCACCGACCCGCAGGCCTACCCGCGCCACTGCTCCACCGCCGTGTCGTGGATGTGGTACCAGTACAGCGGCTGCGCCACGAAGGTCGCCCACTACGGCTGGAAGAACCCGTACTGGAAGCAGACGCCCACCAAGGCCTGGGTCATCGGCATCAACGGCGACCACTGCACCAGCGCCTCGGACAAGCCCGGAGGCTGGGACTTCCGTGCCGCCTGTGACTCGCACGACTACGGCTACGGCACCATCGGCAACAGCTACAAGGGCTACCGCTACTACCTGGATCGCAACAAGGGCATTTCCGTCGATGTCGCGTTCTACAACATCCTCTACAACAACACCTGCCCTGCCTACTTCTGGAAGGGTGCCTGCCGGTCGACCGCCTACACCTACTACACGGCCGTCTTCTACTTCGGACGCCCCAAGAACGGCGCCAACGCCACCTGATCCGCCAGCTGTCCCGGCCCCGTTGACCACGAGGGGGCCCGGCAACGAGAACGCTTCGCTGCCCGGCCCCCTTTTGCGCGCCCGAAAACCCCTTCACGAGCTGGAGTAGTAAGTGAAAAGACCCGTATGGGCCATGGTGACCGCCACCGCGGCGGCCCTGGTGCTCACCGCGACACCGGTGCCCTCGAACCCGCTGATCGGCACCAGCCCGGCAGCCGCCGCGCCGACCGGCCCGGTCGACCCGCCGCTCCTGGACGAGACGGCGAGCGGCGGTACCGTCCGCGTCAACGTCGTCACCGACCAGCGCACGGACCTGGCCTCGGCGGCGGAGGCGGGCCAGACCCTCGTGTCGTACGACACGGTGCCGATGGTCACCCTCCGTGTGAACCGTGCGGGTCTCGACGCACTGAACTCCAAGCCCGGCGTCCTCAGCGTCACCGAGGACGTCCCGGTCCCGCCGACCCTGAACGAGTCCACCGTCAGGATCGGCAGCGACAAGGCCGCCGCCGCCGGGAAGACCGGCGCCGGCACGGCCGTGGCGGTCCTCGACACCGGTGTCGCCACCCGGCACCCGTTCCTGGCGGGCCGTGTGAAGTCGGAGTCCTGCTTCTCCGTCAACGACGAGAGCTACGGCGCCACCAGCCTCTGCCCCGACGGCAGCGACGAGCAGGAGGGCCCCGGCAGCGCCGACGCCGAGGCCGGCGCCTGCGCCACCCTGGGCACCGCGTGCTCCCACGGGACGCACGTCGCCGGCATAGCCGCCGGCAACGGGGCCGGGGTCAGCGGGGCGCCCGTCCGCGGTGTCGCCCCCGGCGCCGACATCGTCGCCGTCCAGGTGTTCTCGAAGTTCGAATCCGACGAGTACTGCGGCGCCGGAGCCAGCCCGTGCGTGCTCAGCTTCACCAGCTCCCAGATCAAGGGGCTGGAGAAGGTCCACGCACTGAAGAAGGCCGGCAGCGCCATCGTCGCCGCCAACATGAGCCTGGGCGGCGGCCGCTGGACGACGGCCTGCGCCGCCGACCCCCGCAAGGCGATCATCGACAGCCTGCTCACCGAGAACGTGGCCACCGTCGTCGCCGCGGGCAACAACGGCTACGCCGACGCCGTCAGCGCCCCCGGCTGTGTCTCCTCCGCCGTCACGGTGGGCTCCACCACCGATGACGACCAGGTCTCCACCTTCAGCAACCGAGGCCCGCTGCTGGACCTGTTCGCCCCCGGCACCTCGATCGTCTCCTCCGTGCCCGGCAACACCTACGCCTCCAAGAACGGCACCTCGATGGCCGCCCCGCATGTGGCGGGCGCCCTCGCCGTGCTGAAGCAGACCTACCCCACCGAGGGCATCGACAGCCTGGTTTCGCTCCTCGCCACCAGCGCCACCTCGGTCACCTACTCCGGTACGACCACGCCCCGCGTCGACCTCGGCAAGGCCCTCACGGCGATCGAGCCGAAGCCCGAGGCGGACAAGAAGCCCCGCTCCTTCCAGGTCGACAACGACCTCGACGTGAACATCCCCGACGCCCCCGCCGGGGCGGGCACCCCCGGGACGCCGGTCGTCTCGCCGGTGAAAATCACGGAGTACCCCGGCAACGCGCCGAAGAACCTCACCGCGTCCGTCAACATCACCCACGCCTACCGGGGCGACGTCAAGCTGGAACTCCTCTCGCCCACCGGGAAGACGTACCTGCTCAAGAGCTCGAACGTCTCCGACGGCGCCGACAACGTCATCGCGCAGTTCGCGGTGGACGCCTCCGACTCGCCCGCCAACGGCGAGTGGAAGCTGCGGATGACCGACACCGACGACGGCGACGCGGGCAAGCTGACCACCTGGTCACTGATCTTCCCCACGCCGTTCGAGAAGACCACGAGCCAGGTCATCCCCGACACCGGCACCCTCTCCTCGACCATCAGCGTCTCGGAGATCCCCGGCAACGCCTCCGGCCCGCTCCAGGTGTACACGAACCTCACCCACTCCAAGATCGGCGACCTGCGGCTCGTCCTCACCAGCCCGGACAACAAGTCCTTCACCCTCAAGCCGTACGGCTCCGAGGCCGGCGGCACCCTGCAGACCACCTACGGCGTGGACGCCACCGACGCCACCGCGAACGGCACCTGGACGCTGAAGGTCACCGACTCGGCCGGCGGCTCCACCGGTGACCTCAAGGGCTGGTCGCTGGGCTTCCCCTCGTACGAGAACCAGACCGTGAAGGCGGTCCCGGACAAGAACTACACGGAGATCTGGACCAAGGCCGACGGCCTGTCCGGCGTGGGCTCCGACAAGCTCCAGGTGTACGTGCACGTCGAGCACCAGGCCCTGAACAACCTCAAGATCGACCTGATCGCGCCGGACGGCTCCTTCCACCTCCTCAAGGCGGCCGGTACGAGCGGCACGTCCACCGGGTCGGGCGCCTTCAAGAAGACGTACACGGTCAACGGGACCGACCTGCCGGTCAACGGCTGGTGGAAGCTCCGCGTCGACGACGTCATCACCGGCAACACCGGCACGGTCAACAACTTCGTCGTCAGGTTCTGAACCGGCCTCCGGCACACCCCACGACCGACGGCGAACGGCGCGCCCTGAACACCCGCAGGTGCGGGGCGCGCCGCCCCGCCCCAGGACACGAAAGGCCCTCCCCCTCATGAAGAAGACCTCCGTCGCCCGCCTGGGCACCGCGCTCGCCACGGTGACGGCGGCCACGGCACTCGTCGCGGCCACCGCCACCAGCGCGCACGCGGCCGAGCACAAGGTCACCTCGAACTGCGAGGTGACCTGGATCAACTGCGCCAACGAGCCCCTGCTCATGCTCTTCTACAACTCCAAGGAGCTGGCTGTGAAGAACGGCTCCTACACCTCCAGCTGGGCCCAGTTCTACGGCAACGTCCACGACTACACCGGCACCAGCCAGTACCAGGGCTCCACTCTCACCACCTTCCGGTACGCCTTCAACGGCAACGGCACCGGGTCGTGGCAGTACATGAAGAACAACGCCGCCTCGGTGCAGAACTGCTCGGGCACCGACGCCTACCGCGTGTACTTCAACTCCGGCTACGGCGGCACCTCCCAGTACTTCCAGAAGCGCGAGCCCTACGGGAACTGCCCCTGGTCGAACCTGATCTCCGCGCTGAAGAACGAGAACGCCTCCCAGCACTTCGCCTGACCCGTCCCGCCCCACCCCGCCCCTCCTCCCCTCCCCCCGCCGAAAAGGAAGCCGAGACCGTGAAGTTCAACCAGCGCGCATCCGCCGCCGCGATCGTGGTGGTCGCGGCCACCAGCCTGCTGACCGCCTGCGCCGGCGGCGGAACCCCCTCCGCCACACCGGCTGCGCCGGTGGCCGGGGACCGGCCCCTGGTCGACCGGGCCAAGTGGCCCAAGGCCACCCCGGAGCGCGGTCTGGCCCGCGGGCTGACCCTCCCGCTTGAGGCCTACATGCAGACCTTCGAGGAGGCCGTCCTCCTCGACGGGGCCGTGCGGCAGCTCCAGGAGCGGTGCATGGCCGACTACGGCCTGCCGGTCCGGCTGCCGGTGGAGGGGACGAACCCGCCGCCCAGCGACAACGACGCGAACATGGAGCGGCGTTACGGCCTCACCGACCGGGAGGCGGCGGCCGCCCACGGGTACGGGCTGCCCGACGAGGCCGCCGAGCCGGTGCGCCAGAAGGTGCCGGAGCTGGAGCCGGTGGAGTTCGAGGTCCTGACGGGCCGGAAGCTGCCGGCCGCCGCCACCGCGAAGGACGCGCCGCAGCAGAGCCCCGAGCGCGCCCGCGAGGCGTACAACGGCAAGAAGCTCCACGAGGGCGGCTGCGCGAACTGGGCGGCCGGGCAGATCGCGAAGCCCTCGCAGGACGACCTGACGTTCGTCTCCGAGCTCAACGGCAACTCCTTCACCGAGTCGATGAAGCTGCCTGCCGTCACGAAGGCCCTGGCCGAGTGGTCACAGTGCATGGACGGCAAGGGGCACAAGGGCCTCGCGACCCCGTTCGACGCGGCGGACCGGGTGCCCCACGTGCCGGGCCGTCCCTCGCCGGAGGAGATCGCCGTCGCCGTCGCCGAGGTCGACTGCAAGGCGCAGACCGGGCTGGTCGACGTGTGGTTCAAGGAGGAGTCCAAGCTCCAGAGGGCTCTCATCGCCCAGCACCTCGCCACCCTCGACCCGATCCGGGGCCGCAACGGCGCCGCGGTGAAGTCGGCCGGCAGCAGCTCCGGCCGCTGACCACCGCCTGCCGCTCCGCGTGTGGCGCAGGGGCCGGTACGCGAAGGCCGGCCCCTTCGGTCCGACCGTACGGGGCGTGCGCGCGTCAGGGGGAGCCCAGGCGGGCCAGGGACGCGGCGGTCAGGGCGCGCACGGCGGCCGGCAGGGCGGTGCGGGCGTCCGGAGCGAAGTCCGGGGCGTGGTTGGCCGGCAGGGCCGCCATCTTCTCCGCCGCCGTCGCGCCCGGGGCGCGGGACCAGGCGGCCGGACCGACGGTGCCCACCATCCAGTAGCCGAGCCGGATGCCGCGCTCTGCGTGCACGTCCGTTCCCGCGTCGCCGAACAGTGCGAAGTCCTCCGTGGCCAGCGAGGGCGGCCACATCGCCACCCGATCCGCCCCGAACTCGGCCGTGTGCGCCTGCCGTACGGCCGCCGTCAGCCCCGGATCCGGGTGGGTGACGGGGGAGGCGGAGAGCCGGTCGATCTCCGGCTCGCGGGGGCAGGCCGCGGCGGCGCACTCGGCCCGCACGATCCGTTCCACGGCCGCGGCCGCCCGGGCCAGCGAGGCCTCGCTCACCGCCCGTACGGTGATGCCCAGTTCGGCGCGGTCGGGGATGACGTTCGCCCGCTCCCCCGCGTGGAAGGAGCCGACGGTCACCGCCACCTGGTCCGCCGGGGCGGTCTCTCGCGCCACCACCCTCTGGAGCCCCGTCACCACGTGCGCGGCCGCCACCACCGGGTCGACGGCGAGGTGCGGAGCGCCCGCGTGGCCGCCCCTGCCGTGCACCACCACGCGGAAGGTGGCGCTGCCCGCCGTCACGGGCCCGTACGCGTGCGCGACCATCCCGGCCGGCAGCGGAGCCGCGTGCTGGGCCAGGACGTCGTCGGGGCGCCCGAACCGCCGGTAGAGGCCGTCGGCCAGCATCGCCCTGGCGCCCTCCAGCGTCTCCTCGGCCGGCTGTCCGACCACCACGAGGGTGCCGCGCCAGGCCTGCGGCGCCCGCGCCAGCAGGTCGGCCGCGCCGGCCGCCGCGGCCAGGTGCAGATCGTGCCCGCAGGCGTGCGCCGCCTCTCCGTCGGCGGCGTACGGCAGCCCGGTCGTCTCCCGCAGCGGCAGCGCGTCGAGTTCGGCCCGCAGCAGCACGGTGGGCCCCTCCCCGTTGCGGAGCACGCCGGCGACGCCGTGTCCGCCGATGCCCCGGATGGTCGCGTACCCCGCCGACTCCAGCCGCCCGGCGAAGCGGTCCGCCGTACGCCGTTCCGCTCCCGACAGCTCGGGGTCGCGGTGCAGTTCCAGGTAGAAGGCCGTCAGGTCGTTCAGGTGCGCGCCGAGTCGGGCGAGCGGTTGGGGTGTGTGGCCGGTCATGGGCCCATCATCGGCCGACCGTCGGGGGGTGGCCGCGGCAGGGCGCTGACACCTCGTGTCAGCGGAGTGTCAGAGGTACGGGGGGTCGGGTGACGGCGGCACCGGCTCTGATGGGGGCAGGCGCGGCGCTGCCCGGTGCCGTCCCCTCACCCGACCGTTCAGAAGGAGTCACCATGGAGAAGTCGCCCCTCGCCTCGCTCGCGGACGAGATCCTGGAGCTGGAGTCCGAGACCTTCGAGATCTCCGACTACTCGGACGCCAGCGAGGTCGTACTCGCCGGTTCCACGAGCTGCAGCTCCACCTCGACGTGTTCGTCGACCACCAGCACCACCTCCTGCTCCGCCTGACCCGTCGGGCCGCGGACGCCAGGATGCCCCGGTCCCCGCGCGTGCGGGGCCGGGGCATCCGCCCGTTCGGGGCCGCTCCTACGGGAAGGGGTGCGGGACCCGGCGGATCTCGGCGCCGGTGAGGTCGGCCGTCCGCAGTCCCGCCCTGCGTGGCGCGCTGCGTAGCCGCGGCAGGTGCGGTGCGCGCTGCCGGGACCAGCCGAAGTCGATGGGCAGCAGTCCCGGCACCACCGCGCAGACCGTGTGCAGGCCGATCCGCCGCTGCTCGGGGGTGGTCTGGTCGACGGCGATGACGTCGTGTCCGGCGCGCACCAGCTCGTCGACGACGTACAGCAGGTCGTCCCGGAGGTCGCCGGTGCGCGGCCGCCCGCGGCCCGTCCAGGACCGGTAGACCTCGTCCATCGGCCGTACGGCCACGGGCTCGCGGTAGGGCCGGACGTGTTCCTCCATCGCCGGCAGCCCGTACAGCTGTGCGTGGTCCTTCAGGTGGAGCACCTTGCCGAAGTCGGCTGCCATCGCCTCCAGTTCGCCCCGACGCTCTTCGACCTGCCGCGGCAGGTGCGGGATGTAGGTGAGCACTTCCGACAGGGCGGCCTCCACCGCGTCCGCAGGGTCGAGGGCGGCGCCCGCTCCGAAGGAGTACAGCCCCGGTCCGCCGTCGCGCCGCACCGCGAGCCCGGTCACCACCGGTACCGGCAGGTCGACGCGGTTGTCGAAGGCGTGCACGTCGTAGCCCTGGAGGGCCGCCCGGTCGGCCATCGTGCGCACCGCGGTCCCCGGGACGCTCGCCAGGTCGATCTCGGTGAGCCGCAGCCCCCCGTACCAGGCGAGCAGGAACGCGTCCCGCTCGACGAGTTCGAGCAGCGCGCCGAGCAGCGCCTCCTCCGGGCAGCTGCCGACGGCGCAGCCGTTGGAGCACTCGAAGACGAAGTTGTCCGCGGCGACGCCGGCGCTGTAGTGCACCAGCCGGGCCGGGACCAGGAGGGGGCGGTCGTCGCGCAGCGAGTGCCCGTACACCCACGGGATGGGGCGTTCGGGGTCGAAAGGGGACACGAGCGGGTCGTCGCGGTAGGTCTCGGGCGGGTAGAAGCCGCACTCGGCCGGGTCCAGCGCCCGCTCGCCCAGCTCCGCGTACGAGGCGGTGAGCAGCGTGTTCCCGGTGCGGCGGTGGGTGCCGGCGTAGCGTTCCAGCCCTTCGAGGTGGGCGAGGTCACGGCTGGCGGTGAAGCTGTTGGCCTGTCCGCTCCAGGTGACGTCCGTCAGTCCGGCGTAGCCGCGCATGAAGACGCTCCCGGCGACGGGCGCGGTGGTCGGTGAGGTGGTGTTCTGCCAGGTGCCGGCGCCGAGCACGCCGGTCACCGGGTTGGCGAGGGCCGCGTACGGCATCGGGTAGGACGAGGCGGGGCGCAGCCGCTGCGCGCCGGGGTGGGGCTTGGGCCTGGACGCGGGGGTGAAGGGCCGCGGCGTGTCGGTTCCGCGGGGGCCGCAGTCCGGGCACAGAGGGTCGGCGAGCAGCGGGTGGGTGCGGATCCGCAGCGTCTCCAGGTCCAGCCGGGACACCTGGGGCAGGGCCCGGTCGGCGGCCGGCCCGGCGGGTGCGGTGGCCCGGCCGCCGTGGACGGCCTGGTGCAGCGCGTACACCGCGTCGTGCGCGTACGGGGACAGCCGCGGCCATTCGGGCCCGGTGGGGGTGCCCGGCCGGCTGCCCGTCTCCAGCGCGTCGCGCTCGCTGCGGCTGCGCAGCCGCTGGCGGCGCATGGCCAGGCACTGGCCGCAGGCCGGTGCGCTGCCGTCGCCGCCCCACGGGCCGACCAGGACCTCCCGGGCGCTGAGGTGGACGCCGGCGGCCGGGCGGACGGCGGCGAACGGGTCGGCGGTGCGCGGCCCCAGGGCGTCGTGGACGCCCAGGGTCACCACGACGGCGCCGAGCGGTTCCAGCGTGCGGGCGAGGGCGCGCCGGGCGGCTTCGAGGGGGGTGCCGTCGGGGGCGAGGGGGCGTGCCGCGGTGGTCGTGGTCATGTCCGGTTGCTCCAGCGGAAGGTCTTGAGGCCGATCGCGCCGAAGAGGAGGGCGAAGCCGAGCAGTGCCGCGCAGCCGGTGCCGATGGCGGCGAGGGATCCGCTGCCGGTGAGCGCACCGGTCGCGGCGTCGTTGAGGTAGCGCAGCGGCAGGACGCGGGAGACCGACTGCAGCCACGACGGCATCATGTCGAGCGGCAGGAACGAGCCGGACACGAACGCCATCGGCACCATGAGGCAGTTGGCGATGGCGGCGACGGCCTCCGGGGTGTCCGCGTAGGTGCCGACGATCACGCCGATGGCGAGGAAGGCCGTGATGCCGAGGACCAGGGCGGGCAGTACGAGCGGCCAGCGTCCGTCCAGGACGAGGCCGAAGCCGGGGATCATGGCCACCGCGATGAACACGGCCGCCTGCACCACACCCACGGCGAGGGCCAGGACGTACCGGGAGGCGAGCACGGTCGTCAGCGGGGTCGGCGTGAGCCGGATCAGCCTCAGCAGGTCGTCGCGGCGCCACTGCATCAGGGTGAAGGCGATGCCGAAGACGGCCGCGTTGGCGACGCCCCAGGACATCACCCCCGGCGCGATGTAGGAGATGTAGGGGCGGCCGGTCTCCTCGACGTCCTGCCCGCTGAAGATCAGGCCGAAGACGACGAGGAAGAGCAGGGGGAAGGCGAAGGTGAAGAAGAGGGTGGCCTTGTCCCGGACCTGCGCCCGGTAGCCGGCTGCGGTCAGGGCCGTGTACGCGCTCATGCCTGGTGCTCCGTCGTGGTGTGGGGGCCGGCCTGCGGGCCGATGGGGGCGGCGTCGGTGTGCGCGGCGGCGGTGTGCGCGGCGTCCGTGCGTGCGGCGGCGCCGGTGAGTTCGAGGTAGACGTCCTCCAGCGTGGCCGTGCGGGTCATGACCCCGTCCAGCCCGGTGAGGGTGTCCACGGCCTGGAGCACCCTGCCGGGCGTGGCGGTCTCCAGGACGAGGGAGCCGCCCTGGAGGACGGCGCGGTCGACGCCGGGCAGTGCGGCGGCCTCCTCGACGCCGAGCCGGCCGGCGGGCAGCAGCAGGCGTGAGGGCGCGCCGGCCGCGGTGACCAGCCGGTGCGGCGAGTCGAGGGCGGCGATGCGGCCGCCGACGAGGATGGCGACGCGGTCGCACAGGGCCTCTGCCTCGTCGAGGTGGTGGGTGGTGTAGACGATGGTGCGGCCCTGGCTCTTCAGGGCGCGCAGCACCTCCCACAGATCGCGCCGGGCCTGCGGGTCCAGGGCGGCCGTCGGTTCGTCCAGGAAGATCAGTTCCGGGTCGTGGACGAGCGCGGAGGCGATGGCCAGGCGCTGGCGCTGGCCGCCGGAGAGGTTCTCCACGGGGACGTCGCGCTGCTCGGTGAGCCCGACGCTCTCCAGTGTGCGGTCCGCGGCGGCCGGGTCGCTGCGGTACAGGCCGGCGACGGTGGCGAGGTGCTCGCGCGCGCTCTGCCGTACGAAGAAGGCCGAGGCCTGGGTCTGTACGCCCATCCTGGGCAGCAGTGCGGTGTTGCGGGGCCAGGGGCTCTGGCCGAGGACGGTGACCGTGCCGCCGTCGGCCTGCCGCAGCCCCTCCATGATCTCGATGAGGGTGGTCTTGCCCGCTCCGTTGGGGCCGAGCAGCCCGAAGAACTCGCCGCGGCGCACGTCGAGGGAGACCCCGTCGACCGCCCGGCGGTCGCCGTAGCGTTTGTGGACGTCCTGGACGGTGACGGCCGGGGAGTCGGGCGGCTGGGTGCTGTCTGTGGTCATGGGTGGTGCGTCCCTCTGTGTCTGTCGTACGGGGTGGCAGGGCTGTCGGGTGGTTCAGGCGGTGGCGGCGTGCCAGACGGCTCCCGTGAGGCCGGCCGCCAGCAGCAGGACGAGGACGGCGGAGCCGACGGCGTATCCGAGGTAGAGCCGGCGGGCGCGCGGCGGGTATGCGGCGGCGGCCGTCCGGTCGCGCATACGCAGCCGGAGGTAGCCGGAGCTTGCGGGCGCCAGGCGGGTGACGCGCAGGCCGTGGCCGAGCATCGTGTAGCCGTCCAGCGGGGGCAGGGGGACCAGGTTGACGAGCGCCTGGGCGCTGCCGACGAGCAGCAGCGCGGCGAGCGTCCGCCGGGTGGGGTCGCCGCCCGGGGGCATGGCCGCCCACCAGGCGGCGAACGGCAGCAGGAACAGCAGGTTGGCGAAGGCCCCCGCGGAGGCGACCGCCAGCTGGTGCCGGCGCCGTCTGAGGAAGCGGTAGTTGTCGACGGTGCAGTACATGACGGCGACGGGCAGCCGCCAGCGCAGCCCGATCTCCCCGACGGTCCCGCCGACGTGCCGGGCGGCGACGCCGTGCGCGAACTCGTGCAGGGCGGTGCTCAGCCACATCAGGGTCGCCACGGCCAGCAGCGGCACGGGGTGGCGCAGCAACCACCCGAAGGCGGTCAGGAGTTCCCTCAGGGACGCGGCGAGGGCGGCCTCCATGGCGAGGCAGCCGAGCAGCAGCGCGCCCAGCACCGCCGGGTGCAGGAGCGGGCGCAGCGCGCGGTGCAGGCGGGCCGTCGTGGCGTCGGCGTCCGCGACCAGGCGCAGGGTGCCGCGCAGCAGACCGCCCCGGAGCGTGCCGCCGGGCGGGGCGGGTGGGGACGGCGGCGGGCCGCCGGCGAGCAGCCTCCGGCTGCCGAGGAGGGCGAGGAGCTGCTGCCAGTTGCCCTCGCCGAGACGGCGTCCGAAGGTACGGCCGTATTCGGTGCCGATCTCGGCGAGGCTGCGGGTGCCGTCCAGCCGTGAGACGAGGAAGTGCTCCTTGGGGCCGATCTCGAAGGAGGCCCCGGACACCGGGTCCTTGACCAGGTGGACGGTGGCCGGCCCGTCGAGCAGGGGCGGGGAGAGCAGGACGTCCGGCCGCAGGGCGGGCCTGTGGTGCAGCAGCCCGCTCATGTCGCGGCCGCCGTAGCGCCGGCCTCGCGCTCGCCCGCGCGCTCGGCCTCGCCGTCGCCCGCGCCCTCGCGCAGCACCCGGCCGAGCAGGTGTGCGAGGTACGCCTCGTCGCGGATGGTCACGTGCAGCCGGTTGTTGGTCATGTGCATGTACGGCGAGAGCAGCAGCGGCAGGGCCTCGGCGGGGTCCGTCACGCGTTCGTCGCGGGTGCCGTCCCAGGAGCGGAAGACCAGGTCGCCGGCGACGGCGAGCGCTTCGGCGCGTGCGCGCAGCTCGTGGCAGTGGTCCGCCCATCCGGCGAGGAACGCGGGGAGCCGGGCGCTCTTGCCGGAGGCGAGTGCGCCGCGCACGGCCGCGAAGCGTCGTCCGAGCCCGGATGCGGTCTGGCCGTAGGTCAGGTCGTACTCCTCGGAACCGATGAATCCGGTGCCGGGAAAGGCCTGGTGCCAGAACTCGTAGTACCGGTCGAGATATCCGGCGAGTTCGTCCCGGTCCGGCAGGAAGACACCGGCCATGACCATCATCAGCTGGGCGGAGGTGCCCAGCAGGACGGTGCGCAGGTGCAGGTTCATGCGGTGCAGCGCGTCGATGACCAGGTCGCTGGAGCGGGCGAAATGCCATTCGGCGAGTTCGACTCCGGCGGGGCCGCCGTACTTTCCGTATTCGGGCTCGTACGGCTCGCGCGCGTACGAATTGTTCGGCCGCAGGTTCATCCGGCCGTCGGGGCCCGTGAAGGCGCCCCGGTCGCCTTCGGGGAACTCGATGTCGAACAGCGTGTTGTAGAACTCGTTGAGGAATCCGGAATCGACCTCGTAGAGGGCCGGGCGAGCCTTGAGGAAGGCGGCGACGGCTTCCTCGGAGCGGCGCCGTACCTCGGTTTCCGCTTCCGGCGTGGCGGGACGCAGCCGCAGCCGCACGTGCGGGCCCTCCAGCCAGTAGTTGATGAAGAAGTGGCCTGCGAGGAGTCCGTCGGCGGTCAGCCCGGCGATCAGCGGCCGGACGCACTGCACCAGCAGGGGTTGGGGGTTGGCGGCGTAGAAGATGTGCAGGGCCTGCCAGGCGCCGCGGGTGTCGGCGCGGGCGTCGGCGCGGACGTCTGCGCGCGCGCCGGTGGGGGACGGGGTCATCTCGGCCATCGCGTGCCGCCTTCCAGCTCTGCCTGGTCTGCCTGGTCTGCCTGGTCTGTCGTGTCCGGTGCGTCTGTTGCGTCTGCCGCGCCCGCTGGGGCCGCCGCCTCCCGGGGCGTCGTGGTGAAGGTCTCCACGGCGAGTTCGGCGACGTGCGCGCCGCGCCCCGAGTGCACGTGCAGCCCTTCGGGGCCGGGGAGCACCTCGCGGAAGACGACCCGGTGGGCCGGGTCGCGCAGCAGCGTCTCGAAGACTCCGAGTGAGAGGGGGCTCGCGAAGTCCACGTACTGCGGCTTGGCCCCGGCGGCCGAGGGGCCGGCCGACACGGTCGCGAAGGCCTGCTCGGGCAGGCCGTGGCGGCGCCGCCAGCGCTGCCAGTCGAGGAAGTGCCCGGCTTCCCGCACTCCCTGTACGGGCAGCTCGCCGGCGGTGGTGGTCCAGCTGCGGCGGCTCAGCACGACGTCGCCGTGGACCACCCGGGGCCGGGTGGTCACGCTGTCGCGCGCGGCGCCTTCCGGTACGCCCGCCCACACGTCGAGCGGTGACATCGACGACGGGGACAGCAGCAGGAGCGTGCGCGGTATCGCGGGCAGCGCGAGCGGCACCAGGTAGCCGAGGTAGACGGGGATCACCTCGCGGCCCAGCCGGCGCGAGCGCAGCACCACCCGACCGGTCGCCGGCACGTGCTCGGCGTACAGGTCGTCGAGGTGCAGCCGGTGCTCCGGCGGGAGGGTGCCGCTCTCGCCGGGGCAGACGATCTCGTGTCCGGTCAGCCGGCCGTGCAGGTTGAGGTTGGTGGTGACGGGGCCGCCGGTGACCTCGGCGAGGACCGCTCCGGACGGGGTGATCCGCTCCGCCGTGTCCCGCAGGGCGTCGGAGAGGTCCGCGCCGTCCCCGTCGTACGCGTGGGTGAAGCGGCTGAAGGGGAAGGACAGCCCGCCGTACGAGCGGTTCAGGACGGTCAGCGGGGTGCCGTCGGCGGGGTCGAGGCCCAGCTGGAGGTGGTGGCAGCGTGGCGCGAACAGCGGGGTGACCGAGGCGAGTTCGTCCGCCACCGCGGCCAGGTCCGCTTCGCCGAGGCGCAAGGGGGCCGTCCCGTCGGGGCCGTGCTCGGCCTCGTAGGCCGCCCACGCGTGCCGCATCCGGGCGACGAACGTGCGGCGGGCCGCGTCCAGGGCGCGGATGCCCGGCAGTCCCAGCCAGTTCTCCTCCGCGACGTACTCGCCGTGCTCGTCGAAGGGCCTGCGCCGTGCGGTGAACGACAGGTACTGGTCGAAGAAGTCCTCGTGGAAGTCGTGCACCAGCCCGAGGATGTCCTCGCAGCGGCCCCCGGCCCCGTACCGAGCGGTGAAGAACCCCTCGAAGGTGATGCGCTGGGCCATGGTGAGGTCGAAGGCGGGCAGGATCCGCTCGACCGACCGCAGCGCGGTCCAGTCGCGCGGCGGGCAGGGCAGGTCGCGGCCGGCGCTGACGTCCTCGTACAGCAGAGTGTGCGGCAGGCCCGCGTCCGGGGCGCCCAGCTCCTCCTGGGCGCGGTGCAGTCCGCCGCGCAGCGCGCGCAGCAGGCCGGCCCGCTCCGCGTACCCGGCGGCCGGGTAGTCGGCCAGGGCGGCGGCGGGCGCTTCGAGCAGGTCTGCCAACCGGTCGGCCCAGGGGCGCTCCAGCGAGGTCAGCGCCCGTTGGAAGGAGCGCAGCGGGTCGTGGCTGTGCACCTCGGTGTCGAGCAGGGGCACGCGGACCATGCCGAGCTGGAGGAGGGCCGATACGTACGCCTCGCACTCCTCGGGGCCGGCGGCGTGCTCGGCCGCGAGCCAGTCGGTCAGTTCCCGGTGGCGGAGCTCGGGGCGCTCGGCGAACAGGGCGAGGAGCCGGTCGAGGGTGCCGCTGCGGCGCAGGAAGAACAGCCGGTCCCGGACGGCGTCGAAGGTGACCGCGGCCGCGTCGTCGCCCGCCGTCACCGAGCGCCGTACGTAGCGGATCCGGTCGTCCTCGTGGCCCCAGCCGGAGGCGAGGCGCAGGGGCAGGTCCCGGCGGCGCACGGGGTCGGCCAGGATCAGCTCGGCGAGCCGGGCCAGGACCACGACGTTGAGCCGTACGTGGCTGCGCCACTCGTCGTCCACCCGCACCGCGCCCAGGGCTTGGGTGTCGGGGGCCGCGGCGTCGGCGGCGTCCGTGAAGCGTCCGGTGGCCACGGCGGTGAGGGTGCTGAACGGGCTCGTCTTGCAGGCCGTGCGGTACACGTACGACAGGAGGGACCTCTCCGCCTTGCGGGTCCGCCCGTTCTCCGCCCCCTCGGCGCGGACGTAGGCGTCGAGCTGCCGTTCGAGTACCGGCGAGGCGAGCAGGAGGCCGCTGCGCAGGCGCTCGCCGGCGACCAGCTCGCGCAGCACGGCCCGGTTGCGCGCCAGGTCGGCGGTGAGCAGCGAGGGGCCCTCCGCCAGGAGTTTGTCCAGCAGGCGGCGCCGGTGCAGCCAGCCGGCGAGCTGCTCGGCGGCGCATTCGTCGACGGTGGCGACGGCCTCCACGGCGGTCTCGGTCGAGGCGTCGGGCCGCGCCGGCAGCCGGTCGTTGTGGATCTGGCGGCGCAGCCGCAGCAGTGCGCGGCGGCGGGCCGCGCCGGGGCCGTCCGGCGCCTGGTCGGTGGCGCCGACGGCGGCGTGGAGTACGTCCTCCAGCCGCCGGACGCCCTGGCGCAGGCCGGCCTCGGCGTCGAGGACCTCCTCGGCCCAGCCGCGGGTGCCGTCGGCGCGCAGGGCGCGGACCTCGGACAGGGCGAGGCCTGCGACGCGCAGCATGAAGCGGTCGCCCGCGTGCCACTCGGTGGTGTTCATCGTCCCTCTCCCCCACAGGCGATCTCGTGGCGGAATTCGGCCGGCCGGGGGCGTTCACGGCCGAGCAGCATGATCAGCAGGGGTGCCTCGTCGGTGCCGGTCAGCCCCAGCTCCTCGATGTAGGAGATGTTGTCGAAGCCGAGGGCCACTCCGGCGCCCAGTCCGAAGGCCGCGGCCGTGGTGTAGAAGGTCTGGGCGACGGCGCCGACGGCGCCTCCCACGAGCCGGTAGCCGCGGTCGCCGACGCCGTCCAGTACGGCGGTGGTGCGGACCGTGGGGACGAGCACGGCGCCGGCCTGCTCCAGGTTGTAGTTGGAGAGGAAGTAGTTGCGCTGGAGGAAGGAGCCGGGCGGTCCCGGCTTGACCAGGCGCAGGGTGTGGGCGGCGGGGTCGTAGGCGTACGCGCCCGGGGCGACGCCCTCGACGTGGTTGACGAAGGCGTACAGCGAGGTCAGGGACGGACCGGCGGGGTGCTCCGCCTCGGTCCCGAACCGGGTGGCCGCGCAGTCGGCCAGCGCGGCGGCGAGCTCGCCGGCCGTGACCGGGCGGGAGGCGTCGAAGCGGCCGAAGCTGCTGCGGCGCTCGCGCAGGGCGCGGCCGGTGCCGGCCGGCGGTTCCGGGGGAACGGGCAGCGGCAGGGGATCGGCGCCACGCGGCGGGTGGGCGGCGGCCGCGTCCAGGGCTTCCGGCGCCGGGCGGTCGGCGGCCCGCCCGGCCGTCGCCCGGTGGATGCGGCGCAGGGCGTCGAACTCGATGACGCGGCGGGAGCGTTCGACGTCCCGATGGCGCGCGGTGGCGCCCGTCGCGCCGCCTTCGGCGGGCGCCGGCGCACCCTGCCAGGCCAGCGGGACGACGGCGAAGACGCCCTCCTCCTCGGCTTCCACGCCCAGCAGCCGGGCCAGCCTCTCCTCGTCGAACCACAGCAGCGGGTCGATCCGCAGCCCGTACCGCGCCGCCCACAGCCGCCAGGTCTGTACGAGGGCGCCCACGTCCATGCTGACGGCGTGGAAGGAGAAGCTGTTGTACTTGAAGGCGTTCTGCCAGTACTTGACGCTGAGGACGAGGTACTGCGCCGCCTGCCCGGCGTCGCCCGCCCCCGCGCCGACGGCCTCCCGGACGTCGCCCGTGACGTCACCCGCCAGGAGCCGGCGCAGCCCGTGCTGGTGCGGTGCGTAGTGGTAGAGGCCGGGGGTCAGCGGTCCGCCCGGACCGGCGGCCCAGTGGACGGCCACCGGGTACAGGCCGCCGCCCGAGGCCGTGCCGCGCGACCAGTTGGCGTGCGTGTAGTGCGGCAGGGCAGCCAGGTCGGTGTTGGCCTGGACCGCGAGGCGCCGGCCGGTCAGCCCGTACGAGTCCCTGAGCATCCCGGACAGCAGCGACAGGGTGAAGCCGGGCGCGGACCGTCCCGGCGCGGTGCGCGGGGGCCCGGCCGGCGAGGGAGGCAGCGGGAACGTCTCGGCGTCCGGGTGGAACTTGGCCTTGCGGGGCCGGTCGGCCCAGTCGGGGACGAAGTCGACGGGCTCCATCGGCACCCTGCCACGGTGCATGATCTCGTGGGCGTAGACATGGGCGTGGCCCATGGGTCCTCCTGCGTTGGGGGGCGGACACCGGCGGTGGCCGGTCAGGGGAAGGGGTGGGGTGCCGGATTGAGGTCGCCGGGCTCCAGCGGGCGCTCGCGCAGACCGGCGGCGAACAGCCCGGTCCGCATCCGCGGCATGCCGAGCGCCCGCTGCCGGGACCACCCGAAGTCGATGGGGAGCAGACCCGGGACGAGCACGCTCACCGTGTGCAGCCCCAGGGCCCGCTGCTCCGGCATCGTCTGGTCGACGACCACGACGTCGAAGCCCTCGGCCGCGACGGCCGCCACGCACCGCTCCAGGTCGGTGCGCACGTCGTCCGAGGCGGGGGCGCCCCACGCGTCGGGCCACGCCAGCTCGGCGACGGTCCGCGGGCGCCCGCGGCCGGGGCCGGGACCGCGCAGCAGGAAGTCCGCGTGCCCGCCCATCTCCGGGATCCCGTAGACGAGCGGATGGTCGTGCAGCGCCGTGACCAGGTCGAAGTCGGCCGCCATGGCGCGCAGCCGGGTCTCGTCCCGCTCGGTGCGCCCGGGCAGGTTGACGGCGTCCGTGGCGATCTCGCACAGGGCCGAGGCCAGGGCGGACTCGGGGTCGAGGCCGGCGCCGGCGCCGAAGCACATCCGGCCGGGACCGCCGTCGAACCGTTCGGCGACCGCCGTCACGACGGGGACGGGGAAGGTGATGCGGGTGTCGAAGAACCGGGCCCGGTAGCCGTACATCGCCAGCCGGTCGACCATCGCCCGGGTCGAGGGCCGGGAACTGCTCGCCGGGTCGATCTCGGGCAGCGGCTGGCGCCCGTACCAGGTGAGCAGGAACGCGTCGCGTTCGACGACCTCCATCAGGCCGAAGTAGGCGGCCTCGGCGAAGCTGCCGCCGGAGGCGCAGCCGTTGGAGCTCTCCTGCACGAACCGGTTCTCAAGGCCCGGGGCGTGGTAGTACGTCAGGATCTCCGGGACCAGGCGGGGCACCCGGTCGCGCAGCGACCAGCCCCACACCCAGGCGATCTCCCGGTCGGGGTCGAAGGGGCGTACGCGCGGGTTGTCCCGGTGGAAGGCATCGCTGTAGAGGCCGGTCTCCCGCGGGTCGACGGCGTCGGCGCCGAACCGCGTCAGGGAGCCGGTGACGCTCGTGGTCCGGGCGCGCGCCCGCATCCCGGCGTAGCGCTCCAGGCCTTCCAGGACCCCGACGTGGGCGCTGCGCGCGAAGGAGTCGGTGTGGCCGCCCCAGAACGTCTCGCGCAGGTACGCGCCCGAGCGCATGGAGAAGCAGCCGATGGTGGCGGAGGTGGAGGTCGACGAGACGTCCTGGACGAGGGAGGGCCCCAGTGCCCCGCACAGCGGGTTCGCGAAGGCCGCCACGTCGATGCCGTACGACTCGACGGGCCGGGTACGGAACACGCCGGGCCGGTGTTTCGGCGCGGGCGGCAGTTCGGGCACGGCCGCGTCGGCGGTGTCCTCGTACGGGGTGGCGCAGCCCGGGCACTCCGGGTCGGGGACCAGCGGGTACCGGCGTACGAGGCCGGTCCGCAGGTCCAGGAGGCGGACGTCGGGGAAGACGCCGCCGGGCCCGGGGGCGCCGGGGCGTGGTTCCCGGGCGGCCGTCATCAGGGCGGCCAGCGCGTCGGCGGCGAAGGGGTGCGCGTACGGCCAGTCCCCGGCGGGCCGGGTGCCGCCGCCGAGTTCGAGGGCGTCGCGGAGCGCGACGGACCGAACGGCCTGCCAGCGGCGTTCCAGGCAGCGGGCGCAGCCGCCGGGCGGCCCGACGACCGCCTGGTGCCCGTACAGGTGCACGGGCACGGCGCCGGCCCGGCTGCCGGCGGGGGTCTCGGCGGGGGCGGGCCGGATGAAGGCGTCGCCGGCACCGAGGGGGGTGAGCGTGGCCGGGGGCCCGCCCAGCGCGGCGAGGACACGGTCCAGCCGGGCGGCGAAGCGGGCCGCGGCCTCGGGGCCGAGGGTGTGGGAGAGGCCGGGGTCGCAGGCGGTCAGCGGACCGGCGGCCGTAGGCGGACCCGCCAGGGGATCAGCTGTCGTCGGGCGGTCGGTTGTGGTCAGGGGGTCAGTTGTCGTCATCGCCCGGCTCCTGGGCGGTGGTCAGCAGCACTCTGGCGGTGTGGAGTCCGGCCGAGGCGAGGTCCGGTGCCCCGGTGGGGACGGCGTAGGCGTCGCGGCCCGCCGCGCGCAGCCGGCCCAGCACCTCCGACCAGTCGGCGGCGGCCCGGGCGGGGCCCTGGGGCCGGGCGCCGGGTTCGGTCGTGAGCGTACGGGCGTCGAGGTCGGCCAGGAGCGGGTCACCGGTGTCGGCGGGCCCGCCGGGGGCAGCGTCGTCCCGCTCGTACTGGACGGCGCCCAGCAGGTCCCGCAGCGCGGCCACCGCCGCGGTCCGCCGGTCCAGGGCCGCGCCCACGGCCCAGCGCTCCCCGGCCCGGGCCAGCAGCACCTGGACGCCGGAGTGCGCCGCCTCGCCGAGGTCGAGGAGTTCGACGGGGAGCCCCAGGCGATCGGCCGACCGTACGAGGAAGACGAGTTCGGCGCCGGTGCCGGTGCCGGTGCCGGTGCCGGTGGGCAGCGGTACCGGTGCTGCGGCGCAGCCGCGGACGGCCCGCAGCAGGGCGTCGTGGGCCAGGGCGGACAGCAGGCCCGCGGCGGCCGCGTCGGCGGGCGAGGGTCCGGCCCCGGCGCCGGCGCGGGTACGTTCGAAGAGTCGGTCGGCGTTGTGGGGGCCGAAGGGGCGGACCGCGCCGGCGGGCACGAGCGCGGGCTCCTTCGTGACGAGGGAGACGGCCTGCTGCCAGGCGGCGGCCGTGCCGGGCAGCCCGGAGGCGACGGTCAGCGAGTCCTCCGGCACCGCGCCCCCACCCCTGGCGGCGACGCCGTGGGCGGGCACCACGTGTTCGGCGTAGACCACCGCGGCGGCGTCCAGCGCCCGCATCCGGGCCCCGGCGACATGGTGGACGTCGAAGGCCGTGACCGTCCGGGGGCCCGCGGGGCCGGTGCCGAACTCGACCGCGCTCAGCTTGAGGGGGATCTGGGTCAGCGGCTCGTCGGCGTAGCGTGTGAAGACGCCGGCGTATGGGCGGACCAGCGCCGAGCGCCGGTTCAGCTCCTCCACCAGGGCGTCCGCTTCGCGTGCCGTCTCCAGGGTGGGCAGGGCGGCGGCCGCGACGGTACCCGCTTCGGCGAGGTCCACCGGCGTCACGGGCCGTCGGGCGGCCTCGGCGTCCGGGGCGCAGAAGGGGCAGCGCGGGTGGGCGTGGAGCGGCTCGGCCGTGACGTCGAGGGAGGCCATGTCCTGCACGATCAGCTGGCCGGCGGTCTCGGCGGGCAGGGCCCCGGAGGTGGTGCGGAAGACCTCGTAGCCCAGGAGGTTGCCGATCATGGCGGCCAGTGGACGCCCCGGCTCCGGGCCGGCCGCGGCGGGCCCGCCGGGCAGGGCCAGGGTGCTCCACAGGTCGGCGGCGGCCGCGGTGGCGCCGTCACGGCCGGCGGCGGCGCCGAGCCGGAGCGCGGCGCAGGCCCAGCAGCCGGGGGTGCCGGAGGTCATGAGCGGTCCGATGACGGCGTCGGCGCCGTAGGTCCAGGCCGGGAGCAGCGTGCGGCCGGCCGGGATGCCGGCGCGCAGCAGCGGCAGGAGGCGGGCGGGTGCGGTGCGGCCGCCGGTGACGACCACGAGGTCGTAGCCGGAGAGTTCGGGCCAGGCGGGTTCCCCTCCCGGGGCCGCCGGCAGGGTGCGGAGCTCGACCGGGCAGCCGTCGGCGACGGCCTCGGCCACCTCGGCGTCCAGGGCGGGAGTACCGGAGGCGGGCGCGGCGGGGGCCGGCGCGGCCAGGGCCGGTGACACGCCGACGACCGCGCAGCCGTTGCGTATCAGGCTCGCCGCGCACCAGCGGGCGATGTCGTCGTCGCCCAGGACGGCCACCCGGGTGTGGCGGAAGCGCAGGAAGCGTGCCTCGGCGTCGTCGGAGTAGTGGTCGGCGTAGGCGATCTGCGGGGCGTACCGGCGGGCCACGTCCGGATCGGGCGCCGCCTGGCCGGCCCCGGGTCCGGCGGGGGTGGTGACGGGCCGGGCGAAATCCCGTTCGTACAGGGTCCGGACGAGTTCGCCGACCATCGTCTGCTGCGCTTCGCCGAGGCCCCGGCACAGGTCGGCGACGGAGTGCTCGCCGGTGAGGTGGGGGACGATCAGCGTCGCGAAGCGGTAGGCGGACGTGGCCGTGAGGCGGAAGCCCCCGTCCGCGTTGTGGAACAGCACGCCGTCGGGCGTCTCGGTGAACAGCACGTCGCGGCGGATCCGGGGACGGGTCTCGGCGACGGCTTCGTAGCTGGCGTGGGCCATGGGAACACCCCTGGGTGCGGTCTGGGCGGGATCGGGGAGGGAGCCTGGACGGGAGGGAGCCTGGACGGGAGGGAGCCGACAGCAGGGAGGCGTGCGGCGGGACGGAGACGGGTGCGGGACGGCGACGGGTGCGGGACGGCGACGGTGCGGGACGGCGACGGTGCGGGACGGCGACGGGTGCGGGGCGGAGCGGGCCGTGCGGGGTCTGCCTGCGGGGTCAGCGCGGCGCGGCCGGGGCCGCCGTCTCCCGCGTGCGCACGCGCCAACGCGCGTAGCTGCGGAGCAGGTCGTGGAGGCGGTAGGGGCCGGGCGGGCCGTCCTCCAACAGACCCGCCTCCACGAGCTGTTCGAGTACGGTTTCGCTCTCCCCGGCCGACGGGTCCGCGGCGGCTCCGGCTGCGCCCAGCCGGAGGAACGCCTCACGCAGCTCGGGGTCCAGCGCGTCGAGCGCCTGCCCCAGCACCTCGGGGACGGAGAGCCCGGGGTCCTCCGCGAGCGCCAGCCGTGCGGGGGGATCCTCCGCGATCCAGGCCGCGCAGTCCGCGACGGACAGGCCGGGCCTTGTCAGCAGCCGTCCTGCGGCGATCCGCAGGGCGAGCGGGAAGTGCCCGCAGGCGCAGGCCAGTTCGCGGGCCGCGGCGGGCTCCGTCGCGATGCGTTCCGGGCCGACGAGCCCGGCGAGGAGCCCGTACGCCTCGGGGGGCCGGAGCACGTCGAGGCGGTGCACGGCGCCGCCGTGCGTGGCGACGACCGCGGCCAGTTGGCGCCGGCTGGTCACGAGGACGGCGGCGTCCTCCGCGGCGGCCAGCAGCGGCAGCACCTGCCAGGCGCCGGCCGCGCCGTCCAGGACGATCAGGCAGCGGCCGGGGGCCTCGTCCGGCAGGAGCCGCGCCGCCTCCTCGACGGCGACCGCAGTCCCGTCCGGCCGGGCCAGCCGGAGGGTGAACACGCCGCCGGGGAAAGCTTCCTGCACCTCGTGGGCGGTCTGGCGGGCGAGCGCGGACTTGCCGATGCCGGGCGCTCCGGAGACCACGACCAGGCGCGGTCCACGGGCGGCGGTGAGCCGGGCGGCCATGGCCCCGCGGTCGGCCTCGCGCCCGGCGAACGCCGGGACGGGCGGTACCGCACGGCCCGGCCGGCCCGGTCGGCTCGGGGCCGTCGGGCCGGCGGACGCGCCGGGGGGCAGCGCGGGGGCTCCTGCCGCGGCCGCGGTGCGCGCGGGCGGCCGCGGCGGGGCGGGCGCCAGCTCCTCGGCGCGCAGGATGGCGAGTTCCAGGCGGCGCAGTCCCGGTCCGGGGTCGATGCCGAGTTCGTCGCGCAGCCGGTCGCGCACCGTGCGGTACTCGGCAAGCGCCTCGGCCTGCCGACCGGTGCGGTAGAGCGCTTCGACGAGCTGCTCGGTGAAGCGTTCGCGGACCGGGTGCCGGCGTGCGCTCTCGTACAGGTCGACGAGGACCTGATGGCAGTTGCCCGCGGCGAGTTCGAGGTCGCAGACCCGCTCCAGCACCCGCAGCCGCTCCTGTTCGAGGGCGGGCACCGCGTCGCGCTGGAGCATGCGGGAGGCGACGTTGGCGAGGGGCTGCCCCTGCCAGAGGGAAAGCGCCTCGCGCAGCCCGTAGAGCTCCTCCCCCGGGTCGGCAGCCGCTCCGGCCCGTGCCGCGAGGGTGCGGAAGCGGACGAGATCGAGGGTCCCGGTGTCGCTGCGCATCCGGTAACCGCCCGGCACGGCCTCGATGGTGGTCGCGGATATGCCGTACTCGGCGAACAGCCGGCGCAGTCGCAGGACGCACGTCTGCAGTGCGGCGCGGGCCGTGGCGGGCGGTTCCTCGTCCCACACGGCGCGCAGCAGGTAGGCGGTCGAGACCACGGTGTTGGGGTGGAGCAGAAGTGCGGCGAGGAGGCTGGTCGGCTTGGACGGTTTGAGAACGACGGTTTCGGGGCCGTGCGCAATGCTCAAGGGCCCCAAAAGCTGGAACCGGATGATTGATCCCCCGTGTCGGGACACGCATTCCCCCAATGGGGAGCGCGGCGGGGGCGGTGGTCTGCCGGTTCTGCGGGGCCGTCACACGCCGGAAATAGTCCGGACCAATCCCCGAGTCGCCGTCCGCCCCCCGTTGGGCGGTGAATAACGGGAACACTACATAACGGATCTTGTGGAAGTCGAGCCGGCGGATGACCCAATTCCTTCCCGCCGCATTGTTCTCCCTTCTCCGTAACCCGGACGCTTCGAGGAGTTACCGCCGGTTCGCCAAAACCGTTAAGCGGTAAACGAATTACCGTGGAGGCGCTATCCAAGCACGTTGTCGTGATCCAATTAAGGTGCATATCGCGCCACTGATATGGCTGATCTCAGACCCCGGTGGAGGCGGGCAGTTCGCGCACGCCGAACCACTGCTCGGCGCCGAACTCCTCGAACCGCTCCACCTCGGTGAAGCCCAGCCTCGCCGCGAGGCGCATCGCGCGGTCGTTGGCGCTCTGGGTGCACAGTACGACCGGCTCGCCGGGGCGTACCCCGGCGAGCCAGTCGAGGGCCGCCGTGCAGGCCTCGGCGGCGTATCCGCGGCCCCACGCCCGCGGCAGGAACATGTAGCCGAGCTCGGTCTCCCCACCGCCCGGGCGGACGTGTCCGGGTCGCCCGGCGTCGCGCGGGTCGAGTGTGATCATGCCGATCATCGCTCGGTCGAGCTCGGCGACGAAGAAGCCCGGCCGTTGGCCGGGCACTTCGGGGGCCGTGCGTTCCAGCTCGTCACGCGGGCGGGAGCCGCCGGCGTAGACGCCCACCTCCGGTGACGCGAACAGGTCGACGAAGGCCGCACGGTCGCGCGCCTCGGAGGCCCGCAGCACGAGGCGCTCGGTGCGTATCGGGGCGGGCGGCCAGGCGGCGTGCCGGTGTCCGGTCATGAGCGCCAACGTACCGCGCCGCCGGCGGACCGGCCGGGCGATCGGGGCCCTCAGTCGGGCCAGGTGCCGGTGAGGCGGCGGACGGCCACGGCGCCGCCCCGGTCGATGGCCGCCTTGACCACGGCGAAGACGGCGCCCTGGAGGACCGCGGCGATGAGGATCTCCCGCCACGTCCGGTCCTCGTCGGTGGCGTTCGGGGCGTCGTCGTCGTGGCCGAGCCCCTTCCACAGCTGTTTGAACGCGGCGCCGGCCAGCGCGCCCCCGAGGGCGCCCAGGGCCAGCCCCACGGGCTTGTACGCCACTGCCGAAGCCTTCATCGTGCCTCCTCGGGACGGTCCGTCCGGGTCCGGGTTCGCTTCCTCCCGGCGTCTGCCCGCTCCGGCGCACGGCTAACGCCCGACCGGGGCCCGTCCCGGCCCCCGGAGTCCGCCAGCTGCCGCTCGGCGGTCTCCAGCAGCATCTCCAGGGCGACCGGGTAGGCGCTGTGCGGCATACGGGCGGCCAGCAGGCCGGCGGTGGCCGCGATGTTCGGGTACGCGTCGGCCGGCAGCCGGGCGTACGTCGACTCCCAGCGCTCCTCGTCCGACTCGCGGGCCTCGGCCGTCAGGGCGAGCGGGCCCGCGTCGAGCGCGGCGAACGCCAGGCTCTGGTCGATGTAGGCGTGGTAGATCCGCACCGCGTCCTCGTCGCCGAAGCCCGCCCCGCGCAGGATGCCCAGGATCGCCTCGTCGGCCGCGATCTCCCGCGGCCGGCCGGTCACCCGGCTCGCGGTCAGCAGCGCGGCCTGCGGGTGGGCGAGGTAGGCGCCGTGGATACGCAGTCCGAGGGCGCGCAGGTCGTCGCGCCACCGGCCGGTCGGTGCCCAGCCGGCGAGGGCCCGGCCGATCAGCTCCTCGCCCATGGCCAGGGTGAGGCCGTCCATGCCCTCGAAGTACCGGTAGAGGGTGCTGGGGTCCGCGCCCAGTGCGGCCCCGAGCCGCCGGGCGGACAGGCCCGCGCTGCCGTGCTCGCGCACCATCCGCAGCGCCGTCTCGACGATCAGCCGCTCCGAGAGCACCGTCCCCTGCCGGGTCGGCCGGCGCCGCCTGCGGGCCTCCTCCGGGACCACGTCCTTCGCCATCGCGCCCGCCTCCGTGACGTGCCGGTCTTATGCCAACACCATTGACCTTAACTCGGGGCGCCCGGTTCCATCAGCCCCCTGGAGGCGCACGCCTCGCCGAGAAGGGACGAAGACATGCGTGTTCTGCTTGTGGGTGCCGGCGGCGTCGGGAGCGCGATCACCAAGATCGCCGCCCGTCG